>NZ_JBANDZ010000012.1:0-443 GCF_037963085.1 Bifidobacterium favimelis | reverse complement strand
GGTTTGTCGCGTTTTCAGTTTGCGATGACGACCATTTTCCACTTCTTCTTTGTTCCCATGACCATTGGCCTGTCTTTGGCTGTGGCGGTGATGGAGACGATGTTCGTGGTGAAGAAGCGGGTGGTGTATAAGAGGATGGCGAGGTTCTGGGGGAAGGTGTTCCTTCTGAGTTTCGCCGTCGGTGTGGTCACGGGCATCATCCAGGAGTTCCAGTTCGGGATGAACTGGTCGAATTATTCGCGGTTCATGGGTGATATTTTCGGGGCTCCGTTGGCTATCGAGGCTTTGTTGGCTTTCTTCATGGAGTCGACGTTCATCGGTGTGTGGATGTTCACGTGGGACAGGTTCAGGCCTGGGGTGCATGTGGTGTTCATTTGGTTGACGTTCCTGGGTTCCTCCCTGTCGGCGATCTGGATCCTGGCTGCGAACAGTTTCATGCAGCA
>NZ_JBANDZ010000011.1:0-1078 GCF_037963085.1 Bifidobacterium favimelis | reverse complement strand
GGTGGTGTTGGCATGAGTTTTCTTCAGGGTTTGTGGTTTGGTGTGATTGGTTTGTTGTTTGCCGGGTTCCTGTTGTTGGAGGGGTTTGATTTCGGTGTGGGCCTGGCGACGCGTCTGGTGGCGCGGGATGGTGAGGAGCGTGCGGTGTTCATGCGTGCGGTTGGTCCTCATTGGGATGGCAACGAGGTGTGGTTGATCACGGCGGGCGGTGCGATGTTCGCGGCGTTTCCGATGTGGTATGCCTCGTTGTTCTCCGGGTATTACATCCTGTTGTTCCTGGTGTTGGTGGGGTTGATCCTGCGTGGGGTTTCGTTCGAGTTCGCTTCTCATGCGGTGTCGTGGCGTGAGCGTGATGTGTGGCAGTGGGCGAATTTCGCGGGTTCGTTGGTGGCCCCGTTCTGTCTGGGGATGATGTTGACGAGTCTGATCCAGGGTCTGCCGTTGGATGGGGCCGGTGATGCGCGTCCCGGGTTCTTCGATGTGTTCAATTGGCTGTCGGTGGTCGGGGGCGTGGCGGTGGTGTTCTTCTGCTTCGTCCATGGTCTTCATTTCCTGAGCCTGAAGTTGGGTGCGGGGGATTCGCGGCGGATGTTGAACGTCAGTTCGAAGTTGTATTGGGTGGCGTATCCGGCTTTGCTGGTGTTCGTGGTCCTGGCTTTCTTCATGACGGATTTCTACCGGGCGCGTCCGGTGTCGTCGTGGCTGGTCACGGTGGTGATCGCGGCTGCGACGGTGTGCGGGCATGTGGCGGCGGTCCGCAAGCGCGGGGGTTGGGCTTTCGCGTGTTCGGGGGTGACGTTGATGGCGGTGATCGCGTTCATCTTCAACGGGTTGTTCCCGCGGGTGATGATCGGTGACGATCCGTCCACGAGCATCATGATCAAGGATGCTTCGGCGTCGCCGTATACGTTGGGGATCATGACGGTGGTGTTGTGTGTGTTGCTGCCGGTCATGCTGGCGTATTTCATCTGGAGTTACTGGGTGCAGCGCGGCCGTCTGGACACGGTGGGCGGTCATCTGCGCCGGGGTCCTGCCCCGGAGGGCCGGGACGCCACCGGACCACAACCAACAAACAAGG
>NZ_JBANDZ010000010.1:0-1176 GCF_037963085.1 Bifidobacterium favimelis | reverse complement strand
GCGAATCAGGATGACGCGATCGCAGATTGTCTGAAGCGTGCGGGCAAGGTGCCCAAGGATTACACGGCTGACAGGTTCCTGGATGATATGGCCGCCCTGCGCAAGGAGTATGACCGTAGACAGTATGGTGATACGAGCCATGACGACAAGATCGCGTTGAACCTGTCCGACGGGTTCACCCAGGGCTGCATGGTGGCCAATATGCACCTACTCTATGACGACAATCCTGACAACCTGCTCACAAACTGAGAGATGAGAACGGTTTTCTCGGGTTGGTTCTTGTCCGGGGGATGTTCGCTGTGGTATATTCCTTTTCAACGGTGTGGTGGTTGTACGGGGTTTTGGCTGTTCTTCCTGCCCGTGCAGGCCGGGTCCGGTTTCTGGGCCGTTTTCTGGTCCGGGGCCCTCAGCGATGGTGTGTTTTCCGGTTTTCGGTTTCAATCATTGGGGTGATCATGGCAATCAACAGGGCAGGCGTATCCGTTCCGTGGCTGTAGTTGTGTTGTCGTTGGGTCTGCTGACGGGTGTGGGTGTGCAGACGGCTTAGGCCTTCGGCGGTCAGGACGGCAACAAAAACAGGGTGGGCATCTGGTATTACAACTGGCATTATTCGATGGCGTCTGTCACGCCGACCAGGGATAAGAACTGGGTCACCGCAACTGCATGGCAGGATCGAGGGAGTGCGCATCAGCACGGAGGTTCCGTTAGCGGTAACAAGGCTGGAGTTTACTATCAAGTCGAGGTTAGTGGAAGCGAAAGCAACCACAAGGACGGAGCCTATATATCAGGATGAACAACCCGGTTGCATGGGCACAGGAGAGAACCGAATGTATGGCTTCTGCGTCCATGTCTGCCTTGAAGTGCAGAACTTCAGCCTGCTATAGAGTCAATTATTCGTTATATCGAATGGAATCTAATGTGATGGGGGGGGGAGATGAAGGCACCCTTCATGTGGGGAAGACATGCGAAGATGATGGCTGCAATCAGTCTCGCGGTTTTGTTGTCCATGGGACTTTCCGGTTGTGCCGGCACCCGCGTCGATCGTGGCGAAGACAATCCAGGAGATTCGGCCGGGAAGTCGCAAGAGACTCCTTCCATGGCCGATCCTGCTCCGAAGGGTCGGAAGTTGGCCGGCTCCTACGGGGAGATGGTGGACCAGATGTTTCGTGATGATCC
>NZ_JBANDZ010000009.1:0-1195 GCF_037963085.1 Bifidobacterium favimelis | reverse complement strand
GTGTTCATTTGGTTGACGTTCCTGGGTTCCTCCCTGTCGGCGATCTGGATCCTGGCTGCGAACAGTTTCATGCAGCATCCCACCGGCTTCGAAATCGACAAGACCACAGGGCATGTGCGCATGACCAACTTCATGGATGTCCTCTCCAACCCGCAGTTGTGGCGGGAGTTCCCCCACGTCTTCTTCGGGGCCGTCCTGACGGCCGGCATGGTCATACTGGGCATGAGCGCCTGGGGCCTCCTGCGCGACCGCAAGCAGCATGCCGCCGTCTCACCCGTCCCGGGGTCGGGTTCCGCTGAAGTCGCCGTCGAGGAAGACGGGGAGGGGGCAGGTTCCAAGCGGGCCTTCTTCACCAAGTCCCTCAGGATCGGCGCGGTCATCGCGATTGTCGGGTCGATACTGGTCATCGTCGCCGGGGATTTGCAGACCAGGTTCATCATCGATGACCAGCCCATGAAATTCGCCGCCACAGAAGGCATCTACGAGGACACCGGCGACCCCGCCCCCTGGGCCGTGGTCTCACTGATCAACGAGGGCGACAAGACATCCAAGGGGATCGAGATTCCCGAAATGCTTTCCCTCCTCTCGTATCACAGCACCTCGGGCTCGGTCAAGGGGATGAACACGGTCAACAAGGAGCTGCATGAGAAGTATGACGCCAAGTTCGGCAAGGACATGGATTACTACGTGCCGGTGACCACCCTCTTCTGGAGTTTCAGGTTCATGGCGGCGGTCGGCTTCGCCTCCCTCATCCTGGCCGCCCTGGCCCTCTGGTTCACCAGGAGGTCCAAGGACACGCTCTGGTCCAGCAATTGGAAGCTCTGGATCCTGGGAATCTGCACCTATCTGCCCTTTGTGGGCAACACCGGCGGCTGGCTGATCACCGAGCTGGGGCGTTACCCCTGGCTGGTCTATGGTCTGCAGACCATAGCAGACGGCGTGTCTCCGACCGCGAACGTACCGTCGCTCCTGTTTACGAATATCGTTTACTTCCTCCTCTTCCTCCTGATGGGTGGGGTGATGATCTTCTACGCGCGCCGGGTTCTTCATCAGGGACCTGACTACCGGGGAGAAGGTCTGGCCCCCTCCAGGGAAATGGCTGGAAACGCTGCACAAAGGGTGGTGTTGGCATGAGTTTTCTTCAGGGTTTGTGGTTTGGTGTGATTGGTTTGTTGTTTGCCGGGTTCCTGTTGTT
>NZ_JBANDZ010000008.1:0-1204 GCF_037963085.1 Bifidobacterium favimelis | reverse complement strand
GTGTTCATTTGGTTGACGTTCCTGGGTTCCTCCCTGTCGGCGATCTGGATCCTGGCTGCGAACAGTTTCATGCAGCACCCCACCGGCTTCGAAATCAATGAGGCGACCGGGCACGCCCGTCTGACCAACTTCGGCGACCTGATCTCCAACCCCCAACTCTGGATCGAGTTCCCCCACGTCTTCTTCGCCGCCGTGTGCACCGGGGCCTTCGTCGTCATGGGCTGCAGTGCCTTCAGCATACTCAGGCTCCACCTGAAGAAGGGGGAGGGGACCATGCCGGTGGTGTCCGCCGACTCCCGCCAGGTCATTCCGGAGGGTGACCCCACCGGGTCCGTGGCCAGGGTCGACCTGTTCACCAGGTCCATCCGGGTGGCCGCCATCCTGGGATTGATCGGGTCGATCTGCGTGATCACTTACGGCGACCTCCAGGGCAAGTTCATCGTGACCGACCAGCCGATGAAGCTGGCCGCCACCGAGGCCATCTACGAGGACACCGGCGACCCCGCCCCCTGGCAGGCCGTGGCCCTGATCAACGAGAAGGACCACAAGGTCGAGGGTTCCGTCGAGATCCCCGGCGCCATGTCCAAGCTGGCTTACGGCAAGGACAGCGGGTCCGTCAAGGGGATGAACACGGTCAACAAGGAGCTGCATGAGAAGTATGACGCCAAGTTCGGCAAGGACATGGATTACTACGTGCCGGTGACCACCCTCTTCTGGGTGTTCAGGCTCATGGTCCTTGTCGGGTTCGCCTTCGCGCTCATCTCGGCCCTGGCCCTCTGGTTCACCAGACCCAAGAAGAACACCCTGTATATGAGCCGGTGGAAGCTGTGGGTCCTGGGAATCTTCACCTTCGCCCCCTTCGCGGCGACCACCAGCGGCTGGCTGGTGACCGAGCTGGGGCGTTACCCCTGGCTGGTCTACGGCTTCCAGACCATAGCCGACGGGGTCTCGCCCACCAGTACGGTGCCGGCCCTCCTCTTCACCTGCGTCGTCTACTTCCTCCTCTTTGCGTTGATGGGTGTGGTCATGATCGTCTATACCAGGAGGACCCTGCATCAGGGTCCCTTCTACGAGGCGGGCAAGGGCGATGAGAGCGTCGCCGGAAAGCCTGTCGCCGGTAACCGGAAGGTGGTGTTGGCATGAGTTTTCTTCAGGGTTTGTGGTTTGGTGTGATTGGTTTGTTGTTTGCCGGGTTCCTGTTGTT
>NZ_JBANDZ010000007.1:0-1736 GCF_037963085.1 Bifidobacterium favimelis | reverse complement strand
TCCTCCTTATGGAAGCCGGCCCGTCAATTATGATTGAGAGTCGTTTCGGCTTCTTCATGTTTTTTGTGGAGGGTTTGATTCTGGCTCAGGATGAACGCTGGCGGCGTGCTTAACACATGCAAGTCGAACGGGATCCGGGCAGCTTGCTGCCTGGTGAGAGTGGCGAACGGGTGAGTAATGCGTGACCAACCTGCCCCATGCTCCGGAATAGCTCCTGGAAACGGGTGGTAATGCCGGATGTTCCGCACCGTCGCATGATGGTGCGGGAAAGGGTTTACCGGCATGGGATGGGGTCGCGTCCTATCAGCTTGTTGGTGGGGTGAAGGCCCACCAAGGCTTCGACGGGTAGCCGGCCTGAGAGGGCGACCGGCCACATTGGGACTGAGATACGGCCCAGACTCCTACGGGAGGCAGCAGTGGGGAATATTGCACAATGGGCGAAAGCCTGATGCAGCGACGCCGCGTGCGGGATGACGGCCTTCGGGTTGTAAACCGCTTTTGATTGGGAGCAAGCGAGAGTGAGTGTACCTTTCGAATAAGCACCGGCTAACTACGTGCCAGCAGCCGCGGTAATACGTAGGGTGCAAGCGTTATCCGGAATTATTGGGCGTAAAGGGCTCGTAGGCGGCTCGTCGCGTCCGGTGTGAAAGTCCATCGCTTAACGGTGGATCTGCGCCGGGTACGGGCGGGCTGGAGTGCGGTAGGGGAGATTGGAATTCCCGGTGTAACGGTGGAATGTGTAGATATCGGGAAGAACACCGATGGCGAAGGCAGGTCTCTGGGCCGTCACTGACGCTGATGAGCGAAAGCGTGGGGAGCGAACAGGATTAGATACCCTGGTAGTCCACGCCGTAAACGGTGGATGCTGGATGTGGGGCCCGTTCCACGGGTTCCGTGTCGGAGCTAACGCGTTAAGCATCCCGCCTGGGGAGTACGGCCGCAAGGCTAAAACTCAAAGAAATTGACGGGGGCCCGCACAAGCGGCGGAGCATGCGGATTAATTCGATGCAACGCGAAGAACCTTACCTGGGCTTGACATGTGCCGGACGGCCGCGGAGACGCGGCTTCCCTTCGGGGCCGGTTCACAGGTGGTGCATGGTCGTCGTCAGCTCGTGTCGTGAGATGTTGGGTCAAGTCCCGCAACGAGCGCAACCCTCGCCTCGTGTTGCCAGCGGGTCATGCCGGGAACTCACGGGGGACCGCCGGGGTTAACCCGGAGGAAGGTGGGGATGACGTCAGATCATCATGCCCCTTACGTCCAGGGCTTCACGCATGCTACAATGGCCGGTACAACGGGATGCGACATGGTGACATGGAGCGGATCCCTGAAAACCGGTCTCAGTTCGGATCGGAGCCTGCAACCCGGCTCCGTGAAGGCGGAGTCGCTAGTAATCGCGGATCAGCAACGCCGCGGTGAATGCGTTCCCGGGCCTTGTACACACCGCCCGTCAAGTCATGAAAGTGGGCAGCACCCGAAGCCGGTGTCCCAACCCGCAAGGGGGGGAGCCGTCTAAGGCGGGGCTCGCGATTGGGACTAAGTCGTAACAAGGTAGCCGTACCGGAAGGTGCGGCTGGATCACCTCCTTTCTACGGAGATCTTGAAAATCCCCTCCCCTGTGCGGGGCGGGGTCGTGCCCGTGGGTCCGGCCGGTCGGCCGGGCGGCGTGGGCGTGCTGGCGTGGAACGGTCGGAGGGCTGTGGCATGGACGCGCTGTTGGGTTCCCGGACCGCCACCC
>NZ_JBANDZ010000006.1:0-3585 GCF_037963085.1 Bifidobacterium favimelis | reverse complement strand
TCCCTTCGCCCCTGCCGCGTGCGCGTGGATGTGGTCCGCGCGGGCGTGCCGGGTGCGGTGGTGGTTTGAGAACTGGAGAGTGGACGCGAGTGGATGGCGCCCTGTGTGGTGGCCGTCCGCTTGTATTGTTTCGTCCGGGCCCTTGTTGGGTCCGGGTCGATCGTTTTGTGATCTATTAGTGTGATGATTTGTCGTCTGGCAGTTGTGTTGCTGTGGGCCGGTGCGTGGTGTTGCCGGTTCAGGGCGCATGGTGGATGCCTTGGCAGACAGGACCGAAGAAGGACGCGTGGGGCCGCGATAGTCCTCGGGGAGCCGCCGACAGGGCTTTGATCCGAGGGTTTCCGAATGGGGCAACCCGCCGGCCGTCATGGGCCGGCACCGCATTCGTGCGGGGGGTACGCAGGGAAGTGAAACATCTCAGTACCTGCAGGAAAGGATATTCCGTGAGTAGTGGCGAGCGAAAGCGGACGATGGCCAAACCGGTGCCGTGTGAGACCCGTCGGGGGTTGCGGCATGGGTGTTGTGGGATTTGGTGTCCGGGCTCCGACGGGTCCGGCGGCAGTGACAAAGTGGCGTGTGAGGCGAACGGGATTGAATTCCCGGCCGTAGAGGGTGATGGCCCCGTAGCCGGAGGCGCGCCGCCTGCCGATCCTTGTTCCCAAGTAGCGCGGGACTCGTGGAATCCCGTGTGAATCAGCCCCGACCGTGGGGTAAGCCTGAATATTCCTGTCTGACCGATAGCGTACGAGTACCGTGAGGGAAAGGTGAAAAGCACCCCGGGAGGGGAGTGAAAGAGTTCCTGAAACCATGTGCCTGCAAACCGTCGGAGCCCTTCGGGGTGACGGCGTGCCTATCGAAAAATGAGTCTGCGAGTCAGTGATGCGTGGCGAGGTTAACCCGTGTGGGGGATCCGTAGCGAAAGCGAGTCTTAAAAGGCGTTTTTCAGTCGCGTGTCCTGGACCCGAAGCGGGATGATCTAGCCCTGGGCAGGTTGAAGCGCGGGTAAGACCGCGTGGAGGACCGAACGGACCTGGGTTGAAAACCGGGCCGATGACCTGGGGCTAGGGGTGAAAGGCCAATCAAATTCCGTGATAGCTGGTTCTCTCCGAAATGCATTTCGGTGCAGCGTCGCGTGAGTGCCTCCATGGGGTAGAGCTACTGGATGCTTGAGGGCCCTGTCAGGGTACCGACAGCAGCCAAACTCCGAATACGTGCGAGGTGTATCGCGGCAGTGAGTCGGCGGGGGATAAGCTCCGTCGTCGAAAGGGAGACAGCCCAGATCGTCGTCTAAGGTCCCCAAGCGTGTGCTAAGTGGGAAAGGATGTGGAGTCGCATAGACAGCCAGGAGGTTGGCTCAGAAGCAGCCATCCTTGAAAGAGTGCGTAACAGCTCACTGGTCTAGTGGTTCCGCGCCGATAATGTAGCGGGGCTCAAGCACACCACCGAAGACGCGGCAGCGCAGTTTTGCTGTGCTGGGTAGGAGAGCGTTCCGCAGGGGGTGAAGCGGCGGCGTGAGCCGGCCGTGGACCTGGCGGAAGTGAGAATGCAGACATGAGTAGCGAGAGACGGGTGACAATCCCGTCCGCTGGATGACCAAGGGTTCCGGGGCCACGTTCGTCGTCCCCGGGTGAGTCGGGTCCTAAGGCGAGGCCGACAGGCGTAGTCGAATGGATGAAGGAGTCGATATTCTCCTACCGGCGTCAGGCCGCCCAATCCAAGACGTGGAAGCAGGCCCTTACCTGTTCCCGGGGATGGTCTTCGGACCGTCGATGGGTGCGGGACCGGCTTGTGGATGCGTGGCGGGTAGCGCGGGAGTGACACGGAACGGAAGCCGGGCCGCGGCGGTGGTAGTCCGTGGTCAAGCATGTGGCGCGCCGGGCAGGCAAATCCGCCCGGCATGAGCGTGAGGTGTGATGATGGGGGGCTTCGGCCCCGAATCCGGTGTGCCGTTCCGTCAAGAAAAGCTTCGGCGTGAGGTCTGGTGCCGCCCGTACCCCAAACCGACACTGGTGGTCAGGTAGAGTATACCAAAGCGATCGAGCGAATCCTGGTCAAGGAACTCGGCAAATCACTCCCGTGCCTTCGGTATAAGGGAGACCCCTTGCGGTGAGGCGCCTCGCGCGCGGAGCCGGAGGGGGTGGCACAGACCAGGGGGTAGCGACTGTTTACCAAAAACACAGGTGCATGCGAAGACGAAAGTCGCTGTATATGCACTGACGCCTGCCCGGTGCCGGAAGGTCAAGAGGATCCGTCACCGTCTTCGGACGGGAAGCGGTGAATTCAAGCCCCGGTAAACGGCGGTGGTAACTATAACCATCCTAAGGTAGCGAAATTCCTTGTCGGGTAAGTTCCGACCTGCACGAATGGCGTAACGACTTCCCCACTGTCTCGACCAGGAGCTCGGCGAAATTGCAGTACGAGTAAAGATGCTCGTTAAGCGCAGAAGGACGAAAAGACCCCGGGACCTTTACTATACCTTGGTATTGGCGTTAGGTGCGGACTGTGTAGCATAGGCGGGAGGCTTCGAAGCGGGTGCGCCAGCATCCGTGGAGCCGGAATGTGAAATACCGCTCTGTCCTCATCTGGCCTCTAACCTCGGCCAGTCATCCTGGTCAGGGACAGTGCCTGGCGGGTAGTTTAACTGGGGCGGTTGCCTCCCAAAGAGTAACGGAGGCGCCCAAGGGTTCCCTCAGCCCGGTTGGCAATCGGGTTTCGAGTGCAATCGCACAAGGGAGCTTGACTGTGAGAGCGACGGCTCGAGCAGGGACGAAAGTCGGAGATAGTGATCCGGTGCCGGCGTACGGACGCGGCATCGCTCAACGGATAAAAGGTACCCCGGGGATAACAGGCTGATCATCCCCAAGAGTCCATATCGACGGGATGGTTTGGCACCTCGATGTCGGCTCGTCGCATCCTGGGGCTGGAGCAGGTCCCAAGGGTTCGGCCGTTCGCCGATCAAAGCGGCACGCGAGCTGGGTTCAGAACGTCGTGAGACAGTTTGGTCTCTATCCTCTGCGCTCGTCGGAATCTTGAGGAGCCCTGCCCATAGTACGAGAGGACCTGGGTGGACGAACCTCTGGTATGCCGGTTGTCACGCCAGTGGCACGGCCGGTTGGCTACGTTCGGATGGGATAACCGCTGAAAGCATCTAAGCGGGAAGCCCCCTCCAAGATAAGGATTCCATGGGACCCTAGAGGCCCCTGTAGACCCCACGTGGAACACGTGGTTGATAGACCGGACGTGGAAGCCCCGCGAGGGGTGGAGCCGACCGGCACTAACGGTCGACGGGCAACATCATCTTCACATCGTCCCCTGCGACACGACCCCGCCTGCGACAAGGAGCACGGGATCACGACTCGATCACGAGGCAATGCACGCGTCCACCATCCGGTCCCCGAACCGCCACACACCATCCCCCCGCCCCAGCGCGGCCGGGGAGGGACAACAGAAGACTCGCGGCGGTCATGGCCTGGGGGAGACGCCCGGTCCCATTCCGAACCCGGAAGCTAAGACCCAGCACGGCAATGGTACTGCACCCGGAAGGGTGTGGGAGAGTAGCACACCGCCGCCCCAACACTCACAACA
>NZ_JBANDZ010000005.1:0-4315 GCF_037963085.1 Bifidobacterium favimelis | reverse complement strand
CACGGTGGGCGGTCATCTGCGCCGGGGTCCTGCCCCGGAGGGCCGGGACGCCACCGGACCACAACCAACAAACAAGGCGGTCAACGCCACCGGGTCCCTGAGGTCCGACGCCGCCGCCAGACCGGCCGCAGCATCGGCCTGAGGGCACGGCAACCAGGGTGACGGTGTCCGGGGGCGGACCCCCGGGCACCCCGGGCAGTGACATGGACCGGCGGCATCACAAGCGAGGAGTCGTGCAGTGATTGACAAGAATCTGTTTCGATTCGCCGGTATCCGACGGACCATGGTCCTCCTGGCCCTGCTCTCACTCCTGCAAGGGGTGAGCGTGACAGCCCAGGCCTGCGGGCTGACCTGGGCCCTGGTGCGGGTCTGGCATCTGGAGGGCCTGGGTTCCCTGGGGCTGCCGGTCCTGACCTTCTTCCTCGCCTTCGCCGCCAGGCAGCTCTGCGAGGTGGCCAAGGGGAAGGTCTCCACCGGCTACGCCGACTATGTGACCAGGGATCTCAGGCCCCTCCTCCAGGCCAAGGTCTTCCGGATGGGGCCCTCGGCCCTGGCAGGGAGGGGGACCGGTTCGGCCGTCACGGTCCTCATCGACGGTCTGGATGAGGTGAGGACCTATGTTTTCACTGTCCTGCCCAAAATGATGGACATGGCCTTCATCCCCCTGATGACCCTGATAGTCGTCTGGTCCCAGAACGCCCTGAGCGGCCTCGTCCTGATCCTCATGCTCCCCCTCCTCTTCTTCTTCATGGCCATCCTGGGCATGGCGGCCCGGGACCGGTCCAACCGGCAGTACGAGCAGTTCCGCAAGTTGAACACCCGCTTCATGGATACGGTACTGGGGCTTCCCACCTTGAAGATGCTCGGCATCGACAAGGAATATGAGGACGAGATCTATTCGGTCAGCGAGCGTTTCCGCAAGAGGACCATGAGCGTCATCCGCGTGGCCATGACGTCGACCTTCGCCCTTGATTTCTTCACCACGCTGGCGGTGGCCATCATCGCCGTTTTCCTGGGCAACGATCTGATCAACGGGAGTGTGCGGCTCTTCCCCGCCCTCCTCTCCCTGATCCTGGCCCCGGAGTATTTCCTCCCCATACGTCAGTTCGGCGACGATTACCACGCCACGCTCAATGGGAAGAACGCCCTGAATGACATCATGACGACCCTCGATGCCCCCGAACCCGCCCGCCAGGACGATCTGGACTGGGGCGGCTGGGGGCCTGAGAGCCATCTGACCGTCGATCAGGTGGGTTTCACCTATGAGGCCCCCCTTCCACAGGAGGAGGCCTCGGCCGGCTCCCAGATGGACGCAATCGCCAAGTCTTCGGGAGGGGGCAAGGGCAAGGGGGAATCCCCGGACGGGGATGCCGGACAGGCCCCCTCCGGACCGAAGGCCCTGAAGGACATATCGTTCGAGCTGACCGGCTACGAGAAGGTGGCGGTGGTCGGCCGTTCGGGGGCCGGCAAGTCCACCCTGATGAACCTCCTGGCCGGCTTCAACATCATGCAGACCGGTTCGGTCGACCTGGACGGCCACCGGCTGGATCATTTCAACGCCCCGGCCTGGCAGCGCCACATCAGCTACATCCCCCAGAACCCTTACATCTTCAATGGGACCCTGGCGGACAACGTACGTTTTTACGACCAGGATGCCGATGAGGAGGCCGTCCGCGAAGCGGTCCGGGCGGCCGGTCTGGACGAGTGGGTGGCCACCCTGCCCGAGGGCCTAAACACGGGGGTGGGTGAGGGCAACCGCGGAATCAGCGGGGGCCAGGCCCAGAGGATCGCCCTGGCCAGGGTCCTCCTGGACAGATCCCGCGAGGTCCTCCTCTTCGACGAACCGACCGCCCACCTGGACATCGAGACCGAGTATGACCTGAAGAAGACCCTCTTGCCGATCATGGAGGACCACCTGGTCATCTTCGCCACCCACCGCCTTCACTGGCTGGCCGACGTGGACTGGGTCATCATGCTGGATGGCGGCAGGGTGGTGGCCCAGGGCAGGCCGGACGAGCTGATCGGACGGTCGGGCCCCCTTGACGACCTGATCGAGGAGATGGGAGGGAACCAGATTGCACGCTACGAGCAGGACTGACGGTGCCGGTGATGGCGGGCAGGGGGACGCCTCCCTCTCCCACTTCGCGGGCATCTGGCACAGGGATCATTGGTTCTGGCCCTACCTCAGGCAGAACAGGGTCCTGCTGGCCCTCATCTTTTTCCTGGGCGCCGTGACGTTCGTCTGCGCCGGCGGTCTCATGTTCACTTCCGGTTTCCTCATCAGCCGGTCGGCCCGCCACCCCTACAACATCTTCGCCGTCTATGTCCCCGTCGTCCTGACCCGCGCCTTCGGCATCGGCCGGCCCAGCTTCAAATATCTGGAGCGGATCAAGAGCCATGACTGGGTCCTGAGGGTGGTCTCCAAGCTCCGTGTCCAGCTTTACCGCACCCTGTCCCAAGACGCCGCCTTCCTCAACGAACACGAGCGGACGGGGACGATCCTGGGGATGCTGTCCGACGACCTGGACCATCTTGAGAACTTCTACCTGCGCACCATCTTCCCCACCGTCGTGGCCTACATCATGTGGATTGTGGTCACCGTGGCGGTCGGCGTCTTCTCCTGGGTGACCTCGGGCATCCTCTTCCTCCTGTTCTCCCTCATCCTGGTCCTGGTGCCCCTGGTGTCCCTGGCCTTCTCCAACGGCCGCTACGCGGTCGAAAAGGCCGGCCAGCAGGACGAGTACACCTCGGTGGCCGAGAGCTACATGGGACTGAGCGACTGGGTGATCACCCACAGGGGGGAGGAGTTCGCCTCCACCGGGTCTCAGGACTTCGGTCGGGTCATGGACAGCCGGTCCCTCCAGAAGCGCTTCGAACGCTGGAGGAACTGCGCCATACAGATGATCTTCGCCCTGATGGCCGTCGGCCTGATCGTGGGCTCCGACCTCTACCTGACCAGTTCGGCCTCCATGGCCGACTTCGCGGCCGCCGTGGTCCTGGCCCTTTTCCCCTTGGTCGATTGCTTCATCGTCGTCTCCCAGGCCGTGGCCGAAGTCCCCCTGTACACGGACTCGCTGACCCACTTGAACGACCTGACCGCCAGGGTCCAGTCCCGGCAGACCGAACCGGTCCACCAGACCCGCCTGGAGGGACCAGTCACCTCGATCGATTTCGATCACGTATCCTTTGCCTATTCACCGGACGACCCAAAGCTCCTGGACGATTTCACCCTCCACATAGGAGCGGGTCAGAAGGTGGCCCTCCTGGGCCCCAGCGGGGAGGGGAAGACCACCATCCTCCAGCTCCTCCTTGGGGACCTGACCCCCCAAGCGGGACGGATCATGGTCAACGGCATACCCGTGGCCGCCCTGCAGGACCAGAGGCCCGAACTGTTCGGCTACCTCAATCAACAGGCCTTCCTTTTCAACACGACCATCGCCTCCAACGTCAGGCTGGGGGCGCCGCAGGCCAGCGACGAGGAAGTGAGGGAGGCCTTGAAGGCCGTGCAGTTGGACGACTACGTCTCCTCCCTCCCCCAGGGGATCGACACCCCGGTCGACGAGGCCGGCCAGCGCCTGTCGGGAGGGCAGCGTCAGCGCCTGGCACTGGCCAGGATCGTCCTCAAGCGCACCCCCATCGTCCTCCTGGACGAGCCGACCATCGGCCTGGACCCCATCACCGAGCGCCGCCTGATGTCCATGATCTTCGGGGTGAGCCGTGGGCGCACCCTCCTATGGGTGACGCACCACCTGCAGGGTCTGGAGGAGGCCGACCAGGTGGTCTTCATGGACGGGGGCCGCATAGCCATGCAGGGCTCCCCGGCAGGCCTCTACCGGGACAACCGGCGTTTTCGTGAACTTTACCGGTTGGACGTGGGCGATCTGGGGTCCAAGGGGGATTGAAAACGGCTATAATGGAGAAAGCGATCGTATTCCGGCGTCGGAGATAAGGGTGGATGGACACCATGTCGCCCTCGTCGGAGCCTGAACGTCGGATTCACAAGCCGCCTTCCCTCCTTCTGGCCAGGCCCCTTCCCCGTCGGCGGGCTTCAGACGCGAACGCCGGTTCCGGGGCCTGCAACGTTGTCGACCCCTCCATCGGTGCGGATGCCCGGAGACGGTCAGGTACAACTCAGCGTCGTGTCGGTTCCGGTGATGCGGCCGGCCCGCCGTCCACCTGGCGGGTGGTCCTCCCTGCCGCCCGGCACGTGAAAGTGAAGTGACACAATGACCGTATTGGGTTTGTCGCGTTTTCAGTTTGCGATGACGACCATTTTCCACTTCTTCTTTGTTCCCATGACCATTGGCCTGTCTTT
>NZ_JBANDZ010000004.1:0-8264 GCF_037963085.1 Bifidobacterium favimelis | reverse complement strand
GGGGGCCGGGCCCGCCACACGCGGACCCGGCCCCCAACCACACCCACACACAAAACAGACCTTAAGGTCACGAACCCTATTTACTCTTTATTCCCTGTAACCTTGCCATGCACGATGACGTACAAGCAAGTGTTGGGGATGGAATGCATCGATGGCGGTGTTCCGCCGACACCGCCAGCCCGGACAATCGGCCCATCGTTGGCTGCCGATGTGGGTTATGAGCGGGTAGGGTCGTATTGAGGGGCCAGGCGGGAGCCAAGGTTGTCCTGTGGGCCGTACCGGCCGGCTTCGGGCAGCCTTTGTCATGAGACCCGACAAGCGCCAGGCTGGATCAGCCGGAGCAGTGTCGGTAGAAGGCTCGTAACACAGGCAAGCCCAGGACCTTTAACAAAAGGAGTGGGTATGAGAGTCATCGTCATAGGAGCCACGGGTAGGGTCGGCAGGTTGGTATGCAGCGATCTGGTGGATGCGGGGCATGAGGTCGTGGCTTCGTCCAGGGGGGCAGGGGCCATACAGCCTTCCGAACATGTGGAGGGGCTGGTCCTCGATCTGCACTCACCCCTCTCGGCCATCATCCGGGCCTTCGAGGCGGCCGGGGCCGATGCGGTCATCTTCACGGCGGGTTCTCGTGGCGAAGACATCATGCAGGTCGATGCACTCGGTGCCATCAAGACCATCGAGGCTGCCAAGAAGGCGGGAATCGAACGTTATATCATGCTGGGCGCCATGTATGCGGCCGACATGACCAGGTGGGAGGAACCTGGGCCGAAGATGGCCATAAGAGCCCTCCCGGACTATTACGTGGCCAAATTCGTCGCGGACGATCACCTCCTGCATTCCGGCCTGGACTACACGATCATAGAACCGGGGAGCCTGGTGGATGAGGAAGGGACGGGGAAGATTCAGATCGGGACAACCCGTCCGTGGCCGATTCCCATCCCGGACGTGGCAGGCGCACTGGCGGCATGCGTCGACCTGCCTGGCACGGTGGGCCGAGTCTACGACATGGTGGGCGGTCTGACTCCAATCGGGCAGGCGCTGACTGAATGAATGAATGACTGTATGACTGTATGACTGTATGACTGAACGACCGTATCACCGGCCTATTGCCTTGACCCTGCCGGCCCTCGCGACGCCTGTTTGGGGAGTCCTCTGTAAATTTCCGCCTTCTTGACTCCCCGGGTGGGGGAGCTGGCCCCCGGCGGGAATGCAGCCGCCGGGGGGCCAGCTGTGCTTGGCCCGGCGATGGGGGACCTTGCGGGTCTGGTCATGGGAGGTCCGGGCGGGAGAAGCGGGTCGCTTATGGGTGGACCTGGTCCCCGGATAGATCAGGGGCAATGTCCTGGTCCTGATCCCCCTCCGCCGAGCCCAGGGTGAGGATTTCATCAAGGTTGGCCCGGCTCTTGATGAGCCGATAGGTGGGGTGTCCGGGTGCACGGTCCAGGGCAGACCTGACTTCGGACTCGTCTGTATCCGGCACTCTCAGGGTGGTTCCGTTCAGGGAGACCGGCAGGTTCGCCCCTCTGAGAGCGCGGAAGGCTTCTTCCCAGTCACCGGTCTCGACCGTCAGGGATTGGTGGCCCCTCGTGATTTCGTCCACTGTCCCCTGGGTCTGGACCCTGCCGTGGGATAGGATTACGCACCTGTCGCACTGGCCGGCTTCCGACATGTAGTGGGTGGTGACCAGGACCCCGACCCCCAGGTCCGCTTGCCGGTGGAGCTCACGCCATAGGCGCATCCTGGACACCGGATCCATGCCGGACGTGGGCTCGTCCAGAATGAGGAGTTCCGGCCCGTGCCCCACAGCGACCGCATAGGCGAGGAGGCGTTGGGAGCCGAGGGGGAGGCTTCCGGTAGGCGTGCGTCCGAGGGACTGTGCGAAGTCAACCGTCCACTGGATTGGGCGGGTCCCGTAGACCTGGGCGGCGAAGCGTACGTTCTCGCGGGCGGTCATCGTCGGATAAAGCCCCATCCCTTGAGGAACATAGCCTATATGACGGCGGGAATCGAGGTTGGGGGATGCCCCCAGGAGGGCCGCCGAACCGTGATTGACCTGTTCCAGCCCCAGCAGAATCCTCATCAGGGTGGTCTTCCCAGCTCCGTTTCCTCCGATGAGCCCAATCACCTGACCGGGCATGACCTCCAAGGAGACGCCATGCAGGGCCGTGAATGATCCGAACCGTTTGACGACCGAATCAGCCCTGAGCAGGGGTCGGGCATCAGTCGTCGGCCGTGGGGACCGAGCGGCCGTCCGCGCTTGCATGGATGTCGATGTAGTCGGCGAGGGCATCTCGGAAGTCGCAGACCCCGCTTGGCTACGAGCCTCCATGGTCCGGCCTGGTGTGCCGTCCGCTTGCCGTGACGACCCGTCTTCTTCCTCGTTGGCCCCCTCATCGTCGTTCAGAAGGTAGGCTATGCTGGCGTTTTCCAGGTCGAAGTCACAGCGGGTGAAGCCATCGGGTACACGTCTGTCGGCCGGGGCGGTCCATATGTAAGCAGTATCCGCCCGCCTCCAGTTGTGGAATGACAGGTTGGCCGGACGGTCCTGGGGGCGTGAGCCGAAGGTCGACACGGCCGTGAGCTCCCTTCCCAGGGCAAGAGGTCCCTGCCACAGGCTCCCGGGTGCATGGGCGCAGACGCGGTCGGAGGTCCCGTCGGCCAGGGCCCGGCCCTTGTTCATCAGAAGGAGGGTGGAGGAGCGCTCGGCCTCGTCCAGGTAGGTCGTGGCGAAGACGACGGTCCTGCCATCCGCGGCCTGGGAGGATATCAAGGTCCAGATGTCCTCCCTGCTGGCCGGATCCACTCCGGTCGTCGGCTCATCCAGGAGAAGAAGGTCGGGTTCGTGCAGGGCCGCCATGATGAAGCCCAACTTCTGCCGCATGCCTCCGGAGAGGTTGCGACCGATCCTGGTCCGGGCCATCGTCAGCCCGGCGCTGGCCATGAGGGCTTCGATCCGGTCACGGGCATGAGAGGGGTCCATTTTGTAGACACCTGCCACAAAACGCAGGTTCTCTTCCACGGACATGTCCCGCCAGACTCCGGAGTCTGCAGGCTGGTAGCCGATCTCCTCCTTGGGGGGCAGGCCGGAAACCGAACCGGCATCCGAGTGCACCCTCCCGGCCAGGAGTTTGAGAAGGGTCGATTTGCCCGCTCCGTCGCCACCGGTCAGAGCCGTGACCTTACCCGGTTCGAAGACTGCGGAGAAGGAACGCAGGGCCCGGGTCGTCCCGAATGATACATCCACACGATTCAGCGTGACCGTGACGCCGCTCATCGCGCACCTCCGTGTGTCAGCAGATTGCGCAGTTTCAAGGTCGAGGCCGAGAAGAAGACAATCGCTTCACCGGCCAGGATGACCAGGGGGATCCAGAGTGAACCCCATGATGCCCCACGCAGCATGACCCCCTGAGCCAGGTCGTTGAACCAGGTCAGCGGCAGCAGGTAACCGATCCAGCGGACCGCTGCAGCCATGGATTCCAGGGGGAAGACAATGCCGCTCAACAATATCTGGGGCATGACCAGTATCATGGCCATCTGGACAGCCTGGCCCGAGTTCTGCGAGATGGTGGATATGAAGATGCCCAGTCCCAGGACCACAAAGAGGAAGAGGACGGTCCCCAGGAGGAAGATCCAGAAACTGCCCTTGAAGGGCAGCTCGAATACGGCCATTCCGATTCCCGTGATGATGGCCATGTCGATGATGGCCAGGAGGAAGTAAGGGGCGATCTTGCCCATGATGACCGAACCCGGCCTCAGGGGCATGACGGCCAGCTGCTCCAGAGTGCCCTGTTCGCGCTCGCGGACCAGGCCGAGGCTGGTGATCATGGTCCCTATCAGGGTCATGATCAGACCTATGAGACCGGGGATCATGACGAATGAGGTCTTCAGGTCAGGGTTGAACAGGACGGTCATGTTGTCCTGCGCGGAGGACTGGAGATCGGAGGATTCATCCGTGATGGCCTGACCGGCCTGCCCGTTTTGGCCGACCCCATCCACCTGGGGAGGCATGGGCATCCGGGGGAGGGGTCTTCCCTGGGTGGCGGATTGCTGAGCCTGGATCTGATATTGCTGGAGCTGTTGCATGTAGTCCTTGAGCTTCTGCTGCTGGGACTCGGCGGCTGCCTTTGCCTCTTTCTCGGCCCGGTCCCGCGTTTCCTTGATCTGCTCCTGGGTGTCTTCGGCGTTCACCTGAAGGAAGATGCGCTTGGCCGACTGGGCTGCGAACAGACCGGATCCGTCTATGTAGACATGCGACCGTTTTGTCAGCGGACCGTCCTGGTCCTCCTTGGTCAGGACGACTGCATCGGCCTTTCTGTCTCGCAGAAGGTCACTGGCTGCATCCTTCCCATGCTGGCCGGCATCGGTGTCCACTATGTCGATGCCGTCCTTGGCCGCCCTGTATTTCATGACATCACTGGAATAGGCCTCTGCCCCATCACCTATCACGGCCACTTTCACCCTGTCGACTGAGAGGTTGGCCGCGTAGCCGAAGACGAAGAGGAGCAGGATGGGCATGGCAATCAGCATGGCCAGGGTGCGCTTGTCGCGCAGGAGCTCTCGGAATTCCTTTACAATCAGCGCCTTCAAGGGCGCACCTCCTTGATGTCGGGCCGGGGCCTGCCCCCGGCCATCTCAGTGGAATCAGCGGATTCCCGTAATTCCTCGATTGGCGAATAACAGGATAGCACCGAATTCATCAGTTGGTGAATATTTCTTTGATTGATAAAATGGCCTGGTCGTCAGCAAGGACTCGGTCAAGGGGAGGTGTTCCGCAATGAGTGGAAAGGCAGTCGCGCAGGGCCAGGAAGGTCTCCCTCGCGGTGGACACCGGCACCACCGGGGGAGCCCACGGGCCGATGAGGGCTCCACAGCCTACGACGACATACTCGTTGCCGCCGCCTACGAGTTCTCACACAAGGGCTTCGACAGGGCGACCATGAGGGGAATCGCCACCCGTGCCGGTTGTGACCCCAAGCTCCTTCACTATTACTTCGGCGGCAAGGACGACCTCTTCACCAAGGCCGTCGGGCGGATCGTCGAGGGGAGCCGGCTGCTCGACACCCTCCTCGGGGGTGGTCAGGAGGCGGGAAGGGGTTCCGGCCCCGTAACCGGGGTCGACTTCCTCAAAGCCCTCCTGCGATTCGTGGAGACCACCCCGGAGGGGGCCGTTTATCTGGGTCTGGTGCGCAATGCCGGCGGCGACCCCCATGTGCGCGATCTCATGCTCGGCTTCATCAAGGGGGAACTGGACGGCGAACAACTGAAGCGGCTGGGCATCGACCACCTCCGCGAGAGGTTGATGTTCGCCGCCAGCCAGGTTCTGGGGCTTCTCATCGTCCGTTACGTCTTCAAAGTGGAACCTCTGGCATCCATGCCGGCAGATGGGGTGGCCATGGTCGTCGGACCCGTGGTGGACAGATACCTCCGTGCAGATCTTTCCTTCGATCGGCTCGTGGCCTGAAAGCCGGCAGGATCAGAGCCGCCGCATGGCAGGAAGGGTCGCGGTCTGCCAGGGGTCGATCCGGCCGGGGGTCTGTCAGAACCTGTATGTCAGTTTGAGCCCGGGGTCCATATGGCCGGCGATGCCGGATGCCTGACCCATGTCGGTCTGCTCGCCTTCCATGATGAGTTTGAAAGGGTCGGTATACACATGGCGGCGGACCGTGACCAGGAAAATCAATAGTGGTGTGAGGATGAGCACGGCCGTCAGGGACAGTATGATCATTCCCTCCTGCCAGAAAGGCGGACCTCCGCCATGTTCCCCCAGGTTGGAGGTCATGCGTGATGCCAGGGCATGCCCTATTCCCCAGCCCGCCAGGATGCCAAGCAGGGTGCCGGTGACGGAGCCAAGGGCCATGTCTGCCAGGACCAGGCGGCGGATGTCGCCCATGCTGTATCCGCGTATGCGCAGGAGGGCGAATTCCGTCAGCCGTCCTTTGAAGGCCCTGTCCGGGAGCTTTCGGACGAAGAACAGGCAGAAGAGGGCGAAGACAAGGTAGACCAGGACGGTCAGGTAGGGGGCCATGGTGAGCAGGTTCGCCATGACACCCGGGCTGCCCTTCCCGGTCAGGTTGGCCGAGGTGTCCAGTGCGCCGTCGAAGGGGACCAAGACGACGGAGATGACCAGGGCAGTCAGGGCGGAGACCAGGAAGAGGGGTCTGGAAGAATTGAACCCCTTGCGTATGGAGAGGGCCAGCCAGTCAGCCCCTCTGATGAAATCTCGGGATCTGCGGCCATGCCTCATGGGTCTATGCTCACCTTTCCTCTGCACTCTTCAATCAATTCCAGGTCATGGGTGGCGATGACCGTGACTCCGTCGCGCAGGGCATGCCGGGTCAACTGGTCGATTACGATTCTCCTGTCGTTCTCATCCAATCCCCTGGTCGGTTCATCGAGGAGGGTGACCGGGCGGTCGAGGGCCAGGGTGGCCGCCAGGGCCACCCGCCTGCACTCCCCTTGGGTCAGCCTGCCGGGCAGGGCATCGGCCAGGGGGGTCAGTTGAAAATAATCCAGGAGGGGGAGGGTCTGTGCCCGCCCCGTCCTCCGGGGCCCTCCGCGGGCAAGGGACACGTTTTCCCAGACTGTTAGGCGGGCAAAGAGGGGAGCCTCCAGAAAAAGGGAGGCGCACTGCCAACTCCTCAACCGACTGCCCTCGTAGGTTATGGTGCCTGATTTGGGGACGAGCAGGCCGGCAATGCAGGCGAGGAGGGTGGTCTTTCCGCAGCCCGTCCTGCCCACCAGGGCGGTCAGACGGCCCCTCTTGGCCCGCAGATTGATATGCGAGACCCCTCGCCCGCTGGACGGGTATGCATAACCGACATTGGAAACCGAAAGGGTCATGGTTGCCACCGGCCGATGGGGGGTGAATCGTACGACGGCAATCTGGTAGGGGCGGCACCGCACTGCATGATTCAATCTCCTCAGTCATACTCAAGACAGCCACCCCCCTGGATGGCCCGCCCGTCTTCGGGTGAAGTGGGCGGTGAATGCTACTTTGCCTCCAGCTGCCTTTTCAGATAAGTATACCAGGAGGGAAGGGGCTGTTTCGGGGAAACAAAGGAGAAAAACCAGATATATTCTATGTTTCCAAGGGAAAAGATGATGCTTCCCGATCCATACATGATTCAAGCGCGGCTGCATGAAAATGTGCGCGAACCCTCCCGTATAAGGCGGCTTGCGGGTGGATGCCCGGCAGCCATATTGTTCGTAAGGGCCGCAGCGGGCAGGCACGGAGTCTATGGAGCAGGTGGCAAAGGCCGTTTTCTCTCAATGGAAGCGCGCCGGAGCGATTCGGTTTTCTCGGGTTGGTTCTTGTCCGGGGGATGTTCGCTGTGGTATATTCCTTTTCAACGGTGTGGTGGTTGTACGGGGTTTTGGCTGTTCTTCCTGCTCGTGCAGGCCGGGTCCGGTTTCTGGGCCGTTTTCTGGTCCGGGGCCCTCAGCGATGGTGTGTTTTCCGGTTTTCGGTTTCAATCATTGGGGTGATCATGGCAATCAGCAGGGCAGGCGTATCCGTTCCGTGGCTGTAGTTGTGTTGTCGTTGGGTCTGCTGGCGGGTGTGGGTGTGCAGACGGCTCAGGCCTTCGGCGGTCAGGGTGCTGGGAGGGAGGCCCGCATGTCTTCCCGCACCTGATTGTCCATTCATTTTATATTGCTATGTGCAGTAGGTATCTGCAGGTACTGATTGGCGCAGGATTAAGGTAACAATGATAAGAATCATCTTTAATGCCGCGAAGGCTCAATCTTGTCTGGTCATCCTTCTTTCTGCCTTATTATGTTGCTTCCTCTCTTCCTGTTCCGGCGGTGAGAGTTCTGGCGCTGATATTCCAAGCCCTTCCGGCTCTGTTGACGCTTCTGACGGGCATGCCGATCCTGCTCCGAAGGGTCGGAAGTTGGCCGGCTCCTACGGGGAGATGGTGGACCAGATGTTTCGTGATGATCCGCAGATGTCTGATTATCAGCGTGGGATCTTGGAGCGTGCCAAGCGTGACGGGGCGATCAGCGTGCATGATTATGAGGATGCCTGGTCCCGTTACAAGCAGTGCATGGTGGACCTGGGCCATGTGCATACGCGATTGGCCAAATTCCCCAACGGGGTCTACTACCCCAAGGAATGGGGGCAGGAAGATATGGAGAACCTAGCGAAGACGACGGCCGATGATAAGGCCTGCCTGGAGAAGTATGTGGTGGATGTCAGGGATGTGTATGGCGTTCAGGTCGGCAATCCCGGGCTCTGGGCGAATCAGGATGACGCGATCGCAGAT
>NZ_JBANDZ010000003.1:125200-140371 GCF_037963085.1 Bifidobacterium favimelis | reverse complement strand
CGGAAGACATCGGACTGGCAATCAAAAAGCTATAAAGTAGCACAAACACGCTCTTGAGTTCTCAAACCACCACCACACTGAACGGCTTCGGGACACCCGAAGGCAATCCGTCGCTGCCAGGCAGCAAAAGAAGAGCTTAGCAACTCCCCCTCAACAGCGCAACTCGACCCTTTTTGTCTTCTCGTAGAATCCCGTAAACAAAGGGTTTCTTCGGCGTGTCGAACGTGACATACAACAAGGATTCCTATGCCATTCCTTCCCCTGACACCAGGTCCGGGAACGGCAGAAAACCCCGGCCCGGGCGTTTCCCCTCGCTCCAGGTTGCCCCTGGAGGATAGAAGGCGTAGCGGTGGGGGCCGGGCCCGTCCGACATGGTAAGACTGAGGCATGAGCAAGAACATAGCCGTATTGTCCGGGGCCGGGATATCCACATCGGCAGGCATCCCGGACTTCCGAGGACCGGACGGGGTCTGGACCAAGCATCCGGACCAGATGAGCGTCTACGACATCGACCTCTTCATGAGCGACAAGGAGCAGCGCGAGTACTCCTGGCGGTGGCAGAAGGAGTCGCCTGTGTGGAAGGCGAGGCCGGGCGAGGCCCACAAGGCCCTGGTCAGACTGGAGAAGGCGGGGATGCTCAGCCTCCTGGCCACCCAGAACTTCGATGCCCTCCATGAGAAGGCCGGCAATTCGGACGACGTGATCGTCAACCTCCACGGCACGATCGGCACCTCCCACTGCATGTCCTGCGGTGCCGCCTACAAGACGGCCGACATCATGGACAGGCTGGACGAGGAACCGGATCCCCACTGCAAGCGCCGACTGCCCTACAAGGGGAACATGCCGTGCGGGGGGATCATCAAGACGGATGTGGTCTACTTCGGCGAAGCCCTGCCGGACGGGGCCATGGAGAAGAGCATGCGGCTTGCGGCCGCAGCCGACGAATTCTGGGTGATCGGGTCCACTTTGGAGGTCTTCCCGGCGGCATCCCTGGTCCCGGTGGCCGCCCAGGCCGGCGTGCCGGTCACCATCATGAATCTGGGCCGGACCCAATATGACTCCCTGGCGACCAGGCTGATCCATGAGCCCATTCAGGACGCTCTGCCCAAGCTGGTCGACCAGACCATAGCCGCCGACCGGTAGACGGCCGGGGAAGGCAGACGGCAGGGACCGGCGGAAGCCGGCAGGGACGGCAGGGGGCTGGGCGTCCGGTCATCCCCCACCGATGCACGACAGGGAAGGACCGGGTCCGCCCCGGAGGGCTCAGGCCGAGGTCTCCCCGACGCTCTCCACACCCGGTTTGTCATCGGAACCGTATGGAACGCCTGCCGTCCTCCCGACGGCGGGCTGGGTCCCTGCCACCCCTGCGCCGAGGTCGGCCAGGAGCATGGTCACCGCAGCCGGGTCCAGTACCCGCAGGTGGGCTCTGGTCTGGCCAGGCCCCACCTTGATGGTCCAACCACCCTCGGGCATGACGGAGAACATGGTCTCGTCGGTCTCATCATCTCCCAGGGCCATCATGAAGTCGTAATCGCCGCTGGTGATGTAGGGAAGGACGGCCTGCCCCTTGCTGGTGGCCACCGGGGTGACCTCCACCACCTTGGAGTTCTCCATGATCATGAGCCCCAGGCCGACCACCACCCTCCTCAGCCTGCTGAGGAGACGTTCGCGCTCCTTGCCGGCCTCGCGAGCATCGCTCATGCGATAGTGCCAGGCCAGGGCGTCCGACTTGCTCTCCACGAAGGAGCCCTCGACCCGTTTGGCCGACTCCCCCATGATGGGACCGATGACCTTCTGCCAGGTCGCCGCGTCGGGCAGACCCTCCGCCCTCCGCCACCGGCCGTCCTCCCGACCCGGGCAGTCCCTGCTCCAGGCCCCGTGCTCGGCTATCAGGCCGAGCGGGAGGTCACCGAACCAACTCTGCATGATCTCGTGACTGCGACCCGAAACAAGGACAAAGTCCACGTTCGGGCTGGACCCCACCCGACGCAGGAGATTACGCAGGTCGTGGGTCGGCTTGGCCCGCTCCGGCCGGCGCACCAGGGGGGTGAGGGTGCCGTCGTAATCGCAAAGAACCAGGCGGCGCCTGGCCCGGTCCCACTGCCTGACCATCTCGTTGTGGTGGTCCATCCGCAACCTCCCCTGCGTCATGCCCGGCATGGAGACCTGCTTGAGGGAGTCCAGGAAGGAGTTGCACCAGTTCGAGGCCGTGCGGACCTTCAGCCGTGCCTGCATCTTGATGTTCCGCTGACGCGACTCCTCCGGACTGATCTCCAAAGCGTTGTGGAGGGCCTCACAGACCATGTCGATGTCATAGGGGTTGACGATGAAGGCATCGGTGAGCTCGTCGGCAGCCCCGCACATGTCCGAGAGGACCAGGGAGCCGGCATCCCCGTCATGGCAGGCCAGGTACTCCTTGGCCACCAGGTTCATCCCGTCTCTCAGGGGGGTGACGAGGGCCACGTCGCCGGCCGAATAGATGCCGCAGACAGGCTTGATCGACAGAGACCTGGTGATGTAGTGGATGGGGGTCCAGGCCAGGAGGGAGTAACGGCCGTTGATCTCACCCACCAGTTGGTCCACCTGGTCCTTGAGGATCTGGTAGGACCTGACGTTCTCCCGGGAGGGGGTTGCCAGGAGGTAATAGGTGACATGGCCTATCCACTCCGGGTACTTGTCCAGCATGGCCCCGAAGGCCTTGAGCCGCTCGGGCAGGCCTTTGGTGTAGTCGAGACGGTCCACGGAGACGATGACCTTATTGGACCGGGTCCCGACCGAGGATGCGGCCTGCCGGGCCAACGTGAGCTCGGGTATGTCCTCCTCTATGTGGTGGCTCCACCAATTGCCCTCCGAGGAGCTGGCCTCGAGGGCGGCCACCCCCTCGGCCTTGACGGAGTTCCGGTAACGGTGGCGGGGGGACTTGCCGCATACCTCGTCTATGCCCCTTCTCATGGCTCGGGCCAGGCCGGAACGGGCGGTCCGGCTGTACAGACTGTAGTCGATCCCTATGGGGAAGGCATCGATGGCCGCCCTGTGGCCTCCCGGCATTTCGACCACCCCGTCCCGGTCGACCTTGAGCTGTGGCAGGAGGCGGTGGACGGAGGCCAGGAAACTCGTCGAGAAGTCCACCGTGTGGAAGCCCACCAGGTTGGCCCCCAGGACCCCTTCGAGAATCTCCCGGCTCCAGGGCAGGGAGCGGAATATCTCGGCGCTGGGGAAGGGGACGTGGAGGAACCAGCCGATGGAGGCATCAGGGTAGCGCTCGCGGAGCATCTTGGGCAGGAGCATGAGGTGGTAGTCCTGGATCCAGATGGTGTCCCCCTTGCGGATCAAAGGCTCCACCACCTGGGCGAACCGCATGTTGACCTTGCGGTACATGTCCCAATCATCCTGTTTGAAGACGGCCTCGTGGGAAAAGTCGTGGAAGAGGGGCCATAAAGTGTTGTTGGAGAAGCCGGCGTAGTAGCCGTTCACCTCCTCCTCGCTCAGGAAGATGGGGATGCACCGCCTCTCCTTGTACGCCGCCTTGATATCGGCCAGTTCCTTGTCGGAGTAGCGCTTCGTGTCAATGCCGCTCCAGCCGATCCAAAGACAATCCCGATGGGACCTGTGGTAGGGGCCGATGGCCGTGGCCAGCCCGCCGACGTTCTGCCGCAGAGAGTAGGAGCCGTCCTGCTTGGCCTCCAGCGACATGGGCAGACGGTTGGAAACGATGATCAGACGAGACATGAGGCCCCACCCTCCTTGCCGAAGCGCCAGGCACAGGCCGGGCGGCCTGCCGGGGCCGGACCACCGACGCTCCTTGACCCGTCATGCCACCCGGTCGGACCTGCGTCGGGCAATCTGTTCATTCGACTGTGAAACATGGAAATAAATGACATATACCCCTTACTGTAGCCGTCCGTCCGAGAGTGCGGGGACGGACTTCCCGAAGGGCTCATCCTCCTACGGGGTATGCTGCGGCGCTCCAGGGCCCGGGACACAGGACCAGGAGACACAGGGCCGGGGAGCTCGGCAGCCGCCAGCGGATGTCACAGGCGGTAGACGCAGGCCTCCCAGGGGGAAAGGCGGCCGGTCAGGAGGGAGGCGGCGGTTTCCTCGGGTCTGCAGGTGGTGATGAGGACCCTGGCCGGGTCTATGTCCCCGGTCCCCATGGCGGTCATGCCTGAGGCGTCGACCCCCAGAAGGCCTGCGGTCTGGGCCGGCAGACGGGCCGACCCGCTGGACAGGTTGGCCACGACCAGGAGGCGGCCGGAGGGGGCCGCCTCCTCCGCCTTGGCTGCTTCGGGGCCGGGCTTGGCGCCCGGTCCCGGGTCCAGGGTCCGCGTGAAGGCATAGACATGTGGGTCGTCGGCATCCAGGAGGTCCCACCGGCCGGCCGCCACAACCGGGTCGGTGTGGCGCAATTCGATCAGTCGGCGGTAGAAGGCGAGGACGGAGTCGTCATCCCGCTCCTCAGCCTCGACATTGATGGTCTCATGGTTGGGGTTGACGGCCAGCCAGGGCTCCTTGGGGGCGTAGGAGGCGGTGAAGCCCGCATACTTGGTCGAATCCCACTGCATGGGGGTCCGGGCGTTGTCGCGGCTCATGTAGGCCAGGGCCTGCATCATGGAGTCCGCATCCTGGGCGTGGGCTTCATCGACCCGTTGATGGTAGAGGTTGATGGACTCCAGGTCGCGGTACTGGTCCAGGCGGGTGAAGCCGGCGTTGGTCATTCCCAGCTCCTCACCCTGATAGATGTAAGGGGTGCCCCGGTGCATGTGGAGAACCAGGCCCAGGGCCTTGGCCGACCTCACCCGAAGTTCCTCGGTGGAGGTGTCGCCCCAGCGGGAGACGACGCGGGGCTGGTCGTGGTTGTTGAAGTAGAGGCTGGCCCAGCCGGCCTCCTTGACCGCCTCCTGCTGCTCCGCCATGGCCCGCTTGAGCCTGGTGACCTCGAAGGGGCGGATCTGCCACTTGCTGGCACCCGTGTCGATGGTGGTCTGGCTGAAGAGGAAGAGCATGTCCAACTCCCCGTTGGCCGGATCGGTGATCATGGCATCCCGCTGGGCGGTGGCCCCGGGCGCCTCCCCCACGGTCAGGTATCCCTGACGGCCATCGAAGACCGCGTGGCGCATCTCCTTGAGGAACTCATCCAGACGGGGACCATCCATGCAGAAGGGGGCAGGACTGGAATAGCCCTCCTCACCCACGGGACCGTCCTCCAGGGCAGCGCCTTCCTCACCGGGCAGACGGCCCTGATCGTCGACCCGTTTGGAGATGAGGACGATCACGTCCATGCGGAAGCCGTCGATCCCCCGGTCCATCCACCAGTTCATCATGTCATAGACCGCCCGGCGGACGGCCGGGTTCTCCCAGTTCAGATCGGGCTGCTTACGGGAGAACTGGTGGAGGTAGTACTCCCCCCGCTTGGGGTCGTACTGCCAGGCCGAACCGCCGAAGTAGGAACCCCACCGGTTGGGTTCGGCCCCCGGGGTCCCCGGCTCATGGCCCGGCCTGGCCGGCCGCCACCAATACCAGTCCTCACGGCCGCCGGCCCGGTCACGCGAAGCCCGGAACCAGGCATGCTCATCCGACGTGTGGTTCACCACCAGGTCCATGACCACCCTGATCCCCCGGCGATGCGCCTGGGCCACCAGCTCATCCAAATCACCCAACGTGCCGAACATGGGATCGACCCGCCGGTAATCCGAGATGTCATACCCGTTGTCATCCTGCGGGGACCGGTAGACCGGACTCAGCCAGATCACATCCACGCCCAGGTCCGCCAGATAATCCAACCGCCGCGTGACCCCCGGAATGTCACCATAACCATCCCCGTTCGTATCCTGGAAGGAACGCGGATAGACCTGATAGACCACCGCATTGGCCCACCAAGGATTAGGAGTGGAACCATTGGTCCTGACGGCATCGGACAGGTGGATTCGTTGCTCAGTGGTCATGGTTCCCCTTCCGTGGAAACAGTGACAAACGGCGGTGTTCAACTTCCTCTTCCGAGTATATGGGTCGGCCGGGAAAGGACCGGCCGACCCGGGCCTTCCTTTCGCCCTGCCCCGTCACTCCCGTCCTGCTGCCTTACTTGACGGCCCCCCGCATGACCCCGCTGATGACCCACTTCTGGGAGAAGAGGTAGACGATCAGGATGGGTGCCATGGCCATCAGATAGCTGGAGAAGGCCATCGGGTAGTTGGTGGCGAACTGTGAACTGAAGACATACTGCGCAAGGGGGATGGTCTGGCTGGTCTGGTCCGTCAGGATGATCAGGGGCAGAAGGAAGTCGTTCCAGGCCCACAGGGCTGTGGTGATGGCGATGGTGGCGTTTATCGGGCCCATCAGGGGGAAGATGATGGTCCAGAAAATCCGCCAGGTGCCGGCCCCGTCGATCCGGGCCGCCTCCTCCAGGGCCTCGGGGATGGAGCGTATGAACCCGGTGGCGATGAAGAGGTTGGTCCCCAGGCCCAGGACCATGTAGAGGAGGATCAGGCCGACCACATTGTCCAGGTGCCAGCTGCCGAACTGCTTGGCCAGGGGGAGCATGATGACCGGGAAGGGGACGAACATGGCTGCGATGAAGAAGTAGTAGAGGAAGCGGAAGAAGCGCTTGTCCATGTTCCTGGCGATGGCATAGGCCACGAAGGTGTTGGTCAGCAGGGTCAGGACCACGGCGCAGACCGTGACGATGCCGGAGTTCAGGGCCGCCTTGGGATAGTTGACCTTGTTCCAGGCGTCGACGAAGTTGTGCCACTGCCAAGAGGAGGGCAGACCGAAGGAGCCGGCCTCGGCCGGGGTTTTCAGGGCGGTGACCACGGTGAAATAGAGGGGGACGAGGATGGTCAGGGAGAGAACGGCGATGGCGGCCGTCGCCCACCAGTTGATCCCGGAGAGCCTGTGCATGAGCCCCCCGCCCCTGTAAGGGTGGCTCTTCGGCGATGCAGGCCCGGAAGAGGGGTGCAGGACCGCACCTTCCTTCCCGGGAGAGGTCACCCCCGCCTGCCCGACATGTTCGAACCGTTCGATTGTGGAATCACTCATGTCAGATCTTCTCCCCTCTTCTCGAAATCCTCAGCTGTATGAAGGCGATCACGGCCAGGACGATGAAGAACAGCACGGCGTCTGCGGTCTGGTAGGCGTATTCCCCGCCGGTCAGGCCGCCCTTGTAGATGAGGTAGGTGACCGTCTCCGTCTTGGAATCCGGTCCGCCTCCAGTCAGGGCCACCACCTGGTCGAAGGTGTTGAAGGCGTTCTTCAGGGTCAGGACCAGATTGATCGTGAAGAAGGGACCGACCAGGGGGAAGGTGATCTTCCAGAAGCACTGCCATGCGTTGGCCCCGTCGATGGAGGCCGCCTCGTAGACCTGGGGGTCGATGGTCTGCAGACCGGCCAGGTAGATCAGGGTCGAGTAGGCCACACCCTGCCAGACCGCCAGGAAGACGATCGGGACCCAGGCATAGTGCTCGCTCGTCAGGAGGGACTGGGAAAGCCAGCCTATGTGGAGGGCCCGCCCCAGTTTCGGCAGTGGGGTCATGAAGATGTACTTGAACACGTATCCGATGACCAGGACCGACAGGGTATAGGGGATGAAGTAGATGGCCCTGAACCCCTTCTTGAAGGCTATCCTCCCATTGAGGACGACCGAGAGGAAGAGGGCCAGGAAGTTGGTCAGGACCGTGATCAGGATGGAGATCATGAGGGTGAAGAGGTAGGCGTGGCCCACCCGCCCGTCTCTGAAGATGGCCGCATAGTTCTTCAGACCGATCCAGGAGAAACGCCCGTAACCCTGGGAATTGGTGAAGGAGTAGGCCACACCCTGAAGGAAGGGGAGGTAGAGGAAGACGGCGAAGATGACGGCCGCCGGAATGGCCATCCAGTAGAAGGCCCTGTCGACCTTCCTCATGGAGAAAGCGTCGGGCTTGGGCTTCCTCCCACCGGGTGCGGCCGCCTTCACGGTCTTTCCCCCGCCGGAGGCAGGAACGTACCTGCCACCCGCCAGTGAGACCACGCCACGCGGCGGCCTGGAGACCGCCTGCGAACCTATATCTGTCATAGCCTTGCCTTTCATCATCGGAAGGTCCTTGCCTGGACCTTGTCCCACTCGGTCTGCATGGAGTCCGTGAACCTGCCCACATCCCCCGTGGTCACCATGGTCTGCAGGTAGCCGCCTATGTTGATGGAGGAGGGGATGTAGTGGTCGCAGAAGTCGGCCAGGCGGCCCTGGGTGAAGAAGGGGATGACCCCGTTCAGGGCGGGGTCTCCCGCCTCCACCTTCTTCAGGGGGACGAAGGCGGTTTGGGCCTTGGCGTAGATCCTCAGCTGTCCGGGGCTCATCAGGTATCTGATCAACCTCATGGCCTCTTTGGGGTGCTTGGTGTCGGCCCCCATCGTGAGCATGACGTCGTCGCCTGCGGTCAGCACCTGGGAGTCGGCATCATCATTGGCCGGCATCTGGGCGAAGCCCAGGTCGGCATCGGGGTTGATCATCTTGATCTGCGGGATGGCGTAAGTGCCCAGGGGGAGGATGGCGGCCTTGCCGGCGGCCATGTCCTGGGTCCCCTGTTGGTAGGTGACCCCCTTGTCCTCCTGGGCGTACTTGAAGAGCTCAACCTCACGCCGGGCGGTCTGGGTCCAGATGGTCTTGAAGTCAGTCCTCCCCCTGAGCAGGTCCGCGTAACGGCTCTCCGGCACCAGGGTGCCCGCCAGGGAGCTCAGGGGGGCCTGGGTGGTCCAGGCTTCGGACAGGGTCGCCTCCACGGGGGTGACACCCCTGTCCTTGAAGTGCCGGAGCATGGCCGTGAACCCGCTCCATGTGCGCGGCGGGTTCTCCGGGTCAACACCGGCCTTCCTCCAGACCTCCTTGTTGTAGATGTATCCGCTGGCATTGCCTGCGAAGGGGAGGCCATAGAGCCTCTTCTCCGATTGCTTGGTGGTCTGGACCAGGTTCCTGGCGATGGCCACCATCCCCGGGTTGAGTGTGGCGACCAGGGGATCGTCGGTGAAATCGTGGAAGACCCCGGAGGCGGCGAACATGCCGAAGCTGATGTCACCGTTGAAGGTGATCACGTCGGGCACCCGGTTCTTGACGAAGCGGGTGCGCAGGTCGGTCTGGGCATCGGCCGAATTGTTGATATTGACCCTGATGTCCGGGTTGTCGACCTCGAACTGGTGAATCATTTCCTTGAACTGGTCGGCCGCTTCGAATTTGAATTGGAAGAAATCCAGGGTGACCTTTCCCGCCCCGGCCTCCGCCTGCCCGCAGGCCGGCAGAGCCAGTCCAACAGCAACCGCCAGGAGGGCCGCAAGAAGGGCCTTGACCCTTCCGACCATCCCGGACGACCGCAGGAACCGGTGCGGCCGGTGCGGCCGGGCCGCCCTCTTCCCTGGATCCGTCGATGCTTGCGCGTGCTGCCTCATCGCTCACTCCTTCATCGCCCGTAGCGGGCACCCTCACCCGCTCACATGCCCCTCACCTTAGAAGGCGGCGGTTTTCATTCCCACCCCCGGCGAGTTCCTTGTTCACAGAAAGTAAATGGCTCTATCATGGGGTGAACACCCTTCACAGCGGGCGGGACAAGAGGGCGGACAGGCGGAATTTTCAGATGACGGGGTCCGGACCTTACATCCGCCGGATAGGAGCACTGATGGACAGGAAGACGTCGGGCGCCCCGGAGGGCCCTGAAGGCAGGAGGGCCGACCCCGCAGAGGCGGGCACCCCGGTCGGTACCCCTCCGGCCTGGTTCCGCGGTTCGCCTTACACGCACCGGGTGGCTGCGGACGTCATGCGCTACGGCCCCATTTCCCGCATAGAGCTGGCCCGGCAGCTCCACCTGACCCAGGGCGCGGTGTCACGGATGGTCAGCGATCTGATTCATCTTGGCGTGGTCTGCGAGACCAAGGTGCCGAGTGATGCGGGCAAAAAGGGCCGCCCCCAGCGCCCTCTGGCTATCCGCCGCCGATCGCGATCCTTCGTCGGAGTGAACCTGAGAGGCGATGCCGCCATGGCGACGGGTCTGAACGCGACCTGCCAACCGGTGGGCAGGGCCCACGAGGCCGACCTGAAGAACCGCACGCCAGCCTGTGTGGCCGAGACCTTGAACAGGGTGATCCGGGCCTGCCGGGAGGACATCCGGACGGCCGGCCTGCCCGAACCGGTCCTGGCGGGGGTCAGTCTGGGAGGAAAAGTGATCGATGGCAGACTGGTCACCTACGCCCCCTTCCTGGGTTGGGAGGAGGAGGTGGACCTTCCGGCCCTGCTGGCACCTGTCTGCCCGGTTCCCTGCCGGGTCTTCAACGACCTGGAGGCCTTGGCCACCTATGAGGTCTGGTTCGGCTCCGGGGTCGGCCTTGACCGGTTCGCCATGATCACCGTGGGCGCAGGCGTGGGGTACTCCCTGGCGGAGAAGGGGATGACCGTGCCCTCCCCCGACCAGGGACTGGGACTGATCGGCCACCTCCCCCTCGACCCCCTGGGGCCCGTCTGCCACCTGGGGCACAGGGGGTGTTCCCAATGTCTGACCAGTGGGTCCCTGGCGGAGCAGTACTCGCAGATCATCGGCGCCACGGCCCCCTTCGACCGGTTCGTGGCTGACGTGGAGGCCAGGATTCCCCAGGCTCTCAGCCTGCTCAACCTGACCGCCTTCCGCCTGGGCGTGCTGGTCTCCGTCGTGGCAGACCTTGCCCTGCCCGACAAGGTGGTCGTAGGCGGGGAGACCTCCTATCTGATGAAAATGGGAATCGAGGCCATGCGGCAGGGCATATCCTCGCACAGGCACAGCCAGATGACCCCCATACCCGTCGAAGTCCTCAACGACGACTGGGAGCACTGGGCCCGGGCGGCCGGCGCCCATGTCATTGCCGACTACCTGCTGGGCACCCCGGCCGACGGGTCCCCATCCTCCCTGACCGCCTCGAAGAGGACAGCCTGAGCGGGATTCAGCGACGGAGGTCGGATTCCGTAATCCTCCAGGGCCCGGCCGGGCATGACCACTCCCTCTCGGGACCACCAGAGGAGGGGTGAGGCCCCGTTGCCCTTCCCGTGGAGGTCGAGGCAGGGGGCGAGCGGGCGCAGACGGTAGTCGCAGGTCGGGTCCAGGCCCGGCAGGCAGACCGGTGCGACCGGATAAGTGACCGACGTGACCAGCTGGGTGAAGCGGTAGACGGCCGAGGACCGGTCAGGGGCGACCACCCCGTCAAGACGGACCGCCGGGTCCGGCGTATCCGCATGGACGACCCTCCCAGTGGAAAGGATGGGCCGGCGGACCCGGTACTCGTGAATCCACCGGGAAAGCTCGTCCACCTCTTCTTGGGGGACCTTGAGCAGGTCCCATTCCACCCCCAGGTGACCGAAGAAGGCCATGGCCTCCCTCATCTGCAGGCTGGTCGCCCTGCCCGTGGAATGCGCCGGGGAATCGCCCACATGCTCTCCGAGCATCTCGGGAGGGACCAGGAGTGACGTGTAGCGCTGGATGTCACAGCGCTCCACCGGATCCACGCAGTCGGAGACCCACACCCGGTCGGCGTACTCCAGGATGCCTGCGTCTATTCGGCCGCCGCCCGAGCTGCAGGATTCGATTTCCAGTCCGGGGTGACGGTCCTTCAGGTCACGCATGATCCGGTAGACGGCCAGGGTCTGTCCGTGGACGGCCGGCCTGCCCGAGGCGGGCGAAATCGCCTCGACCACGTACTTGTTGTGGTCCCACTTGATGTAGTCGATGCCGAGGGAACCGACCAGGCCGTCCATGGCATTGAAGACCCATTCATAGGCCGCCTGATTGGTCAGGTCCATCACCTGCTGGTGACGGCCCGGCATGGGCAGACGGCCGGGAGTCGGTCTGAGAACCCAGTCCGGGTGGGCGCGGAAGACCACAGAATCGGGACTGATCATCTCCGGCTCGAACCAGAGGCCGAATTCCATGCCCAACCCATGGATTGTGGCCGCCAGGGCCCCAAGACCGTGCTCCCCATCCGGCCACACGGTCTGGTCGACAGACCAGTCCCCCAGGCCGGACAGGTCGGAACGCCTGCCGAGGAACCAACCGTCGTCCACGACGAACCGTTCCACTCCGATGCGGGCGGCGCGCTGTGCGAGCGCAGCCAGCTTTTCGTACGAGTGGTTGAAATAGACGGCCTCCCAGGTGTTCAGGGTGACCGGACGGGGGTGGGTCGCAAAGGAGGGGTGGAGAGAGCGCAGGAAGGAGTGGAAGCGGTGGGCCACTGCGTCCAGCCCCTCCCCGCAAGACCCGTAGAGCCAGGGTGTGGAATACGCGGCCGGATCTTGACCCCCGCCGGCCGGGGGGAGCGTGACTTCTCCGGGCTGGAGTATCTCGGCCCCTCCGATGATTCCGCTGGTATACGGAAGCCGCTCGGCCGTCAGCCGGCCATTGCCGCTCCAGCCGAGGTGGGTGGCATAGACCCGTCCCGACTCGAAGCCGAATCCGATCCGGCCTGCGCACAGGAGGAGGGAGGAGTCGAAGTCGGGACGTCCCACCAGGCTGGACCGCTCCAGACGGCCAATCGTGAAGGGCTGGCGTTGGACGGAACGCTCGCGCAGGTGATGACCGGTGGTGGTCTGAATCTCAGCAGCAGAGGCCGGCAGGGGGAAACCCAGTTCCACGTAGCCCACTTCCAGGGGGAGACCGGGGTCCTCGTTCGAGACCGCCATCCGCTGGCGGACCAGACCGGAGTCCAGAATCTGGCAGCGCCAGGTCAGGCCGACCCCCTGCTCGCGGTCGGCGGCATGGACCACCAGGGTGGGGGCAGTCAGATCAGGGGCTGCGAAGTCGCTGACACCACCATCTTCCAGGCGCACCTGATCCACCGTGAACCGGCAGCAGAGGGCCATCCCGGCCCTCGACAGAACCAGACGGGACTCACCCGTCCACCCCTCCGCCTGAGTGGGCAGGACCGAGGGCCAGGGGGTCTGTTCCAGCCCTCCGGATACCTCCTGCGGGTGCAGGGTCTCATAGGAGTGGAGGAGGGAGGCCGGGTGGGTGAGGAGCCCTCCCCAATGGACCAGGCGGGGCAGGTCGTCACCGACCAGGAGCCAGGCCATACCCACATCCTCCGCCTGCATATAAATCAGGGCGAGTGGGAGGCCGTTCACCGACCTTCCCCCATACCGGGTGACTACCCGGCCTTCTTGCATGTCCTTGTGCGATCCGTCCATGATGCCTTCCCGTGGAGCAGGTTTCTTTTCAGCCCGTCGACTGCAGCCATGTTCCCAGTGGTCTTCGGACTCCAGTCATGATACGGATTGGGACTTTTCTTGTCCCGACGGTGCGTGTTATGTGTTCATGGCAAGTAAATCATCGGCCCTGGCCCCGGCAGCCTGGAGACAAGGAAGACGCCCGCCGCCAGAGTACCTGGGCGGAGGGCGTCCCGATGAGGAGGACCGACTGAAGGAGCCTCAGAGGGAGACGGCCCCGGCGGCCTCGTCCCGGTGTATCCGGAAGGCCAGCTCGGCCAGATGGACCCCATGGGTGAGGAACTCGTGGGTCCTGCAGACATAGTCGTGCTGTCGGCCGAGCTTGGCGATGTACCCGTTGATGTAATCGACCTCTGTCGCCCTGCCCCTGGTCAGATCCTGGTACATGGAGGGGTAGTGGAGGGGGTTGGAGACCCGGCTGACGTAATCGACCTCCTCCAGGGTGGTCTGCCTGGACTGGATCAGCTGCTTGCCGGCCCTCTCGCAGGCGTCATAGGCCTCGTTGATCAGCTGCTCGGCCATGGGCATGGCCCCGTCGTAGGAGATGAACTGTCCCATTGTGATCTGGTACATCGTGCAGATGGTGTTCACCACCGAATTGAAGATGATCTTGGCCAGACAGGTCCCTTCGAAGTTCTCGGTGACGATCGGGTTCATGTTGGCCGCCTTGAAGTCGGCCTCCATGCCCCGCTCCACCTCGGTTATCTCTTCGGTCATGGCGCACATGTGCATGGAGCCGGTCCCGGCCTTGCCGATGAAGTCCACATCGCCGGGCCCGTTGAGGACGGTTGCGATCATGGCCGTGCCGCCGTAGATGCGGTCCTTGGGGAAGTATCCGGCGATCCTGTCGAAGTGCCCCCAGCCGTTCATGGCCGAGAAGACGACCTGATGGGCCTTGAAAAGATGGGCGCAGCGGGAAAGCACCTCCTCCAGTTGCATCTGCTTGACCATGATGATCCATACGTCCGGATCGCCCTCATACTCTTCAGGGGTGTAGATCCTGATCGGGACCAGGTGTCTGCCCTCGTGGTCACGGGAGACGTAGACCCCGCCCTGGTCACGTACCTTGTCGACATTGATGTCCCAGGTGTCGACGAAATCGACATCCAGACCGGCGTTCTCCTGCAGGAGCACCCCATAGCGATAACCCATGGCTCCGGCGCCGATCACCGTATACTTCATTGACCCACCATCCCTCTCATTGTGCCGACATCACCCGGCCGACGGAACCGGGGGACGACCCCCGTCCACATGATGTACTAGGCAGTATGCAGTCGCTTGGCCTGCCAGGCCGCGGTCAGCTCACATGGTGGACAGAATCGGAGCGGAAGCCTCAGCGCCTTTCCTGGAAGAAACCTCTGAGAACCCGCGCGCATTCCTCCTGGCGGACACCGCCTATCACCTCCGGCGAGGGACCTACATGGGGGTCGCGCAGGATGTCCCAGACCGATCCGCAGGCCCCCATCTTGGGATCCCAGGCCCCGAAGACGACCCGGCCCAGATGACAGGACAGGATGGCCCCGGCACACATGGGACAGGGCTCCAGCGTCACGACGATGGTGCAATCCTCCAGGCTCCACCCACGTCCTTGAAGGGGCGGCCGGCCGGGAGGGGGGCATCGAAGGCCGGAAGACCGGCGGTATGTGGGGAGGTCACCCCGACCCGCCGAAGACCGCCCGCCGACCCCTGCCAGGCAGGCCTGCCGGATGGCTTCTACTTCCGCATGGGCGAGGGGGTCGCCCGCCGCCTGACGGCGGTTGAACCCCTCCCCCAGGACCGTCCTGTCGGGGCCGGGACCCAGCACCACGGCCCCGACAGGCACATCGCCGCCCTCCCCGGCCCGCCCGGCCAGGCGGAGGGCTGAGTCCATCGCTTCCTCCCACTCCTGATACACGTGCCCAGTCTGACAGGCCTGCCTGACAGGGATGCGGAGGAGGGGGCCCGTGAACGAGCCCGGAGAGGAAAGGGACCGC
>NZ_JBANDZ010000003.1:0-125148 GCF_037963085.1 Bifidobacterium favimelis | reverse complement strand
CCCCCCCCCCGCCGCAGCGACCCCCCTACCGTTCCACGCGCAGGGTGTCGGCGATGGACCGGCGGACGCGGCTGATTCTTCCTGGCCTGGGGCCATTGATGTCATAACCGTGCTTGGACAGGATCATCCGGACCAGCTTGTCGCCCTCGCTGAAGATGAGGGCGGTCAAGCCTATGCCCAGGCAGATCAGCCACTGCCGGCCGGTCAGGGGGGCCATGCCCAGCACCCGGGCCACGCCGGGCAGATACATGGCCCCTGCATGGATTCCGAGGGCGGCGAAGGAGGCCACCATGAGGAACTTGTTGTCCAGCGGATTCAGCTGGATTATCAACTTGTTCTCGGAACGGGCCGACATGGAAATGAAGAAGTTGAACAGGACCAGAAGGGTCAGGGCCATGGTCCTGGCAACCGTCAGGTTCAGCCCACGGTCGAGGCCGATGCGGAACATGACCAGGATGCAGGTGGCCATCCACAGGCCGCAGACCGCAGTGCGGACCCAGAGGACCCTGGAGAGCAGGCCCTCATTGGGGGAACGGGGCGGCGCGTCCAGTTCGTCGCCGCTTCCGGGCTCGAAGCCCAGGGCTATGTCCTGCACCCCGTTGGTCACGAAGTTGATCCAGAGCATCTGGAGGGGAAGGAAAAGGAGGGGTTCTTCCGCTATGACGTTGACTCCGACCGCTATCATGGCCGCCGCCGCCGTGGCCAGGAGGAAGAAGGCCGAACCTCGGATGGCCTTGAAGGTCACCCTCCCCTGGCGGACCGCCTGCGTGATGGTCACGAAATTGTCATCGGTCAGGACCACATCGCTGGCCTCGCGGGCGACATCGGTGCCGGACTCCCCCATGGCGATGCCAACCGAGGCTGCCTTGAGGGCGGGGGCGTCGTTCACCCCGTCTCCGGTCACCGCCACCACCTCGCCGTCATCCTGGAGGGCCTGGACGATGCGGAGTTTGTCCTGCGGGGAGACGCGGGCGGCGATGGAGGTCTCCCGCAGGCGGGCCTTGAGGACCTCGTCGCTCATGTCCAGCATCTCGCTGCCCGTCAGGGTGCGCCCGGTGTGTTCCAGCCCCAGCCTGCGGCCGATGGCGGCTGCGGTGACAGGGTGGTCGCCCGTGATCATGACCACCCGGATGCCCGCCTTGGAACACTGGGCTATGGCCTCGCGCACGCCCGGACGGGGCGGGTCCAGCATGCCCTCCAATCCCAGGAAGGTCATGTCATGGGCCCGCCTGTGATCGTCCAGGTTGTCTCCCGGGTCGATGGTGCGGCTGGCCACTCCGATGACACGCAGGCCCTGGGTCCCCATCTGGGCGTATGAGGAGTGGACCGCGTCCGTATCGAGGGGGGCGGATTCCCCCCTCTCATCCACCATGGAGGTGCACATGGCCATGACCGTATCCGGCGCCCCCTTGACGTACTGGGTCAGGCTTCCGTCAGGGTTTCTGCGGATGGTCATGGAATGCAGCAGTTCCGGTTCGTAAGGGGTCTGGGCGAGTATGGGGGCGTCGAGATCGCCCCTGTCCAGCACGCCCGCCTGATCGGCCGCACGGGCCATGGCCATGTCGACGGCGTCCCCGCTGTAGCTGATGGACCCGTCCTTCTCCTTCTGCCGGTGAGCCTCGTTGGTGAGCCCGCCAGCACGCAGGAGGGCGCGGAAGGCCTTGCCACGGGCTTCATCATCATCCTGGGCCAGGCTTCCGCCCGGATTCATGGCAGAGACCTCGACCGGGTGGCCGCCGCCAAGGGTGCACTGCTCCACGGTCATCCTGTTCTGCGTCAATGTGCCGGTCTTGTCGGAACCGATGACGGTGATGGAGCCCAGGGTCTCCACAGCCGGCAGGGAGCGGACGATGGCATTGTAATCGGCCATCCGCGAGACCCCCAGGGCCATGGCCACGGTAAGCACGATGGGGAGGGCCTCGGGCATGGAGGCCACCACGAGGGAGACTGCGGAGAGGAAGGCCTCGGTGGCGTTCCCGTTGATGATGGCCCCGCCGGCGAAGACGAACACGGCCACCAGGATGACCGCTACGGCTATGCCCACCTCGGTCCGGTGAAGGATGCGCTGGAGGGGGGTGAGGCCCTTCTCCACATGGACCAGATCGTTGATCTCGCCGAGTTCCGTGTCCGCGCCGGTGGCCACGACGACCCCCTGGCCTCGGCCGCTGGTCACCATGGTGCCGGAGAAGGCGATGCAGGCCCTGTCCCCCAGGGAGGAGTCGGCATCCACCGCCTCCGTGTCCTTCTTGGCATCGTCACTCTCGCCCGTAAGCATGGCCTCGTCAATGCGCAGGTGAACGGTCTCTATCAGACGCAGGTCGGCCGGCACCCGGTCGCCGCTCTCCAGAACCACCAGATCGCCCGGGACCAACAGGGTGGCGTCGATTTCCTGCATGAGGCCGTCTCGCATGACACGGGTGGTTGGGGTCGCCAGCGACGACAGGGCCTCCACCGCCTTGTCCGCCTTGGACTCCTGCATGTAACCGATGATGGCGTTGAGGAGGAGGACGACGAAGATGGCAGCCGCATCCACATAGTGTCGCAGGAAGACGGTGATGATGCCGCACACTATGAGGACGGCGATCAGGGGGCTGGTGAACTGCTCCAGGAACAGCCTCCACTTGGGTTTGGTTTCTGGTTCAGCAAGCTTGTTGGGACCGAACAGATCCATCCGGTGGCCGCTTTCGGCACCGGTCAAGCCACGGCGCGAGCTCTTCAGGGTGGCCAGGACGCCTTGCACGCTCAGGCTGTGCCATGCGGTGTCCGCATTGGCCTTCTTCTCCTCGATGTCCAGCCTGCGGTCGGCGGCCGTTTCCACGACCTGCCCGCCGCCGGTTCCTGCCAGGCCGTTTTCTTTGATTGTTTTGATGTTCTTCCTGTCTCGGGTTGCATTGATCATGCCACCACCTGGCCTTTCCCATCTGGATCGGTCATTGTTCATGATGCGCACGGGCCCATTCCCCAGGGGGTGTACAGGTCTCCCGGCCGGTATGATGGGCCGCTCGCCCGCAGTCCACGCATGCGGTGCACCGCATGCACTCTGGCATCCTGCGTTTACGGCTTAAGCGCGTATGGGCCCGCCGGGGCGTTCTGTCTCGTCCGTGTCCGTCTGATTGATATTGTTTCGTTGTACTCGGATCATCCTGCTTCTAAATCCACAGTGTCCGCTGTCAACTTTGAAAAAGGATACAGATTGAATCTGAAAGAAAGCTGGACGCCGTGCGGAATCCGACGGAATCTCCACTCAAGACCCTGTCCCGCGATTCCGCTCTGCCGTCCCACCGAGCCTTGAAATCAAAAGGGCTACGCCAGCCGCTGCATATGGTCTTTCGAAACCAATCCTCCCTATAATGCCTGTAGGATTGACATTCTACACGGGCCTTTCGTTCCCAGCCCCTGTGTCAGCCGTGTACATGACCGGACCGACCGACTGCGCAGTTCACGATATGGCATGTCCTGCCCTATCCGCACAGCCAGATGGCCACGGGTGCGTCCAGAGTCCTCAACGAGCGATTCGTCGCAGAAAGGCAGCCTGTGGAAACTCTTCTCCTGATTCTTTGCATTGTGGCAGCGGTCCTGGTTTCATCCTTTGTCAGCCGTTTCATTCCCAGGATCTCCACCCCCTTGGTCCAGATCGCGCTGGGGGCCCTCATGGCCCTCCTCCCCCTCTTCCCCAAGATGCAGCTGGATCCGGAGCTTTTCATGGTCCTCTTCATCGCCCCCCTCCTTTACTACGAGGCCCACACGATCGACAAGGCCGAACTCCTGCGCGACATCCGCTTCTCCCTCTCCCTGGCCATAGGGCTGGCGGCATTGACCATGGTCATGGTCGGAGTCATCCTCCACGCGGCCTGGCCCATGTTCCCCCTGGCGGCTGCAGTGGCCCTGGGTGCGGCCGTGGGCCCGACCGACGCGGTGGCGGTCTCCTCCCTGGGCGACAGCGCCCACCTGACCACCCGCCAGCATTCCATCCTGGCCGGTGAGTCCCTCTTCAACGACGCCACAGGCGTCGTCGGCTTCCAGTTCGCCATCCTGGCGGCTGTGACCGGGACCTTCTCCCCGGTTCAGGTCGCCAGCGAATTCGTCATATCCTTCCTGGGCGGGGTCGCCTTTGGCGCCGTCGCAGGATTCCTGGTCAACTGGGTCTTTGAAACCTCCCGCCTGCTGGGCTGGGAGACCACTACCACCAGGATTCTGCTGGAGCTCTTCCTCCCCTTCCTCATCTACATGGTCGGCCAGAACCTCCTGCACGTGTCAGGAGTGCTTGCCGTGGTGACGACCGGCCTTCTGGCCCGCTTCGACCATACGGGAGTGGGCCCCAACACCTCCAAGACCAACATCGTCTCGACCAGCGTCTGGAAGGTCTTCTCATTCAGCCTCAACGGGTCGGTCTTCGTCATCCTGGGAATGCTCCTCCCGGCCGCACTGGGAACCAGCTGGAGGGACCAGCGGGTGAGCAACTGGCAGCTGGTGGGGACCATCGCCACGGTCTGCCTGACCGTCATCCTCCTGCGCTTCATCTGGTCGACGATCGTCCTGCGTTTCTCCAAGGACCCGCAGACCGGCCGCCGTGAGCACATGGATGCAGAGAGGTGGCGGACCGCGGCAATCATGACCTTCGGGGGCCCCAAGGGGACCATCACCCTCTCCCTGGCCCTGACCATCCCCTATGAGGTGGCGTCCGGCGCCCCCTTCCCCATGCGCAGCGAGCTGATCTTCGTGGCGGCGGGGGTCATCATCGTCACCCTGGTCCTGGCCAACTTCGCCCTGCCCATCCTGGCGCCCGTGGGCGACCAGGAGGTGCCCGCCCAGCAGGTGGAGAAATCCATCAGCGTGCTCAGGAGGACCATCAAGGAGCTCTCGTCAAGGATCAACGGGGACAACCGCCTGGCCATCCAGCATGTGATAAGGCAATACAACCAGCGCATAGCCAAACTCAAGTCGCAGATAGGCGAGTACAACCCCAAGGAGTTCCGCAAGCTCCAGGTGCAGACCATGGAGTGGGAACAGGACTACATGCGGGAAAGACTGAACCGCATCGAGGCCGAAGAGGACCAGGTGGAGAATGCGCTCAGTCTGCACGAGAAAGCGGGGGCGGCCAGGAGGCGGCCCGGACAGGGCAGGGAGGCCGATGCGGCTGAGGCTCACGGAACCCTGGCCGTGGCCGACGGGGCTGGGGAAACCACGAACACGGTCGGTGCATCCGGCCCCGATATGTCCGACGAGTACACGGCCACGGGCGGGAGAAGCCGAATCCCCACATCAGACCAGGCGGACCGGACCGGACCGGGGGATGGCGACATACCGGAGCCGGAGGACACTATCGACCTGGACGAGATGCCGACAGGTCAGCTCCCCCCCGGTCTGGCGGCCGACAGGGATGCAGATGCGGACGTGGAGCACATCCGCCGCAACCTGGCCGGAGCGGGGGACGACTCCCCCTCCGGCATACGGCAGGCGGATGCCTGCGACGACCTGAGGATCCGCCTGGAGGAACTGAACAGCCAGGAGGAGGCCGCCAGGAAGATCCTGAACAACATATCCAACGCCCTCCTCCACCTTGACCGGGGCGGGGAGATCCGCTGGCGGATATACACGACCGGCAGACGGGTCCACGACCTCTTCCGCGGGCTCTTCCACCGTCTGGGTCACGCCACCCCGCAAATCAGCGAAAACAAGGTCTTCACGGCCGGACGCCACCTGCAGATGGAGATGAACCACTTCCTGGTCGAGAAGCTCTACGCCGAGCTGGGCACGGGCAGGTTCAAGACCGAGGACCTTCTGGCCACCATCATCAACCGGCAGATGGTCGAGTCCACGGCCGAGGGGAGGCCGGACTATACCGGGATGCCCGCCGTGCGCGACCACGTGGAGGAGGCCAAACGCGAGGGCTACACAATCGAACTCGGCGAAATACAGGACATGTACGAGTCGGGCGAGATATCACGTTCCATGGCCAGGGAGCTGCGCCGCAACGTCTACGTCATGCAGGTGGATGCCGACTCGGCCCTGTGACCGCTCTCTCGGGCCGGCCACCCCGGTGACTGCACGGTCCAAACCGGCCGCGCGATCAGACCGGCCGCGCGGTCAGGCCAACAGGGGTCAGGCCAGCCCGGAGGTGATGTCGAAGTCCGCCAGCCACTGACGGATGTCGTTGAACTCCCGCATGTCGACGGCGTGATCCAAATGGTCATAGCCCTTAACCCTGAGCCAGCTGTGCTCGTCCAACCAGGCCGCCAGGGCGTAAATCTCATACTTGGGAACCACATCGTCGGCCTTGCCGTATCCGAAGAAGACCGGCTTGTCCATCTTTTTCAGCCTCTCGTCGGCCGGGGCCGTACCGGGAACCACCGCAGGGGCCAGGAAGCCCGACAGGCAGACGGCGGCCCGGTAACGCTCCGGGTCCACCCGAAGGAGATGCACGGCGAGCGCGGCCCCCTGCGAGAAGCCCAGTGTGACCACCTGTCGGTCTTCAGGCACCTGGGCCTTCACCCAGGAATCGACCGCCACGGCCGCCGCGTACAGATCCCTGTCCAAATCGGCCTGTTGGGGGCGGGAGTCGTGGAACCAGGTGTAGCCCGGCCCGAACATCCCCTCCTCGCTGCCTGGGACGACCATGGGGGCTCTGAGGGATATGTAGTCGTTATAGGGGGCCACATAACGCATGAGGTCCGCCATGTCCTCCTCATTGGACCCCCATCCGTGCAGGAGGATGAAGAGGGGGCGGGCGGGGTTGGCCCTGGCCTCCTTGCGCGAGTACAGGGCGTGGGTCACCTGGATGGGTTCCCCGTAACGCCCCGGGACCGCCTGGGACCGGCCCCCTACAAGGCCGTCGTCGTTCCCCCGGCCTGCATCCTGCTTCCCTTCGGCATCCTGAACAAAGTTCTCGTCTGCATTGCCCATACACTTCACGATAGCCTGCCCACGGCGGATCCGCATGGAACGTGTCCGCCCGATGGTTCAGGGATGGGCCGGCAACTCAGCCTATGGGGGTCAGGGTGCCACCCCACTGCTTCTGCACCTTGAGCATCTGGTCCTTGGTGCCGAATACCAGCCATTTGCCACCTGTGAGCAGGCTCCAGTCGGCGTCCTTCGGGGCCTTGTCGCCATACTGTCCAATCAGGTCCTTGATCTTGCCACTGATGGATGGCTGATACATGGACAGGAACGAGGGGTTGTTGAAAACAACGTAACCCATCATGTTGCTCTTGCAGTACTGGGCCTGGGATACGCCCGGATAGCTCTGCAGGCCGGGATCCTTCCAGCCGGACCCACAGGTCTGGACCGCCCTGTCTATCCCCTGGTTCATGGAGGGGACCGATGCGGTCGGGGCGTGGTCCGGCATGGGCTGCTTCGCCACCCCCTGGGGGATTACATTGCCCGCCAGGACACCACCCAGCGTAAAGAGGATCCCGCACAGGAGAAGGACGATGCCGGTGGACCCCACCCGCCTGCGGCCGCGCGGCACCGTATCGGCATGGCGGGCCACGATGACCAGAATCAAAGTGAGGAAGGCGAAACCCAGGGAGACGCCGATCCAGGCCGAATCCGCCACCTTGCCCAGATGGCTCAACTTGGAGGGAGCCAGGGCGTGAAGCATGAAGGCCAGACCGGACAGACCCGAGACCAGGCCGGTCACTGCGGCGAACCGGCTCCACACGTTGGGCTGGGCATAACCGTCAGAGGGCCTGTACCCTTGCCGCCTGGGTGGATAGGACACCGGCGGCACGCCGTCTGCGCCATCCTCGAGCCGGTCATCGAGGTATTCGAAGCCGTCAGCCATGAGCAGCACCGCCCCTCATTTTCCTCGTCGTGAGCCAAACACGACCAGTCTATGACCCTTCAGGAGCCGTGACAGTTTTGGAAGTCAATGATTCACTATCTTGACAATTACCCGGGCAGGCCGACCGCCCTCACAGGGGGCGGGGCCGGCTGGCGGAGACCAATCTGCTCCGCCTTGCCGACCCCGCCGGAATCGCACCACATGGAAAAGGACCGAAGCATCCGCCCGGCCACCGGAGCGGAGCCGGCAAGGTCAGACCGGTCTTTCAGATGACCGGCCACCCTACCGACCCGCAAGGGGGCGACAACGGACCCTGTCGGCCTTCCTCCCCGCCTTCAGCCCTTTGTCGAACGCGGGTCCTTCTTGCCTATGGTCCGCTTGTCCCGGATCCGGTTGCCCTCCTTGTCGTGGACGTTGACTTCGCCGCCACCGGACTTGTCGGCATAGGCCTTGGCCGCCTTGGTGGCCTCCGCCTGGGTGGGATAGGTCCTGGTTGCTCGTGAGGCACCGGCCCGCTTGACGCTCCAGACGTCCCTGTCCTTCTCATATTGCACGTGGTAATCAGCCATGATCGTCGTTCCTTTCGGTATACCTCTTCGTACCCTCTTATCTTCCGCTTGATCGGGGCCGAAATGCGTACCGACACCCCTTGGGGAGGTGGCTTCATGCCGGTCTGGCCGCAGCCCCGCCTCAGGGGAAGGACCTGCCCCTGACAGAGCCCTGGTGGAAGCCCGGTCGAGAATGGAGAAATCGGTGACGTAGGAGCGGGGGACTCCGTCATAACCGTGGATTCTCTCGATGAGCATGTCAACGGCTGCCCTGGCGTAGTCCTCGATGTCCGGATCGATCGTCGTGAGGGAGGGGAAAGCGTACTCCCCCTCGGATATGTTGTCGAAGCCCACCACCTGAATGTCCTCAGGGATGCTCAGCCGCCTTCTGCGCAGCTCGGACATGGCTCCGATTGCCATGGCATCGTTCAGGCAGACGATGGCATCCGGGGCCGGCGCCTGGTCCAGCATCCGCACGGTGGCTCTCATGCCACCCATGTTCGTCCATGATTCGGCGGCCACCACGATGGACAGGTCCACCGGGAGCCCTGCCTCCTGCATGGCGGTCACATATCCCCTGACCCGCAACTCACGGGTCCCCTCCGTGTACCGGCACAGGCCCTGCCCGGTGATGTCCCCGGCAGTCATGCCTGAGGGAGCCCCGATCAGGCCGATCCTCTTGCAACCCAGGGAAATCAACCTGGAGGTCACCTCGTGGACGGCCTCGACGTTGGGCATGGTCACGGAGTCTGTCTTACCGTACGACAGATAGTCGCCGGTGAGCACCATGGGGTACTGCTGCTCCAGGATGACGCCCCGGTCATGCAGGGGCCGGTCGCTGAAGAACACCCACCCATCGACGGCGACCCTGTCCATCTGATCGATGATGTCCTCTATGCCGTTGGCCTTGAAACCGTAGGTGCTGATGATGACCCCGTAGCCGCGCTCGTCGGCTATCCGGATTATCTGATCCAGAAGCAGCGGCGAGAAGGGCTGGGAGAAGTCGAATATGGCCACCCCGATCAGACGGGTGCCCCCCTTCCGCAGGGAGCGGGCCGACAGGTTGACCTTGTATCCCAACTCATCCATGGCCTTGACGACCCGGGCCCTCGTTGCAGGCCGCATGTTCCCCGTGTGGTTGATCACGTTGGACACCGTCTTGAACGATACGCCGGCCCTCTGAGCGACCTGGATGATCGTTGCACGCCTCTGCATCGGCTAGTTTCCCCCAACTCCCGTGGTCGGAGCTTCCATATTTCCGAAGATAGTCACCCTCATTGTAGCCTGACGTCCTCCTCTCCCTGGAAGGCGAATGGACTGACCTGCGGTACGTCCACAGTTCGACGACACCGGCATCCGACCGGACACCAGCCCTCCACGGGGAAGCGGCAGGCCGTGAAGCCGGACAGGCTGTCCAACCGGAAGCGTCCTGCTACGACGGCCCTCCCGGCCGCTCTCCTAACAGGAATCGTTGCATGTTCAATGAAGCGACCTCCGGCACAGAACCTGCGGGCTCGCAATGGAATAAATGCCACAACAACACTTCTCATGCAGAGACTCATAACAGAGATTTGGCGGGACAGGTCAGCTCACAGCCCCGGCCCACCGGCTTTATTGCGGAAAACCACGGTTCCGCCATCCTATCCACCACCTGGCAGCTTCCATTGAATGTAAAGGCCACCTCCCCATCCCCCTGGCGCCAAGAGATTGGCTATACTTGCAATAAACATGTTAATTTTTTGTATTTCATCAAGCGATTCGCTAATATTTTTAAAGTTCAGATGTTTTTCAACATCGGTCAATATACTGAGAGGGATGAGCTCTAATAAGTGGCGCGACGTGGATAGGGCCGCTGTTCGCCGCATGCGGACCTGGATGGGCGAGACCTCGCCGAAGACCAAGATGGCAGATCTGGCCGAGCTTCTCGGTTGGTCCTACGCGAAGACCGTCAATGTGATGAACATGAGGAACGCACCTCTCACCATGGGTGAATATGTCCGGGTATGCAACTTCTTCAAGAAGGACGCGGCCACGGAACTCCTTTCGCTTGCGGAACAGGATTGCCCGCAGGGCGAGCAAGGAGAGTTGAAGGCCTTCCGCGATCTCGACAATGAGGTGAACAGTGCTGTCAGGCGTTGCCTGAGTACTCTTCAGCGGGAAATGATCCCCCCCCCCGTGACATGAGGGGATGAAACCGGGCCTCCGTCCGGAACAAGTATTGGCCATATGACCCCCCCCCCGACCCGTCCGGTGCGAGACGGGCCGGGGGAGAACCATGTAACGACCCGGAACGCCCGCAGTGGTCTGCACACCATTTCCCCGTTCACGGATATGCGACCTCGCCGGAGAGGGGATAAGCACAGAAATGGATGTGCGGACGCATCAATCGTCCAACGGAATCAGCAGGCTGGAGAAGAACCTCAATACACAGAAGCGACTGATAGCGGCAACGCAAACTTCAGATTTTCACTTCCTCGAGAGCGGGCGACGGGAATCGGACCCGCCTCTGAAGCTTGGGAAGCTTCCATTCTACCAATGAACTACGCCCGCAAGCCATACCCCTCAAGCCGATGAAACCGCCTGCTGAACATGTGCGAGTTCCCATAGTAGCAGCCACCGGTGGACTTGGCGAGTCGGCCCCGCGTGGGCCCGACGGAGGGCGGCCCTTTCACCGGCAGATGGTCGATTTGGCAAACCGACGGCTGACCGGCGGCCAAATGCCCGTCAAAACGGATTCCGTCCTGTAGGGTGATTGGAGAGCGGCCGGTGACACCCTTGGGGGTAGGTGTCCCCGGTCGCTCCTCGTGGCAGGTCAATGCCTCCCGCCACCTCCTTCCCGGCCGGGCGGGGAGCCGGACCAAGGCCAGTCAGACCTCCATGTCCCCGCCGAAGTGCAACTCACCACCTACCACGGTGGAGCATGCACCCAGGAGGGAGGCGTCCTCCCCCAGGGCCGACCGGTCCACGGTGACCGGTTTTTTGAAGTCGGTCGTCACGGCCCGGTTTATGGTGTCCTGCAGTGAACCCAGGAAAATCCTGTTGACCACCCTGGCATCGCCGAGAACGGCCACCCTGGGCAGATCGAGGAGGCTGACCGACAGGGCCAGGACCCGGCCCAACATGCGGCCCGCCTCCTTGAGTATGTCCGATATGGCCGCCGGGTCCTTGTCCATCATGGCGGTCAGTTTGGGCACCGATATCATCGCTTCCAGGCACCCTCTCTTGCCGCACCTGCAGAGTGGGCCGTCTTCGTCGACAACCACATGGCCTATCTCACCGGCCGCCCGGTTGCGGCCTGTCACCAACTTGCCGGCCACCAGCACCCCGGCACCGACCCCGTCGCCCAGGTGAATCATGAGGAGGTCGCGCTCCCCTGAACCGAAGTGGCGCTCGGCCAACACCTCATTGTTGGCATCGTTGTTCACATACACGTCCAGACCCGTCAGTCCGGCCAGATAGCCGCGCAGGTCCATCTGGACCCAGCCCAGGTTGGTCGCATCGTCGACCACACCTGCCTGGCTGACTATGCCGGGGCTGGTGACCCCGACCCCCAGGACGGGACTGCCGGCCCGGTCGATCAAGGAGGTGCAGAGCTCGCCGACGAGTTCCACAGGCACCTTCTCCTGGGTTGTGAGGGGGATTTCCTCACGGGCGGTCACCTGTCCCAGCAGGTTCATCACGGCCCCCCTGAACACGTATGGGGTGGACAGATCCAGGGCCACAACGCTCCTGCCTTCGGGATTGATCCTGAGCAGGCGTCCCCGCTTGCCCGGCCCCGCCGTATGGCTCAGACCCACTTCCATCAGGAGGTCCTCACCGAGCAGTTCGGAGACTATGTCGGAAACGGCCATCCTGGTGAGGCTGGAGGCCCGGGCCAGGTCGGCCCTTGTCAGTGACACGTCGGGATAGAGCAACTTGAGTAGGACCGCCTTGTTGTGCCTTCTCACCGATTCGGGAAGCGCCTTGGAAAGGGTGTCGGTCTTGTCTGCCATTCCTGTTTGCCTGCATCTTCGATAGGGGGAACGCTGATTCCCATGACGAGGGCCGGCGGCCGGCCATGGGCCGTGCCTGACCATTATCCCTTTACATTCTATGCGCACAATCCTGTCAGGGCTTCCCCGACCCGACTGTACCGGGCCTCTGGTTGCCGTATTTAGATAACAAGCCATCCTAATGAATCATGACTGCTGGTATGATGGACAAGGAATGTCCGGCATACGAGGCGGTGTGACCTTTTATCATGACGCACGACACGCCGTTCCAAACTAATTGGGGAAAAGGAACCTAAAAGTATAGTTCCTTTACAAATTAGTGTTAGGCTGGAGGCAGCTGGATGGCCAACTTCCGTCAGCCACTCACAGAGGAGGCATATATGACGACAAAGACCGACAGGGACGGGGTCACCGCATTGCCCACGTCCAAGGACCGTATCGAGGGCAACGAATCGAACCCCCGCTACCAGTTGGGAAATGAGGCCAACCGCATCTTCATGGCCTCGCAGACCTATGGCTTCATGGACTTCGGCCGAGGCTTCCCCACCAAGCAGGGTGGGGCCGGATGGCTCAACGACGACGGGAGCCTGGACCATTCCCAGGGCATCCAGACCTGGATAACATGCCGCATGACCCACGTTTACTCCATAGCCACCTTCCTGGGCTACCCGGGTGCCAGCCAGCTGGTCCATGAGGGGGTCAGGGGGCTGACCGGCAACCTCCACGACGACGAGCACGGCGGTTGGTACCCCTCGGTCTCCTGGGAGGGACAGCCGGAGAGCGGGAAGACCTGCTACACCCATGCCTTCGTAGTCCTGGCGGCCTCCTCCGCCACCCTGGCAGGCGACCCCGACGCCCCCGCCCTCCTGGACGAGGCCCTGCGGACCTTCGACAGGTACTTCTGGGACGACGACGAGGGCCTGGCCGTGGACACCTGGGACTCGGCCTTCACCAAGCTGGACCCCTATAGGGGGCTCAACGCCAACATGCACACCACAGAAGCCTTCCTGGCCGTGGCCGACGCAACCGGCAGGGAAGAATACCGAAAGCGGGCCGGCAGGATCATCCCGCACGTCATCTCCTGGGCCAGGGGGAACGACTGGCGGATTCCCGAGCACTTCAACGAGCAGTGGGAGGCCGACCTGGAGTACAACAGCGACAACAAGGCAGACCAGTTCAAGCCCTATGGCGCCACACCGGGCCATGGAATAGAGTGGGCCCGCCTGATCACCCAGTACGCCCTGAGCACCTTCGACTCCAAAGAGGACAGGGCCCCCTACATCGATGCAGCCGAGCACCTCTTCTCCCGTGCCGTGCAGGACGGTTGGGAGGCCGACGGGGCCCCCGGACTGGTCTACACAACCGACTGGGAGGGCCGGCCAGTGGTGCACGACAGGATGCACTGGACCCTGGCGGAGGCCCTGAACACCTCGGCCACACTCTACAAGGCCACCGGCAAGGGGACCTACGCCCAGTGGTACCGGACCTTCTGCCGCTATGTGGATGAGTTCGTGATAGACCACAAGCAGGGTTCCTGGTTCCATCAGCTCGACAGGAACAACCAGGTGGTCGGCACCGTCTGGCCGGGCAAGTCCGACCTCTACCACGCCTTCCAGGCCACCCTCGTCCCCTACCATGACCCCTCGGTCTCGATAGCCACCGCCATCAAGACCGCCTGCAGCCAGGACCCTCTGGCCCGTTAGAACGTGTGATACCCATGACCGCAGAAACAGCGAGCTCCCCCATCCCCTCCCGGCCCGGACCTGCCGCCAACGACCAGACCCGTGAGAAGGCGGGCGGCGGGGCCTGCAGGCCTGATTCAGGAGGCCAGGCAGGCCTCATCAGCCTGGGCATAGACATCGGCGGGACCAAGATCGAAGGGGTCGCCCTGGACCGGGACCGCAGGGTGTTGGCCACCTGCCGCCTGCCGTCACGACAGGGCAGCCAGGCCGTGCACGACGACACTGTGACCGTGGCCCGCAGGCTCATGAGTCTGGCCGAGGTGGGCGACCGGAGGGACGGGATCACCCTGGGTCTTGGCATACCCGGCCGGATCGACTCCCTGCGGGGGACCGTGGATGATGCGGTCAACCTGGGCATAGGCCACATGGACCTGGGCCCGAGCGTCAGCCGGACATTGGGAATCCCCGTGCAGGTGGAGAACGATGTGAACATAGCCGCCCTGGGTGCGGCCTGCCAATCCCACAGCTCACTGGTCGGCAGCGGCGAGCGCGGCCGGGGTGGGGATGACGCCACCCTGCCCCAGGACATGGGCGAGATGCCCCAGACCCGCAGCCTCCCTCCGGAAAAGGAGAGGGTGGTGGTCTTCATCAACCTGGGGACGGGTCTGGCGGCCGGCATCATCCGCAACGGGTCGATAGAGCACGGGGCCAGCGGGGCCGTGGGCGAAATCGGCCATATACCAGCGGACTTCCACGACTTCCCCTGTAAGTGCGGACAGACAGGATGCCTGGAGACCGTGGCATCCGGGTCGGCCGTGGAGGCCATGTGGCCAGGGGTCCCTCACCCGTTGCCGGACATGATCGACAAGGCCAGGCAGGGTGACGCGCACGCCAAGGAATCGCTGGCCGTCATCGGGCACGGAATCGCCATGGCCGTGCAGATCGTGGCCCTGACGGTCGACCCCTCCTTGATCATCCTCGGAGGAGGCATGACCAAGACCGGCCAGCCACTTCTCGACCTGGTGGACGCCGAGCTGGACAAGAGCGCGAGGGCCAGCCACTTCATAGCCTCGCTAGACCTGCCCGCCCGCATCCGTCTGGCCCCGCCCGACCTGCCGATAGGGGCCATAGGAGCCGCCCTGGCAGGCAGGAAGGCCGGCAGACTCCAGGTTTGAGGGTGCCTGGCCGCAGGGGAGTCATGGATGGCGCCCAAGCCAATCACGCAAACAGAACACAAGCACAGAGCGCCGGTCCTCAAGGACCGGCTGGAAGGAAGCGGAAGATGACCGAGATCATCATCGTCAAGTCACAGGAGGAGGCCGGCAGGATCTATGCCGACCGGACCGCCCAACTGATCAAGGACAAGCCCGCCTGCGTGCTGGGCCTGGCCACCGGATCCAGCCCCCTGGCCGCATACCAGGCCCTGGCCGCCAAGGTCAAGGAGGAGGGCATCGACGTCTCCCAGGTGCGCGGTTTCGCCCTGGACGAGTACGCCGGGCTGGACCCCAACCATCCCCAGTCCTACCGGTCCACCATCAACAGGACCGTCGTCGAGCCCCTGGGCCTGGACCCCGCCAAGGTGAGGGTCCCCAACGGGAACCTGGACACCATCAAGGACGCCGGCCACGAATACGACCAGGCGATCGAGGATGCCGGCGGAGTCGACCTGCAGATCCTGGGCATCGGAACCGACGGCCACATCGGCTTCAACGAGCCCGGCTCCTCCCTGGCTTCCGGCACCAGGATCAAGACCCTGACCGAACAGACCCGGATCGACAACGCCCGTTTCTTCGACGGCGACATCAACAAGGTGCCCACCCACTGCATCACCCAGGGAATCGGGACCATCCTCAAGGCCCACCAGCTGGTCCTCCTGGCCTTCGGGGCCGGCAAGGCCGAGGCCGTGGCCGAGAGCGTGGAGGGCGGCATATCGTCCTTCTGCCCCGCCTCCGCCCTCCAACTCCACCCCCATGCCACCGTGATCGTGGACGAGGCCGCCGCCTCCCGCCTGCGCAACCGCGATTACTACAAGTGGGCCTACAGCAACAAGCCGGACTGGCAGTCCATCTGACCGGGCAGAGTCGGACAGACAGGGGCAGAAGGCGAACATGTCCAAGGAAACATATGAATCGACGGGGCTCAAGGTCGAGTCCTCATTGAAGGCGCCGGCCCATCCGGTTGTCCTGGCCGGCGCCAGATCGGTGGATGCCCGGGGCGTCCGGGAGGATGCCTGGGTCCTGTCCCTGGAGGGCAGGATCGAGGCGACCGGGCAAGGCGGGGCCAGCCTGGAAGCAGCCCTGCGGGCCGCCGGCCTGCCGGGCCTGCCGGCATCCTTCCGGTCTGGATCCGATGGAGGTTCCGGAACCGGTGGTGGCAGGGGTTCGGGAGTCGGGGAATCCCTGCACGTGGATACTAGTGGTGCACATGCCCGCGGCACGGTCATGGAGGACGGCGTGGAGTTCATCGACGCGGCCGGCTCCATCCTGACCCCGGGGTTCATCGACATACACTCCCATGGCGGCTGGGTCCACTCCTTCGATGACGGTGACGGCGCCATCCGCACGGCCAGAGCCTGCCACATGATCCACGGGACCACAAGGCAGGTGCTCAGTCTGATCACCAACCCGATCGATGTGATGCGCACCAACCTGCGCTCGGTCAAGCGGGTCATGGACACCAGGCCCGATGTGCTGGGAGCCCACCTGGAGGGGCCCTTCATCGCCCTCTCCCGCAAGGGGGCGCACGACCCGACATGTCTGCGCGACCCCGAACCGGCCGTTCTCGACAGCCTCCTGGAGGCCGCCGACGGCTGCATCCGCCAGGTGACCCTGGCCCCTGAGCGCGACCATGGTTACGAGGCCATAGCCCGCCTGGCCGGGGTCGGGGTGGTGCCCGCCGTCGGCCACTGCGACGCCGACTATGACCAGACCCGCCGGGCCTTCGACACCGGCGCCCACATCCTCACCCACGTCTTCAACGCCATGAACGGCATCCACCACCGGCAGCCGGGCCCCATCCCGGCTGCCATGGAGGACTCCCGGGTCACGGCCGAGCTGATCAACGACGGTTTCCATGTGCAGGACCCCTGCGTCGAACTGGCCTTCAGGCTCTTCCCCCACCGGATCGCCCTGGTCACCGATGCCATGGAGGCCACCGGCTGCGAGGACGGTGCCTACAAGCTGGGCTCCCTGGATGTGAAGGTGGAGGACGGCCATGCCCGCCTGGTCTCCAACGGGGCCATCGCCGGTTCAACCCTGACCATGGATGTGGCCGTGGGCAGGGCCGTCCAGTCCATCGGACTTCCGGCCCCCCAGGCTGTCGAAGCCGCCACCCTGACCCCCGCCCGGGCCCTGGGCCTGGACCGCCCCAACACGATCACCGGTGCGCCGCTGGGCCTGCTGGCGCCAGGCTATGCTGCCGACCTCCTCCTCCTGGACCCGACCGACTGGTCGGTGAAGACCGTGGTCTGCAACGGGCGCAGGATTCAGATTTAGAGGAATCCGGCCCCGGCCGGGGTCGAGGCCTTCTCAACATCACGGATGAGCGGGTGGCCGCCTTCCGGCTTCGCCGGAGATAGCCGCCCGCTCATTTCTTCAGTACCCCACCTGGGCGCCGCCGCCGGCCCCCACCTGGGTCTGCTGCATTTCCCTGCTCATCTGCATGAGGCGGGCTATCCTATCGTCGGTCGGCGGGTGGGTCGAGAAGAGGCGGCTGAAGCCCCGGGCGGAGAAAGGGTTCTCGATCATCATGGCGGCCGCGCTCTGAGTGCCCGCCGTCTGCGGCATGGGTTGGGCCTGGGCACCGTAGGAGATCTTGCTCAGGGCCGATGCCAGGGCGGCCGGGTCACCGGTCAATCGGCTGCCGTCCTCGTCCGCGTCGTATTCCCGGGTGCGCGATATGGCCATTTGAATCAACGATGCGCCCAGGGGGGCCAGGATGGAGCTGATCAGGACGCCGATCAGGCCGAAGATGCCGGAGCTGCTGTCACGGTCGCGGCTGTCTCCCCCGCCGAAGTACATGAGGGAATACCCCAGGTAGGTGATTACCGTGGCCATGGCAGAGGCGATGGCAGAGGTGAGGATGTCATGGTTGTAGACGTGCATGAGCTCGTGCCCAAGCACCCCCCGAATTTCGCGCTCATTGAGGAGGCGGAGTATCCCCTGGGTGCAGCACACTGCCGCATGGCGCTCGTTGCGACCGGTGGCGAAGGCGTTGGGGGAATCGGTTGGGGCTATGTAAATGCGGGGCATTGGCTTGCCGGCCCGTCCGGACAGTTCGCGCACGATCCGGTAGAGCTCAGGGGCCTCCTGCTCGCTGACCGGTTGGGCATGCATGGAGGCGATGGCCACCTTGTCCGAGAACCAGTAGGAGCCGAAGGTGGTGACCAGGCCGACGATGACATAGATGCCCAGAGTGGCCCGCTGCCCCCCGGTCAGCCACCATATCAGCATGATGACAGCCCACATGAGGGCGAACAGGAGGGTGGTCTTGAGCCCGTTGAAATGCCCATGAACCTTCAGTTTGCCGTTCATGGGCATCATTTTATACAGTGTCGCTGAGCTTTGGCTGGATAAAACCTGCGAGTCCGGTATGCCGTGCGACCGTCTGCAATCCCCACGTCCCCGACTCCACCGGCAGATCCAGGGAGCAGACCGGCCCCCCGAGGGGAGGGACGATAAGGATGTCAAAACCCGCAACCCTCCCGGCGCAATCCTGTTCCCAAGGAAATCGGCCTGGTCCCAGGCCCGCCGGCTAATCCTCGGGCAGGGCCAGGCGACAAATCCGCTCGCAGAGGTCGTCGAAGCTGATTCCTGCTGCGGCGGCGGCCTTGGGCAGGAGGCTGGACCGGGTCAGGCCGGGGAGGGTGTTGGCCTCCATGAACCAGATGCGGCCCTCCCGATCCACGATAAAGTCGCTGCGGCTGTAGCCGCGCAGCTTGAAGACCCGATGGATGGTCTCGGCCGCCTCCTGCAGGCCGCGGGCCAAATCCCCGGATATCCTGGCCGGAAAGACCTCCTGGACCCCGTCATTCTGGTACTTGGAGGCGTAGTCGAAGACCTTCCCCTCCGGCTTGACGATCTCACCGACCGGGAGGGCCGAATGGCCCAGAACGCTGACCGTGAACTCACGCCCGGTGACGAACCGTTCGACGATCACCTGGCCGTAAGTCGCCGCCTCGGCGATGGCGGCGGGCAGCCCCTCCGGACCATCCACGATGCTCAGGCCCACGCTGGAACCCTCTGCATCAGGTTTGACCACGACCGGCCAGCCCAGGCGGTCCCCCACCTGGTCCGCATCGACGGGGCCGGTCAGCCAATCAGGGGTGAGGATCCCGGCGCTCCGGGCCACCCGTTTCGAAAGCTCCTTGTCCATGGCCAAGCCGCTGGCGGTGCTCCCGGACCCCGTGAAGGGGACCTGGGCCAACTCCAGCAGGGCCTGTATCTGGCCGTTCTCCCCCGAACCCCCGTGCAGGGCCAGGAAGACCAGGTCGCAGTCCAGGACTGCCGACGACAGGTTGACCTCCGAACGGGTCTGCCTCAAGGCCTCCAGCTGGGTGGAATCCGGCTGGTCCTGGATGGCGGCCGGGGCCGAGGAAGGAAGGGCCAGCCTGCCCTCCTCCTCCAGGCTCAACCGTCCTCTGGCACTGTCGACGGCTATGACCTCGTGGCCCAGCTCCCGCAAGGCCCGGATGACCTCCACCGCCGAGGCTATCGACACCTCCCGCTCGGTGCTGGTTCCACCGAAGACAACGGCCACCTTCATCAGTCAGACCTCCTGCTCGCTCAATCCCCCCACACGGTTCTACTACTGGACAGGGCATCCAATGGACCCTCGTCCACCTTCCCGCACGATCCCTGCCCCTCAGAGGCTCCTACTCCCCGTGGGCCAGACGGCGCAGCTGGCCGGGGTCGGTCACCTTGATGTGCTCACGGCCCACCTTGGCGCCCTCGGCCCGTTCGTATGCATCCACGCGTTTCCAACCGGCGAAGTCGATGGGCCTGATGCCCCTGGAGGCCAGGAGGCGGTCGATGGAGTCGTCGGCCCTGTCCGGGGCGAAGCGGCCGTGGCTGTCGCTGGAAGCCAGGTCGTCCAACATGTTGCCGATGGTCTCGAGGGCGTCGGACTTGGTGGAACCGATCAGCCCCACCGGCCCGCGCTTGGCCCAGCCCGTGGCGTACAGCCTTTCAATCGCCTGTCCGCCATCAGCCTGGGGGGCCGAGTAGACCCGGCCGTGCTCATTGGCCAGGGTGTAGCGGGTGAAGTCATAGGGGACGCCCTTCACCTCGGCCGGCTTGTACCCTATGGCGTGGTATACGGCCTGGACCGGGAACTCCTCGTACTCGCCGGTCTCCTCCATCACCCCGTCCGGGGTCACCCGGGTGCGTTCCACACGGATTCCGTCGACATGGCCCTCCCTGCCCATGATGGCGGCCGGCATGGAATAGAAATGGATGTAGTACTTCCGGTCGGCCGGATCACCCTGGAAGTCCACGCCGCCGTCGTCCTCCATGTCGTCGGCCATGTCCTTGACGGCGTAGAGCTCCTCCAGCATCTGCCGGGTCAGCTTGTCCTGGCCGGCCTTCTCGATGGTCTCCTGGTCCAGGTCGAAGTCCTCCCCGTCGATGATGATCTGCACCCCCGGCAGCTTCTCAAGCTCGCGCAGCTCCTGGACCGAGAACTTGGCCTGGGCGGGACCGCGACGGATGAACATATGGAGTTCACGGGCCTTGTTCCCCTTAACCCCCCGATAGACGTTGTCGGGGATGTCGGTCCCCAGGAGGTCGTCGGCCCTGCGCATGAGGATCCTGGCCACATCCATGGCCACATTCCCGCCACCGATCACGGCCACCTTCTCGGCCTCAAGGGGCCACTGCTCCCTGCTGCCGGGGTAGCCGTCATACCACTCCACGAAGCGGGCCGCCCCGTAGACACCCTCCAAGTCATGGCCGGGAATCTCCAGTGGGCGGTCATCCACGGCCCCGGTGGCGAAGAGGATCACGTCGTAGCGCTGGCGGAGGTCATCCAGGCTGATGTCACGGCCGAACTCCACATCCGCATAAAGGTGGATTTCAGGATTGTCCAGGGTTTTCTCCAGGGCTCCTGCGATGTACTTGATGCTGGGATGGTCGGGAGCCACTCCGTAACGGACCAGGCCGAAGGGGACGGGGAGCTTCTCGAAGAGGTCGATCCTGGCCCCGCTCCCCAGGCCCAGCTGGTCGCCCTTCTCCTTGAGCTGTCTCAGGAGGATGTCGGATGCATAGACACCTGCGGGGCCGGCGCCGATGACCGCCACACGCAGGGGGGAGGCAGCCGGGGCCCCCGCCTGGGTACCGTCCTCCAGGGCGGCGTTTTCCTGGGAATCATTGACCTTGGAATCACTCATGAAGACCAGATTAACTCAATCCGCGGGGTCGGAACAGGGTCGGCGGCGGTCGGTTCCCGGACTTTCACCAAAACCGGCAGGGGGTCCGGTCCCACCCGGGCCCGGTCTGGCCGGGCACACTCCGATGCGGGCCTGCACAGACTCCCTCCCTGCAACCGGCCCCTCACCCCGCCGTCAAAAACCGGCCGGACCGGGAGACATGTGACCATAGACCTTCCCGGCCCTTACAGGCCCCTGTCCAGCATGGCCGTCAGGGCCCAGAGGATGGAGACCACATCAATGGCCTCCTGCATGAAGGCTCCCACGACCACCGGAATCAGGTCGAAGGCGGCACAGAGCATCCCCACGGTGGCCAGGCCCAGGCCCAGCACCACCGCCTGAAGCATCACCCGCTTGGTCCTGCGGGCGATGAGGATGGCCCGGGGCACGCAGGCTATGTCGTCGTTCATGATCACCGCCTGGGCGGACTCGGAGGCGGCCGTCGTGGTCCCGTCGGTGATGGCCATGCCCACATCTGCGGCCGCCAGGACAGGTGCGTCGTTGACTCCGTCGCCCACCATCATCGTGATGGATTTGGTTACCGATTCCCCCACGAAGCGCGAGAGCCACCTGGCCCACCAGGGTTCCTGGTTGGGCTCCTCCTGGGACGCCCGGGCGATCAAGGCGGCCTTGTCTTCCGGGAAGAGTCCGGCGTGCACGTCATCTATGCCCACCTGATCGGCGATTATCCTGGCCGAGGCCTCCTTGTCGCCGGTTACCATGGACAGGCGGTTGACCCCCAGCCGCCGCAGCCTTTCAATGGTATCGGCCGCGTCGTCACGCGGCACGTCCTTCATGACTATGCGGGCGGCCAACCTCCCGTCAAGGGCCACATAGGCGGCCATTTCATCCGGTGCCAGAGGGCCGAAGGGGGAGGACCCCCCGCCCGAGACGAAGGCCAGACGCCCCACCCGGACCAGGTGTCCGTCCACCCGGCCTTCAACACCGTCGCCCGATTGCTCATTGACCTCCTGGGCCCGGAAATCCTCGGCCGCCAATCCCGACCTACGCAGGTCATCCTGGGCCTGGTTGCCGGCGGCCGCTATCCCGTTGGCGAGGACATGGACGGAAAAGGCCTCGACGGCACCGGCCATGGCCAGGATGTGCCTCTCGTCCACCCCGTCACCGTCTCCCCTCCCATCGGCCATGTCCACATTGGTGACCCGGGGGCGCTTGACCGTCAGTGTTCCGGTCTTGTCGAAGAAGATGTGTGAGACCCTGCCCAGGTTCTCGATGACGTCCTGGGTCTTGATGAGGACACCGGCCTTGGCCAGGCGCCCGGAACCGGCCATGTAGGCCACGGGGGCGGCGATCAGAAGGGGACAGGGGGTGGCCAGGACCAGGACCTGGGCGAACCGGGTGGGCTCGGCCGAGATGATCCATGCGACACAGGCGATGATGAAGGCAACCACGGTGAAGGGCACGGCCAGGAGGTCGGCGGTCTTGACCACGGCAGCCCGGGAATTCTGAGCCGAACGGACCAGGGTCAGAATCCGTTGGTACTGGGAATCCTTGGAGAGCTGTGTGGCCTTCATGCGGAAGGTCCCCGACCCGTTCACCGCGCCCGACATGACCCGGGCCCCCTTGAAGAGGCGGCGGGGCATGGGCTCCCCGTTGATGTTGGACAGGTCCAGGGTGGCCGATGGGCTGATCAGCTCCCCGTCCACCGGCACGGTCTGGCCCGGCTTCACGACCAGCCTGTCGCCCAGGCGGACCTGGTCCACGGGAACCGTGCGCCAGTCGGAGTCCGATGGGCCGTCATCCCCGGTTTGGGAAGTCTCGATGTTCGCCACCTGGGGGGCGGCCTTGATCAGGGCGGTCAGATTACCCTGGGCCTTGGCCCCCGCGTACTGTTCGATGGCATCGCCTGAATAGAGCATGAGGACCACGGCCCAGCTGGCCCAGTACTGCTTGACGGCCAGGGTGGAAAGGATGGCGACGACCGCCAGGATGTCAACGCCCACATGGCCGTGCCGCACATCGTCGATCATGCCGCGCAGGGTGTCTATCAGGGCCACGGCGACCAGAAGTGTGACCACCCAGTGGGCCTCCTTCTCATGGTTGCTCCACAGGAGGCCCATGACCGCCCCGCAGGCCAGGACCACCCAGAGCATGGGCACCCTTTTGACGAAAGCCAGTACCTTATCCATAAACCTCTCCCCCACCGTCGTCTCTCACCCGCACGTTTCCTCACGCGGCCCGTCCAGGACTTTCCCGCAGACTCTGCCTTGCCGCCACCTCCAGCTTATTATCCATGTTGGTCTGCAGATAAGTAGACACAGCGAGCAGTAAGTGCTCATACGACAATGTGGCTTTAACATTTAATTCATGCCTTTAAGAAATAATGAACGGGTGTCTATCGTTGTAAGTAAAGTTTATTCATGTCAGTTCAGTTGAAAAACAAGGCTATGCCGCCTGGGGGAAACTAATATGAATATAAGCAAGATGCGCATTAAAGGATACCGTCGTTTCAAAGACACTACCCTAACTTTCTGTTCTGAGCCAACCGACAAAAGCGGAGATGCTCAGAGAGATCACGGTACAACCGTGCTCGTCGGCTCAAATAACAGCGGGAAGACTTCAATCGTCGAGTTGATTCACAACATGCTGGACAAACGGAATCAAGCTAACGTCTCTACACGTTTTCCATTTGATGATTTCAACCTTGATGAACGCAAAGAATGGTTGGAGTACTGCCGTAATCAAATTAACCAATTTCTTCTCTCCAACACATCTCGTCATGCACCCCAAGAACAAGTTCATCTGACAGATTCTGATGAGCAGGCAACGGGTTCTGAGCCCGATTCACCACAAAAAAACGACGGAGATAGCCACAATGATGACACAAACGACAAATCTCCGGAAGATGAGCTCGCCGCTGTAATTAGAAATCTCCTCTCCGGGACCGACAAACCTCAACAGCTGGACGAGGAGAAAGACAGACAAGGCATCGAGTCACCTGAAGTTGTTGCAGATTTCACAATTGACTATACAGACCAGGACGATCTTAGCGAAATAATTGTCTATCTACTCTCTTTTGAGGCAAGACCTACAAGCGTTAACTTCCGATACGTAATTAGCGCCGATCCCTCGAGGATAAAAAATCAAGACCTTGATGCCAAATTCAGGGTTAGTGCCAAACGCATCATGCAGGTCAAAGACGATAATGAGAAAACCAGAAATCCAACTATCGACGAAGTGATGATTGACATCTTCATGTATTGTATGGTTGAAGATGTATATTATTGCGATCCGCAATTTCGGGACTTTATACCGATTGATTCTATCAATGCTTTCAAGAACTTGTTCAACTGCCATATTATTTCAGCTAAGAGAAACCTGGATGATACCGCTGGGGATCATACCCATGCATTGAGTTCGAAGTTGATAAATCTAGTTTCCAACAACCCTGAATGGGCCGAAATCATGAATAATATGCGCAATCAAATTATGGTGATTATGCACCGACTATGTTACAGCCAAGAAATAGTTGAAGAAGCCCAAAAACGTCTGAACCCTGTTATCCAGCAAATCAGCAGCACCAACGGAGGACGCGCGGACCGACTTTTCCTGAACGGCAAGATAACCGAAGATTCGATTCATCAGTTCCTTGATGCAAGCACAGTAGCAGAGTTTGGAGAAGAAGACTCGGCGTTAGGGGAAAGCTCGCAAGGCCTTGGTTACAGCAACTTGATACTTATCATCCTGGAGTTCCTGGAGTTCCTGGAAACCTGCAAAACAAGCACTGGCAAAGTCAACTGCATCATTATCGAAGAGCCGGAATCCCACATGCATCCACAGATGCAGTGTGTCTTCATTCGCTACATATTCCAGGAAATGGATACTTACATAGCCATGTGTGCAGACGGGCCAGCTGATCTCTATCCTCCCACCTGCCTAATCACAACCCACTCCACACAGATTGTAAGAGAATCATCCATATCACAGATGCGAATTTTACGACAAACCGAAGCTCACCTTACAGACATTATCAATCTTATCGAAGAACTTCGCATAGCTGAAAACGAACCTACAGGGAACAACCTTCAGAAGCCAGGTTCTCTGGACAACAAGTCCAATCAGACAACGGATTGCGATAAGGACCAGACGACGAGTAATACGTCCGGGGAAGCAACTGTTAATGCAGACGCAATCAGAAAACCGCTCGGAAATTCCGAAAACAATCGCCGCTGGTATGAGATACTCTTCGATTTAAACTTTGCAGACATAGTATTCGCCGATAAGGTGATCCTCTTCGAAGGCGACACTGAGCGCATGTACTTACAAGCGCTTATTCGCAAAGTCGGCGTAGACGATAACCAGAAACAATATAGCTTTTTAGACAACCTTCGAAAACAGTACATATCCTATGTACAAGTTGGAGGACGTCACGCATTTGCCTATATCAGGCTGCTCGATATTTTGAAAATCAAATCTGTTATTATCACCGACATTGACTATTCCAAGAGTGTGTATGACAGGATGAGAACCGCCAATAAAACTGATCATGAATTGGAAGCAGCAAATAAGGACTCAAATGATGTAGTAAACGCCGTAAAGCAGTCTGAAGTCACTAACCCAACTATTAACCGCCTCATTCATAACGGGAAAACTCAGGGGAAAAAGAAGAAAACACTTCACGTGTCCGATGTTTATGCTGCCTATGAAAACAGGTCCGGCATATATGAGATTCCCAACTGCCAAGTGGCAGTCTCGTGCCAAACAGATAAAGATGGATACGCGAGGACCCTCGAAGAAGCCATGCTTTGCACCTTGTTCCAACTCGACAATGTTTTTGTAGCGAAAGAGAAGTCATACTGGAGAGACAAGCGGGATGAATTAATGTTAGGGATGAGCTGCGAAGCTAATATGCCATTCCCGATACCTAAGAAAAGTACGAGTATCTGCATACATGATGTGGTTGACAGCATATCCAATGGCGGAAAGACCGATTTCATGTACTCAATTATTCTGTCAGGCAAGAGCTTGAAGGCAATGCCGCCGTATATAGAACATAGCCTGCGATGGCTGTCACAAGATACCGATTGCTCGAAGGAGGGCTGATGACTAGCGTTAATGAAACTGGCAAAACTCCGGTAGAAGAACCACCGCTGCTCACTCTCGTTAACTTGCCTGCCGGCAGCGGCAAGACCACAGAAATAAAGCATCTTATGAGTGAGTACAGGCAGCAGCATATCCATGACAGAATACTTGCTATAACCTATACCAACCGCGCTCGAGATGAGCTCAGGAAAAATCTTGGAGAGGACTCGCTCATCTACATTTCTACTATTCACTCCTTCATAGAATCAGAGTTCTGCCCATTATTCGTCTGTAAAGAGGTAAGAGACTGCTACTTCAAATGGTATGGGGACTCCATCAAGCAGTATCTAGAAAATCCGAAGTACCACGAAAATGTCAATAGGTATAGAGAGAAATTCGGTGTCGAGCCTTCTCTGGAAGAAATCAGAAGAAGGACACAGTTGATTCAATATTCCCATAGACAATTTGGCAGCAGGCTTTACTCATCACTCAGTCATGATCAGTTATTAGACTTCTTCTGCCGCTTGTGCAAAGAATTTAGAGGATTCCGCGAGAGAATAGGCAAGAAATATAAACTAATTATTGTTGATGAATGTCAGGATACTAATCCAGAGGTGTTAAACACGCTAGCAGACATCGCCAAAGAATTCCACATTGCTATGCGCATCTATGGCGACTTAATGCAGCAAATCTATAATAAAGATGAAAATCGATTAAGCCAGGTACTCAATCGATTCGAGATTGATGAGAGATCAATAACAAATCATAGATCTCGCCCTGCCATCGTGAACATGCTCAACAAGCTTTATAATGACCACACTCTGGTTCAGGATTGGGACCACACGAAATACCCGATTAAAAGAGTTGAAGACGACACGGAAACTATACTGCAATTAATCGTTTCGCGGGATTCCGAGCGGAGTCTTCGCTCCATGCAATCAGCTGCTGACGATAGAAACCCCATAACGTTAGTTGTGGTAAACGATGAGCGTTTCAATGAGCTCGGCATTGGCGAGCTTTTCCGCCATTATTCGAAGTGCAAGGAATATAGCTTTGGGAGCGAACACAGTGCTTCCGAAATATTGCTTCCATCTTATTATGATGAGGCTGTAGACGATATTGATAGATTTATTCTCACCTTAGTGAAAATTAATCGTCTGCTAAATCCAGGCACGCAGAACAACAGAGTGGGAGCAAACACACAAGAGGAAAGAAACAAAAGCATAAATGAAGCACTCCGCTTGGCTGGTGGCAAACAAGCTCACGGCCTCTTCAACCAGAGAAAGCTATCTACTCTCAAGCAAAGCGGGACGGGCCCATTGCTATTTTCCGATTTACAGAATTACTTAGACGCTCTTGCCGCTCAAGCAGCTGAGGCGGAATCAGATGAAACTGTGGAACATTTGATTGAATCAGCCAGAACAGAAAATGATCTAATAGATCGTGACTGGTATCAACAGCTCACGCAAGAGGACGATATATATACGAATGTGAAAGACCTGCCATGTCAACAATTCAGCCGACAATTTGATTTGATCGGAGAACCTCAGCTCTTGTCAGCTTCAACCCAGCACGGAGTTAAAGGGGAGAGCCATGATTCTGTTATCTTCATGGCCCAAGACCACCTTGGTCACCCACCCATCCTACGCATGTACGATTGCATAAAGCTAATATGTCAAGGAAAGAAATTCAACCTCCAATACCTTCTAGGTAAGCAGCAAAGCATCGAACAATTGGCCCAAGCCACATGGGGAGAAGAGGGGATTCAGCCGATTATCAAACAGGATAATTTTGTGCGCAAGTATCACGACGATTCAGAATCATGTGTGCGCTTTGCCTCGGGCATTAAGGGACTGTTTGCAGAAACAGAGACAGATCAACTTCTTTATAATATAACAATGAAAAGTCCCGTCGAAAGGTTCCTCCATATAGCAAGCCGGCAACAAGGGGAAGGGGTCCCCGCTAACATCTTGAAGAAAATGGGCAATGTTGGCTTGGCAATTCCGCAAATCACCGCAGCTTTCCGCTTACTTTATGTGGGTTGCTCCAGGGCCATGAATAGCCTTTACATCATTTTGGACAAATCCGACGTGGATGACCATTTCCCAGGCGAAGATTATTCCTGCTTAAAAGATAAATTTAAAAACATGGGATTCCAAATCGTCGAACAGTAGAGCTGAATAGAATAGAATCGCTCTCGTATATACCTCTCACTTATGAAGGGTGTGACAGGCATCATGATAACTGGGGGAAGACTAGGGGGCTTTGCCAGGCTGATGCTTGGCAAAGCCCTCCATACAGTCTATTTACAATGTCATTTCATCTGGTCTCGACCGCTTGAGTGAATCTACAGCTGACAAGGCGGACGAGCACAGAAGGATGACTGCTGACAGGCTGGTGCAAACTGGCAGTCACTCTTCAACGGTCACTCATCACCGAAACCGAAGGGGTTGAAGAAGTCATCGTCTCCGTTGTCACCATCGGAGCCGTTGCCCTTGCCCTGTGAACCGTCACCGTTCTGATCCTGGTTCTGGTTCTGGTTCTGCTGGTTGCGCTTGTTGCTGTTGGGGTCCTTCCTCGGGGTACCGTTGACGGCCTCTTCCTCCTTGTCCAGGGTGACATTCAGGTCCATGGTCTTGCCGTCGCGTACGACGGTGACCTTGGCCTGGCTGCCCAGGGAGGCGGCACGGACATAGCCGAGCAGGGAGAAGTTGTTGTTGACCGCGTTGCCGTTGAAGGCGACGATGGTGTCGTTGGCCTTGATGCCGGCCTTTTCGGCAGGGGTGCCCCTGTTCACCGTCATGACCCTGGCTCCTCCGCGGGTCACGCCGTCTGCCTGGGCGGTCCCGCTCTGGATGGTGATGCCCAAGGCCACGTGCTTGGCCTTGCCGTCCTTGATGATCTCGTCGGCCACCCGCTTGACCAGGTTGGAGGGGATGGCGAAACCGATGCCGATGGACCCGGCCTCCGAATGGGAGTTTGCCGTGGAAGCGATCGAGGAGTTGATCCCGATGACCTTGCCGGCCACGTTGAAGGTGGGACCACCTGAATTGCCGGGGTTGATGGCCGCATCCAGCTGGACGGCGTTGGTGACCACAGGGGTGCTGTTGGTCTCGTCCATCACCGTCACGGGCCGGTTGAGGGCGGAGACGATACCTGTGGTGGCCGTGTTCTCATAGCCCAGGGGGTTGCCGATGGCCATGACGTTCTCACCGACCGCCAGTTTGTCCGAATCCGCGAACTCGACGGGCTTCAGGTCGGACGGGGGGTTGTCCAGTTTGATGACCGCCAGATCGGCGGTGGTGTCCGTTCCCAGCACCTGGGCCGAATACATCTGGCCGTTGGACAACGTCACCTGGATCTTGTTGGCCCCGCTTACCACGTGGTTGTTGGTCACGATGTGACCTGCCGTGTCGATCACGGCGCCAGAACCCGCACCCACGGCATTGTTGAGCTCCGTTTGGATGGAGACGACCGAGGCGGAGACGTTCTTGCTGATGGCCTGCCAGTCGGGGGCCTGACCGCCCTCGACCTTGGCCGTACCCTGACCGGCGTTGTTGGAGCTGACGCCCCCGAGGTTGGATGACCCGGGGACGGTGACCCAGCCGTTGGCTATGGCGGCCCAACCCAGAATCAGCACGAGTATGCCGGCCACAAAGGCCGATATGACCGCTGTGACCACATTGCCACCGTTATGGCCTTGGTGCCCCTGCTGGCCCTGGCCGCTGCCGCCGAAGGGGCCGCCGTATGGAGGAAGCGGACCCTGGCCGCCGGCCGGGTTGCCGGAAGCCACGGGGTTGTAACCGCCGGGGGTCTGGCCCTGGGGTGGATAGCCGTTGCCGGGATTGCCCTGGTTGCCATATGGCTGGCTGTATCCGTTGTAACTGCCATAGCCGTTGTAGGCGCCGTAACCTCCGTAGTTCCCGGCCTGGCCCCCGTACTGACCCGTGGACCCCTGGCCACCCTGGCCACTGCCCGCACTGCCCTGGTTGCCGCCAGTTGAGGGCTGCCCGCCATCAGCCGGTTGAGTGCCGTCGGCCCCCTGCCTGTTCGTCCCTTCAGGCGCGTACGCGCCGTAGAGGGGGGCCGGGCGGTAATAAGACTGGGTGGAAGTCCCTTGCTCTTGGCCGTCTCCGGTCTGGGACGGCTGCGCCGGGCCATCCGCCCGGACGGGTTGACCCTCCTGGGTGGGCTGACCTGTTTGCGGCTCCGGGGCAGGCGACTGGGTGGTCATCGGGTCCAGCTGAGTGGTCGGACGGTCACCCCCGTCTGTCTCGTCGGACCGGTCCGGAGAGGGATTGTAACCCTGGGTCGGAGACTCGCCGGCCCCGCTCTGGGCTTCCGGCCCGGCCTGTCCGTCCGCCCAGGGGGTCTGAGCACCCGCCGCTCCGCTTTCGGCAGGGGCCGGCTGTGCAGGCTGGTCCCCTCCCTGAACATCCCAGGGATTGGTCTTGTTCTCTTCAGCCATTCCTGCTCCTTCGGATCACTTCGTGTTCTCGGATCGCGACCGGCTTCGGGCTACCGCTCCCCAACCAATGGCCGTACGCGACGATTATACCTGCCAAAGCCGCTTCCGACCGGGTCCCACCACCCTCAGCCGATCTTTATGATGGTATCCACACTAGGGCAGGGTGACTGAAGGTTTCCTGGATGTCCGATGAAAGCGAAGTCCCCTTTTTCTACCTGTTTCATGTCAATCCGTATTGACGGACTCCACCCGCCGGGCCTCAGGGCAGATACGGCACCCCTGGTTACGATTGGAAGCATGAGCTTCATCGACAACCCCCTGGGGGCAGCGCCCGGCCAGCCCGGAGACCGGTCGGCCTTCCGATTCGAAACAGTCACACGTCTGGATGACGCCCCCGATGGCCTGGGCAGGGAGGGGAGACGGTACGGCCGCACTGGAATCATCCACACCCCCCACGGCGACATCCACACCCCGACCTTCATACCCGTGGCCACCCAGGCCGCCATGAAGGCGGTCCTGCCCGAACAGATGCGCCAACTGGGCGCCCAGGTGTTACTGTCCAATGCCTTCCACCTCTTCGAGCGCCCCGGCGAGGACGTGCTGGATGCGGCCGGAGGTCTGGCCCGCTTCATGAACTGGGACGGCCCCACCTACACAGACTCAGGCGGTTTCCAGGTCCTGTCCCTGGGGGCGGGCTTCAAGAAGACCCTGGCCATGGATGTGACCGGGATGAAGTCGGACGACGTCATCGCCGAAGGAAAGGAGCGCCTGGCCTTCGTTGACGAGGACGGTGTCACTTTCAAGTCACCCCTCAACGGGTCCGAACACCGCTTCTCCGCCGAGATCTCCATGGGGATTCAGCACAAGATCGGGGCCGATGTCATGTTCTCCTTCGACGAACTGACCACCCTGATGAACACCCGCTCCTATCAGGAGGAGTCCGTGGAACGCACCTTCCGGTGGGCCCGCCGCTGCGTCGCCGAGCATGAGAGACTGACGCAGGCCCGCACGGGCAAGCCCTACCAGGCCCTCTTCGGAGTGGTGCAGGGGGCCAACTACGAGGACCTCCGCCGCCGGGCCGCACGGCAGATCGCCTCCCTGGACTTCGACGGTGTCGGCATAGGAGGGGCCATCGAAAAGCGCCTCCTGGGCCAGACCTGCGCCTGGATCTGCGACGAGATGCCCGAGTCCCGTCCCCGCCATGTGCTGGGCATCGCCGGGGTGGACGACATCTTCGCCGGGGTGGAGAACGGCGGCGACACCTTCGACTGCGTCTCCCCCGCCCGTTGCGGCCGCAACGGAGCCGTCTTCACCCGTGACGGCCGTTGGAACATCAAACGGGCCCAGTTCAAGACGGACTTCCGCCCCATAGAGGAGGACTGCGACTGCTACACCTGCCGCCACTACTCCCGCGCCTACATCGACCACCTCCTCAGGGCCCGCGAGTTCAACGGTTTCACCCTGGCCACCATCCACAACGAGCACTTCTTCGTCCGCCTCCTCGACGAAATCCGCGCCTCGATCGACGGCGGCTACTTCGATGAGTACAAGAGGGAGACCCTGGCCCGTTTCTACGCCCACGGATCCAGGGGGTGACAGGAGATCGGGTCCGGGCCCGGATCCGGTCGAAATGGCATCTGATGCACGCCGGACTGGTGAGCGGGCCGGCCGGCCTCCGCCACTGACCTCTCCTAAGCCATCCGCCGTCTGGACCTCAGGGAGGCCAACACGCTCCTCCTTGCACTTATAGGTATATCGTGCTAGATTCTCTTCTTGTTTGCGAACGTGGCGGAATGGTAGACGCGCTGTCTTCAGGTGGCAGTGAGCGAATGCTCGTGAGGGTTCAACTCCCTCCGTTCGCACGAAACAGAAGCACCGGGCAGTGACCCGGTGCTTTTTTGTTCCGTGGGCAACCGCCGGAAAGATCCTGCCAGGCATACCCCCGACCCACCCCGACCGGCCCGTCAGATGGGCGCGTCGCCCTCAGCGGCAACCCAATGCCCACCAGGAAACACCACTAAAAGTCATAATTCATTTCTTTTCTTCATAGGAAGTTGCGTACTTTTAGTCTTCTGTCAGGAAGCTGGAGAGAACACTAAAACAAGGGAGTTTGTGACGGGGAAAATTCTTCAAAGAACGTAGCCGTAGTGTTAGTCATTGAACGCATTCATGATCTCATTCAAAAAGTCAGTTTGATCTACTTGTAGGGCAATGACAAGATTGTGAAGAGTGATAAGTGACGGCATGTTGAGTCCATTTTCAATGCATGCCAATGATTTCTCTGAAATCCAGTTGGGATCCAAGCCAAGATCGCAGCCCAACTCGATGAACGCATAGCGTGAGTGGATGTCTGTGAGCCGTTTCCTGTATTTTTTGATGATGCACCCGATTCTATGTGCGTCATCCTGTGAGTCCACGAGTTGTCTAACTGTCATAGCTGCAATCATATCTTAAACGCACCCAAGGTACTAAAACGCACCCTCGGGTGCATTTAAGATCATGCTATAATAGGATTCATCGCCCACCAAACAGGTGAAGATGACCAGTCAAATGACTGCATCATAAGGCGATAGAAGGAATATCATGAAAGACACATTCAGAATCAGCTCACTCAGGACTGTGAAGTCCCCTTCCGATCCCAGCGTCACCACGTATTTCGCTTGGGTCAACATGCGCAACCTGCCGGACGATATGCCAACGAAGGTCAACCCCCGAGAGGTGAACATGCGAACGACGACGGCCAAGAAGCTATTGGACGCTGTATCGAACGCCGATCCCTACTTCGACATCCATAACCGTGGCATGGTGCTGCTGGCGAACGGCGTGAAATTCGAATCCTCGAACAGTACCCTCGAGATTGACTTCGATGATGAAGAAGACCGCTACGGAGTCCTTGATGGAGGCCATACTTATGAAGCCATCAAGCAACGCAGAAAAGATATCCCCGAAGACATGGACAAGTTCGTCAGACTGGAGATATTAGTCGGTAATGATCTCGATGTTGCAGCCTTATCAGACGCACGTAATACATCTGTGCAGGTAAGTGATATCGCACTGTTCAACCTCGAAGACCGTTTCGAATTCATCAAGAAAGCAATCAAGGATCAACCATATGGGAATGAGGTCGCTTACAAGGACAACGAGGACAAACGCATTCCGATCGCCGATATCCTCCGCCTTATGTACGCCTTCAATATCGATAACTTCCCTGATGACAATACAGTACCGATATCCTCATATTCAGGCAAAGCGAGTGTTTTCAAAGATTTCAAGAACGAATTGGCCGCACATCATCTAATCACAGATGAAAACAAGCCCGACCCAAAAAATATCTATCTCAAACTCACGCCATGGATCCCGACATTTGTCAAGCTCTATGAGACCATCGAGGTAGAGCTACCTGACAAATACCGCGAGTATAAAGATGGGAAAGCAAAACTCGGAGCCGTACGTGGGATTGAGCACAAGCAAGGACAGACCGAATATACGCAGACAGGCAAGGAATACAACATCTCGTCTGGCTTCATCATGCCAATCTACGGGGCTTTCAGGGCATTGCTGAAAAATACTAGCGACGGAAAACTTGATTGGTACTTCGACCCGATCGAGGTTTGGAATTCGATCGGCACGGCACTGGTACAAAACACCTTTGATACCGATACAAATCCCAATTCCGCAGGAAAGTCGAAGACGCTCTGGCAAGCAAACTATCGTATCGTAGAGAACGAGAAGAACCGTCGCCGGATCGAACAACTCGAACAAATGCAATTCTAGAACGGACTACCTGTGGTTAGAGAAATAGCCGTGTATACAATGGCTACTTCTCTAACCATAAATCAGATATCGTGAGCAGTGATGAGATTGAAATATCCGATTCGACTTATTTCCTATCCGGCATTAAGAGACTTTTGTATTCGATAAAGTGATGCCACAACCTTGTCACGTTCGGCTCGAAGCTGCCTCAGCCCTTGTTCTCTGTACGTAGGCATGTGTTTTCGATGCGAACTTGAATGGTGCTCTGAGTGGTTTCTGACCGGCAATGACCGGTTTTGGCTGTCAACCACTCAGGACACCATTCAAGTTCTCATCGAAAATGCCGCGCTGAGAGCAGAGAACGAGGGTCTCAGACAGCTGCTCTCCGAACGGGAGAAGGTCGTTGCACTTCTCGAAAGTTCATCTAAACATGAACCGTTCTGGATGAGATTCATAAAGCAATCTAAGAAAGAAAACTAATATTGTCCTTGGTGACTAACCAGCCAGGAGTCCCAAGCACTCTCAGAAAGAGTGGTGGGGGGTTCCTCGTTAAAACAAGAAAAACCATCGTGATCGGCTATATCCTTGGCAATTTTTCCTGCGTTAGCCATCAGTGTTGTGTATTCTTCTTTGGTGATGTTCCCGGCCGTATAGCTTTTTTTGATCTTGTCTATAACAGCAGAGACTTGCCACGGGTTCTTTTTTTGTGCCATACGACCATGGTATTCCATCTTTATAGTATCCAAGTGTTATTGGGAGAAAATTGTTCATTATTAAGAAGCAAAGTTAAAAATTCAACTTCCATAGTATAGGTATATAGGGGACACCTCCTTAGCCTCACTGCTAACTGGCCTTAGAAGGTATCTGTGCATGTAAAGCCCCTCAATCTGCAAATAATCATGCAAGACCGCCTTCCGCCCGTCCCCGGGCAGGTCGCGGAAGGCCCGTAACCATTCGTCGGCCTTGTCGTCACCGACCTCCTATTCCATGACCAGGACAGGCAGGTCAGGCGGGAGATGGCCGCGGATCAGATTGAGCAGGGTTGTCTTGCCGAACCCGTTGGGACCGGTCAGGGCCACCCGGTCGTGGGAACCCAGGCTCAAGCCTGCAGCACCGGCAGAAGCACCCTCATGGGCATCAGCGCCTGCCGGCCGGAGACTCCCGACTTGGCATATTTGGCTCTCTTGATGGCGTCATGGTCGTGCCTGTCTATCCGGTTCGTGTGGCCGGAGAGGGCATCCATCTTCTGCACCCGTTGATAACGGTGGGCCTTCTCATGCATCAGACGGTCCGTCTCCCCCCTTGCCTGACCAAGGAGGGTGCGGTTGCGCAGGTCCCGTGCGGCCATCTCCTCCCGGACCTTGGTGAACCCGCCCCTGTAGGGACGGCAGACCATCTCCGTACGCCCCTGTCGGTGGACCTTCTCGAGGACAAGGCACTGCCCGCAAACGGCATCCACGAAGCCGACGTCATGGCTGATGAGGATCCCGACCCCCTCATAGGCGCGAACAGCCCGGATCAGACTGTCCCGAGTCCCCTCATCCACGTGGTTGGATGGTTCATCCAACACCAGAAGGTCGGGACGGACGGCCATGGCGCAAGCCACTTGAAGACATCCTGACCGGATGAGGGGTAGCGGAAGGACAGATCGTTGATTGTGACGGTGGTGAGGGCCATGGAAACTCCGAACTCCACAGGCACACTGCTCAAAACAGGTAAGAGAGATGGCGATGACGACGGCGACGGCTGACGGACCTTGGTGGGATCGTATGAAAGACCGGTACTAACATCTCAAGAGGCAGGCGGCATACCCCCACAAGGGCATCGAGCACGGCAGTGCGCGTCAGCGTGTGAGTCGCCGCTCCCGGCGAGTTGAAGCCAACCGCGCAGTCGTCACCTGGTAATCCTCAACGGGGTCTCCTCTATCATCAGAACCCTGGACGGTGGCAGGGCGCCCAGCCATATATGGGGCCGATTGCAACACCGACCCTCAGGACCGCACCAGTCGGGCGATGGCATCGTAGGCCTCCTGCATTTTCTCGTCCGCCTCCTCTCCCCCCTTGGCGGCGGCCTCCAGCACGCAATGGTTCATGTGGTCCTCCAGAAGGGTCAGGGCCACGGACTTGAGGGCGTTGGTCGAGGCCGCGATCTGGGTGAGGACGTCGATGCAGTAGGCATCCGACTCCACCATCTGCTCGATGGCCCTCACCTGGCCTTCGACACGCCGCAGCCTGGTGATGGTCCTTTTCTTGTCACCGGTGTATCCGGCCATGGGCAACCTCTTTCCTTCCAGCTCCGGCCTGCCCGCTCCAGGCCTCCCGGAGGGCCCGGCCTACCAGGACACGCCCCCGGGCGGCCACGATTCATCGGCCGGATGAAACCCTTGCTTTCCCTACCACAAGATTATACCCTCGGGGGGTATCATGGAGGCAGATTCCGGAAGGGGAACACCATGGACGATGTCTTGGTCATCATCGCAGGGCTGGCCGTCACGGCCGCCATCATATGGTACTTCTTCGCCCCCAGGAGGGCCACGAAGGCCAGGGATGAGGGGGGCGTGCAGACCGTCCGCATCACCGTCAAGGGAGGATACAGCCCCCAGGTGGTCAAGGTTCAGGCGGGCAGGCCCGTCGACCTGGTCTTCGACAGGCAGGAGGGGGGCGAGTGCTCGTCCCACGTGGTCTTTTCGGACTTCGGCATCGACAAGACCCTGCCCGCCTTCGAAACCTCCACCCTGCGACTGACCGCCCCCCATGCAGGGGACTATCCCTTTGCCTGCGGGATGAACATGCTCCACGGTACCCTCCGCGCCACGCCGGCCCCCGGTGAGACGGACCGGCAGGAGGGACGGACCAGCGCATCCGGCCAGATGGTGGCAGGCAGGCAGGATTCGCCCGGGGGCCGGGTCGAAGCCGGCGGACATGACGGGGCTTCCCGCCAGACAGCCGGCCATGCCACCGGCCAACAGGCTGACGGCCGCGAGCGGTCCCAGGGGGCCCAGACCACCCGTCAGACGGCACAAGGCGGCGACCAGGACACGGAGGACCGCGAGCGCGTCAAGGAAATCCGCGACCTGACCCGCCGTTTCATCGTGGCCCTGGTCTTCACCCTCCCCGTTTTCGTGGCGGCCATGTTCGGCATGTTCATCCCCATCCCCCACTTCCTGATGAACCCCTGGGTGCAACTGGTACTCATACTCCCCGTCATGTTCTACTCGGGATGGCCCATCCACCGGACCGGCTGGCTGGCCCTTGCCCACCGGACCCCGGAGATGAACTCCCTGGTGGCCCTGGGCACGGCCACGGCCTTCCTGTACAGCCTCTTCGTCACGGTGGCCCCCGAACTCCTGCCGGCCGGTTCCCGTGAACCTTACTATGAGGCAGTGGGGACCATCATCACCCTGATGATCCTGGGTCAGATCTTCGAAGCACGGGCCCGTAGGGGGACCGGCGACGCCATCCGTTCCCTGATCGGTCTCAAGCCCAAAACGGCCACTGTGGTCAGGACGGACGCCGGCGGGGGGGAGAGGCTGGAGCAGATCGCCGTGGACGATGTGGTCGTAGGCGATGTGATCCAGGTCCACCCTGGCGAGAAGCTCCCTGTGGACGGCAAGGTCATATCGGGCAGCTCCTCCGTGGACGAATCCATGGTCACCGGGGAGTCCATGCCAGTGAGCAAGCGCGCAGGAGACGACCTGGTGGGGGCCACGGTCAACGGAACCGGATCCCTGCGCTACAGGGCAACCCAGGTCGGTCAGGACACGGTCCTGGCCCAGATCATCCGTCTGGTGAAAGCCGCACAGAGCTCCAAGGCTCCCATCCAGAAGCTGGCGGACCGGATTTCAGGCATCTTCATCCCGGCGGTCATACTTGTGGCCGTATGGACCTTCGTGGCCTGGTGGATCTTCGGCCCCCTCCCCCGCGGGGTCTACGGGGTGGTGGCGGCCGTCTCCGTACTGGTCATCGCCTGCCCCTGCGCCCTGGGCCTGGCCACCCCCCTCTCAGTCACCATCGGAACAGGGCGGGGGGCCCGTTCAGGAATCCTCTACAGGTCTGCCGAAGCCCTCCAGAACGCCCACACCGTCGATACGGTCGTCCTGGACAAGACGGGGACCATCACCGTGGGCCGCCCACAACTGAGCGATGCCCTGGCAACGGACGGACTGGACAAGGACCTCCTGGTGGCCGTGGCGGCCAGTGCCGAAGAGGCATCCGAACACCCCCTGGCCCATGCCATAGTCCAGTCGGCCAAAGAGCGGGGCATGGAACTTGAGCACCCCCTCACCTTCGGTTCGGTGACCGGGGCCGGCGTCAACGCCGTATTCGCACCCGGGGCCTTCTCCGGCCGTCTGGCCTCCTTCGGGCCGCAGGGCGGGGAAGGCGGCGATTCCGGCCGTGACGGGCTGGACCCCGACACCGGTCGGGGCCTGGAGGTCCTCATCGGCAACCGTTCCCTCCTGGAGGACAGGGGGGTCGGCTTCCCCGACAAGGCCGGAGACAACCCCGGGGATGGGAGCCAGGACCGTGTCATCAGGATGGCGGGGACCTGGAGTTCACAGGGCAGGACCACGGTGTTCGTGTCCATCGGCGGCCGCCTGGCCGGCATCCTGGCCGTGGCCGACCAGGTCAAGCCCAGCTCTGCCCAGGCCATACATGCCCTGGATGAACGTGGCATCGCGACCATCATGCTCACCGGGGACAACGAGGGAACCGCCCGAAGCGTGGGCGTTCAAGTCGGGGTCAACCAGGTGATTGCGCAGATCCGCCCTGAAGACAAGGCCGGAATCGTCAAGGCCCTCCAGGCCCAGGGGCACAGGGTGGCCATGATCGGGGACGGAATCAACGACGCCCCGGCCCTGGCCCAGGCCGACATGGGGATGGCCATCGGCACGGGGACGGATGTGGCCATCGAATCGGCCGATATCACCCTGGTCTCCGGTGACCTGAAGGCGGCGGCGACGGCCATCGACCTCTCGGCGGCCGCCATGCGCAACATCCACCAGAATCTCTGGTTCGCATTCGGCTACAACGGCCTGGGCATCCCCATCGCCGCCGGGGTCCTCTACCCCTTCATCGGCCTCCTTCTGAATCCGATGATCGCCGGCGCGGCCATGGCCTTCTCCTCCCTGTCGGTGGTCCTCAATGCCAACAGGCTGCGCTTCACCAAGCTCAAGGCCCGGCCCGTCAAGGATCCCAGACCCATAGACATGGACGCCCTCCGCCATTCCCTGACGAAAGGGCAGGTCGAAGGCGCCCCGCAAGACCAGCAAACAACAGATAAACAGAAAGGACATGACATGGGACTCTTCCACCGTCATGATGACAACCAGAACAAGGCCACGGACGACGAGCAGGTGGTGGACCCGGTCTGCGGGATGACCATCAACCGCTCCCAGGCGGCCCAGACACGCGAGTACGAGGGGAAGTCCTACTACTTCTGCTCCGACAGGTGCGCCGAGACCTTCGATGCGGACCCCAAGAAGGTCCTCGACAAGTGACCCTGCAGGCGGGGCCGTCCGCCAGGGATCAGGTTTTGAGGACCTGACCGGCCGGGCGGTCCCACCAGACCAGACAGGCGGAGGGCCCCGTCCCCAACGACCACAGGCAGCCCGGTGGCCATGGGGGGGGCGGGGTCCTGCTTCGTCACCGGTCATCTCCAGCCGAAGGCCCCCCTATGCAGGAGAGGACGGAAAACCCTCCTAGCGGTCGCCGCCCAGCCGGTAGGGACTGTCGAAGAAGTCGAAGATCTGCTGCAGGTACGGTCCCAGCACGGGGTTGGGCATTTCAAAGAGCTCATGCATGCTCTTGTGGATCGTGACCAGGTCGGCCTGGCTGCCTCCGGCCTCCACCTGTGCCACGAACCGGGCCTGGGGCTTGGGAAGGACCATCGTATCGGGCTCGGCCTGGAAGAGAAGGATGGGGGTCTCCACCCGTTCGCATTGCTCAGGTTGCAATATGACCTTGCACATGGCCAGACTCTCCCTGATCCAGCCGAAGGTGGCCGCGCTGGTCTGGTATTCGGGATTGCCGGCCCTCTGTCTGTGGGCCCACCTGACCCTGGCCTCACTCCCATTCACGTATTGGGTCATATCGGCTTCCGGATTGAAGGGGTGGAAACCGGGAATCATCGTCTTTCCCAGGCCCAGCCCGCATGCCGCCTTGGCCGCAAGCAGGACCAAGGAGGGCGGAAGGCCGACCCTGGGTGCAATCATGGGCGAGGAGAGCACCGCCTTGTCGATCAGCGAAGGGTGACGTTCCAGCATCCTGGCCGCGATGGCGCCCCCCATGGAGTGGGCGTAAAGGCAGAGGGGGTGGTCACCGGCATAGACCTGCCCTACGGATTCGCAGAAAGAGGCCAGGTCCGCAACATACCGCTGCCAATGATCCACCCAGACCAGGCTGCGCCCGTCGACGCCCCTGCCCGAACCCCCATGCCCCCAGTGCTCGATCAGGCAGACCGAGTAGCCCTGCATGAGGAAATACCAGGTCAGCTCGGCATACTTGTCGGCGAATTCCGTGAACCCGTGCGAGATGACCACTGCCCCCCGCCAGCGGGCCTGACCGCTTTCATAAGCCCTGTCATGGAACTCGTTGACGTCGTAGCAGACAAAATGAACCAGCCCGACGGGATCCCTGTCCTTCTCCCGGCCACCTTCGAGAATCTCGCCCCCCTCACCACTGCGGGAGTGGGAGGTCATCCACCCCTCATGGCGGCACCTGGACAGGTCGGGCAGGACCACCTCTTCCATGGTCCTGGTGAAATCCTCCTCATCAATCAGGTTCAGATTCATATAGCCACCCTATAACAACAACCGGCCCAGACAGCTCATATCCAGGAGGCCCCGGTGCCGAAGCGGCAGGAAACAGATGGGTCCCCGGGCCTGAATGGCCCGGGGACCCATCTATGCGGGAACCGGCTCAGCGCATGTGACGGCCGGCAGCCCTGGCCGTCCTCTTCCTGACGAGGAGGAGACCACCCGCCATGAGTACGGTCGCCAGGGCGACGAAACCGGTCACCACGCTTCCGGTCCTGCCCAAGGGGTCATGCCCGCCGGCCGGCTTGGACTCGGTCGGCCTGCCCGGCTTGGTCGGCTTGCCCGGCTTGTGGGAACCAGTGCCAGGCACTTCCTTCTTCTTGAAGACGGTGACTGAGGTCACCTTCTGATCACCCTCAGACTGCATGGTCACCTTGCCGTCGGCGTCCAGACCGGAGATGCTCTCGCTGACCACATCACCGCCTGAGACATCGCGGCGCACCGTGACCCCGCAAACGGCCCCTACCGGCAGGTACTTGACCTCGTAGGACTGCTTGGTCTGCCCCCCGGTGAATTCGAACAGGTGGCGGCTGTCCGCCTGCGACAGGGGGAGGGTCTCCCCGCCGACCGTGCAGGAGAGTTCGGACAGGTAGCGGTCATAGGATGGGATATCGCCACGGATTTCCTTCTCGACCACCAGAGGGTTGGCCCGGTCGTACTCACTGACCAGGACGACCTTGTTCTCTTGCTCCGTGCTCAAGGCCAGACTGCCGTCGGCGGCAGTCCCGACAACCCTGTTCTTGGTCGAACCGCCGTGATCGGTTTCCACGATCCTGCAGACGGTCCCCTCAGGCAGATCCCTGACCTCATATGACTGCGAGGCCTCCTTGGAATCCCCCTCCGGGAATTGGAACACGTGGCGGCTGTCGGATCCCTGCAGGGGGACGGACTCCCCGTCAACCGTGCAGGAGAGCTCGGCCACGAAGGTGGCGGCGGGGGTGGTCCCCTTGTTGGTCCTGACCTGCTTCTCGATGGTCAGGGGGAGGGAACGCACATACGCGGATGTCAACGTCACATCCTGCGACTTGTCAGCGGAGACCGTCACCTTCCCGTCAGCCGGATCGCCCTGGGTGTCCTTGACGGAGTTCACCTTGGCGCCGCCATGGTCGGATTCCACAGCTTGGCAGATGGTCCCCACCGGCAGGCCGGCGACCGTATAGGAGTCCTCCTCCTGTCCGGCGGCCATATCGAACACGTGGTGCTTCTGCGCATCGGTCAGGGGCACATCTTCGCCTCCGACCTTGCAGGAGAGATCGACCACATAACGTCCGGCAGGGGTCGAACCCGTGTTGACCTTGACCTTCTTGATGATCCTGATGTCACCGCCCCTTTCGAAACGGTTGACGACATCAAGCCTGTGACCTTCCCCTGGATGGTCGACAGGCCCGAGATTGCCGACCTCGAACCCGCCCGACTTCGGCTTGATCTTCGTGTCGGCCTTGATCTTCCTCCCGGCCCTGTCGGTGCCGAGGGTGGCATCGATCTGAGGAAGGACCTCGGTCGCCCCCTTTGCATCGGTTTCCTCGACCGAGCAATCCGCGCCGACAGGCAGGTGCCCCAGATCCTTGCTTTCACCGTCGGCCAGGTCGAATGCTGATTCTGAACCCTTGTGACTGCCCAAGGAGCAACTGCTCTTGAAGGAGAACCTTCGGTTCCTGTCTATCGCCCCGGTCTGGTCGTCGACTTTCTTGGTCACGTTCAGACCGGTCGCCGCGAAGTCAAGCGTCCCCTTCTGCTCGACCGAGTCGGCCGCCGCCTGCTGGGTGTCGGATTCGTCCGACGCATCCCTCGTGCTCTGGTCGTCTTCATCCTTGACCACCCCGACAGTGACGGGGTCACCCACCTCATAGCCGTAACCCTTGGCGGGGGTGTCGGCCGTGGCGTGGCCGTAGTAGGAGGGACGTCCGGTATAACCGTCAGGTACATAATCCATGCCGGTCACCTTGCAGACGGAGCCCAGGGGAATGTCGTCGACCCTGGCGGAATGCGATTCATCCACACCGTTGAAGGGACCGATTTCCAAGATGCCTGACTTGTCCGTGAAACCATCACACCGGTATCCGACCTTGAAGACGGCACCGGGTACATGCCAGGATGCGACCGGGGAGTCTGGGCGGATGCCCAGGTTCACCGTGTAGGAGCCGCTGCCCAGCCTGACCTGGCTGGGTTGGGACTCCATTGCGGACCCCCACGAGGTGTTGGTGCCGCCTGAAACGGCAGCGGTGTTGATGATCTCCTGGTCGCCGTCCGTCCTTGCGTCGGAGGGAACCTTCACCTTGAATTCGACCACGACATAAGCCCCGGGAGCGAAGGCACCCCTGGACCCATCGGCAGACTTGACCACAAATCTCATCGAGGAGACACCCAAGGCGGGTTCATTCGCCGTCCAGGTCAGGCCCGACGACTCGCATTTCATGGTGTTGTTTCCCGCCTTGGCGTCAAGCAGGGCGCACGGGTTGGGGTTGGAGGAATACTCCACCGTGGATTTGAGGTCCTTGACCGCGCCAAGGGCTTCGGCTTCCGGCCCGCTCAGGACCTTGGCCGACCCCGGCACGTAGACCGGCGTCACGGTCGAACCGCGTTGACCGTCGAGGACGGTGCCCACATCGTTGGCGTAGGGGAGTTCATCCACAGCCCTGAACTCGTCGACGGCCACACTTCCGCTGTTGGTGATCTTCAAACGGTAGGTCAGCTCCTCGCCGGGTGTGGCGCGGCGGATGCAGGGGAATTTATCCCACTTGCCCTGACCCCAAGTCATCCTGTTGGAGATGTCGCATTTGGCACCGTTGGTCATGACATCGCCGAAATCTCCGGCGTTGACGTATTTCTCGACGGCGGTGTTCGCCTGCCCCTGCGTTTCGACGGAAGCATCGGACCGGCACTTGTCCGGCCCCGTGTAGTCCCTTGTGCACTCGGTCTGTACCGTTTCGGTCGACAGGCCAGCCCTCGAGCCATCGGCCGCAACCGACAACTCGTTCTTCTGAATCGAGGAGATGCCCGGCCCCACCTGAAGAGGCAGGCGTATGATGATGCGCTCACCCGGCAGAAGGTAGGCATCGGACTGGCCCCAAGTCCAGGTGATCGCAGTGACCCTGCGGGATGCATCCGCGTCCATCTTCACATCAGGTCTGATGGACCTGAGCCTGTCCGGTTGGGACATGATCTCCCAGAGCTGGGCGTTGTAGATCAGCTGACCGGGTATGTTGTCCCGGATGCTGGGACGGTAGAGGGTGGCGGAGTCGGTCTTGCTGTTGTTGGCAAGAACAAGATAGAAGTTGACATAGTCACCGGGGAAGTGGCTGACGGACTTCTTTCCCGTGTTGTTGACAGGGTCATAGTTTTCGACGAACTTGAAGGCCTGCGGGGTCGTATGACCCAGCTTGATCGCCTGCATGCTGTCCGCGTCGGAGGTGTCTCTGACCTGCCTCGTGTCGCTCAGACCCTTGTTTCCGACGATGATGGCACTTGTGGCGTGCAGGGGTATTTCCCACCACCGGTCGGTCACGTCGCCATTGGCGTCTGTAGACTCTTTCTCCGCCTCGCCATAAGGGGCATCAAGCCTCGAGTTGGTCCTCAACTTCTCACGCAGGGTGCTGGTCAGAGTGATCGTGGCCTTGGCGTCGGCGGGAATCCTCTGACGATTCTCCTCGCTGCCTCCCAAGACCTTGAGCCTGATGCCCGTCACGTCTGCGAAGTTGATGCCGGCAGGTGCGCTCACCGGGCCGCCGGAGACCCTGAACCAACTGGTCCATCTCCCGCCGCCTATGCTGCCGGGCTTTGAATCGGTCCTGAGGCTCATATAGCCGTATGAGGAAACCGGCAGATTGACGGACAGGCCGACCAGATTGTCTACGTCGAAGAAGGAATTGGTGTCCATGGCGTAGTTCGTGGGATCGGTGGGCTCCGTGTCGATGTCCCAGACCGCTATGTCACGGCCGGAATTGTTGTTGGGCGGCGCGAGGGTGGACAGTTGCAGTTCATCCGCCCCGGCGTTGCCGGTGTTGGCCGTCTCGATCGTGCTGGTGATCCTGGGCTTGGCGGATTCAGCCAAAGACATGATGCTGTCACGCGACATGGAAGGGGATCCGACATTTGACTTCGTACCGACCTTGTATGTGGTGTGCTGGAGGTTGATCGTGGAGCAGTCCCTATGAATGGACGGCGAACAGTCGGGCCAGTTGGACTCCTCCTTGTCCTCTCCCGTCACGGAGACGGAAGAGTGCACGGGCGCCGTCAGCCGCTGGCCTGCCCCGTTCCTGCAGGGATGGCCGTGGAAGTCCCCTGCGGAGCAGTCGTATGGACCGTTGATGCCGATGGCACCGGCACCGGCCAACTCGTAAGGAGGATCAGGCCACACCTCGTTCGGGTCGGATGGGTTATTCCTCTGCTCCTGGAAGATGTAGCCGGCCGAGCTGACCCGGACCTGGTCCCTGAGCTCCGTGTCGATCGATATCTCTCCCTTGTTGCGGGCAGCTGAACCGAACCTGGAGAGAATGAGGAAGTCCTTCTTGTGGAAGGAGACTTTGACGCCCACCACGGTGGAAGGATCCAGCCCCGCGGGCAGATTGATGTCCCGTGCGGCGGTTCCGGCACTGACCTCCATCGGGTCAACGGCCACGACCGAGGAAGTCCCGGAATCCCAACGGAAGAGTTCGATGGTTGCATCGGCCTTGTCCGCATTGGGCTTTTGGGGCGTTGCCTTCGCATTGGCCAGTTTGGGATAGACAATGTCGCTTATGCCGGTGAAATCGACCATCTGGAAGGGGTTGGCTTTCATGTCGTTCGGCGCCACCCTGCCTGATGTGGTTATCCCGACACCGACCGAGGTCTTGTTGACGCTCATGCCCACATCCGTCTTTGAGCTGCCACCGTTGTCCACAGACGATCTGGTCACGTTTGCCACGGACATGGTCATCGTGCTCTTGGTGCGCTGGGTGGCGACAAGCAGGTTCTTTGGATTGCTCCAGTCGATCTTCGTCTCCAGCTGCAGTTCATCCGGTTGCTGCCAAACACGGTAGGAGTGCTTCACCACGGCCAGATTCCGGTAATCATCGGACCCGACCGCCTGGGCGTCCACCCTGGCTCTGTTGACATAGGCCTGTTCCAGACCGGCGAACTCGTTCTTCAGCGCCGCATCCGCTGACGTGTTCAGGGCGGGGTCCTGGCGTCTGATGCCGTCCGAAGTGCCCAGGACCTTGCCATACTGGGGGTGTATGGCGTAGTTTCGCCTGAGTTGGGCGTTGACATGGAAGATCAACTGAGCGCTCTTGGGCAGGGCCTTGTCTGGGTCGCTCAGCCTGGTCAGGATGGCTTCGAATTGGGCCGTCCTGTCCAGCTCATCGGGGCTGGGGCCAGACCCATCCCAGGTGACTGCTCGCGGCGTCTTCCAGACGTTCTCATAAGCCTTGCTTTCTATTTTTTCGAGATCGTCGTCGCTCACCCCACCCTTCGGAACCTCTATCTTCCCGTTCTTGATGAGGCGGCCCTGCTTGTCCAGAAGTCTCACAGCAACCTTCTGGTCGGGCCCGACGTTGAAAGTGCTCAGACCGATCAACCTGAGGAAGTCGAACGATTGTCCCTTGTCGTCGGGAGTCCCGTCCGACCTGCCCTCGTCATGCAGACCCTGGTAGATGGTTCCCTCGGGATCGCCGTCCACGACTTTCAGTGCCTTGTCGGTACCTTCCACCATGCCGCCGACGATGAAGTCCGTAACCCCGTCCTGCTGCTCGAAACTGCCGCGACTGGCATTGTCGGGAATCCGCTTGAACGCGCGGGACCTGGGCCGGTCGACGAGAAGCATCTGGTCGTTGGCGGTATTCCAGGGAATGTTCACATTCGCATTGGTTTCGGTCGTGACGGAGAAGTAGTTCCTCTTCCTCGTCAGACCCGGGTAATAGGGGTCGGGATCATCATTGTCATCGTTGGGTGCCGGGTAGTTGTCCGGGTTGACGGCCCTGCCGGGGGCACCGGCCGCGCCGTCCGTGATCGCCGTCTTGCGCCACTTGACCTTGCCCACCTTCACGCTGCATCGGATATTGGCCGGATAATACGACTGGGATCTGGGTTTCAGGGTGACTCTGACGCCGACGATGGAATCCAGGGGAATAGAGCTGTCATAATCCTTGAGGGTCAGGGTCCTGGCCCCGTCCACCCTGTCGACCACCCAGACCTTCAGGCTCTCATCGGTGGCGATATCGGTGTCGTCCGACTTGCAGATGGCCCCCTCTTCACCATTGGTGAACCCGTTCAATTGGGTGAACCTGGCGAAGTTGTAGAAGGAATCTTTCAACTGGCTCAGATCCGGAGTGGAATCGAACCTGAAGGGGTCGTCCATGACAAAGTACTCGGGCCCGTCGGCGGGGGCCGCGGTGTCCGTCGAATACGAGGTAGCCGACAGCTTGATCTCATGCTCCCCGTAGTCCTGGTGCGCGTAATCGGCATCCCTGTTCCAGAGGTCTCCCGCTGCGTTTATGCCTGCCGCCGGGTATGACACTTTCGGCTCCCCGATTGCCTTCGACAGTGTCGAGACAAAATACCCGGGTTTATCGAGGTAGAGAGTCTGGGGGGATTTCATGCCCGAGGTCTTGATGTCAGTCGTGGACACGGCCGAGGCCTCGGCCACATTGGTGACATATGTTCGTTCGGCGTAGGACGGCTTGATGGGCCGGCCGTCGTCAAGACGTTCCTTACGCAACTTCATGGGAAGAGACAGGGATCCCGCACAGGATTCGGTCCCCTCCAGGGAGCAGCCAGCAGGAAGGGCGGTCGAAACCCCGCCGGCTTCGAATACGACATCCATGCCGGCAACCTGGCTGAAATCCAGCGCGGGCGACGGATCGGGCATGGGGTCCCCGTCATGGAACACGATCGGAGAGTCCGCAACCAACCTTCCGCCGACATAACGATAGTAAGTGACGGTCGCCTTCGTGGCGTTCCGGGGGAAGGTCACCGCAGGCCGGCCTGTCAGTCCCTCATAGTTGAATGATTCGCCCCTTCTGCCGTAGTTATCCGTGCCGGGCACTGAAATCTTGATGGATTTGAGGTCGACGGGGCCTGAGTTGGAGAAGCGGATGACCGAAGTCGAGGCCTCATCGCGCCCGTATACGGACTTTTGATCACCGCTCTGCGTCGTCCACTTCTGATTGACGGAGACAGAGGGGACCAAGGGGTTGACACCGATGCTGCGACTGAAGGAAAGCGGGGAGGAAGATGAATTCTCGGGTTGGACCGTGGCCACCAGCGTGGCGTCATCCAGGAACTTGGAACTGCCCGTCTGGGATGTGACCACGGGGTCGTCGGTCCCCCGGAGGGTCTTGCGCAGCTCGAAGATGGGGCTCAATTTCACGTGTGCGCCTGAGGGGACATTCTGATAGACCACCTTGTAACCGGTCACATCCGTGCATGAACCGAGTACGGCCACATCGGCCCCGGAGTCGGGCGCCGTGAAATCGACCTTCTGCTGCCCGCCGGCTCCGCAGGTGAAGGTGACGCTGCCTCTGAGCTCCTTGCCTGCTGGGGCGAAGACTCTGACCTTCTTCAGGTCGAAGGCATCATAGATGCGCCCTGCATATCCGCCCAACGAGGACCTGCCGGGGGAGACGAAGCTGAGGTCGGCGTCCGCGTTGGTCAGGTTCGTGATGTCCATGTCACCCACGACAGGTGCGGTTTCATTGACATTGACCGAGGGGGCGGGGGAGAAGTCTCTCATCACAAGATTACCGCTGGGCAGCTTCCTCACCCTCTGGACCACGGGGAAGGTCATCTTGTTGAAGCTGCGGGTGCCGCTGTCCCTGCCGGTCTCCTTGGTGGCACTGGCCTGGGCTGTCATCTCGACGAATTTGCCGTCGTAATCATCGAACCGAGAGTCTTTGGAGAAGATGAAAGGCAGGCGTATCACGTTCTGCGCCTGGGCCAGATCCGCCCAGGTCACCTTGACTGTCGTGTTGTCACCTGATTCCCCGGAATCCACAGTGACCCCGTTGGGGATGGCGAGCCGACTTGACTGGATGGCGAACTGCTTCGGCATGGTCAGGTCAGCCACGCCCTTTCCGCAATGCCCATCCGGTGAATTGGCACCGGGGCAGCCCATGCTCAGGCGGTAGTAGTAAAGAGGACCTGACGTGATTGTGTACCGACCGTCGACCAGGGGGACGGGACCGCCGTCCGCATCCACGATATCCGCGGCAAAGGTGGCCTCCGGCCCTTCACCTATGGCCTGTGCCGGTGGCGTCAAGCCTGTGAGGAGGGTGGCGAGCGCCACCAAGAGTCCGGCCAGTGCTAAGACCCTGCGCCAGGGAGCCCGCCTCTCCGTCTGAGACCCTATGTGCAAGTCTGCTCTACGACTCATTCCCATTCCCCTTCTTCGTGGCTAGTAGGCCCTTATCCATGGCTTCGGCCCCGACGAACCCCTTTGATGGAATCCGAAACCCCCCCAATCGGATGGACATGAGGACATCCTTTTACCGATTTCGTAGATAACACACAGAGAGTGCGCTACATACAGACTTAAATCCTATCAGATATCCGACAATCTTGTCACAAAGTGGAATTGTGACTGAGCACACACCCCCATTGATATAAAATAGTATTGTTATTCCATCAATCTCTTTATGTTTTTCTAGCGGATTATATGTGTTTTGGCCTATGAAAAAACCCTGCGGGATTCTGGAGGCGGTTGTCCACCCGTTGGACATGATGACGGCGCGGCAGGGAGCCGCTGTCACATGAGCTTGGTCCGCTCCAGGTTCCGAACTATCCAGTCGTTGCAGCGAATCACCGGCTTGCGCAGGACCAGCCCCAGTAGGAGGGACGGGACCAGGAAGAGGGCCAGGAAGCCCATCTCACGCCAGAACTCCATCCCGTAGGCACCGGCCACGGCCGACTGCATGGCACCGATGGCATGGACGAAGGGGAGGAAGGGATAGACCCCCTGGAAGAAGCCCGGCAGGGTCTCCATGGGGAAGGTGCCGCCGGATCCGGCCACCTGCATGACAAGCAGGATGACCGCGATGGCCTTGCCGATGTCGCCGAAGGAGACCACCAGGGTGTAGATGAGGTTCATGAAGACGAAGGAAGCGAAGGCGGCAACCAGGATGAACATGAGGGGGTGGATGCACTGGACCTTCAGGTAGTACAGGTCACCCAGGCCGATCAGTATCCCCTGGAATACGGCCAGGAGGGCGAATATCAGGAAGCGCCCGAAGTACTCCTGGTAGAGCTTGAGTCCGAACCGGCGGGCGTTCCCGGGAGAATCCGGACGGAAGGCGCCCCAGGGATGAGGGGAGGTCACGGTCCCTTCCATATCATCGGCCTGTCTCCAGCCCTTCTCCAAGGAGGGCATGCCGAGGATCCGGGCCTTCTTCTTGTCTGATAGGGCGACCTTCATCATCGCAGCCAGGATCGTGGCCCCGACCCAGATGGAAAGCGTGGAATAGAAGGGGGTCATGGCAGACCCGTAATTCATGACGGGGAAGACCGCCTTGCGTTCGACGGCGGCGGGGGAGGACAGGAGGGAGGCGAGTATGTCCGTATCACCGCTGAGGAGCTTGGCCGCAGCTTGGCTCTCTTTTCCGTCCTTGGCGGCGTATGCCTTTGACAGGTGGGCGCTCAAGGTGTCCATCTCTTGGGATGCATGGTCCAACCGGTCGGCGATGGCAACCAGCTGGCCCTTGGCCTGCCCGATGTCGCCAGCGACCGTCCCCGACAGTCCACCTGCCCCCTTGACCGTCCTGTCCAGACCGGTCGCCAATTCACCCGCCCGATTGGCCACCTCGTCCACGGATCCTGACAGGGAGTCCAGCTGGGGACGGAGGTCCTTCCGGTAGTCGTCGGTTACGCCGGCCACCGATCGGCGGGCCTGGGAGATCTTGTCTTTGAGGTCCTTGCGGGCCTTCCCCAGATCGCCGCCGGTCCTGGCGGTCTGCGCCGCCTTCGTCAGGCGGTCGGCCAGGTCCTTCTGCGCACTCTGGGCCGACCTGATCGAGGCGGCCGCATGATCGATGGCCCCCAAAAGACGTTGGCGCTGGTCGGCCGGAAGATGCCGGTCCCCATCGACTGCCTCGCGGAGGTCCTCCAGGCGGCGGGCCATGTCTTCATAGCCGGTGGCGGACTCGCCCACCTTCCCCCCGAGCGCATCCAACTGGTCCGCGACCTGGTCCGAGTGGGAACCGGCCCGGTCGAAGGCGTCGTCCACCTTGGCCGATATGGAATCGTAGGCCTGGCCGGCCTGGGTCAGAGCCCGGTCCACGGAATCCGCCGACCCGGCCAGGGTCTTGCCCACGGTCTGCGCCCCCCGGGTCCCCCGGTCCAGGGCCTTGCGGGAGTCGGCGAGGACGGAGTCGGACTGGCCTATGATCTTCCCGGTGGAGTCGATCAGGCCCGCCGATGCATCCAGGAGCCCGCCATATGCCCTCACCTGCACAGAGGCCGACTCCATCCTGTCCGACAGGTCGTCCAGATGGTCCTTGGCGGTGTCCAGGTACTGCTGCATCTGGGGGCTGCGCGAGTATGCGAACACCTGACTGGCCAGGTCGATGCCCACCTGACCCACGGTCTTGGCGAAGGTGGTGTCGATGGTGGTCGCCACCGTATCTGCCCCCTTCCCGGTGACGTTGGGGGCTATGGCGTTCTTCTTCTTGTTGAGGTAGTACTCCAGCTTGGCGTGCTTGACGTCGGGCGAGAAGAGGGTCATCATGTCCGCGCTGAAGTTCTTCGGAATCACGATGGCTGCGTAGTACCTGCCAGAATCGACCCCGTCCAGGGCCTCCTGCCTGCCCACGAACTCCCAGTCCAGCTGGTCGTTGGCGCGAAGGGTGCTGGTGACCGTCTCGCCCACATTAATCTTTACCGGGATCAGGTCCGACTTGTAACCCTGGTCGGTGTTGGCCACGGCCACCTTGATGGCCTTGGTGTTCTTGTAGGGGTCCCAGCTTGCGGCGATGTTGAACCAGGCGTAAAGGGCGGGGACGATGATCAGCCCCATGATGACGATGATGGCTATGACGTTGCTGGTGGCGTCGATCACATCCCGCCGGAAGATCCTCCAGATGTTCCTCATCGACGCTCACCCCCCTCGTCGTCATTGTCGTCGGCGCCCGCCGATACGACCCGGTCCAGGCGGCCGGTGACCGCCTCGCCGGCGGGAACCGGTCCTCCCTCTTCCCCCCGGCCGGAGTCGACGGCCAGGGAGGGCAGGAGAAGGTCACGAAGGCCGCCGCCCGGCACCTCGGACAGGCCCAACTGATGTACGTAGCTGTCACAGATGTACTCGACCACGATCAGGTAGGTGTCTATGAGGACTATGGAGGCGATGCAGGCGATCAGCATGACGATCTTGGCCTCGGTGCTGAACAGGAGGACCAGGAAGAGCACGGGCAGGAGGACCAGGAAGAGGCCCACCCTGATCAGGTAGGGGTAGAGGGCCAGGAAGCGGTGGGCTCGGCCGCGCAGAATACGGCGGTAGTCCCCTCCTTCACCTACGAAGGAACGCACAAGGCTGCTCACGTTGAGGCGGAAGTCCGCCGAGTGGTTCTGCTCGGTCAGCATGAGGTCGGTGGCCCCCAGCCGCCTGTCGAACAGGGCGTTGAGGTTGAGCAGGTACCGCCTGATGACAAGACCTATCAGGAGGGCCACCGGCAGGTACCAGAAGACATGGAGCATGTCCTGCCAGTAGTCGGCCCCGTACATGCCGCCTATGGTCTCACGCATGGCGTTGATCCCGTAGGTGAATGGGAGCCAGGGGTTCAGGTTCCGGAAGAAATCGGGCATCATCTCGATGGGGTACATCCCCGAGGAGCCGGGTATCTGCAGGATGACCAGGACCACGGCCAGGGCCTTGCCTATGTGGCGGAAGGTGGCCGCCAGGGCATAGATGATGTTGATGTAGACGAAGGAGGAGAAGACCCCGGCCAGGACGAAGAGGAGGGGCTTTTCGCACTGGATCCCGAGCATGAGGTCGCCCACCGTGGCGATCACCGCCTGGAAGAGGCCGACGAAGACGAGGAGGAGCCAGCGGCCCAAATAGGCCTGGCGGGCGCTGCAGGAGGCTATCCCCTCCTTGTCCACCTCCAACTTGTAGATGGCGATGAGGATGAAGCCTCCCACCCACAGGGCCAGGTTGGTGTAGAAGGGTGCCACGGATGAGCCGTAGTTCTTCACCGGATAGACGGTGTGGGTCTCCAGGGAGACCGGGGCGGCCATGGCCTGGCCGAAGGCCGAGGGGTTCAGGTCGATCGCCTGGGATATGCGTTTCCAGGCTGCCGAGCTGCCCAGGGCGGCCACGTCGGTACGGACCCCGTCCAGGTCCGACCTGATTGAGGTCAGTGACTTCTGCGTGCTCTCGACGGTGGTCTGGGTCTGCCCGATGGTCGAATCCAACTGGTCCAGGAGCCCCCGGGTCTGTCGGGCTGCCGTCGACAGACCGCTCAGGGTCCCGTCCAGGTCGCCGGCGGCAGCCGATACATCGTCCACCCCGCCGAGGAGGCCCGGCATGAGACTGCCGGTCAGGGACCGGCTGGCCTGGTTGAGGGCGTCTGCCCCTGTACCGGCGGTCTGGGACATGGCGCCGGTCAGGTCGTCAGCCGCCTTCCTGCCCGATTCGAGGGCATCCGAAGAACCCTTGGTGAAGTCGTCCAAGGCCTGCCGCTGCTTGTCCGCCGTCTTCTGAAGTTGGTCCAACTGCTCCTGGACTGAGTCGTACACGGGATCGCCCGGCTGGAGGCCGGAGGAGGCCAGTCCCTCCTTCAGGGTCTTGATGGCCCTGTCATTGGCATCCACCACCTGGCCCAGGCTGGAGGTGACCCTGTCGACCTTGTCGCCGGTGTCGTTGAAAGCCCGGTCTATATTGCCTGCGGCAGCGTTCACGCTCCCCACGGTGCCGGAGAGCTGCATGGAACCCTGGGTCAGTGCGCCGTTCAGGTCGGTCGAGAAGGAGAGCACCCCCCTGCGGGCCTGGTCCACCTCCTTGCGGGACCGGGACAGGGAGGATCGCGTGGCTTCTATCTGGCCGACCAGGTCATCCACGTTCTTTTTGGAATCACCTACCGTCCTGCGGGCCTGGTCCAGGGATCCGTCAGTGCCTTTCAGACTGGTCCTCATCTGATCCAGGTCGCTGATGGCACCGTTGATGTCACTTACAACGGCCCCCCGGGTCTGCTCGGCCGCCCCCTTTGAGTCTCCCCTGGCCTGGAGGACCTTGGAGGCGAGCGCATCGCTGACCGTGGAGACGAAGATGGAGTTGATCTGCTGATCGATGGTGGAGGCCCCCGTATCCGTGACCTTGGGGGCGATGGCGTTCTTCTTCTCGTTGACGTAGTAGTCCAGGGCGGGCCTGGTACCCGATCCGTCGACGATTCCGATCAGGTCGTCGCTGAAGCCCTTGGGGATGATGATGGCTGCATAGCACCGTCCAGAGTGCACCCGGTCCACGGCAGCGGACTCGTCGTCCACGAACTGCCAGCCCAGGCTCTTGTTGTCCTTGAGGGCCTCGACGACCGAACGGCCCGCGTTGATCCTGCCCGTGACGGCCGAGTCGGCCCCCCTGTCCAGGTTGACAACGGCCACCGGGATGTTGCCGGTGTTGCTGTAAGGATCCCAGAGGGCCAGAATATTGAACCAGGCGTATAGGGAAGGAAGAATGGCCACACCTATGGTCACGACCAAGGCCACCGGGTTGCGCAGTATCCGCATGAGGTCACGGCGGAAAATCGCGAGGACGGTCCTCACGGCTGGCACCCCCTTTACCTCATGTGCGATCCGCGCGCCTCCCTTGAAAATCAGCCAGCCCGCGAATCATCAGAAGCCGCCCGGGGATTTCCACTGGCCCGAGTATAGCCAGACTCCCTTACCGTAACCCCGCCCTTTGCTCTTCGTGAAGCCTGCGCCGGACCAGGCGCGCCGGGCCCGGGCGGAAGCCCGTCAGCGCTCTGGCCGATCCGGCGAAGGCTCACGGCCATGGCCACAGACCAGGCCTGCGGCGACCGTCGCGGCCGCCACGGCCATGGTCATCGGCAGGGCGGCCGCGACCGGCAGACGGCAGACCTCCATGAGCATGAAGAGGGCCATGAGCGGGGCCTGCTGGGATGCGGCCAGGAGGGCGGCCGCCCCGACCACGGCACACTGCCAGACGGGCAGGTCCGGGACCAGGAGGTGTGCGACCAGGCCGATTGCGGCCCCCAGGGCGGAACCCAGGGCGATTGAAGGGGTCAGGGTACCTCCCGAAGCGCCGGTGCGGATGGTCAGGACGGTGAAGACGACCTTGATCATGGCGAAGACCAGGAGGAGGCCGATGGGGGCCAGGGCGGCCCGGAGGGAGGCGGCCGGGACCTGGTTGATGCCGGTCTGTGCCAGGACCCGCCCGTTGCCCATCACCTGGGGGGTCCACATGGCCACCAGACCGGTGAGCAGGCCGGTTCCGGTCAGTTGCCAGATGATGTTGGCATCGGTCGTCCGGTGGTCCTGGGCCCAGGAGGTGGCCCGGCGGAAGCCGGCCCCGGCCACCCCCATGACCAGGCCCAGGAGGAGGGCCGCCAGGGTGAACCAGGGGGAGAAGGATTCCCCTCCCACCGAGTAGTAGGCATCGAAGCCCTTGATGGACCCGCCCACCAGGGTGGCCAGGGAGGACATGGCGAGGTTGACGGCCACCACGGTCCCGTCCACCCGGCCCAGGAGGACCTCGATGCCGAAGAAGGTCCCGGTCAGTGGGGCCACATATATGCCGGCGAAACCGGCCCCGGCACTGGCGGCCACCAGGAGTGCCCGGTCGCCTTCCTCAAGGCCCAGCCTGCCGCGCAGACGGCCCCAGAGGCCGCCAAGCATGGCGCCCGCCTCCCTGGGGGCGACCTCGCGGCCGATCGACCCTCCGCAGGCCACAAGGAAAATCTGGGTGAGCACGTGCACCAGGGTGGGGCCCACCGGCATCCCCTGCCCCTTGACGGCCTGGGAGACCGAAGGGACCCGGCGGCAGTGGTTGCGCAGGAACCACCAGATAAGGGAGGCGGCCAGGGCGCCGAACACCACCGACAGGAAGCGTCTGATCGGGGCCACCGTGTAAGCCCCTGAAGCCCCCAGCTCCTCCTTGAATCCCAGCATGACCCACTGGGTCCAGTCGAAGAAACGGGCAAGGAGACCGGAGGAGGCGCCGACCGTGCAACCCAGGACGACGACGGACAGGACCAGGCCCCAGAACCTGGGCAGGGCGGAGGGGGCAGTCCCCCGGTCCTGAGGGCCGGATGGCACCCCCGTTGCACCCGTCCTGCCTGTCTTGCTCTCCGCCATGTCTGCCGACCGCCCTTTCACAGGCACCAATCTATCGGATGAGGGGAACCGCCTTGCGACCGCACCCCCTCAGCGGGAGAGCTCGATGGCCGCCCAGGATACGGGCGGGAGGTCGAAGGAGATGACCCCCCCTGTGCAGTCGACGTCGAAGGCGTGGGGGGCCACCCGGCCGGGCCGATCGGGGCCGTTGACCGCGTGGGGGTCGTCATCGTGCAGGAGGTGGGTGGCCACAACGTGCAGGGCGGCCTGGTTTCCGGCATCCTGCCCGCCCAGGTCGCGCAGGTCCAGGGTCACCCGGTGGCCGTCGGCCACATCACGGTTGACCGCCAGGACCAGGCCTGAGCCGGAGCCGACCTGCGGCCCTCCGTCGCAAGCCGCGGCACAGGGGTCCCCTTCCTGGGACCATTCCCCGCGCCCGGTCGGGTCCCAAGTGACCACGGCCTCGACCGCATCCACGGACCCGTAGGATTTGGTCTCCACCTGGGGTGCGTCCCCCTCCACCTGGGGCAGATAGACATCCCCCCTGGCATGGGCGGCGGCGATGGCGAAGGGGTAGAAGATGGTCTGCCGCCAGGCCGGCTGGCCCGGTTCGGCCATGATGGGTGCTATCACGTTGACCAGCTGGGCCCTGGAGGCGGACCTGACCCGGTCGCTGTGCTTGAGGAGGGTGATCATCAGTCCGCCCTCGACCACGGCATCGGCCGCGGTGTAGACCTCCTCCAGCTGGCGGGGGGCCTCGGGCCAGGGCTGGGTGTGCAGGCCGTTCGAGGAGGCCTTCCATTCGGTCTCCTGCTGGTTCCACTCCTCTGAGTTCCACACCCCCCACTCGTCGAAGGAGAGCATGATGTTCCGCCGGCCCTGGTTGGCGGCCCTGGCATCGTCGGCCGCCTCGACCACGGAGGTGATGAAGGTCTTCATATCCTCGTCACTGGCCATGAAGTCCTGCAGACCCTCCGACCGGTGCTCGTAGTAGTAGGCGTGGCAGGAGACGAAGTCCACGTGCTCGTAGGCCTTGCCCAGGACGGTCCGCTCCCACCGCCCGAAGGTGGGCATGTGGGCTGATGAGGAGCCGCAGGCCACCAGTTGCAGGCCCGGATCGGCCAGCTTCATGGCGTGGGCCGTGCGGTCGACGGCGGCGGCGTATTCCTCGGGGCTCATGTGGCCCACCTGCCAGGGGCCGTCCATTTCATTGCCGATGCACCACATGGCAACCCCCATGGGGTCGGGAATCCCGTTGGCCACACGCCGGTCCGCCAGCTCGGTGCCAGGGGCCCCGTTGACATACTCCAGTTCTTCCAGGGCCGACTTCATCCCCCGGGTGCCCATGTTGACCGCCAACATGATCTCCGTGCCGGCCTTGCGCGACCAACGGTAGAAGTCGTCGATGCCCATCTGGTTGGTCTCCGTGGCATGCCAGGCCAGGTCACGGCGGACCGGACGGTCCTGCCGGGGTCCCGTCCCGTCTTCCCAGTTGTAGCCGGAGACGAAGTTGCCACCCGGATAACGCACGCAGGTCACGCCCAGTTCCTTGACAAGGTCCAGCACATCCCGCCTGAAGCCGTCCTCGTCGGCGGCGGGATCCCCCGGCTCGTAGATGCCCCCGTAGACGCACCTGCCCAGGTGCTCGACGAATGAGCCGAACATCCTCCTGGGCACCTGTGCCACAGGTCGGACGCCTCTCAGACTCAAGGCCATACGTCCCTCTTCGCTCATGACAGTCTCCTCGCTCCCTCGCTTTTGCAGCGCTCATCTGTCGACACGCTGGTATCAACGATATCCGTCCGGGTACAACGTTGCAAACATGGTGGGCCCTTTCTCCCCCCTCAGCACCCGGACCCCTGCGGGACCGGAGGGTCAGACGGGGTCCGGGATGGGGCGGCGGAAGCGGAGGACCGAGCGGGTCAGCGGCGACGGATCCCCAAGGCCTTGTAGAGGAAGTCCCGTTGGAGTATGAGAAGGTTCTCGGCCACCGTCTCGTCGTTTGTCATGTGGGTTATCCCCGTCAGCGGGAGGACCGTGTGATCCCGCCCGGAGGCCATAAGGGCCTGGGAGAGACGGAGGGTGTTGGCCACGGAGACGTTGTCATCCGCAAAGCCGTGGATCAGCATGAGCGGACGGCGGAGGTTGGGGGCGTCATCGATCAGGCTGTTGCGGCGGTATACGGAGGGGTTCAGACCCAGATACCTCTCCGTGTAATGGGTGTCATAGAGGGTCCAGTCCGTGGGCGGGGCCCCCGCGCAGGCGGCATGGATGTGTTCCGGGGCGCGCAGGACGGCCAGCGCCGACAGGAAGCCGCCATAGGACCATCCCATGATGGCCACATGATCCAGGTCGGCCTCAGGCGCGAAATCCGGCAGGGCGGCCAGGGCTTCCAGCTGGTCATCCAAGGTCACCTGGGCCATGTCTTCGAAAATGGCCCTCCCCCAGGCCGGGCCCCTACCCGGGGTGCCCCGGCCATCTACCGTCAGGACCAGGAAGCCCTGGTCGGCCCACCACTGGGACTCCCAGTACAGGGCCTGGTTGAACACCACCTGCTGGGAACCGGGGCCCCCGTAGGGCCTCAGGAGGACGGGCAGGCGGTCGGCCTGGGCGTACGGGCTGGAATCGGAGGGGTGGACGATGGCGGCGAAGAGGCCGTGGGACCCCATCCTGACGAAGTCCACGTTGGGGGTGAAACCGGGGTCGACGGAGTGGTCGGCCAGGGCGGCCCCCCACCCCCCGCTGCTGTTGACGTGACCGGAATCGACCGAACCGCGATCCTTGGACTGCCTGGTGTCATGTTGGACGGCCGCACGGGTGGGGTCCGAGGCATAGGCCGGCTGGGTTCCGCCGGCATCCGCCGCGCCATTTGCCGGGGCGCGTCCATCCCCCCCGCGGCCGGAGGAGAGGTAGGCCGAATCCACCAGGCCCAGACCGTCGGCACCCAGGCGGTCCAGGTCTCCATCGGCTCCCATATAGCAGTGCTTGATCTGACCGTGGGAGGAGGCCATGGTCCGGTTGGTGACCACGATGCCGTGCCCTGCCCGGGAGGCCGTCCAGACCCCGGGCAGGCGGTTGAGCACGTGGATGGAACCGTCATAGCCCAGCCGCATCAGGTCGAAGCTGCGCGGATCGGTGGACACCACCGCCAGAACGTCGTCTGCGCCGACCGACAGGACCGTCCTGATCTGGCAACCTGCGGGAGAGAAGAGGCGGCCGTCTATCCGCAGACGGGTGGTGTCGGTCTCCCCGTCGATGAAGGCGTCGACCAGCCCCCCGTCAGGCCGGTAGGCGGGCAGACCTTCGATCAGGTCCAGCCACTTCTCGTCCTCATGCCCACCCAGAACCTGCGTCGGAAGGCTGTCAAGCACCTCCGGGTCCAGGGGGAAGGGTCCCAGGTCCCCACCGCCGATCCTGCCGGAGAAGACGGCCGTCCCGGTATCCACCGAAAGCATCCGGTCCTCGTTCTGCCGGCGGTTCTGGACCAGGAGGAGGGGCTGGCGGCCCCGCTGCCAACGGACCACTGCCAGGTATTCGAAGGCCTGACGGTCCCAGTCCACCTCGCAGGCCCCGTTCACGTAGCCATCGGCGTCCAGAGCGGCCAGCGTCAGGCCCACCCTGGCATTGACCGTCAGGGCCTTGGGGTATCGCCTGGTCTGCGGGGGGTTCTGGGGGTTGGCAGGGTCGCTGATGTACCAGATGGGCTCATCGGACTCGTCCGAGTGCTCCACCAGGAGGGCATCGGAGTCCGGTGACCACCAGAAGCCCTCGTAACGGTCCATCTCCTCTGCGGCCGCGAACTCGGCCAGGCCCAGCTGCACATCCTCTCCGGCACCCTCTTTGAGGGACAGGATGGGATACTCCCCGTCCTGCCCGGCCTGCCCGCCGATGGTCACCAGGACCATCATCCGGCCGGTGGTGTAGGCCACCTTGGACCCGTCGGGCGAGATGGTCGGATTGAGGATGGAAAGGTCCGCATAGTGACGGCTCCCGTCTGCCTCCATCCTGCCCAGGGGGCGGGTGGAAGCCGAGAGGCCGTCCTGCGCGATCTGGGTCAGCCACAGGAGGCCGCCCACGGTGAAGACCACCCGGTCGCCGGCCTCATCCACGCTGTAGGAGACGATTCCCTCTCCCCCCTCACGGGAGCGCTCCCGTCTGGCCAGCTCTTCGGCCGGCACCTCCTCCTCGTCGGCATCGGCGAGAAGGGTGCGGGGATCCGCCAGGAGAACCTCATGGTGGCGACCCTGATCATCGAAGGAGGACAGCCAGAGACTGGTCACCAGGTCTTCAGGCCCGTCAGACCGCAGGAAGAGGGCCCGCGACCCGTCGCCCACGGCCTGGGCGGAACGGGGAGCCCCAAGGGTGAACCGGAGGGTCCTGGCCTTCAGGCGGGGAAAATCGGCGATCGCCGAGGCCTGGTCGGGACCGGCCTCTTCCGAAGTCAACTGTTCATCCATGCTTCTCTCCTACGAAACGCGTCCGGCGCGACCCTGTCGACCGCGCACATGTCATATGAACCGATGATAGGCAGGCGCTTGCCCAAAGCAGGCAGGACAGGACCCCGGGCCGGCGGGTGGAGAGCCCATCCGAAGACCCCGGCGGGACGCGGCCGGCGGGGTCCTGCCAGCAACTGACTGCACCCTGCCCGGGACCCGCGCGGTCGACCGGGCCGCTTCGGGCAGGGGCATACGGTCAGGGACGGCGGCCGGCTACCCGCCCTCTTTCAGCTGGGGGCCCAATGGCTTTCGCCGGCAGGTATCGTCCTGCTATGCTGTCGTCCTCGTTGCGGGTCCGGATTGCCTGCCGTGCCCGTTGGTTCACCGATCTCCTCCGGCCGGGTTGCTGGCGCGGCGACAACAGGGACTATACTGGGAAAAGTTCCGCGTCATTGAAGAAATTGAAAGCATCCTGCAGCCGTACGCCCTCTTCTCGGGCCTTAACGTAAGATGGAGGGGTTAAATGGAAAGGGATGACTATGAGCGTTCTCGATCGATTTGAGAAGAGCGTCGAAGGTGCGGTGAACGGCGTCTTCTCGAAGTTCGGCTCCAAGGACTTACAGCCCGTTGATCTGTCAAGTGCCCTTGAGCGCGAGATCGACGCACAGGCCATGCCCGTCGGCCGCGACCGGACCGTGGCTCCCAACGAGTACCGCTTCAAGCTCTCGACGCCCGACTTCGACCGCATAGAACAGTGGGGCTCCGAGGCCCTGGCCAACGAGCTGGCAGACAACCTCACCAAGTACGCCGAAAGCCAGCACTACGCCTTTGTGGGACCGGTCGTCGTCATATTCGAAGAGGACCTTGATCTGAGCAAGGGCGACTTCCGCCTGAGCGCCGAGTCCGTCCAGGGCAACGCGGCACCTGTTACCACCCCCGAGGAATCCAAGGACTGCCCGGTTCTGGAGATCAACGGCCGTCAGTACCTCCTGACCGCGCCCAAGACCATCATCGGCCGCGGGTCCTCCTGCGACATCGTCATCGACGACCCGGGGATCTCCCGCCGCCACCTCCAGATCGAGATCACCGACAAGGGCGTGGTCGCACGCGACCTGGGTTCCACCAACGGCACCTATGTGGAGGGTCATCAGGTGCCGGCCGCCACCCTTCTGGACGGCAATACCATCACCATCGGCCGCACCCGCATCCTCTACTGGGCTTCGTCGCAGGAGCAGGACCAGGACTAGCCCAGGCCTTGACGTAAGGTCGAAACCACCATGCAACTGACCGAGCTGACATTCGCCATCCTCAAATATGGATTCCTGGCCCTCCTGTGGGTCTTCGTATGGCTGGCCGTTCGGTCCCTGCGCAAAGACATCGAGACATTCAGCCCCAAACCCTCCCATTCCCGCCGGCGCCGTGAACGCGCCGCACGCAGGGCCCTCCCCCAGACGGCAGTGCCCACCACGGGCGTCCGGGGCGACCCGTCGGCAACCGCCGGCCGGTCGGCCGGGCCGGAAGGCCCGACCCTCCTCGTCGTCATCGACGGGCCTCTGGCGGGTTCATCGGTCCCACTCGGGGACCAGCCGATCACCTTGGGACGGTCCGCCTCCAACATGATGGTCCTGGATGACGAGTTCGTCTCCTCACACCACGCCCGCGTCTACCGGGATCCGGCCTCCGGGCGGTGGGCCATCGAGGACCTGGGGTCCACCAACGGCACGGTCGTGAACGGTCAACGCATCACGACGCCCACCCTCCTGCCTGCAGAGGTGCCTGTACGCATCGGCGCCACGACCTTCGAGCTGAGGTAGGCGCTGATGACGGAAACCCGCACATCGAACAAGCTCTTCCTCTACTCCACGGCCGTCTCCGACATCGGCTACGTGCGCAGCAACAACCAGGACTCCGCCTTCGCCGGCGAACGCCTGGTGGCCATGTGCGACGGGATGGGCGGTCATGCCGGCGGCGACACAGCCTCGACCATAGCCATACGCTCCCTGGCTCATATAGAACGGGACGACAGCAGCGACGACGTACAGGCCCTGGCCAAGATGATGGAGACCTCCGTCATAGCAGCCCACGACGCCATCGTCGGCAAGGCAAAGAGGGAACGCCGCCTGTCAGGCATGGGCACCACGGTGACCGCCGTCGCCCTGGCCGGGGAATCCTGGGTCCTGGCCCACATCGGCGACTCCCGTGCCTACCTCCTGCGCGACGGCAAACTGACCAGGATGACCCAGGACCACAGCTATGTGCAGCACCTGATCAACACCGGACGCATCAGTCCGGCAGAAGCCCGCAACCACCCCCAGCGCAACGTGGTCATGAGGGTCCTTGGAGACTTCGACATCGACCCCCGTCCCGACATCTCCATCAGCAAGGCCAAGCCCGCCGACAGGTGGATGATCTGTTCGGACGGCCTGTGCGGGGTGCTGGAGGACTCCACCATCGGTGACATGCTCAACTCCGTATCCGACCAGGAGGAGTGTGCACAGGAGCTGGTGACCATGGCCCTGAAGGCCGGCAGCACCGACAACGTGACCGTGGTCATAGCCGATGCCACCCTGGCCCTGGATGCAGATGCCTTCGAGGTGCCCCACCAGACCCCCTTGGTGGGCGGGGCGGCCAGTTCCAACCTTGAAGCCATCGCAGACATCGTGGATGAGCCGGTGGCGGCCGCTCCCAAATTGCGTGACGAGAGAAGCGAGTCACCGGCCAAGCGGGCTGCGGCCCTGGCCCAACAGCCTGACGATGACGAGGGCGGGACCGACCAGGCCCGCCTGGCGCAGCCCTCCTCCACCCGCGAGGAGACCGGCGAGCGCAAGGTGCCCGACACCGGCGAGATTCCCGTTGTCCGCAAGAAGGACGGGTCCGCTTCGGCCGACCCATATGACCCCGACGTGGCCCACGCCATCCGCCAGGAGCAGTTGGAGCAACGGCGGCAGGGCCGGTCCCGCAGGCGCCACATACGGATAATGGTCGCCTCCGCTGTCATCCTGGTCCTGGCGGCCGTGGCCGCCGCCGTCACCGGGGCCTATCTGTGGAGCCAGAACCAGTACTATCTGGGCAACGACGAGGGCCAGGTGGCCATATACAAGGGTGTGCCCACCAAGGCCTTCGACCTGCCCCTTTCCCACCCGGTGAAGAAGACCGGCATCAGCGTGGAATCCCTCCCGCAGTCCTGGCAGGACCAGCTCAAGGACGGCATCACCGTCTCCTCCATGGAGGATGCCGAGGAGCATGCCGACCTGATCGGCAGGGAGGCCAGGAACCTGAAGAAGACAGACAAGGGCAAGGACGGCAAAAACAAGGAGGGCAAGGACGGTTCCGCCTCGTCCTCCGCCGACCCGGCGACCCCGTCCGATTCGGGCTCCCCGAGCGGGCATGGGTCTCAGGATGGACAGCATACGTCATGATCTTCACAAGACTGCGGCGCATCTTCCTCCTCCTCTTCTCCCTGCTCATAGGTTTCATCTGTTTCTTCCAGATGTTCGAGAGGACGTCCGGGTCCATACCCGCCAACTACGCCCTCATGCTGGGGGTCGCTGCCGGCCTCTTCATAGGTCTGTGGGCCCTCCTGGAAATCTTCCAGCCCTACGGGAGCCAGGCCATCCTGCCCAGTACGGTGGTCCTCAGCTCCATAGGCATCACCCTGATAACCCGGATCGACCTGCACTACGCCAAGGCCGGCAGGCCGACCAGGGTGGGCCTCAACCAGTTGATCTGGCTCTGTCTGGCCCTGGTCCTGTGCGCCATCCTGGTGGTGGCCGTCCGGGATTACAGGATCCTGCGGAGGTTCTCCTATGTGAGCATGGTGGTTGGCCTGGCCCTCCTCCTTTCGCCCATGGTCCCCGGCCTGGGCCGGGAGATCGGGGGGGCCCGCATCTGGATCGGGTTCGGATCCCACACCCTGCAGCCCGGCGAGTTCGCCAAGCTCTTCCTGGCCTTCTTCTTCGCCGCCTACCTTTTCGACCACCGCGACCAGCTGGCCGTTGGGGGCAAGAAGGTCCTCGGCCTGCGCCTGCCCAGAATCAAGGACCTGGGCCCCATCATCATCGTCTGGCTCATATCGTTGGGGGTCTTGGTGGTCCAGCACGACCTGGGCACCTCCCTCATGTACTTCGCCATGTTCGTATCCATGCTCTATGTGGCCACGGGCCGCACGGGCTGGATCGCCATCGGGGCCGTCTTCTTCGTGGCCGGTGCCGCCCTGGCGACCGTGGTCTTCCCCCACGTGGGGGCCAGGGTGGATGCCTGGCTCCACCCCTTCAGCGACGCCCAGTACAACAAGGCCTTCGGGGGGTCCGGCCAGCTGGTCAGGGGCATCTTCGGACTGGCCGCCGGGGGGATGACCGGCACCGGCCTGGGCAAGGGACACCCCTGGATCACACAGCTGGCAAACTCCGACTTCATATACTCCTCCATCGGTGAAGAACTGGGCCTGTCCGGCCTCCTGGTCGTCCTGGCCCTCTATCTGATCATCGTGGCCTCGGGCATGATCACCGCCATGAAGATCAAGGACGGGTTCGGCAAGCTCCTGGCTTCGGGCCTGGTCTTCACCATGGCCTTCCAGGTCTTCACGGTGGTGGGCGGCATCACCCTGGTCATCCCCCTGACCGGACTGACCATGCCCTACATGGCGGCCGGAGGGTCCAGCCTGATAGCCAACTATCTGCTGGCCATACTTCTGATCATCATCTCCAACGCAGCCAACAAGCCGGACCCCGAGGTCTCCTCCGACACCTTCAAATACGAGGCCCTGGCCGTCCTGCGGCAGCATGAACTCGAAAGCGGCGACGGCGAGGACCGTGAGGACGGCAACCGGCCGCGTGTTTCCGCTTCGGACGGACGCAGGGGCCAGCCGTCACCCGAGGAGTCGACAGCCTCGACCCAGCCCTTCGCCGTCACGGCCGCCCCGGATTCCGAGACCCGGCCCGTGGGCCGCACAGTCAAGGGAGGAGCCAGATGAACAAGGCACTACGCCAGCTTTTCAACGCAGTCATCATCCTCTTCGTCATCCTGGGCCTGTCCAGCACCTTGATCATGGCGGTGAGGGCCAACGCGCTGAATGCCGACCCGCGCAACTCGCGGGCGCTGTACAACGAGTACTCGGCCCCCAGGGGAGCCATCCTGGCGGCTGACGGCACGGTCATGGCCCAGTCCGACCCGGTCAACGACTCCTTCCAGTATCAGCGCAAATACCCCAACGGAGCCCTCTATGCACCGGTCACCGGCTACTTCTCCATCAACAACGCCATGACCAATCTGGAATCCTCGCGCAACAGGCTCCTCAGCGGCCGTTCCGACATACAGTGGGTCGACCGGTTCAAGGCCCTCTTCACCGGCACCCAGAACAAGGGGGCCTCCATCGAGACCTCGATCAATCCCCACCTCCAGGAAATCGCCTACAAGGCACTGGACAAGCGCTCCGGGGCCGTCGTGGCCTACGAGGTGAACACGGGCAGGATCCTGGCCATGGTCAGCACCCCCTCATACGACCCCAACTCCCTGGCCAAGCACGACGGAGACGCCGCCGGCAAGGCCTTCACCGACCTGTCCAGCAGGCCGGACAACCCCATGCTCAACCGGGCCGTCTCCGAGCTCTACCCACCCGGGTCCACCTTCAAGCTGGTGGTGGCCGCAGCCGCCCTGGAATCGGGGCATTACCAGGCGGACAGCAGCCTGCCCGCCGGTGCCTCCTACACCCTGCCCGGAACCAACCATCAGCTGACCAATGCCACATACCAGGGCAACGGGTCCGACGGTAAAATCAGCATGACCGATGCCATTGCCTTCTCCTCGAACACGGCTTTCGCCCAGCTGGGTGTGGCCCTGGGCGACAAGGCCATATCCGAACAGGCGGCCAAGCTGGGCTACGGGTCGTCCATCACCCTGGACGGCACCACAAATACAGGCACACCCCTGAAGTCGGTGGCATCCAAATTCCCCACCGACGTGACCCCCGACCGGCTGGCCCTGGCCTCGATCGGTCAGGGGGACACCCTGACCACCCCCCTGGAAGCGGCCATGACGGCGGCCGCCGTCGCCAACGGCGGTCGGCTGATGAAACCGACCCTGGTCGACAAGGTCCGCTCCAGCGACTTGAGCATCATCAGCGAGACGACACCGGCCGTATACTCACAGGCGTTTTCGTCGCAGACCGCCAAGGCCCTGACGGAAATGATGAAGGCGGTGGTGACCAAGGACTCCCCCGCCCTCCAGATACCGGGCGTGCAGGTGGCCGCCAAGACCGGAACGGCGCAGCTGGGCGACAAGCGCCTGCATGACGGTTGGACGGTCGGCTTCGCCCCTGCGGACAACCCCAAGGTGGCCGTCGCCGTCGTCACTTACGGGGTCACCGGGTACGGGGTTGACACGGCCGGCCCGATCATGAAGAGTGTGTTGCAGGAGGCCTTGAAATGAAGCTGGTCCAAGGGCAGCTCATCCACAGACGGTACCGGCTGGACCGTCGCCTGGCCCAAGGGGGCATGGGCGAGGTCTGGAAGGGCTACGACATAGAACTCGAGCGCGTGGTGGCCATCAAGGCCCTGCGCGGCGATCTGGGCAACGAGGAGTCACGCCTCATGCGCCTGCGGGCCGAAGCCCATAATTCGGCCAATCTGGCCCACCCGAACATCGCCGCCCTCTTCGAGTATTACGAACACGACGGCATCGGCTTCCTGATCATGGAGTATGTGCCCAGCGAGTCACTGGCCGACCTGTACCGGGAGAAGGGGGCCATGAATCCGACGGAGCTCCTCCCCATACTCATACAGACGGCCAGGGGGCTTTACGTGGCCCACTCGCACGGGGTGATACACCGTGATGTGAAGCCGGCCAACATCATGGTCTCCGACACGGGCGAGGTCAAAATCACCGACTTCGGGGTCTCATACTCCACCAACCAGGGGCAGATAACCCAGGATGGGATGGTGGTGGGCACCGCCCAGTACATATCTCCCGAACAGGCCCAGGGGCTGACGGCCACCCCGCAATCCGACATCTACTCCCTTGGCGTGGTGGCCTACGAGGGCCTGTGTGGGCACCGCCCCTTCACCGGAGCCACCCCGGTCGACATCGCGGCCGCCCACGTCAACGACCCCGTGCCACCCCTGCCGGAGACCGTGGACACCCAGCTGAGAAGCTTCGTCATGTCCATGCTCTCCAAGGATCCGCGGGACAGGCCGGCCAACGCCCTGGTGGTCTCCCACACCTTGGCAAAGATAGAGGAAAGGCTGCTGGACCAGCAGATCAGGCAGGCCGTCCCCCTGAAACCCGGAGGCCCCCGGCCCAGGCAGGTCGTCAGCCGGCCTCACGCGGCAAAACGCATCTTGCACCTACCATGGGAGCAGAACGGTATGGAAGAAAAGACGACATTCACCGGTCGGGGAACCGACGCGGGCCTTCTGACGACAAACGGAGGGAACACCCTATGAGCATCACATTGCCGGCTTCTCTGGCAGGCGGACGATACCAGCTGGGCCCACTGATCGGCAAGGGGGGCATGGCCGAGGTCCACACGGCCCTCGACACCCGCCTGGGACGGACCGTGGCCGTCAAGATCATGCGCTCCGACCTGACCAATGACGAGATATTCCTGTCCCGCTTCCGCCGGGAGGCGCACTCGGTCGCCCAGCTGAACAACCCCAACATCGTCTCCATCTACGACTCCGGCGAAGAGATACTGACCGACGAGCACGGCAACAAGGAACGGGTGCCCTACCTGGTCATGGAGTACGTCAAGGGGCAGACCCTTCGGGCCATCCTCAAGGAGAACGGCGCCCTCAGCCAGAGGGACACCGAGCAGGTCATGCTGGGCGTCCTGAACGCCCTGGAGTACTCCCACCACATGGGAATCATCCACCGTGACATCAAACCCGGCAACATCATGATCTCCGAGCAGGGCATCGTCAAGGTGATGGACTTCGGCATCGCCAGGGCCCTGGACGACTCGGCCGCCACGATGACCCAGTCCCAGGGTGTCGTAGGCACCGCCCAGTACCTGAGCCCGGAACAGGCCAGGGGGGAGACCGTCGACCTGCGCTCCGACCTCTATTCGGCCGGCTGCGTCCTCTATGAGATGCTGACCGGGCGCCCTCCCTTCAACGGTGATTCCGCGGTCGCCATAGCCTACCAGCATGTGTCCGAGGTGGCCACGCCCCCATCGGCCATCGTGCCTGGACTGCCGACCATGTGGGATTCGATCTGCGCCAAGGCCATGGCCAAGGACAGGCAGAACCGCTACGCCACGGCCGCCGAGTTCAAGAACGACATCGTGGCCTTCATGAACGGCGGGACCCCGGTGGCGGCCGCCTTCAACCCCCTGAGTGACCTGTCCAACATGCGGGCCCGGAAGGACGCCGAGCAGGAGGCCGCCACGGTCCCCGTGCCGACGGCAGCCACCCAGGCCTTCAACCCCATAGACGATGCGGTGGCCCAGACCCAGACGGCATCCATCGCCCCGGTCGCCACCCAGGCCGCAGACGGGACCGGCCGCGCCGCACGGGCCGCACAGGCCCGCCACCGGAAGAAGGTCATCTACGGCTGGGTCATCAGCGTGATTGTCCTGGCGGCCCTCATCGCGGCCGGAGTGGCCTGGGCCATGACCCACAAGGGGCCCGAAATGGCCACGGTGCCCACCATCACATCCCAGATGTCCAAGGTGCTGGCCGAAGAGAAAATCAAGGCGGCCGGCTTCACCTACGAGGAGAAGGAGGACACCGATTCCGCCGAAGCCAAGGGGACCTTCACCAAGCAGAGCCCCAAGGGAGGCACCCAGGCGAAGAAGGGGTCGACTGTGACCGTCTGGTTCTCGGCAGGTCCCAAACAGGTGGCCGTGCCGGACGTGAAGGGGAAGGACCAGGAGGAGGCGCGCTCCGCCCTCGAAAACGCCGGGTTCAAGGTGAGCTCGTCGGCCACGGTGGAAGACAGCGCCAGCGTCCCCAAGGACAAGGTGACCAGGACCGATCCCGCAGGAGGCACATCCCAGGCCAAGGGAACCAGCATCCTCCTGTACATATCGTCTGGCATGACCAAGGTCCCGGATCTGTCCGGCAAGACCAAGGACGAAGCCCTTAAGGCCCTCCAACAGGACCAGAAGTTCTCCGTGACCATCCAGGAGGAGTTGTCCGACACGGTCCCCAAAGACAGCGTCATAAGAACCGATCCGGCAGCGGGCGCCGCCGTCCAGCAGGGGTCCATGATCACCGTGACGATATCCAACGGCATGGGGATGAAGGACGTGACGAACCTGACGCTGAAAAAGGCCAAGGAGAATCTCAACCAACTTGGCATCACCAAGATCGACATTGACGGTCCTAAGGCAGACGACGCAATTGTAATCCGTCAGACCCCGCCCGTGAACACGCCGATTGACAAGAACACAGATACGGTGACTCTGACCACAGAGTTGCGTGTCCCTGCTTTCACCCCTGGTAAGACCACTCTGGGCGAGTACAAGTCCCGCCTGAGCAATCTCGGCATCGCCACCATCACCGTGCAGGGCCCGAACAATGACAATGCGATTGTGGCAGCGGTGAATCCGCCCGGCGGGGCCAAAATCACCGGGGATGCCAGGGTGACCGTCACCACCCAGGATCCGTCCTCAGGAAGCGGCGGACCAAGCGACTGATTCTCCGCCCGGTCCGGCCCGGTGCCTGCCCTGCCGGGAGAAGGCCCCTTCCGGGCATGGACCGGGCCGGAACCCGACCGGTATCGCTGGATGCCCGCTTACCACCACTGACGTGCGGGTAAAGAGAGGGCGGGTCCGTATCCGCTTCCCAAGATTCAGAAGGCGACCGATGGAAAACTCCTGAGTGCCTTCACCTTCCCCTGCAATGGAAGGGCTGGGCAGCCCCTATCGGTTTTCCCGTGCAGACCCCACCATCCGGTTCGGGAGTCCCTCCTTCTCAGAAGGCCACGTAGTTGGACATCTCCTGTAGGATCGGGACGTTGCTGGCCAACCAGGGGAAGCCCCACTGGAAGAGGGCGCAGACGGCCATAAGGACCAGGAGGAGCATGAGGAGCCACCGTACGGGGGCTATGCCGGACTGGTGCCGAATCAGCCACCCGTAGATGCTGGCATAGGGACGGGGCCGACGGCCGGACTTGATCTCCCTGAGGACCGGATAGCGCCAGGCCAGGAGGGCCGACAGGTAGATGATGATGTAGGCGGCAGCGAGAATCAGAATCACCGGCTGGAGGGAGCTGAGACGGGCCAGGGACCTGTCGTCCGACTTCCCGCTGAAGACCACCCCAGCCGTCTTGCCGCCGGCCAGTTCCTTGGGCACCCCGTCCGAAACCTTGGCCCAGTAGTCGAACTCCCCCCAGCTGATCCACCGATGGGTGGCCGTGGTGTACCTGGGCTCGCAGGTGGTCAGGGTAATCATCCTCTTGGTGGCCGCCTCAGTCGGGTTCTCAGGGTTAGGGGCCACGACATCCGTCTGTTCAGGCAGGACGATCTTGTACTTCGTGTAGTGGTAGACGTACCAGTAGTCCTTTGTGCGCAGGACTATGGCATCGCCTGCCTGGAACTCGTCGACATGGGCCAACGGCTCCCCGTAGCCGGACCTGTGCCCGGCTATGCCCACATTGCCCAGCTCCCCCGGCATCTGGGTGGTCGGGTAGTGCCCCAGACCGGCATTGGCCAGCTGGGCGGCATCGGTCCCCTCGACGACGTTGCGCTGCCAGAGGGACCCGAACCGGGGGATGTAAATCTGTCCGATCAGGTCGCCCGTCTTGGCCTTGCCGGGCTGGACGGGGGGATTGCCCTTCTGGGGCTGAGCGATCTTGTCGCCCCCGCCAGAGGGCCTGCTCCAGGAGGAAGCCTGCCTGGCTTCCAGCTGGCTGTGCTCTGCCTGGATGCCTGTCCACCACAGCTGCCATACGACATACAGGGCGCAGATGACGGCCAAGGTCATGAATACCTCGCCTATGATGCCCACTGCCGAGGCCAGTGCTCCGGAACGTTTGTCGGCCCTTGCTCGACGCTGGCTCACCTGTCCCCCTTCGATCCGGTTTTCATCGCCCTGCTTTCCCGTCGACCCTGGCATACTGCAGGGGTTGCAACATGGCTGTGGTTTCGGGGAATCGGAGACTGTCCAAGCGCTCGACCTTCCAGCCCAGCCCCACGCTGTTCACGTACTCCTTGTATATCCTGATGGCGGGGGATTCGTCCAGGGCATCACTCATGCCGTTGACCGGCCCTATTGCTGAGATTGTATACGGTGGCGAATACTTCCGGCCATGCAGGAGAAGGACATTCCCCACGCACCTGACCGCCGTGGTCGGCAGGACCCTCTGGTCCTGTATCTGCATGGATTCGGCCCCTCCCGCCCACAGTGCGTTGACGACGCTCTCGACGTCCTGCTGGTGGATCACGTAGTCGTTGATGTTGGCGTTGGAACCGTCCTGACCCACCTTCTGCTGCCAGAGGGGGGAATCATTGAGGGTGACCTTCAGACCCGGACCCTCGACCGCCTTGAGCACGGTGCCCGCCCCGGGATCTTCGGTGTCAGACGTGTCCTTGTCACCGGTCAGATTCTTCAGGGCGTTGATCTGGGAGCTCATGTCGGTGATTTCGCCCCGCAGCTCCGACACCTTTTTCCCGCGCTCTTCAAGCAGGCCGGCGGTGTCGGAGGTGACGGTGACCGTCCTGTTCACACGTATGTTGACGACGAGGATGTAACCCACCAGGGCCAGGATGACGGCCACGGCCAGGGTGCCCCACAGGGATTTGCGGGCCCCGTGCCTGGTGGTCCTCTTGGCCATGATTCCCCCTGTCCATCGTCTCATCATCGAATGCCCGCCTGATGAGATATTATTACGTTCGAGTGTAACCGTTACTATGTCTTAGTAGACCTACTGAAGGAGAATATTCTCATGGCAGAGCACGAAGTCCATGACGATGACGAGACCGAGGACGGTGAACTCATCGACGCTGAGCGTGAGGCCCCCAAGTCCGGGGAGGATGCCGCAGACAAGGCCGACACCAAGGACGGGGCCGACACCAAGGACGGGGCCGACACGGTGGCCAAGACCGACACCGGCAAGGACGAGAAGTCCGGCTCAGGTTCCGGTGAGGGCGACGATTCCGGTGAGGGCGACGATTCCGCAGAGAAGCCCAAGGGCCGCTCCGACGGTTCCAGCCGGAAGAAGACCTCGGACGACGCAGACGACCCGGACGATTTCGATGCCGAGGAGTACGGCATTTCGATGGACAAGGTTCAGGCCGTGCTCAACCAGAACATCGACAAGAAACACATGACCCCGCAGATGCGCCGCCTGGCCCAGCGTCAAGAGGAAAACACCAAGCGGGTCGAAGACACCATCAAGAGCACCAAGGCCAACCCCCGCTGGTTCGTCCCCCTCTTCGTCACCCTCATGCTGATCGGCCTCATCTGGATCGTCGTCTATTACATCGCCTCCACCCGGGGCAACGTCTATCCCATCCCCAATATCGGCAATTGGAACCTGCTCATCGGTTTCGGCATCCTCCTGGTCGGTTTCCTGATGACCATGGGCTGGCACTGAGTTTCATCCCGCGGGGCCGTTCAGACCGGCTGTGACCGGCTGTGTCCCGCCACGACCTTAAAGGCCGCCCGGCCCTGCTCCCCCAAGGGAGCGGTCCGGGCGGCCTTTTCATACCCACTGGCATCGTTCCCTCCGGTGGATTCCTGGCCATCCGTCGCGTGGGACCGACAGCACAGCCGAGCTTCATGCTGCTTCTTCAAGCTCCCTCATTCCGGACTTATCCACATTTTGTCCTTCCCATCAACCGCAGGTCCGGGAAAGCGGAGTAATGCCTACTCTCGATTGGCTTCTCAAAGAACTTTTCCACAGGATGTGCGGGTTTATGCACTTGATATGCCCGGTTACGCGCAGCTTATCCACATGCTTATAAACACTGGTGGATAAGTTACACGCATGTGATTCACACACCCCCGCATGAACCTGGGGCACGCCCGCCGCCGGATGATGTCAGATGATCATGCCTGCCAGGGCGTTCACGCCGGTCCTGTATGCAAGGAAGACGGCCACAAGGAGGAGGAGGCAGTCCAGGAGGGCCGCGGCGCAGGTTCTTGCGGCCATGCTCTTGGTGGCCAACCAACGGGGCTGGTGGAGGATGAAGATGATCATGAGGCCGCCGAAGACGAACCCTCCGATATGACTCTGCCAGGCGATCCCGGGAGAGAAGAAGGGTACGAGGAAGTTGATCACCATCCAGATGACCAATGACTGTATGTCCATGCCGACCTGGCGGTATATGAGGAGAAGGGCCGCAAAGAGTCCGAAGAGGGCGCCGGAAGCCCCCACGGCCGTGGTGATCCACCCCTCCGGGACGAAGGCCGCATAAATCATGAGTCCGGCTCCGCCGCCCACCCCGCTGATCAGATAGAAGGCCAGAAACTCCCAGTGCCCCATGGCCTTCTCGAGGACGGGGCCGATGACCCACAGGGTAATCATGTTGCAGATGATATGGGCCGGATTATTGACGTGGAGGAAGGTGGATGTGATGAACATCCAGGGCTTGTTCACAGCCAGCATCGGGTTGAAGGCCAGGTTGTAACTGATGAAGGCGGTGCTCTCCTGGGGGACCAACCAGTAGGCGACGATCTGGACCAGCCAGGCGGCCACACAGATGATGGTGATGACGGTAGTCACGATGGGAGAGTCCTGCCGCCACCGCTGGCGGAACCTGTACATCCACATCTCAACCCTGCCTGCGGCCGAGCTGCCATCCAGCCGATTCCTGTTCTGCCTGTTGCCCATGGCCTCCATCCTATAGCAGGCCCACCCGCTGGGACGGGGCCGGACCCGGGCAGGCCGATGTGTGAGGCGGGCATCCGCACCCGTCTTGTGCCGGTTCCGTGACCTCGAAGCGTTTTTCCTCGTAACCGTCTGAATATCCGTTAGGATGTTTATGTGTCGGCTGTCTGTAGATAAGCCGACGTACCTACGTCGAAAGGAGTCGACATGGAGAATAAATCTTCTAACGGCTGGAAGTTCTTTGCCCTGCTGTTCGGCACGCTGCTGGCCGGCGTTGTCGCTCTGTTCGTTTACAAGCAGCAGAACCCCGATTATGACCCCTGGGAGGAGCCCTGGGAAAACAGCTCTTCTCCCGTGGATCTGGGACTGCCCGAGGAGAACGGCGATGAAACCGAGGAATCCGGCACATCAGCCACACCGGAGGCTGCACAGGCCTGAACTGTCCTGTCGGGGACGGGAGTCTGGCGTAGTGGCCATGTGAGCGACCGTAAGGATGTGGTCCTTGTTCACAGCCATGAACGCGAGCAGACTCCCGTTTTTCATACCCTCTTGAGCACTTGAATCCAGGCCGCACCTCCACCCCTGGACCTCGCGTCATGGCCGTCGTACCCTGCGTGTGGATCGGCACCGCCAACCCGCCCCTGATTGCACAGGTGCCCCATCCGCCTGCACAATGGGGGTATGAGTGCGATACGGGAACAGGATGTGGAAGAGGGGCGTCGCGACTTTCTGACCTGGCGCGACAAGGCCAAGCAGGCTGTTGAAGGGATCGCCGCAGGAGGCGGGGACGACCTGGAGGCCCGCCTGGCCATCAATCCGAAGGTCACGAGGCGGGAGCAAGCCATGGCCGTCCGCTACTCCCTCCACATGTTGGAAATCAAGGCGCCAGGACCAGGCGTGGAGGTCAGGGTGGCCCCTTGGGGGGCGGTGAAGATCCTTGAAGGTCCGGCATCAGACCCTCATAACCTGACCCCACCTGACGTGATCGAGTTGGAGCCGGACATGTGGCTGAGGATGGCCGCCGGCGTCACCACCTGGCAGGAGGAAAAGGCCGCCGGCCACATCAGCGCGGTGGGTGAGCGCGACGACCTGCACGACCTTCTGCCCCTGGTCTGACGGCATCCCCTGCTGGGACATCAGGTCGGCCGGTCTTCGGTCACGACCTGCCCGCGCCGCCTGTCTTCTTGGCCTTGGCCGAGGTCGATTTACCGGCGGCTTTCTTGGCCGCCGCCTTGCCCCCTGTCGTCTTGGCCGCACCCGGAGTGGCAGCAGAAGTCCTGGCTGCCGTCTTCTTGACAGAAGACCGGGTCACCTCGTCCTTGCCTCCATCGGACTTGGCCGGGCCTGCCTTCGCACCAGCGGTCTTCGCTCCGGCGGTCTTTGAGGTCAAGGCCTTGGCGGAGGCCGCCACGGCAGCCAGCGGCGACGGGGCCACATGCCGGCCCTTCAGGGCGCTGGGTACGGGGATGGGGATCTTCTTGCGCGGCTTGACGGCCGGCATCTCGCCTGACGTGGCCTTGGCAGCGGCCTCAGCCGCCCAGCGGGCATATTCGTCCAGGTCGTCATCATTGGTCTTCGTCCCGGCTGCAGACTCCCGCTCCCCGCCGTCCTTCCGGCTGTGGCTGGGATGGCCGTACTCTTCTTCGACCACTGTGAAGGGGTCCTGCTGACCCTCACCAGGCTCCTTGCCGCGTAACTCCTTGGCAAGTTCGTCATAGTCAGTCTCAGTTGTCAGATATTTGAGCTTACGGGCTATTTTCGTCTGCTTAGCCTTCTGACGTCCGCGGCCCATCCGACCCCCTTCGCCAGTCACAGTGCTCTTAGGCAACACGAATGTAAATTTGCATCATTTATGAGACTACCACCAGGACGCCTTGTCTACTCGGACTTTTACCATAAAAGCAATTTAGTGATGTCATTTCAGCCGCGGTGCGGGATCAATGGGATTGAATGAGGGCGGACCAATGCAGGACGACGAACAGCTGACGGCAGTCGGCAACGAGATCAGCGAAAGTTTCAAGGCGGCCCAGAAGCGCTCTGACGCCGTGCTTGAAAAACTGACCAAGAACCCCGACCAGTACACCATGCTGACCGGCGACCGACCCACCGGCCGCCTCCACCTGGGGCACTACTTCGGGTCCATCCGCGAGCGGGTTCAGATGCAGGACCGGGGCGTGCACACCAACATCATCATCGCCGACTACCAGGTGATCACCGACCGCGACACGACCGAGCACATCAGCGACAACGTGCTCAACATGGTCCTGGACTACATGGCGGCCGGCATCGACCCCGAGCGGACCATGATCTTCACCCACTCGGCCACGCCCGCCGAGAACCAGCTCATGCTCCCCTTCCTCTCCCTGGTGACCGAGGCCGAGCTCCATCGCAACCCCACGGTCAAGTCCGAGATGGAGGCCAGCGGCCATGCCCTGACGGGCCTCCTCCTGACCTACCCCGTCCACCAGGCCTGCGACATCCTCTTCTGCAAGGCCAACGTGGTCCCGATCGGCAAGGACAACCTCCCCCATGTGGAGCTGACCCGGACCATCGCCAGGCGGTTCAACGAGCGGTACGGGTCCAAGGGCCCGGTCTTCCCCGAACCGGCCGCCATCCTCTCGGATGCCCCCGAAATCCCCGGCCTGGACGGACGCAAGATGAGCAAGTCCTACGGGAACTCGATCATGCTTGGGGCCAGCGCCGAGGAGACCGCCAAGCTGATCAAGAAGTCGCCCACCGACTCCGAACGCAGGATCACCTTCGACCCTGTGGCCCGTCCCCAGGTCTCCGCCCTTCTGACCACGGCCAGTCTGGTCACCGGCCGCAGCCCGGAGGAAATCGCAGAGGAAATCGGCGATGCCGGGGCCGGGGCACTCAAGAAGTATGTGACCGCCTCCGTCAACGAGTTCCTGGCCCCCCACCGCGAGCGCCGCGCCGAACTGGCCAAGGACATGGACTACATCCACGACATCCTGGCCGAGGGCAACAAGAGGGCCGAGCGGATAGCCGAAGAGACCCTGGACCAGGTCCGCGAGGCCATGGGGATGGTTTACTGAACCCGGCCCGCTGAACCCGGCCCGCTGAACCCGGCCCGCTGAACCCGGCCCACTGAACCGAACCAACCCGGCCTGGCCATCGATGCGGCCGCAATCACTCACACGTCGTAGCGCCAGGCCCTGTCCGTCAGCACCCGGGCGGTCACCAGGCCTATGGGCAGGCAGATGATGACCATGAAGGCCCTGAAGGCCCAATCCAGGGCGTTGAGGGTGTTGAACTGACCCAGGTAGAACATGGCCCGGTACATATAGAGGCCGGGGACCATGATCACGATCGAGGGGACGGTCAGGCTGATCCGGGGGAAGCCCAGGTCGGGCGCGAGGAAGCCGTGACGGACGGATGACCTCCAGACCGTGGCCAGGAGGCCGGCCATGAAGGCACCCAGGAAGGCACCCATCTCGGGAGGGACCCCCATGAAGTCCTGCATCTCCAACCTCATCGTGTCGGTGATGGCCCCGATGACGGCCGCCACCAGGGCCATCCGCTGGGGGGAGTTGAAGAGGACGGAAAATCCCCAGACCCCGCAGAAGGCGGCCACCATGCGGAAGCCGGCCTGGAGCCAGGGGTTGAGGTCAAGGGGGGCGAACCCCTGCGGGTTGAGCATGACCAGCCTGGCCACGGCCCACCCGCCCAGGGTTGCCACCAGGATGATCGAAAAGGCGTAGGTGATCCTCTGAATGCCAGAGGGGAAGTCCAACTTGGCGATGTCAAGACCGCCCGTGACCAGCGGGAAGCCCGGTATGACGAAAAGGATGGCCCCTATGTAGGCCGTATCGTGCCTCAGGGCCTCCGGGTCGGCCAGGCCGGCCAGACGGATGGTGGCCACACAGGCCAGGGCCGCCACGATGACCGATACCCCGGTCGCAAAGAACTGGTTGATCCTCCTGCCCAGAAGCATCCTGCGGCACCACTGGCCGATGCCCGCCCCCACGAATGCCCCTGCCATGTCATACAGGCCGCCGCCCAGGAGGAAGACGAAGGCCGCGCAGGCCACGGCCGACGCCAGAGCGGAAAAGAGGGGGGAATACAAGGGTCTGCGCTGCTCGATCAGGTTGAGCCGCTCATGCGCCTCCCTGACGGTGACCCCACGGTTGAGGCCGGCCAGGCCGGGACCTGGGTTCGCAGCCCCCTCATGGGAGGTGGAGAGTGCCGACCGTGAGGCCCTGCCCTGCCCGGACCCGTCCATATCATCGCGCGGACTCCCGGCTTCACCCTCGAACGGCACCTTCTGGTCGAGAGCCGAGACGGCGGGTAAGCCGCCGACGAACCCCTGCGTGGCGGTCTGATTGGCATGATCGGCCTGACCGAGCTGATCGGCCTGACCAAACTGGTCGGCCTGACCGGCCCGGACCCTGTCTTCTGTATGGGATCCGACCGCCGCCAGGCCCACGGCCGTCCGGGTGTCCACCTGGCTGGCCTCCATCCGTTTCTCCTCGATGGCATCCCGGTTGCGGGCCACCTGACGGGCGGCCTCCCTCATGGAGGCGGCCGCCTCCCCGTCCCTGGCCAGGACCTCCTTGACGGCCCGCCGGGCGGCCCGGTAGAGGTCGGGGTCGTCCAGGTTGTCCACCAGCTCCTTGGAGACCACGGGCATGACGTGGTAGGTGCTGGGCTGACCGCAGTTCACGCTCAGCCAGTCAGCGAAGTGTTCCAGGAGCCAGATCCGCTCCGTATTCACCCCGGTGGTCGGCAGGTCCACCACCTCGGTGATCCGGGAGACCCCGTCGGTGCAGGCCGCCTCGATGCCGGTCAGGTTCACGTCCGCCCTCACATGGACCCCCATGGGGTAGGCGATCCGGTTCATCATCTCGCGCACACGGAAGCTTCCTGTGCCCGCCCCCAATTCCAGCATCCCCACACGGACTATCAGGCTGGTCTTGGCCGCTATGCAGGCATCGACGATGGGCTCGTCATAATCACGCTCGATGTCTTCCATGTCCAGGGGGATGGAATGCGTGTGATACTCACGCACCCGTCTCGCGGCAGCCTTGCTCTTGCTGCGACCTGCATCCGTCCCGTGTTTTCTGCTGAATCCGAATCTCACGTCTATATTTCTACTCCAACGAGGTAAACAGCCTGCGGCCGGAAGGACCGGAAGGCCGCATCGGCACCCGGAGGAGGCCGCGTCATCCCCGGCAGACGCCTCCCCGACGGGCGGCGGCACACACCCGTCGGACACGGACCTACAATGGGGTTGAAACCGCTGATGGATGGCTGTGGGTCCGCAACGCCTCCTTCCACATAACCACGGAAGCGCCGTGGAGGTGGGGGTGACCGGGCAACCGGAAATCAGACTGGAGGCTCTATGACAAGTCAAGAAGAAAAGAAACAGATCAAGGCCGCGGACGCGGGGCTGGTCACGTCCGGCACCGGCACCAAGGGGCCCGAGGAGAGGGACCTGCCCAAGACGCTGCGCTCGGACATGGACCTCTGTCTGCGTCTCCTGCGCGACGTGCTCGACGAATTCGACCCCAAGCTCCTCGAACGTTTCGACTCCCTGCGCGACGACGTGATAAACGCCAGCGCCGAGCACTTCAACCGCCACTCCTCCGACCCCCTCCCCCGCGAGGGCGGCCTGTCCAAGGCCGTGGATCTGATAGATCAGACCCCCGTCGACGAGGACCAACTGCTGGCGAGGGCTTTCACCACTTACTTCCACCTGGCCAACCTCTGCGAAGAGAACTACCGTGTGGAGGTCCTCCACTCACGTGAAGCGGCCGTCAGCCTGGAACACGACGCCACGGACCCCATCAACGAGATGACCGTGGCCTACAAGCAGCTGATCAACGAGATGGGTCCGGCAAAGGCCCGGGAGCTCCTGGACAAACTCGAATTCCACCCGGTCTTCACGGCCCACCCCACCGAGGCACGCCGCAAGGCGGTCGAGGGCAAGATTCGCCGCATCGCCAACCTCCTGGCCGTCAGGCGGGGTCTGGGCGGGTCGGAACTGGAGGAGAACGAACGCCAGCTCCACTGCGAGATCGACGCCCTCTTCCGCACCTCCCCTATCGCCCCCAAGAAGCCGACCCCCGTCGAGGAGGCCAACACCATCCTCGACATCTTCGACTCCACCCTCTTCCGGACCATCCCCCGGGTCTACCGCCGCTTCGACGACTGGGCCCTGGGCAACAAGGCCGGCAAGGTCAAGCCCATATGCCCCCCCTTCTTCCACCCAGGCAGCTGGATAGGCACCGACCGCGACGGCAACCCCAACGTCACCGCCAAGGTCAGCCGGAAGGTGGCCCGCAAGTTCTCGGACCACATGCTCAGGGCCCTCAAGGACGCGACCACCACGGTGGGCAGGAACATGACCGTCGAGGCCAAGACCACCCCGGCCAGCGACCAGTTGAGGAACCTGTGGAGCAGGCAGAAGGAGATGAGCGAGACCCTGACCGAGAGGGCCCAACTCATATCGCGCAACGAGCTCCACCGGGCCGTCACCCTGGTCATCGGGGACCGCCTGGAGGCCACGATCAAACGCGATGCAGACCTCATGTACGACAGCTGCGAGGACTTCATAGCCGATCTGCGTGTGGTCCAGGACTCCCTGGCCAAGGCAGGGGCGACCCGTCAGGCATATGGCCCCCTCCAGGATCTGATCTGGCAGGCGCAGACCTTCGGCTTCCACATGGTCGAAATGGAATTCCGCCAGCACTCCCTGGTCCACTCCAGGGCCCTGGAGGACATACGGGAGCACGGTCTGCACGGGGAGCGGGGAGAACTCGACCCCATGACCCATGAGGTCCTCGACACCTTCAGGGCCCTGGGGGCCATCCAGAAGCGCAACGGGCAGAAGGCCGCCCGCCGTTACATCATCTCCTTCACCAAGTCGGCCCAGAACGTCAAGGATGTCTACGAACTCAACCGTCTGGCCTTCGCCCACCCCGAAGACGTGCCGGTCATCGACGTGATCCCCCTCTTCGAGCAGCTGGAGGACCTGGAGAACTGCGTGGACGTGTTGGAGGAGATCATCAAGATCCCCGAAGTCCAGGCACGGCTCAAGCAGACAGGCGGGAAGATGGAGGTCATGCTGGGTTACTCCGACTCCTCCAAGGATGCCGGCCCAGTCTCGGCCACGCTGGCCCTGCACTCCGCCCAGGAGCGCATAGCCCAGTGGGCCAAGCGGCATGACATCGACCTGACCCTCTTCCATGGCCGCGGAGGGGCCGTCGGCCGCGGCGGCGGCCCTGCCAACAGGGCCGTACTGGCGCAACCCGTCGGATCGGTGAACTGCCGGTTCAAGCTGACCGAGCAGGGGGAGGTCATCTTCGCCCGGTACGGGAACCCGGTCCTGGCCATCAGGCACATCGAGTCGGTGGCGGCCGCCACCCTCCTCCAGTCGGCCCCCAGCGTGGAGGAACGCAACACGACCATGACCCGCAAGTTCGCGGACATGGCCCACAAGTTGGACCAGTCGGCCCACAAGCGCTTCCTCGACCTGCTCAACACGCCCGACTTCGCCCCCTGGTTCTCCATAGTGACCCCCCTGAACGAGATCGGTCTCCTCCCCATCGGGTCGCGTCCGGCCAAGCGGGGCCTGGGGGCCAAGTCCCTGGACGACCTGCGGACCATCCCCTGGGTCTTCTCCTGGGCACAGGCCAGGATCAATCTGGCCGCCTGGTACGGCCTGGGCACCGCCTGCGAGGAGTTCGGCGACCTGGACACCCTGCGCAGCGCCTATGAGGAATGGCCGCTTTTCAGCACATTCATCGACAACATCGAGATGTCCCTGGCCAAGACCGACGAGCGCATCGCGAAGATGTACCTGGGCCTGGGCGACCGGGAGGATCTGAGCGAGAAGGTACTCACCGAGATGGAACTCACCCGCAAGTGGGTCCTGCACATAGTCGGCGACGAATGGCCCCTCCAACACCGCCATGTGCTGGGCCAGGCCATCCGCATACGTTCCCCCTACGTGGATGCCCTCTCCGTCACACAGGTGCGGGCCCTGGCGACGCTTCGCAAGCGCAACGACAAGGGCGAACTCAGTCAGAGCCAACAGGCCGATTTCATCTACCTGATCCTGTGCACGGTGTCCGGAGTCGCCGCCGGCCTGCAGAACACGGGATGATTTGCACAGCCTCCTGATACGGCACGGCGGCGGGACCTGATGACGAGGTCCCGCCGCCGTGCCGTTTTGAATCACAGGCCCGGATTGACGGCTTCAGGTGGGCCCTGCCAGAAGGGGGACTCCTGGCCTCAGGTCCGCAGCTTCCGGTCTGTGCAGTGCCGCCGGACCTCCTGGCCCGGCTGAAAGGCCAGGCAGATGCGGGCCGCCACGGCCGACACGAGTGTGGTAAGGATCAGGGCCCACCATGGGAAATGAGGAAGGTCTGAGACCTGACTGGCGGCCTTCCGATCGTCGTCGGGGGTGGGGACCACCCGGCGACCGGTGACGAAGATGCGCTGGGAATTGATGCCCAGGGGGGTGCAGGTGACCAGGGTCATCAGGTCCTCCCCCTCCACCGGTCCGAGCCCCCTTGTCTGGTCAGGGTCCACCACCTGCACCTGGACCACCTCGTAGGTCATCACCCTGCCGAACGTCGAGAAGGTGAACCGGTCCCCCCTGCCCATCCTGTCCAGGTTGGTGAACATGGTGGCCTTGGCCAGCCCCCGGTGGGCCGTGATGACGGCGTGGGTCCCTGCGCCGCCTACAGGCAGGGAGGTCCCCTCCAGGTGGCCCGCCCCCTTCAGCAGGGTGTCGTCGGAGGTGCCGTGGTAGACGGGAAGGTCCACGTCGATGGAGGGGATCTGCAGGCGTCCCATGAGGCCCCGGCCGGCATCCAGGACGCCCGCGTAGGCGTCATGGAGGAAGGAGCCGGCCTGACTGGTCGGGAGGTTCCCGCCGGCCTTGTAGGAGGCCCCGGACTGCAGGAGGCCGTTGTACCTTTCCGCGGCGGCCAGTTGGACGGCCTGGTCGGCCGCCTTGACCCTATCGGGGTCGGGCACCCCCCGGGCCACCACCTTGGACTGGTTGTACTGGGCGAACCAGGAGGCCGCCGAGGGGTAGAGGACCAGGATGCCCCCTGCCAGGAAGAGGAGGGCGGCCAGGAGGGTGAGCAGTCGGTTGGACAGACCGGCGGCAGGAGTGCCATTGGCCTTTTGTTTCACCCCTCCGTCCTTCCCCGGCATTGAGCGCACCGGAATAGACCGGTCGGGAGCCGCCCGGTCAGCGGGCCCTGGACCGTTTGACCATGACGACGGCCAGGCCGCCACCCAGGAGGGCCAGGCCCAACAGGGTCAGGAGGACGGCACCGGCGGAACCCGTCAGGGGGAGGTCAGGCCCATTCCTCTTGGTGTTCTCGATGGTGACATCCCGTACGGAGGTGGCGTTCGCGCCCTTGTTGACGACCAGGGCCGTGTAGGCGGCGTTCCCCGTCGGGAGGGTGTAGCCGGCCGGCGCCTTGACCTCTTGCAGGACGTAACAACGCTGGGTTACCGCCACAGGGTCATTGCTGGAATCGGACACGAAGAGACCGGGGATGAGCACGGTTCCATCCGCCGCCGTCTCGAACTCGGTGACGGGCGTGGCCCCGTCGGAGGGGGTCACGGAAATCGGCTGGGCGCCGTCGGCCACCGTGGCCTCGCAGGAGGCACCCGCAGAGGGATAGGGGGTCTTGGCCGGGTAGACCTTGAACCGGGCTCCGGCCAGGCCGGCGGCCTTGGCGCTGTCGCCTCCGTCCACCTTGAAGATCCTGGCATCACCCCAGTACTGGTCGGCGGTGACGACCGGGTCGGTGACGCTGTGGGCCTTGTCGTCTCGCACGCCCAGCGTGGCCTTGTCCTGGATGTCCCCGTCCGCCGGGACCTTGATCACCTTGGCGGAGAAGGTGACGACCACCTGTTTGTCGGCATGTGCCTTCAAGCCGGCCAGGTAGGCGGAGGTCAGGGACATGGTCACCTTGCTCCCGGAGACCGTGACCGTGTAGTCACGATCCTTGGTCAGGGCGGCCCCCTCGACCTTGACGGCCTTGACGTCCGGATCCGACACGTACCGGGCATCGGCCTCGTCGGTTATCTCGTAGGATTGGAAGGCCGCATCCCCTGCCAGACGGGGCACGGTGGCGGTGACCGTGTAGGTGGCGGTGGAACCCAGGCCCAGTCCCTGCTGGGGGTTCACCCCCTTGGTGATCGTGGCCACGCTGTTCTTCGGGTAGGTCTCGACGTCATAGAGCCAGCCGTTGGAGGCCCCAACCCCCTTGTCGGGGAAGGGGATGGTCACGATGTAGGGCGGGGCGGAGTCGATTACTCCGGAGGGACGCCCGGTCTCGACGACCAGATAGGCCCCGACCGGCAGGGAGGAGGCGGTGGCCACCCCTTGGGGATTGCCGGAACCATCTGTCCCGGCGGTCGTCACGGACATAACGCTGGTCAGGCCATGGGGAGTGGTCGTGCCCGGGTCGTCCTTGTCGGGGAAGTCGGCGCTGGTGGCCCCGTCCTCGACCTGCCGGGGGGCGTTCAGCTTGGCCAGTTGGTCCCACCCCGCTGAGACGGTCAGGTCCAAATCCGTGATCCGGTAAATGGTGAAGGTGACCCCGTTGATTCCCGGCGAGGTCAGGTTCACCGAGCCGTCGGGCTTGGCGATCTCGGAGGTTCCGCTCTGGTGTTCATGTTTGTGGATGATGATGGAGCCCTTCTTGGCCCCGTCGATGTTGCCGTAACCAGGTTGTGCGGCCCGGGCCGTCAGCCCCGTCATGCCGCCCAGGGCCAGGACTCCGGCCACGGCCAGGGCCACGGCGGCCTTGGACCGCCATCCTGCTTTCAGTTGACCTTCCATGGTCTTCTCCTTGCAAAGTGTCGCGTGCGATTCATCATCGCCCGACTTGTCTGATTTATCTCTTTGTATGACTGCTGCTGCTTTTCGGGTTCAAAGTTCATGCATAGCGGCTCCCACTGGGCCCTGGCCCGGCTGAGGGGCGGAGAATCCGTCCCTCCATGAGGCGGCTGAAGCCCTGTGGCCCCCATCTGGTGACCGTCACCCCTGCCGCCAGGGCCAGGAGGGCCAGGCCCGCCAGGAGACATGTGGTCCTGCTCCCCCCTCCGGTCAGCGGGAGGGCGGGGCCATCACGCAGGGGGTCGGACAGGGAGCCCAGGTTGATGTCGGGGTGGTCCCTGTCGATGGTGAAGGGGATGGGGTCGAGCAGGCCGAACCCGGCCGGGGCCTTGGTCTCCACCAGAAGGTATTCACCGGCCCGGAGCTTCTGGACGAGGAAGGCGGCCGGAGCCGGGTCCATATCCAGGGGGCAGGTGGAGGCGGAGGATTCGGCGTCGCAGATGTCCTCCATCCTTTTGCCGTCCTGGGAGTATACCGGCCTGCCTGAGGAGTCGGTGATCTTCCACCGGGACCCCTTGAGCGAGGCCGAGCCTTCCGCGGATTTCTTGGTCCATGCCAGGCTCCCCGTCTGCAGGCCGGCGGCCAGGCCGGTAAGGCGGGTGTGGATGGGGAGGATGGTCTCCACCAGGCCCTTCCTGTCGACATCCGAGTCCTTGCTCCGGTCATTCCCCCTGTTTTTGGGAGAGAAGGAGGCGGCAGCCGTGACGGTGCTGTCGAAGGTCAGCGTGTAACCGGCCGTGGAAGAGGACCGAAGCTCAGGGAAGTCATAGGTCCCGTCAGCCTTGGTGACGGCCAGCGTATCCACCTGGTTGCCCAGGTCATCCAGGCCTGTCAGCCGTACGGCCACCTCGACGGCCGGCGGCTCCCCCTCATCCTGGATCCCGTCGCCGTTGACATCCCACCAGACCTTGTCGCCGATGGAGGAGGAGACCACGTTCTGCGTACGGGAGACCGGACCAACCGGATTGCCCAGGCCGCCCACCCTGCCGTAGGCGGTGTTGGTCACCACATCGCCACCCTTGTCGCCGATCAGATCCACCGATATGAGGACATCGATGGCCTCCCCGTTGACCAGGATCCCCGGTCTGACCAGGCGGATCGCGGTCACCTCATCCAGGGAGGCTGGGCAGCCGGTGCCGCCCAGGGTGGCACACCAGGTTACCGGGACGCTCCAGTCTGGGGTCCGGGGAACCTTGTCCGCCTTGGTGTATTCCACGGTCACGGTCCTGCCGTTCTCCGCCCCCTGGGTCACCTTGACCGACTTCAGCACCGCCTTCCCGCTGAAATGACTGGCTGTATCACCAGCCCTCCCGGGCAGGACATCGATGATTTCAGGATCGGTCAGCCTGGTCTCCTGGGTTTCCAGCGTACTGCCCAGCCTCACCCTCCACACGTTGGACTGGGTCAACAGGGAGCCGGAACGGTTCACCTGGACCTGGGGGGTCACGTTGAGTTTGTCCAGGAAGACACCGGCCGGGTTATCTATGACGACCAGGGAATAGGAGCTGAGCAGGTCCTTGTCCGTGGTCCTGTCACCGCTGGCCCAGATGTAGGCGTTATTGGCGTAGTAGCCGTTCTTGGCGGCGGGCGAGACTCTGGCCTGGACGACGATGGTTCCGCCGGCGATGGGTTCGTTGACCTTCTGGCCTGGGAAGATCCACCTCATATAGGTCTCCCCCGCCCCGCAGGCACGCTTGGCATCCGGGGGCGACTGCGGATAAGTGGTCAGGTTGTCGGTGGGAGTGGTGCCTGCGGGGTCGTATTCAAGGCCGGCAGGCAGGCAGTCCTCGATCCAGACCTCGTTGGTCGTCTCATCCGGGCCGCCTGGCGAGGTCAGGGTGGGGGTTATGTGGAAGTGGACCAGGTCGTTGCCCGTGACCTTGAGGGTCTTCACCCTGTTCGAGTCGTCGGAGGCGGGAGAAACCAATTGGCCGATCCTGGCATGGGCACGTGCCAGGGTGGCCCAGCCCCAGTGATCCGCGATGAAGCCGGAGGCTGAGGGGAGCGGGGTTTCAAGCATCTCGGCCAAGGAAGAATCCGTGTATTTCTGCCGGTCCGAGCTCCAGAAGTCGAGGATGCTGCCGTCCGGCACCTTCTGGGAGGAGACGGTCAGACCGACCAGGACCGATTCGTAGACCGTGTCGGCAATCCCCTGGGGAGGTGGGATGGGGGCGAAGATCCGCACCCTGTTCACGGCCGTGTATATCCCCTGGGCGGCCAGGGCCGGGTCGTTGCCCTGCACCTTGTCTGGCGAATCCACCCAGTTGACACCGGAGCAGTCGGCATCCGAGAGCCTGTTCCTGTTGGGCGTGCCGGCCCCGGCCTCGGCATTTCCCGCATACCAGACCTGAATGGGCCGTGTGGCCATGCCCGGACTGGCTCCGGACAACCATACCGGCCTGCCTCCTGAAGGGCGGTCGTACCAGCTACCGGGGTCGGCACCGGGTGTATCCACGTCTGTCAGGTAGTACTGGGCCGGGTCCCAGACCGCGCAGCTCAAATGGGTCACCGTCGTGGGAGCGGAGGAGTTGGCCCCGCCGTACATGAGCTGCGCCGTCACCTTCTGCCCTCGCATGACGGTGTTTTCAGCCATCCTGTAAACGGCATCCCCCGGCAGGCCGGGTATGCTGTTGGCCCAGCCCTTATGGAACTTTTCACCCGGAGTGTTCCTGGCATCCCCTGGCATGCCACCCATGCCGACCGTCAGCCCCCCGGGGATGTCCCGCCTCAGGGTCCTGTCTAACGAGTCGTTGGCTGTCGGTTGCGAATCGATGGTCGCATGGTCGGAACCGGCGTCAAGGCCCCGCATCTCCATCTGCGTGTACCTGTTGTGCATGTCCAAGGACCAGGTGGCGGCGCCTGCGGCTTGGGTGCCGAAATCCGTGACCGTGTCGATGGGTATGTCGACGTTGACGCACATGGAAACCACATATGCCATGTGCTCCGGCAGGGGGCTGCCGGTCTCGCTGTATTTGGGGTTGGTCAGGAGGGACCAGTCGGTCTTTTCTATCGTTATGGTGGCGGGCGTCCCCGGGCCCGCCGGTTGCACAGCGGTGAAGACGCCGGAATCACGGACGGATTTATCGGGCTGCGGGGGATCGTAGAAGCCGAAAGACGGCAGGGGCATATGGCTGACATGGAATTTCCCGGGGTCCACCGAGACCCTGGCTCCATACTTGTCCGGGTCCGTCTTCATGCGGTTTCTCTGCTCATCCGTCAATTGAGGGAAGAGGCCGTCAGGCGAGAGGTCGTCTGTGATGGACACCGGCCCCACGACGGGCATGGCCCCCTTCCCGTCGGCATCGGCCTGGATCATCAGCGGGTATTCGATGTACTGGCAGGTTCTGGACTCGTCCCAGGAACACTTGCGCAGCCTGGGCCCCCAGGTGTAATCCGGAATGACCGGCCACTGCATGGCGAGATCCCACTTGAGGCGGGAGGAGACAGTGACCGGGGGCAGGGAGTCGGCCGCATAATCGCGCGCCCCGGCCGATGTCCCCGGCACATTCCCCACCTTCAATTCGAGTGATTCGGGTGTCAGGACCCTCCCATTGGGAACCGCATTGCTGACTTTCACCTCGACGGTCCTGGCCTCGGTCGACGAACCGGTCTTTCGGCCCATCAGACAGGTCAGGGTCTGCGCTTCCAGGTCGTCCAGGGAATCGGACCTGTAGGGGAGGCTGGGCTGTCCTGCCGACTTCGGCGTCAGTGTGGATCCGGCCGCGCAGCTTGTCGGGACATCATCCATCATCAGCCCCTTGGGGAGCTTGAGGACGTACGAGACGTCTTGATTCTGCAAATTGTTGTACTGGTACTGAACCTTGTAGATCACCTTGTCGTTGACCCTGACGATGCCGTTGTCGGCTGATCGGTCATTGCCCGCCTGGTCATCGGCATCGAACGAAGGCGTCCCGTCCGCAGCCACGACCAGGAAGATGGGGGAACCGGCCCTGGTGCCTGCCGTCCGGACCGCTGACGGGGCCGCAGGCCGGGTAGGGTTGCCAGGGGTCACACCGCCGGCCGCCTGCTGGTCCGGGTGCGACGTGACGGCTGGCGTCTGTGAGGAAAGGGACTTGGTCGACTCACCAGGTCCGGCCGCTGCGGTCAGCGTCAAGGCGCCGGCGGCCGCCAGACAGACCAGGGTACAGGTCGACCTGCGCACCCACCCGTACAGTCGGTGGTGCTTCCCTTCGCGCCCGGGGTTGCCCCCCGCAAAGACCGGACGATTGCCGCTCATTTCCCGTGACCATCCTTGGAACACTCAAACCATGCCGTGCCAGGAATCGTGCCAGGTATTCCCAGCCTGAACAGTATCTACTATTGTACATGAACAATCCGATTTCCCTATTTTTATGTCCGCGTGGCCGCGTTTTTGCCTTCCAAAACGTCAGTTCACAATTATTTATCGGCGCCACGCCGCTTACCGTCGGCGGGCGGAATCCATCCGATCCGTCCCCAACACCGGTGGAGAGTCCCTGATCTCGCCATCCGCGACTTGCACGGAGCTGGTCAAGGCAGACCACACGCACAACCCCGGAATCCACTGGAGGAAAATGGGCGAATGCCATCACACATCAGTGACAGCTGCAATATTCGATGTAATTCGCTACTCAAGTAGCTAAAATATTAAGTTATCTTCCTCGGCACATATGGCGGGAATCACTGCATGGGAGGGTTGCACGACCTTGGGGCTGGCTCTCGAGACGTCACCATGTGTTCAGCCGTTTACAGATTATGCACTTTATCCTCTTTGCAAGAGCACAATTACGGGCCTCGGCTTGCGCCATTCCGGTATCGAGCAACCAGGCCAGGTCCGCCGAGGCTAAGATGCCCGCAATCCGGAAGGTTCCAGGCCTCCCCATTCTGAAAGACGGATATCACCGACAAGAGGGCGGGCAACCTGCCGGGACAGGTGGCCCGCCCTTGAAGGGCCGAATCGGTACGCCCTCAGCCCTCGATCAGGTCGAGCATCTCAGGGACGGACTTCTTGCCGAACTCGACCGTCCGCTTCCCTCCCCTGTCGATGACGATGCAGGGCACACTCATCACCTGATACCGGTCCTTGATCTGGGGGAAGTGGGAGAGGTCGTAAGCCTCGGCCCTCACATTCCGGTTCTGCGAGGCGATCCTTTGGGCCGACAGGACCGTGGTCGGGCACATGGTGCAGGTCAGGGAGACCAGGAGCATGATGTCGACCTGCTCGTCCAAGGCATCGATCCTGTCAGATGTGTCGTCGTCAACCTGCTGACCGGGACCGGCGGCGTTGTAAAGGGCCAGGACGAAGGAGTTGAACTCGTGGCCGCTGGGCACCCCGTGGAAGGCCAGTCCGGTGGGCTGGGCCTTCCCGTCCTCCCCCACGCGGCAGATGCGGACGTTGGGACGGGCATCCGGCAGGTCTCCATCGGCCTGGAAGATGGCCCGGCCCTCTCCATCCTCCTCAGCTTGGGGGGCCTCCTCGACGCTGATCCTGCCGTCGGACAGGTCGGACAGCTCACCTATGAAGGCCTTGAGTTCTGCCGACAGGGGGGTCTTGTCAAGCTCCAACCTGAGGATCAGCGGGTTGGACATCCGATTGAAGACGACATCCAACTGCTTGCGGATGTCGGGCCCGAAGAAACCGGAGGTCTTCACGGTCGATGCCTCCTGTGACTGGGCCACCGGAGCGGGTGAGGTCCCGCTCCTTGCGGCCTGGTCGGCGGCCTCCTGCTCGGAACGCTCGTATGGGGTTTCGCTTGGTCTGGGCGGAACCAGACCGGTCTTCTGCGACATGTCGGAGGCATACCGTTCCAGCTCTGTGGCGGCGATGGCCCCGTCGGCCGTGGCGGTGACCACCTGGCGGAGGTTCTTCACCCGCAGGTCGCCGGCCGCGTAGATCCCGGGGACCGAGGTCTCCAAGTATCCGTGGGTCACGACGTAACCCTGGTCGCCCAGTTCGACCAGGCCCTTGACCAGGTCGGTCTGGGGGATGTAGCCCGCGAAGACGAAGACTCCGAAGGTCCCGCCGTCGGCGGGCTTCCAGACACGGGTCTGCCCGGTGGCCCTGTCGAGGATGGTCGCCTCGACCAGACCGCCCGGCCCCGCCGACACCCCCTTGAGCTCGGTGGAGTAGTGGATTTCGATGTTCGGGTTCTCCTTGGCCTCGGCCGCAACTCCGGCATCGCAGGTGAAGTCGGGCTCACGGACCAGGAGGGTGACCTTGCTGGCGTACTTGGTCAGGAAGACGGACTCCTCCGCCGCCGCGAACCCGCCGCCGATGACGATGACCTCCCTGCCGGTGAAGAACTCGCCGTCGCAGGTGGCGCAGTATGCCACCCCCCTGCCTGCGTACTCCTCCTCGCCGGCAAAGCCGATCTTGCGGGGGCTGGCACCGGTGGCTATCAGGACCCCGAAGGCCCGCACATCGCCGCGCGTCGTGTGGATGGTCTTGATGTCACCGCCGACCTCCAGCCCTGTGGCCTCGGCAGACATGAACTCCACGCCGAAGTTCTGGGCCTGACGGCGCATGGTCTCGGTCAGCTTGCTCCCGTCCACGTCCATCACGCCCGGGTAGTTGACCACGTCGGAGGTGATGGTCACCTGGCCGCCGTAGTCGCCCCTCTCCAACACCAGGGTCCGGTAGCGGGCGCGGCCCAGGTAGAGGCCTGCGGTAAGTCCTGCGGGGCCGCCGCCGACGATGACCACGTCATATAGGTTGTTGTCTTCAGTCATACGCTTCCTCTTCAGCTTGTCACTCCGGTTTTGCACGGTCCCCGCCAGGTCAGGCCCGGCCTCCGCCCGGCCGCCTTGACGACGGGCCGCACGGGGCAAGGGAGTTGCAAGAATGCATGAGAACCGTCCAATGCAGGGACGGGCGTCGGCCACGGCTGATCAGCCACCGCAGCCGACACCCGTCGACGGTTCATATCCGGAGCCGGTCATCCCAGGCCCCGGTCGGAATCAGAGCTGGCCCACCAGGTCCAGACTGGGCTCGATGGTCTCGTCGCCGGGCTCCCACTTGGCCGGGCAGACCTGGTCGCCGTGCTCATAGACGAACTGGGATGCCTGGACCCTGCGCAGAATCTCTTCGGCGTTACGGCCCACGTTGGAGGAGGTCACCTCATAGGCGACCACCCTGCCTTCGGGGTTGATGATGTAGTCGCCGCGCTCGGCCTGACCGGCGGCCTCGTTGTAGTTGTCAAGATCCTTGGCCAGGGTGGCGGTCGGATCGGCAAGCATGGGGAAGTCGATCTTGGCGATCTTATCGTTGGCCTCGTGCCAGGCCTTATGGACATACTCGGTGTCGCAGGAGACCGAATAAATCTCGCAGCCGGCCTTCTTGAAGTCCTCGTAGTGGTCTGCCAGGTCCTCCAGCTCGGTGGGGCAGACGAAGGTGAAGTCTGCCGGATAGAAGAAGATGAGGGACCAATGGCCCAGCAGGTCCTGCTTGGTGACCTCGTGGGTCTTGTTGTCCTGGTAGGCCTGGGTCTTGAAATCGGTCAGCTCGTGCTGTAGCAGCGTCATCGCATTCCTTTCACGAATCCAATAACATCGTTCCATCGCCCGGCCCGGAGGTCAACAGGGCCCCGGTCATCTTGTGCCGGGGCTGCGGTCCCGCAAGCGGGCGAATCGTCACTTACTATCGTAAAACCCATGCCCCGAGGAGGAAAGGGCGGCAGCCCGCCTGATTTGTGCGATACGACACAGAGGCCATGTCCCGATGGACACGAGAGCCACACAGGAAGGGCATCCGCAGTGAGGGGCGGGCTGCCCAGGTGATTCCGTCTCAGTCCCGGTGATCGCCGGAAGTGTCATCCCCTTCGGCAGCGGGCCCGCCTGCAACACCGGCACCCCCGTCGTCCTGCCCGGAATCGACGGTGTAACCGCGCCCCGCGCCGCCGTCCTCCCCGTCACCTGCGTTGAGGAAGTCGGCCGTCCCGTCCGAAGTGGAGTCTTCATCAGCCTGCGACCATTGGGCATGGTCATCACCCGCACCGCCGGCAGTGTCCGCCAGGTGCTCGGCTCCCTCGATGCGCATGTCTGAATCCGACATCCTGCGCTTCCTGATGTAGAGGAGAATGCCACCTGCGGCCAACAGGATGACGATGACCACCACAACACCCAATATCGCTGCACCGGTGACCGGCAGATTCGGTGACATTTCCATCTCCTCGGGACGCTGCCGGCCCCCTGGTGGTCCCTGGGACCCTGGTTCGCGGCGGATTGCTCTGATTGACTGTACAAGTATAGGCCGGAAGAGGGGTCATCCGGGTGAGGGTACCGGATCCCGGACAGGGCCGGATCTGACGGCTGGAGGTTTCCGGACGGCGTGATATCCGTCCAAGACCTGCAAAGGGGCGACCTATAACGTACATTGGATATATGTCCATATGGCTGAACATCCTGCTGATCTTCGTCTTCCTCCTGATTGGATCCGTCTTCTCCGGCACCGAACTGGCCCTGGTCTCCCTCCGTGGCTCCCAGCTGGAACAGATGGAACAGGAGGATGCGCGCGGGGCGCGCGTGGCCCGGATAGCAAGGGACCCCAACACCTTCCTCTCCGCCGTTCAGATAGGCGTGACCCTCTCCGGCTTCCTGTCGGCCTCCTTCGGAGCCTCCTCCATCGCCCCCCATGTGGTTCCCATCGTCACCGGATGGGGTGTGGGTGAGGGGCTGGCCTCCACACTGACCACCATCGTCCTCACCCTGATCATCTCCTACTGCTCCATCGTCATCTCGGAACTGGTCCCCAAGCGCATAGCCATGCAGCGCACCGAGAAGATAGCCAGGGCCGTGGTCCCCGCAATCGACGTGTTCTCCACGATCTGCAAACCCCTGATCTGGCTGATCGGGAAGAACACGAACGGCATCGTCCGCATACTGGGCTTCGACCCCCAGCAGACCGACACCGAGGTGAGCGACGATGAGCTGAGGGTCCTGGTCTCCTCCAACACCAACCTGAGCAAGGACGAGCGCATGATTCTGAGCGATGTCTTCGACGCCTCGGAGACCAGCGTGGCCGAGGTCATGCGCCCCAGGGCCGACGTGGTCTTCATCAGCGGCGACATGCCTCTGGACAAGGCGGCCGAGTTCGTGCGGAATGAGCCTTACTCCCGCTTCCCCGTGACCGGGCGTGACTTCGACGACGTGCTGGGCTTCGTCCATGTGCGCGACCTGCTGGACGTGCGCAAGCCCAATGCCAAGACAGTCGCCGACGTGACCAGACAGGGCATCTCCCTGCCCGGCACCTCCAAGCTCCTGCCCAGCCTGGAAAAGCTGCGCAGGAAGGGGATACATCTGGCTGTCGTCATTGACGAATACGGGGGGACTGACGGGATCGTCACCTTGGAGGACATGACCGAGGAACTTGTCGGCGACATCCGCGACGAATACGACCTGCCCGAAGAGAAACCGGGTTCCGGCCAGGGGGTCACCGCCTTCGTGAACGGGGTGGCCACCATCGACGGGGGGATGACCATCGAGGACTTCGCGGACCTGACGGGCATAGAACTGGAAGACGGCCCTTACGAGACCCTGGCCGGGTACTTCCTGGCCCACACCGGCAAGATGGGCGAGGTGGGCGACGTACTCCACTCCGACGACGGATACGACATGGTCGTCACCAAGGTGGACGGTCGGCGTATTGAAACCATCGAGGTCCGCAAGCAGACCGCGACACCCCCTCCGAAGGACTCTGAGGCGGGGCACGGGCCCGAAACCCCGTCCGTTCATTAGGCCCGACAGGCCCGGCAGATCTTGATGCCCGCAGGCAGACCCGAATCACCCGTATGGGGAGGATGCCGGTCCGCTCGGGCCAGCCGCGCCACGCGACGAACGTCTTTCTTATCACCATATCGGTCCGGGTCAGTGATTGATTTTCGCCGCACTTCATCTACCCTGGAAGTATGGCCGGGCATCGGACCCTACCACGTTGTAGCCGGATGCAAAAGACCGACAGAAGGAGAAATCATGTCATTGAGTTTTGTCGTACCTGGTTTGGATGAGTCCACCAGCGCGAAGATCATCGAAATCCTGCAGAGCCGTCTGAGCCAGGAGCAGGAGTGCGCCCTGGTGCTCAAGCACGCCCATTGGAACATGAAGGGCAAGGAGTTCATCGGCATCCACGAGATGATGGATCCGGAGGTGGACTCGGTGCTGAACATGGCGGATGAAACCGCCGAGCGCATCGCCACCCTGGGCGGCTCTCCCGACGGCCGTCCTGACGACATCCTGAGGAACCGCACCTGGGACGGCGTCGAGTTGACAGGCCGCCAGGAGGCCCTGGACTATCTGAAGGCCTTGGACAAGTTCTACACCTCCTTCATCAAGCTGGACCGTGAGGCCATCAAGCAGCTGGACGACCTGGACGTCATCAGCTCCAACATCATTCAGGACCACGTGCAGGAGCTCGAGCACTTCCAGTGGTTCATGAGGAGCCACCTGATCTGATTCATCAGATTCCGAGCGGGGTGAGACCGAGAAAGGTCCCACCCCGCTTTTGTTGCGCCTGAGGCCAGGCCAGTCCAGGCCAGGCCAGGCCCGCCTTCCCGAAGGCTCCCCGCCGGGACGCGTCAGGACTTCCGATAGACCTTGGTGTAGGAACCCTCGGCACGGGGGCGGACGACGATCTGATCGATGTCGACCGTGTCTGGCTGTTCCAGGGCCCAGGTCACGCAGCCGGCGATGTCTTCCGCGGTCAGGGGGTCGGGCACGCCAGCATATACGGCTTCGGCCTTGGCCGCATCGCCGCCGAAACGCTTGAGAGAGAATTCGTCGGTGTGGACCAGCCCGGGGGCTATGTCGATCACGCGGATGGGCTGACCGATCATCTCCAGGCGGAGAATCCTGGCCATGACGCGCTCGGCGGCTTTGGACGCGCAGTAACCGCCGCCACCCTCATAGGGCTCGATGCCGGCCGTTGAGGAGATTATCAACACCGTCCCCTCGGACTTCTTCAGGGCAGGCATGAACTTCTGAATCATGCGGAGGGTGCCCAGTACGTTCAGTTCGTACATCCCCCTCCAGTCATCCAAGTCGGAAGTGGCTACGGGGTCCTTGCCGAAGGCGCCACCTGCACAGTTGACCAGGGCTTTGACCGGGCCGGCCTTGAGGACTGCATCAACGGCGGACTGGGCCGAATCCTCATCAGTCACGTCACAGACCTGGTAGGTGAAGGCCCCGCCCAGGTCTTCGGCCAACTGCCTGAGCCGGTCCTCCCGCCTGGCCAGACCGACCACCTGCCAGCCCTTGGCCACCAGGGCCTGCACACTCGCCTGCCCTATGCCGCTCGAGGCGCCGGTCACCACGGCCCGCTTGAGCCCCCTACCCGATTCCCTTTCAGCCATCATGCCCACCTTTCTCGCACCGGACCTCGTAGCTGTCGGCACTCACACTGGCCCAGACGCAGACCGATGCAATCATCTTGATCCGATTCCATAACCAACGCTAGCCCAAAGGGAAAGGGCTTTGAAGGATGACGGGCAATGTGGTCGAATGTGAATCAGGCAGGCGGATGGGCTGATCGAACGAGGGACGGTGGGGGGGACAACTATTGACGCATGTAGGGGGCTAGACGATGACATGGCGGTTCAGCCGTCTCCTCCGGTCCTTCCAGTCCGGCAGATAAGCGGTCATCAACTGCTGGAAACGGGCCCCATGACCGCGCGCATGCAGGTGGGTCAACTCATGGACCACCACATACTCCAAAAGGTCCTCATCCACCCATGCCAGCTCCAGATTGATCCGAATTCTGCCGGTGTCAGGCGTACAGGACCCCCACCGGGTCTTCATGGAGCGCAGGGTGAGAGCGGTCGGGCCCTTGCCGACTATGGGCACCCACCGTTCAAGGAGGGGTGGAAGGCGGGACTCAAGCATCCGCCTGGCCTGCGCGTCGCGGTCGGGCGTGGTCTTGCACTCCGCTTCATGCTGAAGACCGATTCCGCCCGCCTGCTGGCCGCCGGTATGACCGGGTCCGGCCGCGGCACCCGGCTCGACATCCCCATCGGCCCTGCCCCCGGCTTCCATCCGGGAGACCTCCCGCTCACGGACCGCCAGGGCGATCCGCTGCCGACCATGATCTATCCAGGCCCTGCGCGACCTGACGAATTCGGCTATCCGCCCGTCCGACATGCTCACAGGGGCCGTCACCTCCACACGGCCATCCGGGGGCTTGACACGCAGGTAGACGTTGCGAATCCGCTTGGCCGTGACCTGGACAGGGATGTCATCGACATAGACGACATAGGGTCTGCCCACCTGGACATATCGACCCTTTCCGGAACGCGACCCCGATCCCAAGCGCAAGGCCGGTTCCACGTGCAAGACCGATTCGGAAGGAGGGCATGACCCGGAGCACTGGTCTGGTCCTGAATGGCGATCCCATCCGGAACGACGGTCTGAAGCATGTACCATACCGGTATTCTCACGCCTGGCCGGGCACCAGGCAAACCGGCCGAGCCGGAAGAAGCGGGCCTCGATGAAGACCGGATGACGACACCGGGTTGGATTGACATCTTTTCGGGGCATGGTAAGCTAGCTCCTTGTGTGATTCTTGATCACGCGGTTTGGGCCTGTAGCTCAGCTGGTTAGAGCGCATCCCTGATAAGGATGAGGTCGGAGGTTCAAGTCCTCCCAGGCCCACGCAAATCTCGTCGACAAGAATCCGCTACACATTTTTGGGGCTATGGCGCAGCTGGTAGCGCATCTGCTTTGCAAGCAGAGGGTCGCCGGTTCGAATCCGGCTAGCTCCACAGGCGAACCTGTGTATCCTCACTGATTACCCGGTTTCTTTCATTTCTACCTAGCCTCGTTTAGACTAACATTGATAGACATGGCTAAGGAACCTGGTTGGCAAGTGCCAGATCCTTCTCATGCTACTCCTCTTACTGCTGGCTTTTGGCTTCTATGGATGCTGCCACCTCATCAACACGGCCAGGCCTAGGCGCCGCACATGGGTTTAATGCCTTTGCTGTCAAAGCATGTCCCGCAATGCTCTCAGAGTCGTCTTCACATCGCAACCCAAAATGACGGCAAATTGCGCTTAGGTAGGTTGAAAGCAGAGAATACAAAGCTCTTCCATGCCACCATAGCCAACTCCTCCTTTGGCCGGGTACCACAAGTAAGTTCGCAAAGTGCTCTAATAAATCATGCCGCTATGGAACACAGTGAACAGAAATGCATCAAGTATTACGTCCACTGCGTACTTGTTCAATGGTGCAAACTAGGAATCTTGAGATAGACGCGACAATGTTCCTGCGGGTCTATAACGATAGTTCTCATTATCAAAATGAGTAACTTAATGAAATTCAGATCTTCGTCTCGAAGAGCCACGCTCTCGTTAGCACCCAAACCAGTGTAGGTGAGAAACAATATCTGCAGCTTTCTCTATATCAGCAGGAGCGGCCTCTTCAACAATATTTGCCATCTGCTGGGGGGTGAGAAAACGCGAACACTGGTATATCCGAGTGGTTCAATGTCCACAACAGGATTAGATGGCATCTTCCACATCTTAGAAGAAGCCTATAGGCTTATCACTCCACCGGAAGCATCTTTCGGCATACCCTTGATGATCCTGCGTTTCATGGGCTATATAGCCACTTGCACTTGAATTCGTGTGGAGCCGCACTTACTGGAGCTCGTGCACCCGCACGCTGATCACCATCTCCTAGATACCACCATCAGACGAGTGCCCCACTTTCAAATAGATACTGGTTCCTGTCGTTCTCATAGCAGCGATAGTTTTGCCCGCATAAGTTGTTCTTAGACATTAGCCACTCCAAAGCAACGACCTGAAACGATCAACTAACATCGTTCGAATTAGTGCAACACCCAAAATGAAGGTCATTTCCGTTGCGACACCAAACGACTCTACTTCAGATCGGAGGCAAATGTCTTCTGTTGTGCTTCTTGGAGCAGTCTGGCTTCTCACCGATACCCGCCAGCGCTTTCTGCGCCCATATCGGGCGCTTGAGTCACCCAGGGGTATTGGTTTTCTCCAACGCCCTCATGTAAATAGCCAAATCCTTCATTACAAATCTTAAAAACGAAACTTCTGCTGCAATATTAGTCTGTAACATTTCCTGATGCTCAGTCAGTCAGAGATTTCCAGTCCGAAATCTCGGCACAGCTCGTCTTCACACGTTTAACCAGTTCTTCAAGAGACAGCCCAATGTATAGCTTATGACACTTTGCTCCAACAACATCCTGAAGCATACGATCCGTCATTTCATCGGACACAGAGGACTATGCCTGTCTACCCAGTTCATAAGTCCTGCGATCTGATTAGTTATACCGATAAAAACGGGAAGTACTTTCACTAGTGCTAAACCAGTTCATTTTCGGTAGCAAGTTAATCCTCAATATTCGGCTTTTGTTTTTCGGAACGATCGATTAGTCTGCTCCTTCCCTTAATTAGATATGCAGAATCTCCATTTATCCCATTTACTTATAATTGCTCTTTATTGATAATCAACCAGGGCTTATCTCGACAAGGACACGGCGGGATTTGCTTCCAGCATTTGTTTTATTGTATTTGCACTTATTAGTAACTTTTCTGCGTACTCTAGATTCTTATCATTTATAAGTAACTCGGAATCATCCATTCGCTCATCGCTATACACTCGCAAATTGGTTTCTCTGTTCGGAAACCATCGATCATTACTCCGCGGTAGGAAAATGATCTCAAAGACAAACAGGGCAGCAGGCCTTATTTTGCCAATTTGCAACAGCAAATCAAGGATAGCGTACCACTAAGCCGAATGCGCTCCCAAATGTCAAAAACAGCAAGGCATTCGAATAAACCCGGTACCTTCCCGAACTTGCCTCAGCGCTCGATTGTGCGACCTTTGGACGTTAGATATGAGATCACTGTGCGCTATATATGCGACAACAAGACGCAGACAACAAGATATACCTATGATGACAATATCATTGAGGATGCTGATTGAGTGGTAGATTACCGGCACCCGTGGGAAGAGCACGAAGGACTACCGATTCTGGCAGTTGATGAATTTGGCAGCCACTTAAGCAGAGATCAGCCATAACACTACCTTTCCACGCTTTAACCCGATACAACGATCACGCGGTAAGTTTCATACCGTTCTGGATCATCAGCAACAAGCTGCTGGACAAGTATCTGCTTACGCAGGAGAACCGCCGCACAATCAGAGTGTGGTCGGTTGGTGGAAAGGGATTCACTGTCAACACCAAAGATTCAGTATTTGAAGCTTCTGGTCAAATCAAGGAAGGCTGTTCCCCTCTTGCATCTCTTGATATGGGGTTCCGTCCCATGTTGCACCGGAGATACCGACTGCCACAACTGGGCACGTACCAGCTTCGCCTCGACTGATGCGGTCAGTGGCCTTGGTCAGACTTGTGACAGTAGTAGTTGTTAAGTCGAGCGGCAGCGCCAATCTCTTGTCTTCTTCCTTCCTCGCCTTCTTCGCCTTACGTGTCGCCTTGTACACCTCTTCATAAGTCGCATTCAAATGGGGCGCCCACAGTTTGATGGCCGTTTCAAACAAAGCTTCGCGATGCTTAGTGATAATCATCGCAGCATCGATCAGACCGGCCTCGTGCCATGCGCGGTAAGCAGCAAGATCACGATCCAGGTTTCCGTCCTTGGCATTCCATTCGATATCAACAAGCACGCGACCTTTGCGATTGTCCACCCAATAAGAAGCCTCATTCATGGTGCCAAGGTCTTCATCGAGTGCGTCAGCTTCCCGAAAGGTAATCTTCCCCTTTGTCTCTAGTTTGTAGGCACACTCGCGCCAGCCCCGATCCCGTAACGCACGGTTCAGCGTCTCCGCCATCTCAGAATTGTTACCGCCAGCCCTGAGCAACAGATTCGCCGAGAAACTGAAGCCTTCCAGCACGTCGGTGATATCTTCCCATTCCTCAGGCGACACGGCCTTCATCACAGCGCAAGCACTGCGCACTTCATGAAATTCGTAGCGAGAGCGGATGTCACTTGCCAGTACTGCAGGGTCCTCGTAGGAGTGGGTCGTAAACGCCATAGACCAAGTTTAGATCCGCTACATGCCCAGGAAAGATCTATTTAAAGATCTATTTATGTTATTCTAGTTATGTGACCGAGAAACTATATGCACCCCTGCCAACTACCGCAGGCGGCTTTAAAACAGTACTTGCCGATCCGCCGTGGCGCTTCCAGAACCGCACAGGGAAAGTCGCTCCCGAGCATAAAAGGCTCGGTCGTTACGCTACCATGTCCTTAGACGAGATCAAAGCTCTTCCGGTCAATGATGTGACGGCGAAGAATGCCCACCTATATCTGTGGGTACCTAACGCTCTATTGCCAGAAGGCATCGAGGTCATGGAGTCGTGGGGTTTCCGTTACGTGACCAATATTGTTTGGGCAAAGCGCCGCAAAGATGGAGGCCCGGACGGACGCGGCGTGGGCTTTTACTTCCGCAATGTCACCGAACTGTTCTTGTTTGGCGTCAAGGGCCATATGCGTACACTGGACGCAGGTCGTCGTCAGGTCAACATGATCGAAACGCGCAAGCGCGAACACTCACGCAAGCCAGATGAACAATACAGCATCATACAAAACTGCTCACCTGGCCCATACTTGGAGATGTTCGCACGTTATCCTCAGGCGCATTGGACGGTTTGGGGCAACGAGGCAGATGAAGACATCACTCCCCAAGGCAAGGTGTATAAAGGCTATGAGGGCGGCGAAATTGAGAGTACTCCACCACTTGAAAACCATGAGCGCCTGACCAAAGACAGCGAGATCGCTGTCGGAAAGCTGCTCCGAGACGAGTATGAAACCGGCAAGTCAATAAAGGACTTAGCGGCTGAAAATGATTACTCAATCGCTCGCGTTCGTCGTTATCTCAATTTGGTAGATACGCAACTACGCCCGCAGGGCCGCACCCCTTCGGTTCAATACAACAACTAACCTCTCGCCGCCTCGGGCATTCGGGGCGGCGTCCCCATTTAGAAACATCCGCGACACGACTGGGAATTTTCCATGGTATTCGACGCGATCTCATGCAAACTACCCGACCTTATGAGATAGCTTAATTGCCATGCTTTGAGGACCACTGCAAGACTATGGCGTCTCAAGAGGCTTAGAACAACGATAAAAGAGAATCACCGGTTCGAATCCAACTAGTTCGACAAGCAGGATTGCCGGGATTTAGCCGGGAGCTCTTCCCCTTCCTGATTTTCCTTGTTTTTCCAACGGTTTGCTGATATCCCAGCGCGGACCTGTAACTTGTTAGAATGCCCTGTATAACCCAGAGTTAGGTGACGCCTTAGATTTACGCGCCCTGGCTAAGAGGTTCGAGCTTCCTGCCCGGGGAAAGCCATACGTTCAGAGTTCAACACGATAACGTTCAAGAGAACGCCCACGGCGAAGCGGTGTCCTGAAAGCCGGATACGTCGATCCATCTGATCCGTCCAAGCGTATGTGCAAGGGGGCCCGCCTGAAGACAAGGCGATGACCCAGGCCTGGCTGGATGCGGAAGAGAAGTGCCAAGACGAGTGCTTCCAGGATCTAGGCAAAGACTGTCCCCGCCGACCGGGAAAGTTAGAAGCAGGTGTCAGGTTCCAGGATTATGCCGACGCTCTCTTGAGAGGTACCAAACATCTGATGGCCGCTGCCCGGTTGTTGCTCGATACGGAAGAAGCGTAAGGCCCTGGCACATTAAGGTTATAGATTTTCTCGATGTCAATAATCATGCAACATGCCTCAAATCAGCAGTATTCGTAATACCGGAAATTGGCCAAATCTAAAAATGACAAAGCAGCCCTCACCCAAGTTAGGTTTTGTGAGGCACGTCATAGGGCAGTATGCTCTTAATCACACAAATGTTAACGGGTCGCTGGGAACTTCGGCAATATCATGAACATGTAACTACACAAAATCGAACATGAAGCGTGAAGATAGATGTCGAAAATCAATGCCGCCGACAAGAGAGCCAAGGTCATGGAGACCCGAGAATTGACAACATCTTTGGGCTGACAGGGAACTCAGTCGATACCATGGTCGAGGCGCTCTACCGCGAGCGCGACAAGGTCAAGTTCACCCAGGTCAGGCACGAGGAAGTGGCGGCCCTAACCGCAGCGGCCCATGTCAAGCCGACCGGGAAGGTGTGCATCTACCTGTCTATTGGCGGCGCTAGGGCCATCCATATGCTCACGATACCAAGATGAGCGATGTGCACGTGGAGGCCATCCTGGGCCAGATCCAATCGCATCTGCTCAGTGCCAGATCCTTTCAGACGGTCGATACCACCGAGCTCTTCGATGCCGTTGCGGCCTACAACAAGCTGGTCACCAGCCCCGAAACCTTGTCACTATCATGGACGAGGCCATCCGCAAGGCTGACTTCCACCAGGGTGTAGCCGTCCTGACCATCCCTAACGACATATCCGACCATAAGATCGAGGACACCTTCAAGTCCACGGCCGACCAGTACCAGCCCAGCCAGCCTCAGACCAACGAGGCCGACATCGACAAGACCCTGGCCTAATCGTCGAAGCCAAGAAGCCCGTCGCCTTCTTCGGAATCGGCATCGCAGATGACCAGGCCGAAGCCAAGGAGTTCGCGGAGAAGTACGCCATCCCTTTCATCCAGACCATAACGGTTAAAGGAATCATCGACGACAGCCGCCCCAACATCCTGGGCCATGCGGGCAAGCTGGGCTCAAGCCGACATACGAGACAACGTTCAACGCCGACCTCCTGATCCTGGTGGGCACCGATTACCCTTGCGCCCTTTATGCCAACCACAAGATCCCAGCCATCCAGATAGACCTGGAGGCCACAGGGCTCGGTCACCGCCATACCATCGACCTGGGCATCGTGTCCGATGCCAAGTCGGCCCTGACCTGCTGAACAAGCGCGACCAGACAGTGTCCGATCGTCCCTTTTCCTGACCGTCTAGCAGAAGAACATGCAGACCTGGCGCAAGTGGATGAATGACGTGGTCACCTAGTCCCGCACCGGGGTTCTCCTCTCGCGCACCTTCCGCAAGATGAGCGAGGCCAACCCCTGACAATACGGTCTGGTCCATAACTACCTCGCACTGCGGCCGCCGTGGAACCTGGTCGATGTCAAGGTTCGCTTAGCCAGGATTATCGGACTGAATATCGCTAACTGCTCTGCCATGAACACGACCACCCTGCTAAAACGACAGGGAGACTCATGATCGCCGGGGGAGACCGTCCAGCAGGATTCGAGACAGGCAATGACGACCCTTATGACGGCTAGTCTTGAATCTTCGAGTCCGGAACGCGGAACCTCTACTTTGTCTGGAAGAAGAAGGCGGTCTCAAAAATAATGCCAACTACCTCAGCAGCCCGCATAAGACCGTGCCATTGAATCTGGCCTACGACGGACATTCTCGATGATCCAGCGCCCACTATGCCACCTTGTACGCCAACGGCATTCTTTCCCGCACTCGCCCTTATTGCTTGGAGACCGACATGACTGGCCGAAGCATGGCGATTAGACTGCCATAGTAAAGGAATGACCAGCAGGGTAAAAAGTCGGACATACTTGATTCATGCCGTCAGTTCCAGCAGAGAAAGTGATCACCTTGCCCAAGGCTCTGATAATCGTAGATGTCCGGCCAACCTTTTGCGAAGGAGGCGAACTGGCGGTCAAGGGCGGCAACGAGGTCGCCGACAGGATTGCCGACTACGTCCACAAGCATGCCGGTGACTATGCCTATATGGCTACCACACAAGACTCGCACATCGAACCCGGAACCCATTGGTCCGACCATCCGGATTTCGTAGATAACTGGCCCAAACATGATATAGCCGGCTCATCCGGGGTTGAATTGTACCCCAAAATTCGGGAACTGGGAATCTCCCATCATTTCAAAAAGGACAATACTCGGCCGCATATTCTGGATTCGATGGCATCGAGGACAACACCGATCATATCCAGAGCAGGCAAGAGTTCTCCAGGGCCAAATCGACCGGTCTCACCCTGGCAGAAGCTCTGGAGCTTGCCAAGGTCGACCAAGTGGACGTAGTAGGTATCGCCGAATCACATCACGTCAAAGAAACTGCCCTCGACGCTGTGAAACAGGGCTACAAGGTCATGGTCTTTGAGAATCTGACCGTCCCGGTCAGCGCGAACCGAGGTATCGAGGCCCGCAAGGCCATGGCCCGGGCCGGAATCCGTTTATCCATCCACGGCAAAGAGTGAAAGCGATTGGTCAGGAATTCACCGCGGTTGAATAGTGGGACCAGTGGTGAATTCCGCTATAGGTATCCTTATGCTGGTCGATAGCGAGATGAGCCACTCTGACCACTCTTTCAGGATTTATCTGATACTGACTCGTATGTCTGACTTATATCATCAGCGTCTGCTTATCTGTGATAGTGCTCAGCCGACCGGCCGGTGCTGATCAACGTGGCCGCCTACGACGAGGCCCCGCTGCCCGGCAAGATCGTCTGGGACGAGGCCCAGGGCTACATGCGGTTCGGCTTTGACTACTCCAAGGGGAAGTTCCAGACCCCCAAGATGCCGCCGCTGCGCGAGACCATGCGCCAGTTCCTCTAATCCGTCTTCCTCTGGCCCTCACCCCGTAGGGCGTCCTGGCACAAGGTTGCACAGCAGTCAGGGACGCTTGAGACCATTGATCTCCGCATCGGACGGCCCAGGCCCGGGTCCCTGACAGTGACCATAGAGTCACAGGAACCCGGGCCGGACCGTATTCGCCTTCCCGTATACCGGAATCAGGCAGGAAGGAGCCTGCCGTCCTGCAAGGTCAGCAGGCGATCCACCTTGGACAGAACGGATGGCCGGTGGGAGACGATAAGACAGGTTCGGTCGCCCTTGCGTTCTACCAGAGCAGCCAGGACCCTCCCCTCCAGGAGGGCATCCATGTTGCTGGTAGGCTCGTCCAGAAGCATCAGGGGGGCCTTGCTAAGGAAAGCCCGGGCCAGGGCCACCCGTTGCCGTTGCCCTTCGGACAGGTCCGAACCGTTGTCGGCCAGCATGTGGTCCAACCCGTCGGGCAGCTGATCGATCAGATCATCCAGGCAGGCGTCGTGAGCGGCCTGCTCTATATCCTCGCGGCTGGCATCGGGCCGGGCCAGGGCGATGTTATCCGCCAGAGTGAGGCTGAATATATAGGTGTCCTGGCTGACCAACGTCTGGCGGGAACGCAGATCGGCAGTGCGGACCGTCTCGATAGGCAGGCCTGAGACGGTCAGATTCCCGGCGGTGCGTTCCTGGAACCGCATCAGCAGATCAATCAGGGTGGACTTGCCCGCCCCGTTGGCCCCCTGGATCCCTATCAGCTCTCCCGGTCTGATCTCCAGATCCAACCCATCCAGAATCGGGGTATGGCCATCGCCCTTGTTCGGGTAGGAGAAGGAGACCTGGTCGGCCACCTCACCGGTGAAATCGTTCAGGTTGTTCCCCTGGCCGGATCCGACCTCACGGACCGGCGGCTCCCTGTCGAGGAGGGAGAAGACCCGTCGGGCGGCGGCAAGGGTGGGCTGCAGACCGGCACCCAGGCGGGCCACCGGAATCAACGGGGTAAATGAGGAGATGAAACCTACCAGGCCGATCATTCCCCTAGCCGGGTCGACCAGCCCCTCCGAAGCCAGCCGGCAGACCAGCAGAGTGAAGGCCACGGCGCAGAGCAGGGTGACGGTATGGGTGACCAGGTCATTGGCCACGGTCCTCCCCGCAGTTCGCCCACGGGCATCCAGCATCTCATCGGTGGCCGCGCCCAGCCGGCGGCGGGTGTTCCCCAGTGCCCCCAGACCGGCCAACTCGGTGCGACCCTGAAGGGTTTCCAGCAGGAGTGAATGCAAATCGGCCTGTGCCTTCCGCTCTTTCATGGCCACCTTGAAGGTGGGTGCGGCACTCAGGATGGGGATGAGCAGTCCGACGACCAGGTAGGAGACCAGCGCAGTCAGACCCATCCAAGGAGAGAGCCAGGTAAGCAGGGCCAGGTTGGCCAGGGAGGTCACCAGGGCTATGGCGATGGGCGAAAGGGTATGGGCGTAGAAAATCTCCAGCAGCTCGATGTCATTGGTCACCAGGGTCACCATGTCCCCCCGCGCCTTGTCCCTCAGACCGGCCGGGGCCAGGGAGCGCATCTTGTCGAAGACGGTCGTGCGGATGTCCCTCAGCATGCTGAAGGCCATCTCATGGTTGTAGTACTGCTCTCCGTAGGCCATGACCCCCCGGCTGAGGGCGGTCAGGACAGCCACCAGGGCCCAGAGTCCCCATTGCTCCTTCAGGGGCGACCACCCGGTGGCCAATCCGATCAGGGCAGAGGCGGCGGCCATCATGCTCCAGACCGAGAAGAGATGGCCCAGACTGCCGCAGATGATGGCCTTGACCTCAGTGGCGGCCAGGGGTTTCATCAGTCCGGCCATGCGGCGCATCATCCCCGGATTGCCCTTCGGGGTCCTGCCGTAACTCGTGTCCTTACCGCCCGTGCTCATCGCGCGCCCTCCTCTGGGTCCTCGTACCTTGCCTGCTCCTTCCACTGGGCGGCAAACCTGCCCCCGGCATCCATCAATTCCTGGAAATCCCCTCTTTCCGCCAGGCGGCCTTCCTCGAGGAAGAGGATGGAATCGGCCCGGCGGACCCCGGCCAGGCGGTGGGTGACGGTCAGGACCAGACTTTCCTGCTCCAGACCGTCCATCAGGGCGGCCAGGTTGGCATCATGGTCCCGGTCCACGGCGCTGGTAGCCTCGTCGAAAACATACAGGGATGAATGCCGCAGGAGCCCCCTGGCTATGGACAGACGCTGGCGTTGGCCGCCCGACAGGTTGCCCCCTTCCGGGTCGATGGGCCCGTCCAACCCACCCTTCCGACCAACCAGCCCGGTCAGGTCGACCTGTTCGAGTGCGGCCAGAAGCTCTTCGTCCGAGTAGCCCAACCCCGCCGGATCCAGGTTGGACCTGATGGTCCCGGCGAAGAGACGGTCGGTCCCCCGGACCATGGTCTCCATGGCGACCAGTTCCTGGCGGGAGAGGTCCCAGACCTGGTGCCCTCCGATGCACAAATCACCGGCATATCCTCGTAGACGGCCGGAAAGCAGCGATGCCAAGGTGCTCTTCCCGGAGCCCGATGCGCCGACCAGGCCCACATGCCCCCTGGATGGCAGGTCGAAGGTCAGATCGGTCAGGGCCCGGAACCCGTCGGGATAGGTGTAGGTAAGGTTGCGGGCGTGAATGCCTGACAGGTCATCACCTCCATCGCGGGAATCCCGGGGACCATGGGAATCACCATGGGTTCCGGAAGTGGTGGGTGATTTCGCTTCGCGAATTGCCGACTCCGCACCGCCGTTTGTGCAGTCACCTGGTTCACGACCAACCGATATCTCACCCGTCGAAGCCGGACCTGTCGATCCAAGAGTGACCGGGCCCGAACCGGATGGTTCTGCTCCGGCGAGGGATTCAGCATTGGCTGTTTCACTGCCGGAGGCTTCCTCCCGGGCCTGGAGGATGTCGTCAATGGCCTTGCCCTGCTTGATGGACACCATGCCGGAATGCATCATGTAGACCAGCTGCCGTTCGGGGACGAATAACCTGACCCCGACCATGGCGACGATCAGGGAGGCCAAAAGCCAGGAGGCGGTGTTCCGCCCGGCCAGAACAGTGGCCAGGACCGACAGGATGACACTGACATAGATGACCCCGTCGGCCTTGATCAGCGAGCGCAGCTGCCCGGCCAGGACCCCCATCGTTATCCGACGGAATCCTTCGGACTCCTTGGACAGGTCATCGGCCTGCCTCTGGTCTCCCCCGAAGATCTTCAGGGTGTTCAGACCACGCAGGGCATGTTCGAAATGGACCCCGACCTGGTCGTACTTGCGCAGCTGCCCCAGTTGCACCTTGACGTTCTTGCCCATTGCAGGCTTGGAGGCTATCGGCAGGAGCAGCATGCCAAGGAAGACGATTCCCGCCGCCAGAGGGCTGACGGGCAGGAGGACGGCCAGGGCCACGACCAGCATCAGTCCGGTCTGAATCAAGGCCGGCACGTAGGAGGTGAAATAGGAGACGACGGACTTGACCCCCTCGGTCGAGAGTCTGGCCAGGGTCTGGGCGGGGAGGTCCGAATCGCCCTCCTGCCCGGCCTCATCGAACATGGACAGGTAGAGGGCCTGCGAGAGGGCATGACCCATCCGATCGGCCACCCTGGCGGAGACGGCCTGCGCAATCACCTGGCTCAGGCAGCGGACCAGGACCAGGCCAATCATCCAGCCCAGCAGGGCTCCGGAATGGGCGGGGACCCAGGCGAGGGCTTCAGGAATCTGCAGGCCAAGGGACCGGCCCAGGGCCGTGATAATCACCGGCAGGAGGAGAACCTCCGCCAGCGCCCCTAGAGTCTGCAGGAGGGCCAAGGCCAGACTGGCACCGATCTGGGCCCCCGGAAGATGAAGTAGTCGCTTGCTGATCATGCTTGTCCTTCGAAACCGCCTTCCTGGTCAACTCCCCCTCAGTGGGCACCCTAACAAAATCCCTCCCGGACAGGCAATAGCCTGATGTGAAGCCCTGGCAACAATCGTGGAAATCCACCACGGTTCCGAATACTTGCGCACATCCCGCAACCCTTGGTTCGCAAAAAAAGATTTACTTTCCGGCCCGGCTTCTCTAAACTTGACCAGACAACCTGACATCGGTGGATATGACATCACCGGGGAGCACCCGACCCGTGAGCTGAGTGACCACCACCCGGACCGGAGCGACTTTCACATGAAAACACTGAAGGCAAAAGACCTTATCAACGTCGGCATCTTCACGGCCCTCTACTTCGTCAGCATGGCGGTGGGGAACTTCATCGCCGTCTTCGTGGCGGGGCTGATCGTGCCCGGCCTGTCATCCCTCTTCATACCCGCCCTGGTTGGCCTGGTATCGGGGCCTGTCTACATGCTGATGATCCGCAGGGTGCCCAGGTTCGGGGCCATCACCATCGTGGGTGTCATCATGGGGCTCTTCCTGCTGGTCTTCGGGCATTTCGCCCTCTCCTTCATCCCCTACGCCCTCTGCGGCCTCCTGGCCGACCTCACCCAGTCCCTCCTGAACGGAAGCCGCCCCAACCTGGCCCGCTACCTGAGCTATGTCATCCTCACCTTCGGCTGCACCGGTCCCGTCCTCCCGCTCTGGTTCATGAAGGATGCCTATGTGGCCAGCCTGGTACGCCGCGGCAAGAGCCAGGAGTACATCAATGGGGTTTTCGCCCCCATCACCGGAATCACCTTCCTGGTCTGCATCGTGGTCACCCTGGCCGGCGCGCTGGCCGGCGCATGGATCGGCTGCCGGATCGTCGACAGGCATTTCAACCGCATCCCGGCCGGACGATGAGGCCTATTTCCATATACACCAGGTTCCTGCTGGTCCTCTTCGCCAATGCCCTGATTTTCGTCACCCTGCCGACCCCTCTGGTCCTGGCCATCAACATCTACTTCTGCAGCTTCCAGATCATCGTGGGCAGGATCAGGAAGGGTCTGGCCTGGCTGGCGGTCTGCCTCTGCTTCGCCCTGGGAGCCTCCCTGGCCATGGTCTTCCCCGAGAACCTGCCCGGGCACTACCTCCTTTTCCTCTTCGTCGGCGTGGGCAGGATCCTCCCCCTGATGGTGGTGGCGGCATTCATGATGGGGACCACCAAGGTCTCGGAACTGGTCTACGTCCTGCGCAAGGTCCACGCCCCCCAGTGGCTGGTGATTCCTATCAGCGTCCTCTTCCGCTTCTTCCCGACCGTGAGGCATGACTACTCACAGATCAGACGGGCCATGAAGTTCAGGGGCATAGCCGTCACCACCGGCGACATGATCCGTCACCCGCTGCGGACCATGGAATACATTTACGTGCCCCTCCTCAACAACGCCACCAACGTGGCCGCCGACCTGACCTCTGCCGCCCTGACCCGGGGGATCAGCGACCCTGGGCCCAAGACCTCCATCGAGCGGGTCACCTTCACCGGCCTGGACGCGCTTATGTGCGCGCTTGGTCTGACCCTCCTAGGATGTGGTGTCTATGTTGCGATGTTCCAGGCTTAGCTTCACCTACGAGGATGCCCTCACCCCCAGCCTTGAGCATGTCTCATTCTCGGCGGGTGAAGGTCGGCTGACCGTCGTGACCGGCAGGAGCGGGTGCGGGAAAACAACCTTGTCACGGATCATCAACGGCCTGATACCGGAGCTCTACGAGGGCACCCTGGAGGGGGAATGCCTGGTGGCCGGGGTCAAAACCACCGGACAGCCGATATACCGGCTCTCCAAAACCGTGGGGTCGGTCTTCCAGAACCCCAAGACCCAGTTCTTCACCACCGACGTCCGCAGCGAGCTGGCCTTCCCCCTGGAGAACACAGGGGTGCCTCGGCAGGCCATCCAGGCCAGGATGGACCGGGTGGCCTCCCTCTTCGGCATCGGTCGCCTGCTGGACAGGGACATGTTCTCCCTGTCCGGAGGGGAAAAGCAGCTTGTGGCCATAGCCTCCGCCTGCATGGCGGACCCGGCGATCCTGGTCCTGGACGAGCCCTCCGGCAACCTTGACGTGGAGGCCGTGCAGGCCCTGACCGCCGCCCTGGGAAGGCTCAAGGACCTTGGGTTGACCATCCTGGTCATAGAGCACAGGCTCTACTACCTGAAGGACCTGGCCGACGACTTTCTGATCATGGAGGACGGCCGGCTGATCCGGCAGCTGGACCGGGCGGGCATGTTGGCCATGGACGCTTCCGAGCGCGTGCGCCTGGGCCTGCGGTCTCCGGACACCTTCCCGCCGAACTCCCCCGACCCGCTCTCGGCCATGCAGGACGGGCAGACGCCCGAAGGGGTGACCGACCAACCTGAAAGGCCCGGGAAGAGTCCAAGAAACAGGCTTAGGGTGGAGGGACTCACCTTCAGGTATGGGAGGCAAGGCCGCCGGAACCAGGAGGTTCCCGCCCTCCAGGTGGATGACCTGACCATCACGGACAGGCGGATCACCGGGGTCATCGGGAGGAACGGGGCAGGCAAATCAACCCTGGCCAACCTTCTGACCGGTCTGCTCAAGGCGGACGGGGGGTGCCGATTCACCCTCAACGGCCGGCAGGTGTCGGGCAGGGACCTGGTCGAGAACTCCTACATGGTCTTCCAGGACGTGAACTACCAGCTCTTCTGCGAGAGCGTACGCAAGGAGCTCCTGCTCGGGGCGGCCCACCCCGAACTCCTGGACCGCGTGGCCGCCGACCTGGACCTTTCCGACCTGTTGGACCGCCACCCCAGCACACTGTCCGGCGGGCAGAAGCAGCGGGTGGCAATAGGGGCCGCCATCCTGGCGGACAGGCGGCTGGTCATCCTGGACGAGCCCACCAGCGGTCTGGACCTCTACCACATGAACCAGGTGAGCCAGGCCATCAGGACCATGCATGAACGTGGATCCATGGTCCTGGTCATATCGCATGACGAGGAGTTCCTTCAACAGACCTGCCACCGCTTCCTCACACTCCGTGGGGGGCGGGTGGCCGCCGACCGCGAGCGCCTGGACAGCCTGATTGCCTCTCTGTGAGCCGTCCCGCCCGTAGAATGTTGTCAAGGCAAGGGGAGGAGGCGGCCATGGAACACCGGTCCTCCCTGAAAGACGCCCCCAGCGCCGGGTCACCGGCAGGAGGGGACGGGGAAGAATCACATAACCCCTCCATGAACCCCGGAAGGCAGGGGGGAAAGGTCCGCCGGTGGTTCACCGCAGGAAGCCGGCTCTGGAAGGGGTCCCTGCCAGGCCGCGTCCTGGCCCGCTACTCCTCCAGGCAGGGGTCCACCCTGGCCAACGGCCTGGCATACGGCCTCCTCTTCGCCTTCTTCGCCGCCCTATGGACCATACTGAGCATCCTGGGATTGGTCCTCTCGGGCAACACCGGCCTGCAGGGGAGGGTGATAGCCTCCGTCACCCGCCTGGTCCCCGGTCTCTCCCCGGACTTTTTCTCCCAAAAGGCCCTGGGCCGGATAACGGGCACCCTCACCTGGACGGGCCTTGTCACCCTGGTCATGTTCTGGTGGACCACGACCGGTTGGCTGGACTCCCTGCGCCAGGCAGTCCAGTCCCTCTTCGACGGAGGTTCGGCCGACCTGAACCCGGTGAAGGCCAAGGCCAGCGACACCCTCTCGGTCATCCTGGTCGCCGTTCTCTTCCTCTCCTCCAGCGCCACGGGCGCCCTGTCAGGCGGCATGGTCCGCCGCGTCCTGCAGGCCCTCCGCCTGTCAACCGAATCCTGGGCGGCCTCCCTTACACTGGACCTGGTCGGTCTGGGGTCCGGTCTGATACTCAACTTCCTTCTTTTCCTTGTCCTCCTGGGGCTGGTGGGCCGGGTACGGGAGGGGAGGGCCCTGACGGCCGGCTCCCTGATCGGGTCCCTGGCCGTCACCGCCATGCAGTCCCTGGGTACCCGCCTGCTGGCCGGGGCCTCCAGCAACCCCCTTCTGGCCCCCTTCGCCGCCGTCATCGGCATTCTGATCTGGTTCAACCTGATAGCCCGGACCATCCTCCTTTGCACGGCATTGATAGCGGAATGGCTCCATGACGACAGGCTTCTGACAGGGTTGGGCTGAACCCGGCCCGCCTTTCCGCCAGGAGTGTTTCACCGCTTCCCCGAAGGGGCCGGACACGTATAATGAAGCCCAGCCGCCCCGACCGGTGGGACGAGAACCGCGGCCTCCTACCGTCAGGCAGTGCAGGCAAGGCGGGTCGATGACCATGGAGGTGAAGGGCACATGGGCTATATCGAAGTGAGGCACGAGACCAAGCGGTACGTGACCGGCGACACCACGATCGTTGCCAACAACGATGTCAGCTTCTCGATAAATCAGGGTGAGCTGGTGGTCATCCTCGGGGCCTCCGGGGCCGGCAAGTCCACCGTCCTCAACATTCTGGGCGGCATGGACACCTGCGACGAGGGCCAGGTGATCATCGACGGCCAGGACATAGCCCAGTACACGCCAAGGCAACTGACCACCTACCGCCGTTTCGACGTGGGTTTCGTCTTCCAGTTCTACAATCTGGTCTCAAACCTGACAGCCCGGGAGAACGTGGAACTGGCCTCGGAGATAGTCGATGACGCGGCCGACCCCACCCAGACCCTGATTGACGTCGGCCTTGCCAAGCGCCTGGATAACTTCCCAGCCCAGCTCTCCGGAGGGGAGCAGCAGAGGGTGGCGATAGCAAGGGCGGTCGCCAAGAACCCCAAGATCCTCCTGTGTGACGAGCCCACGGGCGCACTGGACTACAACACCGGCAAACAGGTACTTCACATCCTCCAGGACCAGAGCCGGCAGCACGGCGCCACGGTGGTCATCGTCACCCACAACGCGGCCATAGCCCCCATAGCCGACCGGGTGATCAGGATGCATGACGCCCGTGTCCAACGGGTGGAGGTCAACAGCCAGCCCGAAGACATCAACGATGTGGAGTGGTGATGAACCACCGCATGCTCTGGCACGACATACGCGTCTCCTTCAACAAGTCCCTGGGCAGGTTCATCTCCATCGTCTGCCTGGTGGCACTGGGCTCTTTCGCCCTGGTGGGCCTGAACGTGGCAGGCCCCGACATGCGCGACGCAGGCAACCGCTACCTGGCCGGACACCACCTGGCAGACCTCGTGGTCATCAGCAGCTACGGCCTGGACGGGGATGACCGGGCGGCCATCGACCAGGCCAAGGGGACCTCGCAGGTCGAATACGGCTACCTGAAGGACGTGGTCCTCAAGGGCACCGATGAGAGCCTGCGCGTCTACTCCTCCCCCCGTGGCTTGTCGACCTATAAACTCGAGGCCGGCCACATGCCCCAGGGTGAGGACCAGGTGGCCATCGATTCCAGACTGGCGGAACGGCACCCCATCGGCAGCAGGATCCAGGTGGACGAGCGGGCCGACCAGCTGGGCCGGAAGGTCCTGAGGAAGGACTCCCTGAAGGTGGTGGGCACTGTCACCTCCACGGAGATCCTGAGCAAGGTGAACATGGGCCCGTCCACATCCGGGTCCGGTTCCCTGGACGCCTACGCCACCGTGGCACCGGAGGCGTTCGATTCGGACGAGTACATGGTCGCCCGCCTCTCCTTCAAAGACCTGGACGGCATCAAAGACCACTACTCGGACCGCTACACCAAGGCCCTGCAAGTCCACAAGTCCGATCTGAACCGGATACTGGCCGGCCGCCCCGCAGCCAGGCTGGCCTCGATCAAGGCCGGTCAGCGGCCCAAGCTGGACGAGGCACAGGGGAAGATCGACCAGGCCAACAAGCGACTGGATGATTCCCGAAGGCAGCTGGACCATGCCAAGGACCAGCTGGATGAGGGGGCCCGCAAGATCGGTGATGCCAAAAACCAACTGAGCACCCAGACCGATCGGGCCCGCCGGCAGATAGACCAGGCCCGTGGGCAGGTGGACCAGGGCGAGCGCGATTTGGCCGGCAAGGAGAAAGAATACAACGCCTCGGCTCAGGAGGTGTCAGACGGCCGCAAACAGGTGGAACAGGGGAAGAAGGATGCCGACCAGGCCCAGGGACAGATAGACCAGGCCCGCCGGCAGCTGGAAGAAGGCCGTAAGAAGGCAGATGACATCCTGAACCAGGCCAAGGAGGGCCGGGCCAAGATCGGCCAGGCCATCGAGGCTGTGAACCGGCAGATCCAGGCCATACAGGTAGAGCTTGGGCAGCCGGGGTTGAGCGATGAGGAAAAGGCCGCATTGCAGGCCAAGCTCGGCCAGGCCCAGGGCCAGCTGAAGGCCCTTCAAGCCCAGGCAGGCCAGTTGGATGACCTGGTGGCCAAGGCCCAGGCCGGGCGCGACGACTTCGTGGACAGACAGTACAAACCGGCCATGGCCCAGCTGGAGGACAAGCAGACCCAACTGGACGGCAAACGGAAGGAGCTGGCCACAGCCGAGGGGCAGGTGAAGGACGGCGAGAACCGTTTGGGCAAGGCCAAGGGGCAGTTGGACCAGGCCCGGACCCGGCTCCAGCAGGGACGAGACCAGGTGGCCCGGGCCGAACGCGACCTGGCTTCCAGCCGCAGACAAGCCCAGGGACAGATAGACCGGGCCCAGGCCGACCTGGACAGGAGTCAGGCCGAATACCGGTCGAAGCTGGACGAATTCAACAAGAAGGAACCTGGTGCCCGCAGGGACATCCAGGATGCCGTCAAGAAGCTGGACCAGGCGACGGCCAGGCTCAACCAACTGGAGGAGCCCGTCTATGCCCTGGACTCCCGGCGTGAGGCCCCGGGGTCGGAGGGATACAAGGTCTACGCCTCAGTCTCCTTCATCGTCGATTCCCTGGCCAAGATCTTCCCCTACTTCCTCTACTTCGTGGCCGCCCTGGTCACCTTCACCACCATGACCCGCTTCGTGGACGAGGAACGCATCAATTCCGGCACCCTGAAGGCCCTGGGCTACAGTGACGGCGACGTGATGGCCAAGTTCCTGGTCTACGGCGGCATATCGGCCGCCATCGGCGCCCTCCTCGGCATCGTCGCCGGCCACCTCCTCATGCCCTGGATCGTCTACCGGGCCTATGCCAACGCCTTCGACCTGCCCTCCATCAGTTACCGCTTCCATTGGCAGGTCACCCTCCTGGCCTGCGTCCTGGCCTTCATCAGCGCCGTCGTCCCCGCCTGGCTGAGCGCCTACCGGGAGCTGCGCGAGAAGCCTTCGGCCCTCCTCCTGCCGAAACCCCCGAAGGCGGGTTCCAAGATCCTCCTGGAGCGGATTCCCTTGGTCTGGAACCACATGAGCTTCACGCACAAGGTGACCGCCCGCAACATCTTCCGTTACAAACAGCGCATGTTCATGACCATCTTCGGGGTCTGCGGGTCTGTGGCCCTCCTCATGACCGGCTTCGGCGTGCAAGGGTCCATTTCGGCCATCAACGAACATCAGTTCGGCAAGGTGATCCGCTATGACCTGATCGCGGCCGAGAACAGCCATGTCTCGCAGGCCCAGAGGAAGGCCATCGACTCCCGCCTGGCCGCCGACGATGTCAGGCGGACGGCAGGCGTGCGCTACGAGGAATTGAGCCGGGTGGCGGGACACAATGACGACAAGCAGTCGATCACCATGATCGCCCCCGAAGACACCGATTCCTTCAAGGACTTCATACGGCTGGACACCAGATCAGGGCACAGACCCCTGGCCCTCAAGAAGGACGGCGTGATCATCTCGGAAAGGCTGGCCGGCCTGTTGGGGGTGGGCCCCGGCGATACGGTCACCCTCCAGGACTCGGGCGGCCACGACCATGCGATGCCTGTGGACGGGGTCTGCGAGATGTATCTGGGCCACTTCGTCTTCATGAGCCCAGCCGCCTACCGCAGGATATTCAACCAGCCGTTGAAGGCCAATGCCAGCCTGGTCTCCCTCAAGGACTCCTCCACGGCCAACACCAAACGGCAGGCGGCATCCTTCATGCGCCTGGACGGGGTCAAAGGGGTGGTACAGAACACGACACTGATGAGCCAGATAGACACGGTGGTCAGTTCGCTGAACATGATCATGCAGGTCCTCATCATCGTGGCCACCCTACTGACCGTGGTCATACTCTACAATCTGACCAACCTGAACGTGGAGGAGAGGATCCGTGAACTGAGCACCATCAAGGTCCTGGGCTTCTACGACCGGGAGGTGACCATGTACATATACCGGGAGACCATACTCCTCTCGGCTATCGGGGTCCTGGTCGGATACGGTTTCGGTGCCTGGCTGCACCACTACATCATCACCACAGTGCCGCCCGACAATGTCATGTTCGACCCGTCCGTCTCCTGGGTGGCCTTCATGGTGCCCCTGGTCATGATCGTGGTCATCACGGCCGTCCTGGGCTGGTACGTCAACCGAAAACTGCGCAACATCGACATGCTCGAAGCCCTCAAATCCGTCGAATGAGCGGACATGCGACCGGACTGCCCCTCCTTGCGGCGGCCCGGCCCGTCAGCGGGAGTCCACATGATTGCTTAGCGCTCAGAAAACCCATCCTTCCGGGCGTAAGCTGGCACGGCAGGAACAAACCGAAGCGGGGAGCACAAGGTGCTGCAGATAGAACATATTTCCAAACAGTACAAGACGGGTGATTTCGTCCAGAAGGCCCTGGACGACGTCAGCGTCAACCTGCGTGACAACGAATTCGTCGCCATACTGGGCCCCTCCGGATCAGGGAAGACCACCCTGCTCAACATCATCGGGGGCCTGGACCATTACGACAGGGGGGACCTGATCATCAACGGGACCTCCACCAAGCGTTACAAGGACCGGGACTGGGACTCCTACCGGAACCATTCGGTGGGCTTCGTCTTCCAGAGCTACAATCTGATCCCCCACCAGAGCATCCTGTCGAACGTGGAGCTGGCCCTGACCATCTCCGGGGTGCCCCGGGCCCAGCGGAGGGAGCGGGCCCGTGCGGCACTGGAGGAGGTCGGCCTCGGCCAGCACGTGGACAAGAAGCCCAACCAGCTTTCAGGCGGGCAGATGCAGCGGGTGGCCATAGCCCGCGCACTGGTCAACAATCCCAAGATCCTCCTGGCCGACGAGCCGACGGGAGCCCTGGATTCGGAGACCTCCATCCAGATCATGGACCTCCTCAAGGAAGTGGCCAAGGACCGCCTGGTGGTCATGGTCACCCACAACCCCGACCTGGCCCACCGGTACGCCACCCGCATCGTGGAACTGCATGACGGGGTCATCCTGAGCGACTCCGACCCACTCCCCACCGATCAGGTGCCGCTCAGGCGGGTCCGTCACCGCACCTTCGGCAGGGCCTCCATGTCCCTCCTCACATCCATTTCGCTGAGCTTCAACAATCTCAGGAGCAAGAAGGCCAGGACCATCCTCACCTCCTTCGCCGGGTCCATCGGCATCATCGGCATAGCCTTGATCCTGTCGGTCTCCACCGGGGTGAACGCTTACATCGACAGGATCCAGCAGGAGACCATGACCTCCTACCCCATTTCGATCGACCAGCAGTCCTTCGACCTCAACAAGATTGCCGGAGCCTCACAGGACTCCCCCGGCAGCAAGAGGGACACCACCCACCGCAAGGCCATCTACCCCGACGACACCAGCATCAAGGGTGCCTCCAGCCTGACCGGGAGCATCACCAAGAACAATCTGACCGACTTCAAGAAGTACCTCGATGACCCCAAGAGCGAAATCCACCAATACGTGGGTTCGGTCGGCATCCAATACTCCTACGCCTCCAAGTTCTCCGTCTTCACCCACGACCCCAAGGGAACCCTGGTCAACATGGACGGGGTGAACATCGAGAAGACGGATGAGGCTTCGGCGGCCAGCCAGATGGCCGGCCTGGGCTCGGGCGGCGACATCAGCTCCCTGCAGTCCATGCAGATATCACGTCTGACCGGCAAGAGCGACCAGACCAAAGCTCCCAGGGCCTTCACCGAAATCATGCCCGGCAGGACGGACCGGACCCCTATCAGCAAGGTGATCACCGACAACTACAAGATGGTCAAGGGCCACTGGCCCCAGTCCAAGGACCAGGTGGTCCTCGTGCTCACGCCCAACAACAAGCTCCCCCTGACCACGGTATACGAGCTGGGCCTCCTGCCGGCCGGGGATTACAAGGACATGATGAATCAGCTGAACAGCGGCCAGGAGGTGAAGACAGACACCCATCCCATCGACTACGACAAGGCCATGAAGCAGGAGCTGAGCATGATTCCGGCCAGCGACCTCTATGTCAAGCAGGACAACGGGCATTACCGCTTCGTGGGCAACGACGCGGACCAGATCGACCGGCTCAGCGCCAATGCGGTCAAGCTCAGCATCGTTGGCATCATCAAACCGGTTGACGATGCCAAGACGACCCCCTTGGACGCAGGCCTGGGATACACCCGCATGTTGACCGACTATCTGATCGACCATGCCCAGTCCAGCCCGGTGGTCCAGGATCAGAAGGCCCAACCCGACCGCAATGTGCTCAACGGCCTGGCCTTCGCCCCTTCGGACGATGCCGCCAAGGCAGCTGACGCCAAGGCCTACGTGGACTCCCTCGGGGTGAGCCAGAAGGCCAACATAGCCAGGACAGTCATGACGGCCAACCAGGCCCAGGGGCAGCAGGGCCCTGGCAATCAGGCGGCCCAGCTGGGCAATATGACCGAGCAGCAGGTGGCCGAAGGCTTCGACCGGTACATGGCCCAGGCCTCCCAGGAGGTCCTGGTCGGCATTTACAACCAATACGTGTCCACGGGATCCTATGACGACAACATGTCGGACTTCGGCCTGATGAACCGGGACGCCCCGACCTCCATACGGATCTATGCCGACAGTTTCGAGGACAAGAACTCCATCGGCGACTCGATCACCCACTACAACGACAAGGCCTCCAAGGATAACAAGATCGTCTACACCGACTATGTGGGCCTGATGATGAACTCGGTGACCACGATCATCAACGTCATCACCTACGTTCTGATCGCCTTCGTGGGCGTCTCCCTGGTGGTCTCCTCGATCATGATCGGAATCATCACCTACATCTCCGTGCTGGAAAGGACCAAGGAGATAGGAATTCTGCGGGCCATGGGGGCTTCCAAGCACAACGTCTCCCAGGTATTCAACGCCGAGACCGGCATCATCGGGCTGACCTCGGGTCTCCTGGGAATCGCCGTCACCCTCCTCCTGCTCATACCGGGCAACGCCATGATGCACCACTTCATGGGAACCGACGAGGTCAACGCCTTCCTCCCGGTCCGAGGAGCCGTGGCCTTGGTCATCCTCAGCGTGGTCCTGACCCTGATCGGCGGCCTCATACCGTCCAGGACGGCAGCCAAGCAGGACCCTGCCACGGCACTGCGCACCGAGTAAGCGCCCGCCCTCACCTGTCCTTGAAGAGGGCGAAGAGGCGGGACTCCCTGATCAGGCACCCGCTGGCCAAGGCCCCGATAAGGCAGCCGGCGAAGAGGGCCAGAGGGGTCCGCATTGCGGTCCAGAGAACCAGCCAGGGGTCGGCCAGGGCCACAACCCGGGTGACAGCCAGAAGGACCCCACCTGTGCAGATCAGGCCGAGACCGGACCAGCAGGCGGTCTCCAGCCCCATGCCCACGAGTTGCGCCCCTTTACCCTGGCCACTGTGAAGGGCACCCGCATACTCCAGTCGGCGGCGGTGCACGGAGATGATCCCCAGGAGGAGGCCGACCGCCAGCCCGACCAGGGGTAGCCAGACGGTCAGCCGCCCCCGGTATGAGGCCACGGCATCGTAGTGGCTGTCATAACCCTTGTTGAGAGGCATGATGCCGGACTGGGACTTGCCCGAGGAGACGAGGGTGGTCGAATACAGGAGGCTGTCCCCCTGGGGGCTGGCCGGCCACTGCTTGGCCCAGCACTCGTTGAAGACGCCGTCACCGCTGGAGACCGGGGTGATGACGGCGTACTGGAAGCGGGTGTCGCGGCCGTCGTTGGGCCAATCGAAAATCCCTGCCACGCGGATGGTGCCGTGGTCGGTTTCGAACCTGCTGCCGGCGCTCAGGCCGAAGTCCTTGGCCAGGTCGGTGGGGACCCAGACACCGGAAGGATTGGAGGGGGCAGCTCGGTTTTTCGGGCCGGTCAGGATCAAGTCAAGGATGCCGGGGGTCACTTCAAAAGAGGCCAGATCCTTTCCCGGCGTGGACAGGGGGGTCAGCTGAGGGCCCTTGCGGATGGCCCCGGAGGCTTGGGGACCCTTGTCCACGGAGGAGATACGGTCGCACTGGCGACCGTCCACCGGTGCCCCAAGGACGGTCTTCGTGTCGGCCTGGGCGTTGATCCTGGCGGCCGCCGTGGCCTCAAGCCCGCCCACGGTCAGGGCCTCGTAACCCCCCAGGAGGCCGCCGATCATGAAGACGGCAAGGAACATGAGCAGGGTCCGGGAGGTGCCCGAGGAGAGGTTCCGCCAGGCCTCCGAGCAGATCGACTTAAACCTCATGCTCGGTCTCCTCCTCATCGGCCGGCAGACCCGCCGGGGCATAGTCCGAAAGGTCCACCACCTTCTGGCAGGCCTGGCGGGTGTCTTGATCGTGGGTGGCCACGATGACGATCATTCCCTGGCCGGCAAGGTTCCCCAACACGTGATTTACCCCGTGGGCAGTGCGGGTGTCCAGCTGGGCCGTGGGTTCGTCCACCAGGAGCATGTCGGGGCGGGAGCAGACCGCCCGGGCCAGCATGAGGCGCTGGGCCTCCCCACCGGACAGGTCGCGGAAGGGGCGTGAGGCCGCGTGGGCCAGGTCGAAGAGTTCCAGGGCCCGCATGGCTTCAGGCTCGGCCTCTTCTCTGGTTTCCCCCTTGGCCAGGAGGGGGAAGACCACGTGGTCCAGGGAGGTGCGCTGTGCCACGCCGTAGGGGTTCTGGAAGACCCAGCCCACCCTGTCGACGTCTACCCTTTCCACTCTGCCCTCCACCGGCTTCTCCCACCCGGCCAATATGGACAGGAGGGTGGATTTGCCACAGCCTGAAGGGCCGCAGATGGCCAGTGTCTGGCCGGCATCCACCTGGAAGCTCAACCCCTGGAAGAGGGTGTCCGTTCCTGGGAAACGGTGCTTGAGTCCCTCCGCCTTCACGAACATGACCTGTTCGCTATCTTCTGGCCCAGGGCCACCTGGGAGACGGAGTCCAGGGGCCCGCCCTCGGGGGTGGTCACGAGGCTGACCCCCAGCTGGGAACCGACCACCTTCACTTTGACGGTCCTGCCCTGGCTGTCGGCTATGCAGCCCTTGTTCCCCTTGACTCCGAAGACGGCCGCAGCGGGCACCCGGAGGGCCTTGACGGGCTCATGCAGTGAGATGGAGGCATCGAACCCGTCGGTCATGTTGGGCTCGGGGATGTTCCGGAAGTCTTCGGTGGCCGACACCTTCCGGCAGAATTCAGGATCGTCCACCACAACGCTGCCGGCCTTGAGGGTGGTGGTCTCTCCGAAGACCGTCAGGTCCCTGTCCTGGTCGGAGGGCTTGCCCGCCTTGATCGACATGCTGGTTATGGCACCCGGGATATGCCCGATGGGGGAACCTGCTCCCAGGGAGCCCCCCTCAACACCCTGCCAGTCGCTGACAACCACGTCCTTGGCCGGGATCCAGATCACGTCGGCCAGGGATAGGTTCCCGTCCGAAGCATTGCCGGCCGACTCCATGAACTTCTTCACGGCAGCGGCCGTGCCGCGTGCGTAGTCGGGGGAATCAGCCGGGGCACCATACCCCAGCCGGCTGAGCTCCTTGTTCAATCCCTGCACGTCGAAGCCGTGATCGCCCACATGGAGGTCGCGGTAGAGGGGGGCGTCCGTGTGGATGGCCAGGATGCTCCGGTCGTTGACCCTGACCGCCGCCTTGCCCGACTCCATCTTGTTGCCCCCATAGGAGGCGGTGACCGTACCGGACACGTTGATCAGTAGGTCACGCTTGGCCGAGACGACGGGGATGAGGGTCACGTCCTGCTCCCCCCTGTAGTCCTGAACGGCCGCCGGGGCGCTGGTGACCTCCTTGGCCGAGGCCAGGAGGGAGGGGGGGCTGTCCGGCAGGAAGACGGCACAGGCACCGGCCGTGAGCGACACCGCCGCCAGGAGGGCCAGAATGAGCCAGGTATTGGTAATGCCCGTCCGCCTGCGCGGGGGGTCGTCCTTGGCGGATTCCTTCGTGTTCATATGGCACCCCCTGCTTTCAGTGAATACGCCTGCCGGATATGCCGTTCAACCCCGCAACGGCAATTCTCCTGTCGGATTGCTTCGATGTTCTTCCGGACTACTGCGAACTGCTATGAACCGCTGCCTCATACTTATGTAGCTGAACGATACACAATCTTTGCCGCGCATCTGCCAGACCGACCGGAATCCGACCGTCTCGGTTCGGCAGGAATAGGACGCATCGGCTTGAAACCTATGACAAGTCAACGAAACCGCCGGGAATCATCCTGCCCATCTCTCAATTCGCGAGCAGGTTGTTGGGATCGCTCGCATCAACCATCAGATGGGCGTTGGCCACCATGCAGCCCTGGGTGAACCCGTCGGACAGGTTCAACGCGATCTTGTCGTCATGGCTCGTATCACCATGCTGTCTACGCTCATGTTCCTTGCGCAGGGCGGCCATATCATCCAGAAACCTGTCAGCCGTGTAATCCTTGGGCACCTTGCCCGCACGCTTCAGACAATCTGCGATCGCGTCATCCTGATTCGCCCAGAGCCCGGGATTGCCGACCTGAACGCCATACACATCCCTGACATCCATCACATACTTCTCCTGGCAGGCACCATCATCGGCCGTTATCTTCGCTTCGTTCCCCATATCTTCCGGCCCCAAAGCCTTGGGGTAGTAGACCCCGTTGGGGAATTTGGCCAATCGCGTATGCACATGGCCCAGGTCCACCATGCACTGCTTG
>NZ_JBANDZ010000002.1:241808-246415 GCF_037963085.1 Bifidobacterium favimelis | reverse complement strand
AAAGACAGGCCAATGGTCATGGGAACAAAGAAGAAGTGGAAAATGGTCGTCATCGCAAACTGAAAACGCGACAAACCAAGAACCGTCAGCATTCCCTTTCCTTTCGTTATGCTGAAGCCATCGCTGCCCGACGACGCTCAGTTGCTTTCCAGCATTGTCCTCAGGTCGGAAAGTTCAAAAACGGAACGATCGTTGACGATCTTCTTCAAAACACCCACGATGCTTCCTTTGAGCTTCCACTTCCCCAGCTTGTCGATCTCGGCGACGCCTGCATGGGGGCCGAGCGAGCACACCGTGCCCACGCTCTTGAAAGCGAACGCCCGGGGTTCCTTCCCGGCGAGTCGCGCAAGGACATTGGCGGCAGCCGTGTCCGCCTCGGCCACGGAAATCTGGCCGGTTGTCGGGTAGGGACGACCAGTCTGGGGGTCCGGAACCGCGCTGATGTCACCGACCAGGAATTCCTCCGGATGACCTTCCACCGAGAGGTCCTTCTGGACGATGACACGATTACGCTTCTCATTATAGCCCGAATCAGCAATTACATGACTTCCCCGCACACCGGTGGTCCAAATAATCGTATTGGCGGTGAATTCCTGATCATTGCTCATGACGATGCCCGGCCTCACCTCCGTGATGGGGGTCGACACATGGAAGACGACACCGCGCTTTTCAAGATAGGTGACGGCCCATTGGACCAGGTCCTGGGAGAACATGGGGAGGATCTTCCCGGAAGCCTCGACGCAGTCGATCTTGATTTTGTCCGCAGGAAGCCCATACCGGGAGACCAGGGAGGGCATGCGGTGGACGAGTTCGCCCAGGTACTCGATGCTGGTGAAACCGGCTCCGCAGACCACGATATGCAGGTCGTTCTCGTCCTTGGTCTGCCGGTACCCCTCCAGGGTCCCCTCCAGATGTCTGCGGGCGGCCAGAGCCGTGTCCAGATCGACCAGGGGCAGGCCGTTCTCTTCCGCCCCCTTGATTCCGAAGGTCTCCGATTCGAAGCCCAGGGCGTTTATCAGATAGTCATAGCCCAGGGAACCGCTCCGGCTCAGATTCACCGTCTTGGAATCCTGGTCCACGGAGATCACCCGGTCGATGATGACCTCCACACCCTTTGGCACGGCCTTGCGGATGTCGAAGGTGATGTCCTCCGGCTCCTTCGTCCCTACCGCGACCTGGTGGAGTTGGGTAGATTCATAATGATACGGATTCTGATTGACCAGAACGAGGCGGACGGCGGTCTTGGCATGGGCAAGGCGTTTGACCGCCCTCATGCCGCCATATCCTGCCCCCAATATCACAACCGTCTTCATGTCTCTTTGCACCTTCTGTTCAAAACCGCACTGTTCCGCAGGAATGCCGGGTCCGTACCCTGGAGCGACCCTGCATGTCGGCACAGGCCCTGTAACAACATCAAGTATATGGCAGGACCGGTCCGACGGTGGCATCGTGCAGGCTGAGCCTCACCGACCCGGGCGGGGTTGCCGAAGCATGTGTCCCTGACCGGCAATGCCCCACCGGATGGCCCCCCATCCGACCCCGCCCTCCGGACCCGACGACCCGGATGGCCGGATGGCCTAATGGCCGGCCCATGCTGAGACAGGCTGAGACAGGCTGAGACAGAGCGCGCAGCAGATTCGGTCTCACACCCTCTTCCCCGAAGAGTGCCTCATGACAGCCAGGCGGGGGCGGCGCATGGCCGTCAGCAGGAGGGCGACCAGGGTCAGGAATATGGTGACGGCCATGACCGATCGGGTGTCCTTCTTCGCATCCTGGGGGTAAGGGACCGGTTCCGGCATGGGGGCGCGGAACCCGGATATGAGCAAGCGCCGGGTATTGACCCCGTATGGAGTGCAGGTCATCAGGGTGACCCGGTCCTGCCCTGCCATGATCTTCAGCTTTGAAGTGTCGTCGGGGCGTATCACGTCGATCCTGTCGACCTTGTATCCGAGCGTCTCCCCCATGGTCCTTATGTAAAAGACATCCCCGGGTTCCAATTCGTCCAACCGGGTGAACATGAGGGCATCGACCATCCCCCTGTGGCCGGTTATCACCGAGTGTGTGGAGGGACCTCCCACAGGCAGCGAGGTGCCGTACAGGTGTCCGGCACCGGAGGCCAGCGCCGCTTCGGAAGTGCCGTGGTAGATGGGCAGGTTGACCGAGATGCGGGGAATCTCGATCGAGCCCATGATCCCGTCGCCCTGGTCCAGGGCCGACTGGTACTCTCGATCGGCCGCTGCGGCCGAGCCCTCCGTCCTCTGGCTCTTCGCCGTGAAGGGGTCGACGGCCTCACCCATGACTGGCTGTCCGGAGACAGCCAGATGCCTGTTGTAATCTCTGGCGGCTTCGAGGGCTTCCTTTGCTTGCGGGTAAGGCCAACCAGCGACCCGGCCTGCCGATTTTCCGACCTGGTCCGCCTGCTCCAGGGCGGTCTTGTACTGCAAGGCGAAAGGAAAAGCGATGGTGCAGAGCCCCAGCAGAAGAATGACGATCGATATGATCTTCAACCGCTGCGCCGCACCACCGCTTCCCGACGATCCCGAACCGATGATCGCCTCAAAACCGTCGGAATCTTCAGCCGTCTTCGAGACAGCCGTCGAGTCCGACCTTGGCATGTTCACTTCTCCGATTCACATCTTTCCGCGTGGATGCGCGGTTGGGGCCCTCAGACCCTCACAGCTCCGGATTCCTTTTTCGCATTGCGCACGGACAGGAGGTAGATGCAGGAACCGGCGGCCACCAGGAGGACACCAACGGTCACCAGGAACATGATGCCGGCAGCGCCTGTCAGGGGGAGCTGGGTCAGGTTCTTGACGTTGAACACCCGGTAGTGCCCTGCGTCCTTATCGAGCAGATCCGACAGGCCATACTTATCCGAGGTGATGGAGTACAGGAGCGTGTCCAGGACCCGGTCGTCATCCACCGTCTTGTAGGTGGCGGTGATGCCGGCGGTGAAGAGCGGCTGCAGGTTCATGTAACCGGCCGGCGCCTTCGTTTCCTTGACGTCGTAGCTTCCGGAAGCCACGCCCTTGATCACGATCTTCCCGTCGCCGCCCACGGTCAAGGTGCTCTCGGTGGCTGTGCGGGTGTCTGTGGCGCTCTCGGGACGGTAGATGCCCTCGCTGACCTTGACCAGGTTCATCGGGGTCGACTCGCCATGGCGGGTGACCGTGTATTCGGCTCCGGTGATGGGGGCCCTGCTGGCCTTGTCCAACGTCACGACGTCGAAATCGAAGGTATAGACCGTGGATCTGCCCTGATCCGTCTTGCCGGTGGCTTCGGTATCGGGATCGTTCGAATACTCCACATTGGCATCGTTGTGGATTTCGCCGGGCTTCATGTCGATCGCACTGCTGGTCAGGGTGGTCTCGTAGTTGATTTCGATCGTCTGGCCCGCGACGCTGCCGTCGTGCGCCTTGATCAGTTCACTGAAGAAATGGGAGAGATCGAAGTCGAGGGAGCCGCTTTCCCCGCCGGGGGCCACCGCCTGGAAAACATAACCGTTCTTGTTCGTCGAGGCGTCATAGGGCTGGAGCACGGTGGCCCCCACCTTGACCGTGACCGTGCCCGCGCCGCTGAACTTCAGACCCTTCGACAGGGTATCGTGGACGATGAATTTGTAGGTGTCCGCATTGTAAGCGATGTAGGAGGGCACCTTGTCGGTGATTGTGAACCTGACGGTATCGCCCACCGAATAGTCGTTCTTGTCATTTGTCTTCACCGGCTTCGCGGGCGTGGAGCTCTTCGCCTCGATGCTGCCGGTGGTACCGGGGATCGTCAAGGCATCGGCCGCGGAAGCGCTGGTCTTGGCAAGGGTGCTGACGAACATGGGCAGGGTCTTGTCGATGTTCGTCCCGGGCGTCTTATCGACGACGATGTACTCACCCTGCACGAGTCCGGAGAAGGTCGCGACCCCGTTGGCGTCGGCCACTGCCGTGTCAAGGCCTGGTTCGTCGAAGAGGGACTTGAAGCCGGCATTCTGCCAGATCGCATTGAGGAAGAGGCGGACATTGCCGTCATACTGCGGCTTGCCACCCTCAGTCGTCGTGGTGGCGCCGTCATTGCCAAGGCCCCAGTTAGTTGAGACATAGGCGATGGGGTCGTTCGTCGCCTCAGCGGGGACCGTCTCCCCCCTGCTGTTGAGCACGGATGTCACGGCCGCAGCCGAAGCGCTCTTCACCGTTGAGGGGTCGTCTACGGTCTGTACGGCGACCGAACCCGTCTTCGGATCGGAGGGGGAGGCAATCACCCGCGTGTAATTGCCGACCCTCATGGCGACGAAGGTGCGGCCCTGGGCATTGGTTATCTGCAGATCGACCTTCGGCGCGCCCTCCACGGCCGCAGCCGTCGCAACTCCGGCAGCCCCCATTGCAACAGCCGCTATCACGGCGGAAACCGAGGCGAAAAGCCTCTTCATCCCTGGCTGTGTCATTACATGGTTTCCTTTCTCGAACTGGATGCAGGGGAAGACGGACATCTCCACCAACACCCACACCTGATCTGTCCCCCTGCAAAGAACCGGCCTTGGACGGACAGCCTTGTCCCTCCTGACAGGCGCAGGGCAAGACAAAGCAGAGCTAAGCAAAGCAAAGCAGAGCTAAGCAGAG
>NZ_JBANDZ010000002.1:227100-241625 GCF_037963085.1 Bifidobacterium favimelis | reverse complement strand
AGCAGAGCAGAGCAGAGCAGAGCAGAGCAGAGCAGAGCAGAGCAGAGCAGAGCAGAGCAGAGCAGAGCAGAGCAAGGCGGGGCCGCAAGGGCGGCGTTTGATTCTTCCCCTTCAGCTATAGAATTTTATATTATCCATTAAGATATCCTACAAAAGTCCACGACACGCTGTTGTGCCGGAAATCTCTGAAGACCGCGGCCAGACAGGCTGCGGGCACCCCTGCACAGAGGGGCCGAAACCGAATGAACCGGGAGGCCACGAGCCCCTGGGCCCGTCCGATCCCTGCCTGCCTTGGGCCCTGAGGCGCCAGATGGGTCAACCAGGAAGGAGGCCCTACAGACAGCAAAACGGCGGAACGCCTTATTGGCGTTCCGCCGTTTCATGGCATCTTATACCTACCGCTGGGGTACCTGGACTCGAACCAAGAATGGATGAACCAGAATCACCTGTGTTGCCAATTACACCATACCCCAATTATCAGCGACATAGCCGCCAATACGGTTATATCACATCGTACCCCCGACCGGATTTGGACCGGTGTTGGCGCCGTGAGAGGGCGTAGTCCTAGACCGCTAGACGACGGGGGCTCACTTATCCGCAGCGCTTCCGACCGGTTGAAAACGAGTCATCAGCACAACAGAAAGTCAATATACCCGGTCACAGGCGGGCACGCAAGTTCTGCATGCGCCGGAGTGTCGTCTCCTTGCCCAGAATCTCAAGGGATTCGAAGAGGGGCGGGGAAACCCTCCTGCCGGAGACGGCCACCCGGACCGGCCCGAAGGCCAGCCGTGGCTTGTACCCACCCTCCTCGACCAAGGCATGGGTCAGGATCGCGTGGAGGTTGTCGGTCTTCCAGTCGGCTTCGCCCACCGGTTCCAGGGCCTTGACCGCCAGGTCCAAGACTGCGCCCGCGGATTCCTTGAGCTGCTTGCGGGCATCGGGCTCAGGCTCGATGTAGTCCTCCTGGCTGAGAAGACTGCCCACCATCCCCGATACCTCACCCAGGAGGCGGACCCTGGGTTGCACAAGGGGGGCCGCCGCCGTCAGGACCTCCCGTTCACGTCCGGTCAATTCCTCCCAACGGTCGGCCGTGACCGCCCCGTCCCTCTTGAGGTAGGGCAGGGAGCGGTTGAGGAAGTCCTGGGGGTCCAGCATACGGATGTGCTCTGCGTTGATGGCCACGGCCTTGTCTATGTCGAAGTGGGCCGGGTTTGCCTTGACGTCACGGATGTCGAATTTCTCCACCATCTCATCCATGGAGAAGACGTCACGGTCGGGGCCGATGGACCAGCCGAGGAGGGCCAGGTAATTGAGCAATCCCTCCCGGATGAAACCGTTCTCACGGTGGAGGAAGAGGTTGGATTCAGGATCGCGCTTGGACAGTTTCTTGTTGCCCTGACCCATCACATAGGGCATGTGGCCGAAGAGGGGGGTCCCCTGGGCAACTCCCAGCTCGGTCAGGTAGCGGTAGAGGACGATCTGGCGGGGGGTTGAGCTGAGGAGATCCTCCCCCCTCAGGACGACGTTGATCCTCATCAGGGCATCATCGACGGGGTTGGTCAACGTGTACAGAGGGTCCCCGTTGGGCCTGACGATGACATAATCCGGCACGGAACCGGCCTTGAACTCGATCCTGCCCCGGATCAGGTCGTCGAAGGCGACATCCTCGTCAGGCATCCTGACCCGGATGGCCGGTCTGCGTCCCTGATCACGGAAGGACCGGCGCTCCTCCTCGGTCAGGTCCCTGTCGTAGCCATCGTAACCGAAGGACTTGGGCCGGCCGGCCGCCAGGTTGCGGGCCTCTATTTCCTCGGCTGTCGAATAGGACTCATAGGCATAGCCGGCATCCAGGAGCTGACGGGCCACCTTCCTGTAGATGTCCCCCCTCTGGGACTGCCGGTAGGGACCGTCGGGGCCGCCCACCTCGATCCCTTCATCCCAGTCCAAGCCCAGCCAACGCAGGGCTTCCAGGATCTGGTTATAGCTCTCCTCGCTGTCGCGGGCGGCATCGGTGTCCTCGATCCTGAAGACGAAGGTGCCGTGGGTGTGCCTGGCCTCGGCCCAGTTGAACAGTGCCGTCCTGACCATCCCCACATGCGGGGTGCCGGTCGGAGAGGGGCAGAACCTTACACGGACATCTGCAGGCAATTCTGGTTTGGAGTCATGATCATGCTCATCAGTCATGGTCACCATTGTGCCCCGCCAGCCCGACCGGGGAGGGCCGCCGCCTGCCTCACCCCCGCTTCTGCTCCTGGTCCCTGTCCTTGCTGTAGGTCTCGGGGATGAACCTGGTCTGGTCGTGAAGCTTGGCCCAGGTGACGATCCTGCCCTCGGCCAGGGACCGCTGGACATCGATGATCCGCTGGTTGGAGGAGCCCCTGAACTGGAGGAGGGAGTTCTTTTCGGACTCTATGAACCGGCCGTCCACCAGGATGTCGATGTAACCGAGGAGTTCGGCCTTGTCGGGCGTCTCCCCCGGCCTCATCAATTCCTCCCAGGTATAACCGGTCCAGCACCAGATGTCCTTGTCATGCCCGAACTCCTCGCGGACCCTGGCGGCCAGTTTGAGCAGGATGGGGGTGTTCAGGAGGGGCTCGCCGCCCAGGAAGGTGAGACCCTGCACGTAGGAAAGACCAAGGTCTGCGATGATCCGGTCCTCAAGTTCCTGGGTGTAGGGATGGCCGGCCTGGAAGTCCCAGATGGAGGAGTTGTAGCAGCCCTGGCAGCGGAAGGGGCATCCGCTCACATACAGGGAGCACCTGATTCCCTCCCCGTCCGTCATGACCAGACGCTTGTAGTCGGCTACGATTCCCCTGCTGAGCCGACGGCCGTCCCACTGGCCCGCCTTGGGGTTGTTGGTCAGGTCACAGGGAACGCCCGGCCCCCGCCCGGCCTCCCCCGGGGCGAAGTCCCTGTGCCCCCGGGTCCCGGTCTTCCTCATGCCTTTCGTCTCGACCATCGTCGCCACCTCACATCCTTCACTGCACGGACCCGACATCCCTCTGATTGCGGTACCTCAGACCAGGGGTCTGCCGCACCCACGTCCACCACCCTTCCGGGGGTTGAACAGGAGAGGGCGGACCCGCACCGGACAGGTCCGCCCTCTCTCCATGACGCCATGCTGCCATGGTTTTCCGCCGCCATGATTTTCCGCCGCCATCAGGGACCATCATGGTTCCGATCCATAATGACCCCACACCGGGCAGCCCCTCCTCACGGCACTTCGTGACCGGGTGTCCATGTCCTGGCGGGACACGGACCTCTCGACCCGGACCGGACGGAGGACCCTGATCAGGGTTCACTCTGCCTTGTCGTCAAACCACTCTTTGGTGGAACCGTCCTTCAAGACCACATGACCGGTCTCGCCCTCCATGTGCTTGACACGATGGGCGATTTCCTCGTGGCGGCCGTGGACCATGGGCCGCTGGACAGGATTGCCCAGATAGCCGCAGGTGCGCTTGGTCACGTTGCACTTGTCAGGGTCGTCATTGCCGCACTCAGGGCACTTGAAGCCCTCCTCTGTGGGTTCGAAGTCGCCCTCGTACCCGCAGACGAAGCAGTGGTCTATGGGGGTGTTGGTCCCCAGGTAGCCGATGCCGATGTCATAGGCATAGTCCCAGACGGCTTCGAGGGCCTTGGGGTTCTGCTGCATGGAGGGGAACTCGCAGTAATTGATGAACCCGCCGGAGGCCAGGTAGGGGAAGTCACGTTCATAGCTGAGCTTCTCCATGGGGGTGGGACGCAGCCAGACCGGATAGTGGAAGCTGTTGGTGTAGAAGTCATGATCGGTCACACCCTCGACCACGCCGAACTTTTCCTTGTCCATCCTGCAGAAGCGGTCGGTCAGGGACTCGGCCGGGGTGGAGTAGACGGAGTAGTGATAGCCTTCCGCCTTCTCCCACTGCTTGCAGAGCTGGTTCATCCGCCGCACGATGCTCAGGGCGAACTCCTTGCCCTCTGGATCCCAGGAGTGGTCCTGCATCCAGTCCTTCCCGTAAAAGACGCTGGTGGCCTCGTAAAGGCCGATGTAACCCAGCGAAATGGTCGAACGAGAGTTGCGGAAGAGGGTGTCCACGCTGTCCGTGGGCTTGAGACGACCGAAGGCACCGTACTCATACAGGGTGGGTGCGTTGATGGGGGTCGCCTGCTTGCAGCGCATGATGCGGAACTGGAGGGCGTGGTGGGCCACCTCCATGCGCTGGTCGAAGATCTTCCAGAACCGGTCCTTGTCACCGCGTGATTCCAGGGCGATGCGGGGAATGTTGACGGTGACGACGCCCAGGTTCATGCGTCCGTCCTCTTCATCCTCACCGGTCTCCGGGTTGGTCCAGGCCTGGAGGAAGGACCGGCAGCCCATGGGGGCCTTGAAGGATCCTGTGATCTTGACCAGGTTTTCATAGAAGACCACATCGGGATACATCCGCTTGGTGGAGCACTCCAGGGCCAGCTGCTTCATGTCGTAGTTGGGGTCGCCCTCATCCGCGTTCAACCCATGCTTGATGGTGAAGACCAGCTTGGGGAAGATGGCCGTGTGGCGGTCCTTCCCCAGACCACGGATGCGGATCAGGAAGATGGCCCGCTGGATCTCCCTGGAAAACCAGGAGGTGCCCAGGCCGAAGCCCACGGTGACGAAGGGGGTCTGTCCGTTGGAGACGCGGTTGGAGTTGATCTGGTACTCCATGGTCTGCATGGCGTCGTAGATGTTCTTCCTGGTCAGGATCTTGGCATAGACCTGACGGAGCCGGACCATATCCGGTGCGTCCAGATCGAAGGGGGAATCCTCCCCGATGGGAGCGCGGTCGTCCAGGTGGAGCCAGCCGGCCTCGCGGGCCTTGAGCCCCCGGACCACGTCCCTGGCCACGTCGACGGGCTCCTCGTCCGGCAGGACGGCCTCGGCCATCGCGTAGTTCTTCTTGTAGTCCAAACGGGCGTACTTCTCCAGGAGTTCATCGGCACGGTTGACGGTCTGGCCACCGTACTGGGAGCCGGCGATGTCCTTGATGATCTGGGTGATCTGGGTGGCGGCCGTGCCGATGGACTTGGGCGAATCCATCATGGCGTTGCCCAGCTCGAAGCCATGCTCCAACATGTCGCCGAAATTGGGCAGGGAGCAATTGGTCTCGGCCGTGAAAGGCGAGTAGTCGGCATCGTGGAAGTGGATGTCGCCCTTCATGTGGGCGTTGGACACGTCTTTGGGGAGCATGCTGAAGGCCGATGCCTTGGAGACGGCGCCCGCCAGGAGGTCACGTTGGGTGGCGTAGACGTTGGCGTCCTTGTTGGCGTTCTCCCTGACCAGGGTCTCGTCCTTGCTGGTCAGGCGGTGGACGGCCTCGTTGACATCGGTGGCCTTGGCCCTCTGGATGTCGCGGTCCAGACGGTAGGAGGTGTAGGCCCGGGCCGTCTCATAGCGGTGGGCATTGACCAGGGCATGCTCGACCAGGGTCTGGATGTCTTCGATCTTGACCGGGTTGGTGTACCTGTCGCGGATCTCCGACTGGACCGTCTGGGTCATGGTTCGGATTTCCTGCTTTTCCTCCGGCCCCACCTCGGTCTTGACGTCGACGAAGGCGGCCTCGATGGCATTCATGATGTTCACAGGGTCGAAGTCGACAATCCGGCCGTCCCTCTTCTCGACCATGATCCCATCGAGAGAGTCTCGCTTGGGTGTCTGCCCGACACCCTGCACCCGGCTTGCCATCACCTGCGTATCCATCGCAACTCCTATCAAATCGCATCCACGTCAGCCTGCCGACCCACCCTCGTCGATGGACCCGGCCTGCTGGAAACAGCCGGAACAGACCTGGAATTACATCCATGTCGTTCCTGCTTTCGGTACCACTCTAGCACAGAGATACACAACATCTAGGGGTTTCCGAAAATTCCATCACTACATATAGTGAACACCGATGAAATGTGACATAGACCACACAACCGGCTCCGACGGCAGGGGGAACAAACCGCACCAGGCCGGGGGAAACGTCCTGCCCCCTCCTTGACACGCCGAGGCTGCCTGCCTGCACCTGCCGTCGGAATGTCGTGGGGTGGCCGTCGTGCGCACGGGCTCCCGCCCTGCCCGCGTGGAGGGGGAACAGTCAGGCAGGAGGCGGCCGACAGGTCAGAAGTCGGTGGACATCCCGTCGTAGGAGGAGATGAACCCCTCCTTCGCCGCGGCCTCCTGCATGCGGGCATAGGTGGCCATTCCCCGGTGGGAGAAGTGGTTGCAGACGAAGATCGTGTCCTGTCGGGCGAGGCCGAGGCTGACCATGCGGTCACGGACCCTGAGGTTGTCGGCGAAGTTCATATGGACGCTTGAGGAGCCCTCGCACAGGGCATGTGTGCAATCCAAGGAGACATAGTCATATGTCAGTCCGGCCTCCTGCAAGGTCCGCCAGGTGGACTCCGGGAAGTAGGCGGTGTCATGGGCGTACAGGAGGGACGACCGGCCGTCGCTCAGGCCGTAGAAGAGGCAGTCGCCGAAGTTGTGGCCGTGCTTGGCTTCAAAGGCGTAGGCACGGTAGTTCTTGCCCCCCACCGGCCCGAATGTGACACTCTCGCCCGGGTGCATGATGTGGTAGTCGAGCCTGGAGTGGTCGTATTGCTGCTCCAGGAAGAAGGCCCGGTCGTAAAAGCCGCGGACGGTTTCGGATCCGTAGACGTCCATGTGGAGGGGGTTGTCGTCCGCGTAGGCGGCCATGCGGTAGGCCAGATCTTCCCCGTAGAAGTGGTCCGAGTGCCAGTGGGTCACGAAAAGCCGGGTGACGGAGGGCAGGTCGAAGTCGTCACGGATATAATGGAAATAGGTGTCACCAGGGAAATCGAGGAGGATGGCATCGTCGACGAGGGCCTGGGACTGTGTCCTGATCTCCTTCCCCTTGACCCTCCTGGCCTCCTTGCACAGGTCGCACATGCAGAAGATGCCCGGAATCCGCTCCGCGGCCGCTGTGCCCAGATGTTGCAGTTTCATGGCTGCTCCCTTCATTTTCCTTGCTTGCGTCTTCGTCCTTCGTTTCCGTCTTTGGCCGGGACCCTGACGGCCCGTCCTGCGATCCCCCTTCGGATCCGGTCAGGACAGGAGGCCGCGTGGCGTGAACACCGTGTCCATCCTCCTGCATTCACCCGGACGGACGGCGACGCCACGACCCCCTTCGGCACCACCCGCCTCCACCAGGTCGAGAAGGACCCCGACCCCAAGACGCCCCATCCGGTCCACCTGCTGGGAGATGACCGAGACCTGGGGGGTCACCAGGCGGAAGAGGTCCAGGTCGTCGAAGGAGACCAGGGCCACCTTGTCGCGGAAGGCCCAGGAGTCCTCGTTGACGATGGCTATGGCCCGGATGGCATCGCCCGAGTACCCGAAGATGAAGGCGGTGACACCCTGATCGACCAGGGACCGCATGATCCTGCGGCAATCATCCACCCTGTCCCCGTAGTCACGGACGACGATCCCCTGTATGTCCCTCCTCCTGTCCGACAGGGCTGTGAAGGCCGCCTGACGTTCTTGGAATACGGGGGGATGGATATCGGGGCCTGGTATGTAGGCCACCTTCCTGTGGCCGTGTTCCGCCAGGGATTGCAGGGCCTGCTCAAGCCCGGGTTCGGGATCTGAATCGACCAGAGGGATCTGGGGCGCCCCCTCGTCACGCCTGTCGACGAACACGACAGGCAGGCCCCGGTCAAGCACGACGCGCAGGATCGGCGAGGTGGCGTTCCTGGGGACGACGATGGCGCCGTCGATGTGCCTGGCAAGGATGGTGCGGAAAAAATCGTCCTGACGCTTGGTGTCGTCCAGGGAGACGCCGATCAGGGTGGCATAGCCGTTGATGTAGAGCTCGTCCTGAACCGCGTAGACCAACTCGGAGAAGTAGCCGTTGCGCACGTCCGGCACCAGGAGACCTATGGCCTTGGACCTGGACACACGCATGGACCTGGCCCGGCTGTCGGGGATGTAGCCCAGCTCGTCGGCCATCTTGCGGACCAGGGCCCTGGTCTTTTCGGAGATGCGCCCCTTCCCGTTCAGGGCCTGGGAGACGGTCGAAATCGAAAGCCCCGTCCGACGGGCCACATCGTGGATGGTGACGACCGACATCTGCCTGCCTTCCTTTTGCACGGCTCCTCCTCGGCGGCGGCCATCGACGAAGACCCCCGCCTTTCGGCCCGGTCCGCCGCACTGTTCGCCGCTGCCTGTGGCCTCGGCCCATCGTCCATGACGGCCGGAACGATCAACCCCATCAGTATATGCCGTCGACCGGGACGGCTCTGCGCCCCTTCCGGGGATGGTTTATACTTGGGCCGTGTTCGCGCGGTTGGTGGCAGCAGCCGTGCCAACGTTCACAAGAGTTGATCGGGTGCCCCGTACCGTCGGGGGACGGGCCCCGGCGGGTACGAACGTCGCGCGGGCTCCTCACCTTCCCGCTGCGGACATCGGCCCGGTTGATTCGCGCAGACGCGCGGAAGGCAAGGTGACAGATGAACAAGCCCGACGTTCCAAGGCCGATCATTCTCCGCAGGGGAAGAGGGCAGATCCGGACCGGCAGGCGCATATGCAGGAAGCTGACGGCCGTGGCCTGCATGCTGGCCCTGGGGGCCGGCCTGACCGCATGCGCAGGGGCAGGTCCACACCCCTCCGGGGACCGGGCGGCGGCGCACGAGATCTCCTTCATGTTGGATTGGACCCCCAACACCAATCACGTTGGCATCTACGTGGCCCGCCACCTGGGGTACTTCGACCAGGCGGGCATCTCGGTAAAGATCCTGCCCACGGCCCAAGCGGGGGCGGAGGTCTCCGTGCAGAACGGTGTGGCTGAGGTCGGCTTCTCCAAACTCAGCAACCTGGCCACCTTCGACTCACAGGGGGCCGACCTGGTGCAGGTCTTCAACCTGGGCCAGCGCTCCGTCGCCCGCTGGTGCTCGCTGGCCTCACGCACCGACATCAAGACCCCGAAGGATTTCGACGGGAAGACCTTCGTCACCTTCGGCTCGGCAGAACAGACCGCTGTGGTCAGGCAGATGATCAGATACGCCGGGGGCAGGGGGGAATTTTCCAAGGCCACCAGCGGGACCAACACCTTTGCCACACTGACCAGCGGCCGGGGTGATTTCGCAGGCTTCTACGTCAATTGGGAGGGGGTCGAGAGCGAGCTGAAAGGGCCTGCCCTCCACTGCTTCACCCAGAGCGACTGGGGGGTGCCGGGCAACCCCGACCAGCTGGGCTTCGTGGTCAGGAGGTCCTGGCTGGACGACGACTCCCACCGGCAGACCCTGAGGGCCTTTGTACAAGCCTGCCTGAAGGGATACAACCAAGCCCTGCGCCAGCCGGACCAGGCGGCCCGGATCCTTGTGGAGGAGACCAAGGGGTCGGCCATCGACCCGGAGCTGGCCCGCAGGTCCATGGAGAGCATCGCCCGGGAAGGATATTGGACCAGGGACAAGGGCGGGACAAAAGTCACCGGACTGCTGGACCTCAAGGACGCCCAGGACTATCTCGACTTCCAATACAAGGCCGGCACCTACAAGGACGCCAAGAAGGGTGAGAGGGACAAGGCCCCCCAGGCCGGCAGGATGTGGACCGACAGGTACGTGCGCTGACGGCCCTGCCAGCGGATTCAATCATGGGACATGGAAAGGGGAGAATGAAGACGATGACAGGTCTTAGGGCCGATCCGGCTGCCGATGCGCCGGCAGGAGGACGGGGCGGGCGCTGGCTGGCGCCGGCCGCCACCGTCCTGGTCCTCCTTGCCGTCTGGGAGGCCGCCGTCCGGCTGGGGGGCATATCCGAGCAGGTCCTGGCCTCCCCCAGCCAGATCATCCGGGCGACCTGGGAGTACCGGCAGGACCTCCTCCCCGCCTCCGCGATCACCGCCTGGGAGGGGACTGGCGGGTTCCTGCTCGCCGCCGCCGCCGGCATCCCCATTGGTGTCGCCCTCTACCGGTGGAAGACCTTGCATGATGCGGTTTATCCCCTGATCGCCGCCGCCCAGATGATCCCTCTGATCACCGTGGCCCCCCTCTTCGTCATCTGGTTCGGGTTCGAACCCCTGGGCAAGGTGGTCATCGTTGCCGTCTTCGCCCTCTTCCCCATCGTGGTCCAGACATGCCGGGGGCTGGCGGCGGTGCCGCGGTTTTATGAGGATGTCGCCCTGACCTGCGGGGCCACCCCTGCCTGGACCCTGTGGCACGTCAAGCTCCGGATCGCGGCCGGGCATATCTTCGGCGGTCTCAGGATCAGCGCGGCCTACGTATTCGCCACGGCGGCCACCTCGGAATATCTGGGTGCCCGCAACGGGCTGGGCATCTGGCTGCAGACCGCCTTCAACTCCTTCCGCACCCCCCTGATCTTCTCCGCCACCCTGGTCATCGTGGTCATGACGGCCCTTCTCCTGGCCCTGGTGTCCCTGGTCGAGCACGTCTTATCAGGCGGGGTCTCACAGGCCGATTTCAGAGCGGAAGAGGGTAGCTGAGCCCGGGGGTGAGGGGCAGGACATGGTGCCGGAACGGCCCCTCCCTTTTCGGTTTGAGGCCAGAAAGAGGGAAAACGGAACGAGGCCACACCCGGCTCGACCGGATGTGGCCGCACATGCCGCATGTCCCTGTCAGACCGGCCTGTCGAAACGTGATCCGTTCGGATTGCTCGACTGGAACGACAAGACCAGTGTGGAGACAAGCCAGACCAGGCACAGGATCGATCCCGTTGATGCCATGGTCGACGGGAGTGCATAGGGATCGTTCGCGTAACTCATGCCATCCCCCTGCACGAAGAGGATCAGGCCGAGAACCAGGCACCCGTGTGTGAGCAAGGCCCACCAGCCCGAGAGGTTGGCGTCGTGCAGACGGCGCACGAAGACGGCCACCAGGGGCACAAGAAGCACCAACTCGATGATTCCGACCAATGCGGACAGTGAGTCCGGCAGGATCGAATCGATCAGGCCGAGGAACATGTTCAGAAAAACGAAGAGGAGGACGCTCCACCAGAACTCCCCCCGGGAGGCCCGCCCGTTGAAGACGCAGAACTTGGTGAAGAAGCGTTTGGAGGTTTGCAGGAAGGATATGCCGTACCAGGGTGCCCAGATCGGTGGTTCCCAACCGGCAGGATAGGCGGCTCCGTAGCCGCCGTATGGCCCTTGACCGCCATATGCCGGCATCTGCGGGGCTCCCTGGGGGATTTGCGGTCCCTGACCGGGCTGGCCGTACGGTTGGTCCCCGTATGAGGGCTGGCCGTAGCCGGGCGCACCCTGTGCATAGGGTTGGCCGTACGCCGGTCCCTGGGCATAGGGCTGGCCGGGCCCGTAGGGCTGTTCCGGCCCGTAGGGCTGGCCGGGCTGGCCGTAGGGCTGGCCTTGTCCACCATACGGTTGCCCATACGTCTGATTCGTCTGGCCCTGCCGGTCGCCGTCGCCCACGGGTCCGCCCGGGACCCCCTGACCCTGATCGCCCTGAGGGAAAGGCGGTTCCTGCGGATATTGCGGATACTGCGGTGGCAAAGCGGGTCGGCCCTCCGGGGTTGGAGGCTGGTTGCCGACAGGCCCCCGACCATCCTGTGAGTCACTCATAGGCTGTTCCCTCTTTTCTCGTACTGCCCTTCGCATCGCACCCTTCACCGCCATGCCGGCGAGTATGGACAACGGACCCGTCCACTGTCCTGGACAATTCAAGAATAACCTACAAGCCCTCCTCATGCACCGGCATGATTCCAGCCTCCGGATGTCACAGCTCGACCGGCGGTTTGTCGGGGTCTTCGGGGACATGGGCGAATTTGGCGTTCAGGGCCTCGCGGCTCTTGCGCTCGTCATCCTCCTTGGCCTTCCTCTTGGCCTCCTCCGGATCCCAGAGGATGTCCTGCCGGTGACGGTCCCACTCCTGACCTGCCAGGGGGCATATGTAATCGGCCAGGGCATCAGCCTGGGAATCGGAGGACTTCCCTCCCCCATCGGCAAGGCCGGCCAATCCGACAATCTGCTCGTCGGTCATGAAGAGTGGCGGAAGACCCGACCTCTCACACAGACCGTTGAGAACCAGGACCAGCGGCAGAACCGCCTCGACATGCTCCCGGCCACAGCCCACTGCCTTCATCAGGGCCGCAAACGCCGTACAGATCGAAGCCAGGCGGGTGGCGAAGACGGATGGGTCGGATGTCGGTTCCAGCGGACCTTGGGGGCAGAGGGCCCTGTCCACCTGGGCCAGCACCAAACGGGCCGCCCCGGCCTCTTCCTGGGACCAGACGGTGCCCAAGGCGGTGGCGGCATGGGTCACCAGGTCGGCATCCCCGCTCTCGCCGAAGCCGGACATGCCCTCGTAAGCCTCGTTGGCGGCCAGCAGGGCATCGACCAGGGACTGGGGGCGTCCGGGGATGTCCTGCGCGCCCTCATAGACGAATTCTGCATCGGGTATGGTCACGTCCTCATCCGTCATGACCCTGGCCAGGGACCGTGTCATCCTGACCTGGAGGGTCTCCCCGTACTTGGCGTCGTTGTCCAACTGCTTGGCGTCATCCAGGGGCCAGAGGCCCACCAGACCGGCACCCTGCCGGGCCGCCTTGACCACTGAAACCCTGGCGGCCATTCTGACGACCTCGCCCTGATCAAGGACATAGTTCATCTTCTGCTCCCTCGCTAGGCTGAACCTGGCACGCTGCGGCGCACCATCTCCAGCCCATCCTATGCCATGGGGGCCGGGTCACACGCGCAGGGCCGGGTCGGCATATGTGATGCCCAACACCTGACCGTCCCGGTCGTCGATGGTGATGGAGGTGATCGAAGCCAAAGCGGTCTTCCTCAGAAGCATGTTGTGCTCGGGCCTGCCGGTCTCCAGCAGGTGACGGTAGGTCCATATCGGTGACTCATGCGTGACCACGAGGATCTGGGAGTCGGGATGGCCGGCCACCTGGTCCCTGACGAAGTCCCCGACCCGGTCGGCTATCTCCCGGTACGACTCCCCCCAGCTGGGGCGGAAAAGGTCGGAGACCAGCTTCAGGTTTTCCGGATGCCACAGGGCCCCCTTCCCCCGGCCGATCCTCCTGCCCCTGAACTCATTGCCGGCCTCGAGGAGGCGGTCGTCATACCGTACTGTGAGCGGTTTCTGGCCACGGGCCCGTCTGACCCGGTCGAGGGCCTCCACGATGATGCCCGCCGTCTCCCTGGTCCTGTCCAGGGGGGAGGAATAGACCGCCTCCAGGGTGTTGAGGGCCGGGTTTTCGGCTATGAACCTGGCCGTGGCCCGGACCATCCGCTCCCCCCGATGGGACAGGTGATAGCCCGGCAGACGTTCGTAGATTACATGGCCGGGGTTGTAGACCTCCCCGTGACGCACGAAATGTATGGTCGTGGCTGGCAACGACCCACCTCCAATCGGCGGACCGCCGCCTTATGCGCCGGCATCCGCCCCAGATGATCATGTCTGACCAAATCTACCCTGCCACATGGCCAACGGGGCTGGAGAGGGGGCGACTTGCGTCGGAATTGGAACCATCTGGGCGCAGCCGCTCCAAAGGCGGGCGACTGTGTTTGAATGATGTACCGTGCGGAACCTCATAAAGCAGATAGCCAAATTCGGTGTGGTCGGCGTCATCGCCGCCGTCATCGATTTCGGCATCCTCAACCTACTGGTGACCGTCCACGTCAACAGCGTCTTGGCCGGGGCGGTATCCTTCCTGATCTCCCTGGTCTTCAACTACCTGGCCAGCATGAAGTATGTCTTCAAGCACCGCGACGACATGGCCCGGTGGATGGAGGTCACGATATTCTTCATCTCGGCGGCCATAGGACTGGGAATCAACGAGATCATCCTCTGGGGAGGCGTGGCCCTTCTGCCCCCCGATGCCATCCACACCATGCACGCCCGCTACGTGCTTTACACCAACATCGCGAAGATCGTGGCGACCCTGGTCGTGGCGGTGTGGAACTTCATCATCCGCAAATGGCTCCTGGACGCCCCTGCGGCGGGAACCCCGATCCAGACCGGATCCTTCGCCCACCGTCTCGGTGCCTGGTCCCTTGACCGTCACCCCTTCGGGTGGAAGTGAAGCCCAGGGTGAAAGCGGGTGGATGGGAAGGCCGACGGACTGCGGGCTAGGATGAAGGCAGGGACCCCCGCGTCGGTCTGCGGACCTCCGCCCGGCAAAGAGACGGGGGAGGACATCCCGGCCGTGATGCGGGTCGGCAGGCCCGGACGCGGCCAGCAAGAAAGGAAGCCACCATGCCAGTCATCCACACACATGTGAGCACCCATATCACCCAGGAGCAGAGGGAACGCATCAAAGCCGCCTACGGCAAGGCCATCACGGCCGTGCCCGGCAAGAGCGAGGGCTGGCTCATGTGCCCCTTCGAGTCCGACATGCCCATCTACTTCGCCGGAGATGACAGTAAGCCAGCCGCCTACGTGGAGGTCAACGTCTTCGGCAGCGATGTGCCCAAGTCCTCCTGGGAGCAGTTGACTAAGTCCATCATGGGGACGCTGGAGTCCGAACTGGGCATTCCCCAGGACCGCACCTACATCCGCTACACCGCCACCACCGACTGGGGCTGGAACGGCGG
>NZ_JBANDZ010000002.1:68285-227041 GCF_037963085.1 Bifidobacterium favimelis | reverse complement strand
GGTGGCGCCCGCACCCTTCACGGGTCCGGGAGCCACCTTGTCCAAGAACCGGATTCCGGCCCGCGCAGGGCCTCTCTCCGTGAAAGGACCCTGGCGGGGCCGGAACCGTGGCTACTTGTCCGCCGTCACCTTGACGGTGAAGCTGGCGCTGATTTCAGGATGGAGGGCCACAGTGGCCGGGAACTCGCCCGTCGTCTTGATGGTCTCCACGGAAATCGTCCTGGGATCCACATCCGCCATGGGGCGAAGGGCCTGGGCGATGGCTTCGGTGGAAATGCCGCCGAAGAGCTTGCCCGACTCGGACACCTTTGCGGAGATTTCGACCGTCTGCCCGTCGATGGCACCCTTGGCGGCGATGGCATCGTCGCGGGTGGCCATGGACTTGGCCCGGCGCGCCCTCTGGAGGGACTCGATCTGCGATGCGGCCCCCTTGGACCAGGCGAAGGCCAGGCCCTGGGGAATCAGGAAGTTGCGGGCATAGCCCGGCTTGACGGCGACGACATCACCCTTGTGGCCCAAATCGACCACAGTGGATGTGAGAATGACCTTTGTTTCCTTTGCCATGTCGGACTCCTCCCTCAGCGACCGGTCGTCGAGTAAGGCAGCAGGGCCATCTCGCGGGCGTTCTTTATTGCCTTGGAGATCTCGCGCTGCTCCTGGACGGTGACGCCCGTGATCCGACGGGAACGGATCTTGCCCCTGTCGGATATGAACTTCCTGAGGAGGGCGACATCCTTGTAATCGATGGTGTGAATCTTGGCCGCCCTCAGAGGATTCGGCTTCTTCTTGAAGGGCTTGACCGGCGGTTGCGGCCTCTTGCGTGACATATGTTCTCCTTATTGCACTTTTGAAATCTATACCTGCCCGGACCTCCGCCCGGGGTGGACTGTCAGAACTCGGGTTCGTCCCCTGATCCACCGAACTCGGTGGAGGAGCCGAACGTACCGAAGGAGTCATTGGAACCTGTTGAAGACCAGGGATCCTGGGCCGGGGCCTGCTGGGGCTGGCGGGGCTGACCCGCGGGAGCAGCACTGCCGCCTCCCTGGTAGGTGGATCCGCCCTGGTAGCCGCCGTTGGAGCCCGCGAAGCCCCCATGGCCTCCGGCAGGCGAACCGCCTCCGGAGTTCCTGGTGACCTGGGCGGTGTTGCGGGACAGGGCCGGACCTATTTCATCCAACCTCATCTCGATCACCGTGCGGTTGTTGCCCTCACGATCCTGATAGGAACGCTGGGTCAGCCGCCCCTGGGCGATGACCCTCATCCCCTTGGTCAGGCTGGCCTGGATGTTGGAGGCCATCGGATTGTAGTTGGAGTCCCATGCCGAGCAGCGCATGAAGAGGGACTCGCCGTCTTCCCACTGCCCGGAATTCCTGTTGTACTGCCGGGGGGTGGAGGCGATGGTCAGGTTGGCCACCGTTCCGCCGTTCGCAGTGGTGCGTATCTCCGGATCCGCGGTGAGATTGCCCACCACGGTGATGTACGTATCTCCAGCCATGTCAACAACACCTTTCCACAAGACTACGATCTGTCCGGGCCCGCCACTTGCAGGCCGCCGAGGGGGGACACCCCCGTCCGGCACCCGCTTGACCGGTCCCGGTGGACCCCGCGGGGTTCAGGCCACCCGGGCCCTCACAGGTTACTTGACGTCCTTGCGAAGGATCTTGGTCCTGATGATGGACTCGTTCAGGTTGAGAACACGGTCCAGCTCGGAGCTCACTGCTGGTTCGCAGGAGTACTCGACGACCACGTAGTTGCCTTCATTGTTCCCGTCGATCTCATAGGCCAGCTTGCGGCGGCCCCAGACGTCGATGTTGGCGACAGAGCCGCCTTCCTTGGTGACCACCTCAAGGTACTGATCGGTCAGTTTTTTCAGGGATCGCTCATCAAGCGCCGGATCGGCGATGAACATCATCTCATACTTGTGCGCAGACATCACCCACCTCCTTTGGACATTGTCGGTCGTGGACCTTCCACGACAGGAGGGTGTAGCGCGTCATCAGGGGCGGAGCCACCGGTATGGGGCACACGTCACATGAATAACTTTTTCATGATACACCGGCCAGGCGACCATGCCATGCCGGCTCCCCAGCCGGCGCAATCCCGCCTTCGCACCGTCCACCGTAAGGACCGGGACCGCTGGGTGGAAAGGAGGTCGTCACGCCCATGAGGACAGGCCACCCCCGCACAAGGCCCCCCTCAGTGCCCCTGCACCCTGCAGCGTTCCTCGGTCCGTTCCTTGCCTGGCCTCCACCAATCCTGATGGGTCCGGTACCAGTCGACGGTGGCTTCCAGTCCGGCGGCAAAGTCCGTATGCCGAGGCCTCCAGCCCAGCTCCCGCCTGATCCGGGAGGCGTCGATGGCGTATCTCCTATCGGCTCCGAGCCGGTCGGGAACCAGGTCATAATCATGGGCCGGCCGGCCCATGATCTGCAGTATCATTCCCAGGACCTCCCGGTCGGAATGCTCCCCGTCCGCCCCTATCAGGTAGGTCCTCCCGGAACGGCCCCTGGTGAGGATATCCCAAATGGCCCTGCAATCGTCATCGACGTGGATCCAGTCGCGCACACCTTTACCCTCCCCGTACAGGCGGGGACGGCGACCGCTGAGAATGTTGGTGATCTGTCGGGGGATGAACTTCTCCACATGCTGATAAGGACCATAGTTGTTGGAACAGTTGGAAATAGTCACCTGTGTGCCGTAGGTCCTCCACCAGGCCCGCACCAGTTGGTCCGCGGCGGCCTTGGATGCCGAATAAGGGCTGGATGGCCGGTAGGGACTCTCCTCGGTGAACCGGGCGGGGTCGGTGTAGTCCAGGTCCCCGTAAACTTCGTCCGTGGACACCTGGTGGAAGCGCAGGCCATACCGTCTGGCCGCCTGGAGCATTATGTAGGTCCCGTAGATGTTTGTCCGGATGAAGGGGTCAGGAGCTTCTATGGAATTGTCATTGTGCGACTCTGCCGCGAAGTGGACGATGCAATCCACCCGGTAGTCCTCGATCGTTGACGCGACCCTGTCGGGGTCGCAGACATCACCGCGGACCAGGTCGAACCGTTCCCGGTCCAATCCCGCCAAGCTGGCCGGGTTTGCGGCATAGGTCAGGCTGTCCAGGATGACCACGTGGGTCTCGGGATGCTCCGCCAGGACCTGACGGACGAAGTTGACGCCGATGAAACCGACTCCCCCCGTCACCAGGAGGTTATGTGGCTCATATGCCATGGTTACCCTTCCTGACCGGACGTCCGCCCGGCCCTCGTCCCCCTGTCGCCCCTCATCGAGGGAGGGCCATCCCCTCAGATCTGCCTGATCGTCATGGCCCTGTCGCTGAGGAGGGCGTACTGGCTGTTGCGCGGATCACGGACGGCGAACTCACAGGCATTGGAATCGATTGCCACGGCCAGGGCGTCGGTGGCATTCGGGTCGGCAGCGTTGGGTATGCGCAGGGAGGTGACCAGGCGGAACTCCCCGTCATTGAAGAGGTTGAGCGGCATGGAGAAGTGGACCGTGTGGTGGCCATACTCAGTCAGCTTGAATCCCTTCATGCCCGTGTCATAGGTGATGCCCCCGCGCCGGATGTCGTGAAGGGCTATGGCGAGATAGAAGTCCTCCGGCCCATCGAACCGGTACTCCACGTCGAACTTGAATTCATCGGCGCTGCTGACCACCTGTGGGGACACGGCTATGGTCTTCAGGAGGGGGCAGCGTTCGCTCAGCCCGTTCTCGTAGACCCCGTCCTTGCCGGGCTTCTTGTCGGTATGGAAGTTGTCAAGGGTGTACTGCTCTGCCACGGCGTCCTTGTCACCGCTGATGACGATCTTGCCGTCCTTGATGAGCAGGGCGTGATCGCAGTACTTCTTGATGGACTCCATATCGTGGGTGACCAGGATGACCGTCTTGGAAGGGTCCTTCTTGACGGCCATGAAATAGTCGTTGCACTTGCGTTGGAAGGCCTCGTCCCCCACGGCCAGGACCTCATCGAGGACCAGGATGTCACCCTGGGCCTTGATGGCCACGGAGAAGGCCAGCCTGACCTGCATGCCGCTGGAATAGTTCTTGAGTTTCTGGTCCATGAAGTCGCCCAATTCGGCGAATTCGACGATATCGTCATACATGGCATCCACCTCCTCCCGGGTGAAGCCCAGGAGGGAGCCGTTCAGGTAGACGTTCTCACGGCCGGTCAGCTCAGGGTTGAAACCGACGCCCAGCTCGATGAAGGGGACCAGCTTCCCCTTCACCTGGATGCTTCCCCCGTTGGGATAGTAAATCCCGGAGATCAGCTTGAGCAGGGTGGACTTGCCGGATCCGTTACGGCCGACGATGCCGAAGAAGTCCCCCCTCTTCACCTCGAAGGAGATGTCGTCCAGAACCTGCTGCTTCCGGTAGCCCTTGATCCCCTTGGTCCAGTTGATGAAGGCCTGCTTGAGACCCGTCGCCTGCTCGGTGGGGAGCTTGAAGTACTTGCTGACATGGTCGACCTTGAGGACCGTATCATCCCGGTCATCGCGACCTTGGGCCTGTGTGCCGGGCAGCTTTTCGGAATCGTTCGCCATCACATGACCTCCGCGAACTTGCGGTTGAACTTGCGGAACACGTAAACGCCAAGGACGAAGAGGGCCAGGCTGAGGACCAGGGGGACCAGCCTCAGGAAGGGGTTCCCGATCAGGTTCCAGACGGTCGGGGTGGAATCCGGGGCTATCAAGTTGTGCCTGATGTCCTGTATGGTCTGCGCTATGGGGTTCATGAGCATGAGCTTGGCTATGGTCTCCCCGTCAAGGCCCAGCACCTTCCCCTTGAGCTGTTGGACGGTCATCAACGGGTAGATGATGGGCGTGGCGTAAAAGAGCACCTGCTGGAGCACGTCCCATATGTGGGCCACATCGCGGAAGTACACGTACATGGTCGCCAGGATCAGGGTGATGCCGAGAGTGAGCAGGTAGAGCTCTGCCACGTTGATGGGCAGGAAGAGGACCCGCCAGGTGAAGTGGGCCCGATTCATGATGGCGAATATGATGACCACCACGAAGTTGATTCCCAGGCTTATCAGGGAGCCAACCGTGGCCGATACGACCACGATGTAGTTGGGGAAGTGGATCTTGCGCAGGAGGTCCCCCCTGTCGACCACCGATCTCAGGCCGACGGTGATGGCCTCGTTCACGAACTGCCAGGAGCTGATCCCCAGGAGGAGGACGACGGGGTATATGGACGTCCCGTCTGTCATGTGAAGGAACCGGGCAAAGACCAGGTACATGACGCAGAACAGCATGAGCGGCTTGAGGACGGACCAGGCCACGCCCAGGAACGACCCCTGATAGCGGAGCTTGAAATCGGTCTTTACCAGGCTTTTGAGAACCACCCAGGAATACCTGTAGCGGTCCGTGAGCCGTTTGATCACGTTCATCACGAACCCCAATCTTAGCAAGAGGGATGAAGGCGGGTGGCGGGGCAGGGCCTCTTCCACCCGACCGCTTCACTTACGAGCCTTCACCGGGTCGGGTAGAAAGGCCTTTCCCCTCTCACTTGGATGCTTCCAGGGCCTCCTTGAGGTAGCCCTTCCAGAATTCCTCGGTGGTCATCGAAGGACGGGCCTTGCGGTAGGAGGCCGCCACCGTCCTGTCGTTGAGCAGCCTCTCGGCCAGCTGGTCGAATCTGCGGACCAGGACATTGAACCGCCTGGCATCCAGGTGCCTTACGGCCCCCTTGGTCCCGGTGGGATCCACAGCCAGGACGGTACCGGCCTTGTGGAGGACCCGCCAGGGCTTGCACCAGCCGTCGTTGGGAATGATCGCGAACCCATCCCCCCACATCTTGGAGGTGAAACGGTGTCCGTATTCGGCGACCCAGTCATGTATCTTCCAACGGTAACCGATTTCCGGGTCGTTGGCATTGCGCTCGACATCGTAAATGTTGACGGTCGATGGCATGCCGGGAAGCTGCGACAGGGGCACCAGCTTCTCCGCCTTCCTGCCGGCGGCCTTGAAGAGGCGTTCGCCGACCGGGTGGCGGTAGTAGTCGGGTCCCCGCAGATAGTCCTGGATGGCGTCGCAGATCAGTTCCATGGAACTGTAATTCAATCTGCGCCCCTCGTCCAGAAGGGTCTCGCGCATATGGGCCACCAGGGCGGCGGAACTGTTCATCGCATCCGGGGTGAACGCCTCCTGGATGAGCATGTTCCTTGTGGCCAGATAGACTTCGACGGTCGGATTCCACCGCATGTCGAAGGGATCATGCCAGACGCAGATGCCGTTCATGGTCATGAACCTGACCCGGTGCCGCTCCTGGGCGCGGGTGCCGAACTCCACGTCGTCACGCCGGTAGAAGAGGGGGATGGGCAGACCGATGTCGCGGATCAGATCCACCGGAACGCAGGAATACCACCAGGCCGAGTACATTCCCGGCTGGTCGTCTCGTGGGAGGATCTCCTCGTTGAATGTTATGTCGTAGACCCTGTCCAGGAAGAGGCGGGGTTTGATGGGAAGCAGGTTGCGCTTGGGGCGGATGGAGCCGATGTCCTCCTGCTGGACCTCGAAGTTGCCGTTGGAGAGCATGGCCCCGGCCACTATTCCCTCCCTGTATTCGTCACAGGTGTAGGAGAGGAGGGTCAGTGTGCGCTTGAAGGCCTCCGGGCAGACGGTCACATCGTCGTCCATCATGAGGACGTTGGTGGCCCACCCGCCCTCAAGGGCATGGATCATCCCGGCCGCGAAGCCCCCGGCGCCGCCCACGTTGCCGTTGGGAATCAGGGTGATGCGTTCGTCGCCCTGGGTGACGGACTCCTCCAGACTGCGGCCGTTGTCGACCACGGTCAGGCGGAAATGGTCCTGCCAGCGAGGGTCGTGGAGGAGGGCCTGCTGTATGGAGCGGATGTTCCCCGTGACCTGTTTTTCCTTCTTGAAGGTGGTGGTCACGATTTCGATGCGGACGTCCCTCCCCTCCGGAAGTTCGGCCCCATAGGCCACCCGGCGCACATCGACGGGTTCATCACCGGATACCAGGGTGAAGGCCACGAGTGAGTATGGGATGTCCGTCGGATAGGCGATTTCATAGGAATACCAGCCGTCATCCGTCCTGCCGGTGGGCTCTTCCGTCGTGAGGATGAGGCGCTTCTGGGTCTTGTGGGATACGTTCCCCGTCAGGGAGACTCTCAGGGGGGCGCTGGATTCGAACCTGAGGATGGGGGTCAGGTCGGGCCTGCCCGTGTACATCCGCCACTTGCCCAGGGAAAAGGCCCCGAAATAGGTCATGAAATCCGCCCAGGTGCGGGGGGCCAGATGGAGGTCGCCATCCGTCACTCCGCTGAAGGACGGCGACTTGACATACATGAAGGGCCTGGCGCAGGAGGATGTCGTCGTATCCAGGATCGGCCGCGAAAGCTCAACGTACATACTTGAAAGCCTCCCTAAAGACTCATGCTGGGGCACAAAAACGTCTCCCAGACTACCACACGGGTTTCGGCGCCCTCTTCGCCCGTCTGGCATGGCCCGCAAGCCCCGGAAGGACCCGGAACCCGGCCGCCGGACCGGACAGCCTCCGCGCCGATGCCGACAGGCCCTGCGCGGCGAAGGGAAGGAGGAGGAGGTAGAAGGGGAGGGCATACACGCTCTTGGCCTCCCAGAAGATGTAGCAGGCAAAGCCGCCCAGAAAACCCAGGGAGAGCATGAGCACCGCCCCGACGCGTCCTCCGTCCCTGACGTGTTTGCCCATCAGACATGACACCAGACCGACCAGTGCGAAGAGGTAGATCACGCTCTGCATCACGTCGTCGTAGGAAAGGACCGAGGACCGCATGGGATCGGTCAGGAGGTGGAAGGCCAGGCCGCTGTCGAAACGGTATTCATGGTCGAACTGTGCCGCGTAGAAACCTGTCTGGAAGGTTGGGTCCGACCACTCGCTCATCAGCTTCCCGCTGAAAAAGCCCAGACCCCGACCCGGATCGCCCAGGTACTGCCCGAGCCTGTCCGCAATCGCCCTCTTGGCCATGTCGTTCATGGCCTCATAGTCGTTCCCGGTGGTGAAGTAATTGTCGAGGGCCTCAGGATGCCACCATCCGGGCATGCCGGACTTGGACCTCCCAAGGCCGATGGCTATCCATGACGATGCAGGCAGACCCCGGCCGAAGTCTTCTCCGCTCAGCCTCTGCAGCAGGACAAGCGGGAGGGATGCCGCCTTCCAGACAGCGGCGAAACAGACCGTGGACCATAGGGCCAGCAGGTACCGGCGCAGCCGGATACCCGCGATGAGAGCCGCCAGGACGATGGCGATGAGGAGGATGTTGAAGGTGCTCTTGACGACCACGGCCACCCCGCCGGACAGGAAGGCCGCCGTGGCCAGGATGATGGACCGGCTCCCCTGCAGGCAGAGGGCGGTCGACAGGAGGTACATGGCCAGGATGGCGAACAGGAAGCCGCCGGCGTTGGCATAGACGAAGGAGGAGTACATGACCATGGGGAGGCAGGTGATCATGAGGACGACGAGGATGCCGGTCCCCCTGTCATCGAGACCGGCCCGTTCCGCCAGAAGGCAGATGAGAAGGGCGGCCAGGGAGATGCAGACGGCGTTCACGAATTGAATCGCCAGGAAATTGCCGCTCCCGAAGATCCTGAAAATCAGGAGGAACCAGAGCATGGAGCCGCTCTGGAAGGGGTACCAGGAGAGGTACTGGTTGAGATTGCCCCTCCTCATCGGATCCTTGGCAAGGCACTGTGCCTGCTGTTTCGCCGAGCAGTATCCGAAAGAGAAGCTCTTCCAATCCCTTGCCAGCCACGCCTGTGCACCTCTGGACACCATCAGCGAATCCGGATACCAGGGTCTGATGCCATTGAGGGAGATGATCCAGACGCACTGGGCCACCAGGAGGAAGGACACCAGCAGGAACAACCGGCCCCGCCTGCGCATCTTGCAGATGAGGAGGCCGGCAAGGACGAGGATGGGGGGGAAGAGCAGAAGTCCGCAGAAGAAGGCCAATGATGGAAGCTGCCAGTCCAGGGGCGCCGTCTCGTGCAGAAGCGGATCGTGGGGATGGCGGTCGGCCGGAGTCCAACGGACGGTTGAAACGATGGAAATGCCGGCCAGGATGGCCAATACCACCACCTGGATGGCCAGGACCGCCCTCCCGCAGAAGGCGGTCACCCAGAGCCGTATCCTGGCAGGCCGGCCTGCGGGGGCGCCCGCATGCGGGTCAGGCTCTTGGGAGACCACTGCCCTTCCAGCACGACCGGTGGAGTCGTATGACGACTCAGAAGTGCCCTCAGGCATCAGGTTCCTTCCTCCTTGAGGCCCGGGCACTGGGGGCGCCCAAGCATGGAAACAGGAAAATCATACTCCCGCATCCTGGCTGGAGGGATCTGCCTTCACACCTCTTCCTCCACGATATAGCGGGGCCGGCCTTTGACCTCCATGTAGATCCTTCCGATGTACTCACCCAGCACCCCCATGCCCATGAGGTTGACGCCGCCCAGAATCCACACGGAACACATGATCGAACCCCACCCGGCGACCGCATGCCCGGTCGCCACGGAGACCAAGGTGTATATGAGCATGACGATGCCCACCACGGTGAAGAGGCAACCCAGACCGGTGATGAAGCTGAGGGGCTTGACCGAGAAGGAGGTCAACCCATCGACCGCAAGAGCAATCATCTTTTTCAAGGGGTACTTGGACTTCCCCGCAACTCTTTTGGAACGCCTGTAGAAGACCTCGGAGGTCTTGAAGCCCAGCGAAGGGACGATCCCCCTGAGGAAGAGATTGACCTCGTGGTAGCGGGAGAGGGCCTGCAGGGACCGCTTCCCCATGAGGCGGAAGTCCGCGTGGTCCGGGATGGTTTCAGTCCCCATCCAGTTCATCAGACGGTAGAAGCAATGGGCGGTACCCCTCTTGAAGGCGCTGTCCGTCTGCCTGTTGTTACGCACCCCATAGACGATTTCGCAACCCTGCCGGTACCTGCTGACCATCTCGTCGATGGCGTCCGGATCGTCCTGAAGATCCGCGTCCATGGATACCGCGGCATCGACCCCCACGGACAGCGCCTTCATCAAACCTGCGTAGACGGCGTTCTGATGGCCCTTGTTGTGGGCGAGCCTGATCCCGTGGGAAGTCGTCGGGTCCTTGCCATGCAGGGCCACGATCTCCTGCCATGTCGCATCGTGCGAGCCGTCGTCGACGTAGATGATGATGCTGTCCTCGGCGATGAGCCCCTCGGACCTCAGACCCTCCACCTTGCCTTCCAAAACGACAGCGGTCTGCTTGAGTGCATCCTCTTCGTTATAGCAAGGGATGACAAGGGCCAGTCGAGGCGGTTGCGCCGACTGAGACGATGACTCGCTCTCCTCCTTATTCATGACCCCTACTGTACATCAGGAACCCAAGTTGTCCGGTCACGGGCTGACGCGCCTCAGGACTTGAGCGCGCCGGTTATCAGGTCGAACTCATAAGTCCTTCCGTCGATCACATGACGGCCCTTGAGCATGCGTCCCTGCCGGTCGTAGTAAACGGTCTTGCCCCCGTTCGAATCGAGGTGCCTCCAGCCGGTGGCCCGGGCACCGGTCACCCTTTCCAGCAGGTACCAATACCCTCTGATGCATTGTTCGCCATACTGCATCCTGCCGGTCACCCGGTCATAGTGCACCCACTTGCCCCCGTTGGACGGGACCCACTGCCAGTCATGGCTCATGGCCCCGGTGACGGGGTCGAACCAGTACCAGCCGCCCCGCAGGCAACGCTCCCCATAGACCATGTGACCCGAGGGGTCATAATGGACCCACTTGCGGCCCTCCCTCAGGAAGACGTCCTCATCCCGGGCCATATGCCCGTCCACACGGTCGAAGAAATACCAGTATCCGCCTATAAGGGCCTCCCCGTGGACCATGCCTCCGTCAGCCGCATAGTAGACGCGGCGGCCATCGGGAAGGACGATGAAACCATGGGCCGGGTTGCCATCCCCGTCCATCCACATCCACTTGCCTGAAGGATCGAGGATTTCCACATTTGTCGGCCTGGCATTTCCGAATGCACTGAGGTCGACCTGCGTGTCATCCCCGTCTTTCCCCGAGATGCCGGGAATCACCCCGGTCGACGTGTACTGCCAGCCCCGGTAGTTGTCCCTGAAATCGAAGAGGGGGGTCGGACCGTAACTGGCCACCCACCTGGTCCTGTCGTGTATGTACCGGCTCTTGAGATTGCTCCCCAGATAGTCCGGGTAGGAGTAAACGGAAAGATCGCGGTACCCGGCCGCTTGCATGCCGCTGAAAAAGGTCCGGACTATGGTTTCGTATTCGCTCGGCTTTGAGGGATGCCTGTTGCCGGCCCATTGGAAGGGTTCGAGATCGTAGAAGAAGGGGTAGGCGAGCTGGGCCGGGCCCAGGCCGTTCCTGCTCAACTGGCTTACCGCCTCATCGGCTTCCTTTTGTGCGTCACGGCCGTTGCGCGCATATGAGTACCAGTAGATTCCGAAGGGGATGCCCAGCCGTCTGCATTCCTTGATGTTCCGTTTTGCCTGTAAATCCAACCTGTTGCCCCAGGCGAAACCGAGGCGGATGATCGCCCCCTCGACGCCGGCCTCCTTGACCTTTCCCCAGTCGACAACCCCCTGCCACTCGGATACGTCGATGACCATCCTGGCCTGGACCGCGAAGACGGTGTCGTTGTACTTGCCGCCCTGGAAGAAAGCCTTGAACCCCTTGTAAGTCCCCCAATGGGCACCCTGCTGATTGCCTGGCAGGCCTCTTGTCAGCCCTGGGCCGCCCTGCCGCCCGGACATGGCCCTGCGGACCTCCCCCGCAGACACGGGAGTGAAGGACCGCCCCCGGCTCTTGGCCAGGGGGTCGGGCTGGCTCGTGGCGGTGCCGACAAGGGCGGGATCCGAAACCGTCTGACCTGTCTTGATGTCAATCAGGTTGCCATCACCGTCTGCGGCATACCCATCGGCCACCAGCTGGTCGTCGTCGGCGATGGTCGGGGCGATATGCCTTGGCAGCCCCACGGCGGGGTTACCCGGCATGGTCTCACGGGAGGCGAGGGGCTGGTCCCCATCGGCCCGCGCCCAGGCCTGCCGGGGCAGGGCGACCAGCAGTGACGCGCCCATGGCCAATGCGCAGGTCATGGCTATGGCCCGGCCTGCCACCTGGTTCCTGCCTCGCGTGTGATTCCTCGTCATAAAACCCCGTTCGCTTCATCCTGCGTCTGCCGCCCATGCGGACATGACGGCTGCAGACTCCGGACCGACCTGGGCCAGGTCCGACAATCACTGAGGCGTCAAAGACCGGGGATATCCGGTCTTGCAGCCTTCCTGCTCAGTGCGACCATCCTAGCAGGCCATGCCCCTCCCGGGCTGACCGATTCAATATATGGTCATTCCTCACCGATGGGGCCGACCAGACTGACCCGGATCAGCTCCGCTGCCGAATCGCCCAGTGTCAGGGACCGGACCTGGCGTGGTGACCCGTCACCGGCCCCGCCCTCCCCGTCCCGGGGGGACGGCCCCTCCCCCTGCACGGCCCCACGGACCGCATGACTGGGTCTTCCCGCCTCATATGCCGTTATGGTCAGGGTCTGCGTATAGGGGCTCCCCCTGCCCACAAGGAAACATGCCCCCGGCACAACACCCCTGTCCTGCAGGTAACGGAGCATGTCAGAATCCTCATCGCTGACCCGTTCGATCCTCACAAGACTTCCCTCCCCTGCCTGGGAGAGGGCGATGGTGGGTCTGTGATCGGGCAGGGCACCATCGGAACCGGGTATGAGGTCGCCGTGGGGGTCGACCGAGGGATGGCCCAGAATATCATCGATTCTTGCGATCATCTTGTCGGAGACGCAGTGCTCGAGGGCATCGGCCTCGGCATGGACCTCGTCCCAGCCATAGTCCAGGACCCGCACGAGAAAGGTCTCCAGAAGACGGTGGCGGCGGACCATGGTGACGGCTGACCGCCGGCCTTCTTCCGTGAGGGCTATCCCGCCATAAGGTTTGTGGGCCACCAGGCCGGCCTCGACCAGCCTGGTCAGCGCCCCCGACACGGTGGAGGGCCTCATCCCTGTCTTCTCGGCCACCGCGCTGGGTAGGACCGGGTCGGACTCCCACTCCTGGAGGTCCCATATCGCCTTGAGATAGTCCTGGGCGCTCGGTGAAAGATCCTCGACTGCCATGGGTTTCAGTCTATCCGCACGAGCCGATAGTCCCTCATTCTTCCCCTGGTGTTAAACGAATCACACGGATGGTGGTGGAAATGTATCCCTTTCGCCATTAGACTTCGAAGGGTCGAAAAATATAATTCCACGCCTAGTGCCGCGCTCCCGCCACAGGGGGCAGGGCAGTGGGGTGTCCGGCCCGGAAGGCGATGACCATGCACGAATCTGAACAGGATGGCGCTTCAAAAGGGTCCAACCCCACCGAGGGGGACCGTGAAGGCCACCCCCTCCTCCAGACCGCCAACGGGAAGTCCCTGGAGGAGATAAACGCCACGGTCGCCGTGCCCAGGTCAAAGGACGGCTTCTGGCGCAACCTCCTGGCCTTCTCCGGTCCCGGAGCCCTGGTGGCCGTCGGCTACATGGACCCCGGCAACTGGATCACCTCCATTGGCGGAGGGGCCCAGTACGGCTACCTGCTGATGAGCGTCATCCTGATCTCCAGCCTGATCGCGATGATGCTCCAGTACATGTCCGCCAAACTCGGAATCGTGACCGGGCTGGACCTGGCCCAGGCCACCCGCCTGCACACCGGCCGCAAACTCAGTTTCGTCCTGTGGATCTGCACGGAACTGGCCGTCATGGCCACCGACATAGCCGAGGTGATCGGCGGGGCCATCGCCCTGAAGCTCCTCTTCGGCATCCCCCTGGTCTGGGGGGTGGCGCTGACCGTCCTTGATGTCCTCATCCTCCTCCTGCTGACCAGGATAGGGTTCCGCCGCATCGAGGCCGTCGTCGCCACACTCATCCTGGTCATCATGGCGGTCTTCGTCTATGAGGTTGTCCTGGCAAGGCCCGACCTTCCGGCCATGATCGAGGGCTTCATACCCAGGCGGGAGATACTGGGCAAGGGCCAGCTGACCATGGCCCTGGGCATTGTGGGCGCCACGGTCATGCCCCACAACCTCTACCTGCATTCCTCCATCGTGCAGACCCGCGACTTCGACCGCACGGACGACTCCCAGGTGTCCAACGCCGTCCGCTTCGCCACCTGGGACTCCAACATCCAGCTGACCATGGCCTTCATCGTCAACTGCCTCCTCCTCGTGCTGGGAGCCGCCATGTTCTTCGGCCACGGGGAGGGCCTGGATACCTTCACCGCCCTCTACAACGCCCTGGGCGACAAGACCATCGCCGGCCCCGTGGCCTCGGGCCTCCTGTCCACCCTCTTCGCCGTGGCCCTCCTGGCATCCGGTCAGAACTCGACCATCACCGGCACCCTGACCGGTCAGATCGTCATGGAGGGCTTCATCAGGATGAGGATCCCCCTCTGGCTGCGTCGGCTTGTGACACGGGTCATATCAATCATCCCCGTTCTCATCTGCACCATAGCCTTCGGCGGGAGGGAATCGGCCTTGGACAACCTCCTGGTCTACTCCCAGGTCTTCCTCTGCGTGGCCCTGCCCATATCGATGATCCCTCTGGTCTGGTTCACCTCATCAAAGAAGATCATGGGCAAGTACGCCAATCCCAGGTGGCTGGCCTTCATCGCCTGGCTGGTCGTGGCCATCCTGACCGGATTGAACGCCCAGCTGGTCATCCAGGATGTCGGTGAACTCATGACCCTCCTGTGAGGCGGGCGTCCGCACCGGCATGAGGGCGGGCCGGGGAGCCTGCCCTGTCCTTCAAATCAGGTGCTGTCCGTCCCCGCCTCGGAACCCCCCTTCATTACCGCGAATCCGCCTTTCCCGTGGATAGTCTGGATGCAGTCGGCGGCACACAGACCGCCGACCCGATCAGCGCCGGGGCGGAAAACCGGTGAGGGACATATCTGCGCCTTTCCGACGGCATGCCCCATCACCCGCCACCAGCCGAAGACGACGATGCGACGGCGCCAGGGAACGGAGACAGATGATGAATGACAGATTGACGACCAATGAGGGCCAACCCTGGGCGGACAACAACCACAGCCAGACGGCCGGCACCAGGGGGCCGATCCTCTTGCAGGACTACCAGCTGCTGGAGAAACTGGCCCATTTCAACCGCGAGCGCATACCCGAGCGCGTGGTCCACGCCAAGGGTGCCGGGGCCAAGGGGACCTTCACCCTGACCAGGGACATGGGGGCCTACACCAAGGCGGACCTCTTCAACGGGGAGGGGAAGAAGACCCCGATCCTCCTGCGCTTCTCCCAGGTGGCCGGCGAGGCCGGCTACCCGGACACCCTGCGCGACGTCCGCGGCTTCGCCCTGCGGTTCTACACCCAGGAGGGCAACTACGATGTGGTGGGCAACAACACCCCCGTCTTCTTCGTCAACGACCCCCTCAAGTTCCCGGACTTCATCCACTCCCAGAAGCGGGACCCAGCCACCCACCTGCGCAGCCAGGAGATGCAATGGGACTTCTGGTCCCACTCGCCGGAGTCGGTCCACCAGGTGACCTACCTGATGGGAGACCGTGGGAACCCGGCCAGTTACCGGACCATGAACGGCTACGGGAGCCACACCTTCAAGTGGGTGAACGCCCAGGGCGAGCAGTTCTGGGTCAAATACCACTTCATCAGCGAGCAAGGGGTGCAGAACATGACCAACGAGACGGCGGCCAAGGCCGCCTCCGAGGACACGGACTACCTCCTGCACGACCTTTACGATGCCATCGAGAGGGGGGACTGCCCCAAGTGGAAGGTCTGCGTCCAGATCCTGCCCTATCAGGAGGGGCTGGACTACAAGTACGACATCTTCGACGTGACCAAGGTGGTCTCCAAGAAGGACTACCCCCGCATCGAAATCGGGGAGTTCGTCCTGGACACCAACCCGACCAACTACTTCGACGACGTGGAGGAGGCGGCCTTCTCCCCCGCCAACTTCGTGCCGGGCATCGAACCTTCGCCCGACAAGCTCCTTCAGGGCCGCCTCTTCGGCTACAAGGACGCGGAGCGCTACCGTCTCGGGGCCAATTACGAGCAGCTGCCCGTCAACCGTCCGGTCAACGGGGTGCACAACTACGAGCGTGACGGGTTCATGGCCCAGGGCCAGGACGGCTCTGTCAACTACGAACCCAACAGCAAGGGGGGACCGGCCGAGGTCCCCGATGCACGGATGCACGGGGATGCCGTGCAGGGGCAGACGGAGTACTCCCGCCCCTACGACCAGGACTACTATTCGGCCGCCGGCCGCCTCTACCGGGTGATGAGCCCCGAGGAGCGGGACCGCCTGATCGACACCATCCGGGGGACCCTGGGCACGGTGGACAGCCGGGAGATCAAGGTCCTCGAGACCCGGCAGTTCTACAGGGCCGACCAGGAGTACGGCCGGCGGGTGGCCGAGGCCCTCGGCCTGCCCCTGGAGGAGGTCGAGTAGGCCCGGACCGGACTGGCAGGCGGCCGTCCTCCCATTGGCGGTCCACCCGCCGTAACCGGTCCTGAGCGGTTGCGGGACCCGGGATTGCTGGCGACACGAGGGCGGCCGCGGACAATCCCGGTCCTGTGCTAACATTTGTGAGTTGCCCTGAGCAGGCGGTGTGGTCACCATGGCGCAGGTTCGTGGGTAACGTGGAGGATTCGCCTAGTGGTCTATGGCGCACGCTTGGAAAGCGTGTTGGGTTCACGCCCTCACGAGTTCGAATCTCGTATCCTCCGCCAGCAAGGGTCCTGGACGGAAGTCCGGGGCCTTTTTCTTATGCCCGGAACGGCGGTTCCCCAACGTTTCCGTCGGGTTCCGGCCGGGTTCCGGGCTTTCCGTCCGGTGCCTTTTGATGACATTAGAAGCGCTCTGCCGGGTGATGAGTCAGAGGCCTTGTTTCGCCGATGCCCTACCATGAAACCATGGATCACGGCATACGCTCGGATGCAATCATGCTGACGAACTTCGACTCCGAAGAACAGTTGAAGGATTGGAACCGGGTCAGGAAAGAATGCAATTGCACGCAGGCCGTTGAACCCGGTTTCTGGTTCAAGGAGCCCGGCCACATCAGCTCCTGTGAAAAAACACTGAGGGACAATCCGGCCCTGGTACGACGGTTCGCAGGCATCGCCAGAACGGCCTTCCTTTATTCACCAAAGATTCTTCTGACCGAAGCCGAACTGTTCGACGGCATCTTCTTTCTGGCTCTGGGTCCTGACATGATCCTTGATCTTCTGGGACAGACCAACCGCGACTGCCCCGCAATCGTCGTGTCGGGCCGGCATCGGACCTTGGAGCAGTGTCTGCTCCACTTCACGACCGATCCTCGTTCCAAAGACCACCCTGAAACGGGGCGAAAAGGCAATCAGCCGGATATCGGAGCCCTTCGCCCCCTGCAGTATCAGGTCCTGAACAAGACCATCACCGCTGAAGACAGCAAGCGGACAGCGCCCTTGATCGAAGCGACCCTACAGGCCGAGGCAGGCCGGGATGATACGGTGGCGCACACGATCGCCCGCCTGTATGGGGCCGTCTTCACCGGGTCGGGTCAAGGCGGGGGAAAAAGCGCGGACGACAGTTTCAGATTCCTTGGTCAGCGGTGGCAGGAATGGATAGATGCGGAGCGTCAGGGACGCATCGAATACGAATCACAGGCAGACCGTCCGCATCACTCCGAAGGCAAGAGTTTCTATGACAGTTTCCTGCCCATAAGCCGGGCCAATTCCGACCGACTCCGGCAATGGTGTTGCGGCAGGGGGGAGGATGAGGCGGCAGCGGACACCTTCTTGAAGACCCTGGACAATATAAAGGGAGAGAACAGACGGTCCCAGGCTTTTGCCCTTATCGACGAATCCGCCCTGCCGGTTGAAGGTCAAGGGGGTCATGATTCGATGGGATGCGACCGGCGGACCCTGAAAGACTGGTATCAATTCGTATACCGTGCCGCCATGGCCGATTTCCTGGGCTGTCATCTGATGGCTGTGCAGACGGAGCCGAATTCGTACGAACGCTATGCGGGCGGCAACGGCTCCGAGGCCTCCCTCTTCCTCTCCGGAACCATAACCCGGCTGCTGGCGGAGATGCCGAATCCAAGATTCGTCGGATTCTGTTACGACTCCAGGACGGCCATCGGGCAATGGCGGGACTGCAATCCTGGCGACCCTGCCGGCAGGCAGAAGAAATACATCCGGAACCTTGCATATTGTGTCCAACAGGCAGCCCACCAGTTCGACCGGCAACATGAGAACATGAAGATATTGAAGCAGTTCCTCGCCACATTGGCCATCGCCCTGGTCTCCGTCTACTTTGACAACGTCATCCTGTCCGGACCGATTCCGATTGCCCTGATTCTCTTCGCCGGCTGGCTGATCGAGGTTTTCCCGGAGATGCTGACCATGCTGGATTGGCTGCGCGACCAGCGCTCAACCTCTCAAACCATCGTATTCGGGAAACGGTAAGGTCATGATGACGCACATGATTCAGGAGGTCAGATGATGAAGGACGACCGCGCGACAATCGATCCGAATGCGCAGATGCCACCACAGCCCTCACCCCTGCAAGTCCTGTCGTCGCGTCAGGTTTTCCGTGAACGGGGCGGAGCTGATTTCACCGTGACAGCGGTAGACGTGACCGTGCGTTCAACCGGTCAGCCCATGACCATACATGTCGCCTCCGTCAAGGACGGGCGCCCCGGTGCGGTCTGTCTGGCGGTACTGGAGGGGAACCGTCAGGAGTTCTACCTTCTGGCCAGGCACTGGCGCGTGGCCATAGGGACCTGGCAGTGGGAATTCCCCCGCGGCATGGGTGAACCCGGCGAATCGCCGGTGCAAACCGCCATCCGCGAGCTTGCGGAGGAAACCGGTCTGACCGCCGACCCCTCCCAGGTGTGCGAGCTTCACCGCATCCACGCCGATCCGGGTGTCATGAGGGACGATGTGCGTGTCATGGAGCTGACCTTCCCTTCCCCACCAGGCTCCGATGAGGGAGCAACCGGCACCATCCCCATGCAGGCCGGCAGCGGGGGGACCGATTGGGAGTTGTCGAATCTCCAGTGGGTGACATCACGACGGATCAGAGAGATGATTCAATGCGGCCAGATCATCGACGGCCTCACCATCAGCTCCTTTGCCATCCGCGAATTCGAACGAGGCACCGAGTAGTCCGCTGCCGGAAGTCGTCAGGGTCCCGCCCTCCTTCCGGCTGAGCCCCGCCTTGTGCCCTCCGTGATGGGTAGAGATCGGCTTGACAAGATATTATAAGTGTATATATAATATGTGTACTTATAAAAAAGGAGCACATATGAAATTCAGCTATGAAATGACCACGGACCTTTCCATGGAACAGCTGTGGCCCTACTATGCCGACGTCAAGCGTTGGTTCGCGTGGGAGAGCGACCTGGAGGACATCGAACTGGACGGCGCCTTCGCCACCGGGACCACCGGACGGATGACCATGACGGGTCAGCCCCCCATGCCGTACACCCTGGTCAAGGTGGAAGAGGGACGGTCCTTCACCGACAAGTCGACCGTTCCGGATGTCGGCGATGTCTATTTCGCCCACGAACTTGCCGAGAGGGATGGCAGGACGCTGATCAGGCACTCCGTGGAATTGGTCCCCGTCGGGGGTGTGGACACCCCAGACACCGCCCATGCGGCCGCAGGAATCTTTTCGGACGTGCCGGATTCGGTCTTCGCTTTGATAAAATCTGCGCGTGAGTGATTTCCCGTCCGAATACGGCCAGAACGCCTCGGGCTCCGTCGGCCTTTCCTTCATCCGGGTCTACAACCTCTGGCACAAGCAGGTCAAGGACGCCCTGAAGGGGATCGGCCTGACCCATCCCCAGTACGTGGTGCTTGCCTCCCTGGGGTATCTGGCCCAGCAGGGCAATGAGATAAACCAGGTGGATATCGCCAGAAACTCGGACATCGATGTGATGACGGTATCCACCATCCTGCGCAACTTGGAACGGGGAGGGCTGGTCACCAGGCGGACCGCCCCCGACGACCAGCGCGCCAAGACCGTCACAATGACCCATGCAGGCCGGTCGATCCTGAAGCGCGCCCTCCCCCTGGTCGAGGGGATCGATGCCGATTTCTTCGGTGCCCTGGGCAGGGACGAGGCCGCCTTCAACACGATGCTTCTCAAGCTCACGGTTGACCGGTAAGACCCCCGTGGGCCGGACGCGATCCGACCCGCCCCCACATGCAAGTCCGCCTTCCGCCGGAAGGCGGGGTGAGCCCTGACGCAGACGCCCGGAGATGGGCGCGGCACAGGCCATGAGTGCCCGGAAAGGTCCGCATTGCCGCAGGCCAGAGTCCGACCCGCCCCAAAACCAGGCCGTCCCTCCGGACGACGCATGCTCCCCTGCCCAACGATGCGATGGCGCATCGGTCTTCGATTGGATCAAAACCAGCCGAAGAGGGCACGGGACCCCTCCCGCAATCCATGTCAAGTTTCCAGGGGACCGCCTCAGCCGGCGGGACCTCGGCATGCCCATGTACGGCCCAAGCAGACCGGGATCCATGTGCCGGCGAGGTCCTGACGGACTAGTATTACTTCACACGTCCCGACTGAACATATGGAAGGTCGAAAAAGGTGTCCTATTTCATTGCCTTTGTCTCGCTGCTCAGTGATTGGCTGCTTTTTTCCTTCCCCCTCTACCAGGGTCTGATGGAATTGAACGACTACCAGGAACTCCTGGTGAACTTCGACGAAATCAGCGGTAAATGGAAGATGGTGTCACCCTGGTGGTGGCTGATTCCTGTCGTCAAGATCCAGATGGAGCGGACCAGGGGGTACCACATACTGCGTGAAGCGACCAAGAGCAAGAGCGAACGGCACAGGGCCATCAGCTTCATCGACAAGGCCACTGCCTGGTACTTCGTGGCACTGGCAGGCTGGCTGAAGATGATCGCCTCCTCCTATGAGCTGCTGGAGGCCTTCGGGGCCGAAGAGGATGTCTGGATCCTCCTGGTCATGGTCATCGTGATGACGGCCATCGGGCTTTTCAACGCTTACTACCGGATCAGCAAGAACCGTGTCCATAAGAAAGAGGAGCAGCTCAAGCCCTCTTCCGAGGTGGCCGACCGCTGATCCCGCGTCTCCCCCGCCATCGGGATGGCCGCCGGGCGGGGCGGGCACCAGGCCCGCATCTGCGATCACACCGGCCTGTTGTCAGCCATGACCCCGACCAGGGGGTGGGGGGCGTAGGGCTCCTCCAGATAGGCGGCATCCTTCAGATCCAAGTCCAGATCCACGGCCGCGGCCGCATCGTCGACCTGGTCGCCCCGGGTGACGCCGACCACCGGGGCCGTCGTCCTGCCCAGAAGCCAGGCCAGGGCAACCCGTGTCATGGAGACTGAGAGACGATCGGCGACCTGCCCCAGACGGGCGATGATCTCCGCGTCATCCTCACGGCCGGCACCGTACTTGGTCTTCGCGTAGGAGTCTTCCTCCATGCGACGGGAAGATACGCCGGGCTTCCTGGACAGGCGGCCGGCCGCCAGCGGACTGTAGGGCGTCATGGCCAGCCCGTCATGGCGGCACAGTGGGACCATTTCCCGTTCCTCCTCCCGGAAGATCAGGTTGTAATGTCCCTGGACCGACACGAAGGGAACGAAGCCCTCCGCCCCGGCCAGGGCATTGGCCTTGGCCAACTGCCAGGCATAGCAGTTGGAGATTCCCACGTATCGGGCCTTGCCCTGACGGACCACCCTGGTCAGGCCGTCCATGACCTCCCAGAGGGGGGTGCGGTAGTCCCACATGTGATAGATGTAAAGGTCGACGTACTCCATGCCGAGGTTGGTCAGGCTCTTCTCCAACATGGCCTGCACATGTTCCTGTCCGCTGACCCGGCCTTCGACCTCCTCATCGGTGCGGGGGAGGAATTTGGTGGCCACGACCATTTCCTCACGTCTGGCGTGGTCGGCCAGGAAACGCCCCAGGAAACGCTCGCTGGAACCGCCCTGATAGGCAGCGGCCGTGTCGAAAAAGTTGATTCCTTTCTCCAGCCCCCTTTCCATGACGGCGCGTGATTCCTTCTCCCCCAATGTCCAATGGTGAAAGCCGGCAGTGGAGTCGCCGAAGCCCATACACCCCATGCAGATCCTCGATACGGTCAGATCCGACGAACCAAGTCTCGTGTATTTCACAGCATCCCCTTCCCATCGGGCGCCTTGCATATCCCCACCATCCCCGCAGGACCACTGCAGGCACAACCGTCCATCACCCATGATCCTAGGGGGTTCGAGCGCTCGAAGTCGAGACGACCCCGCTTACGGGACTGCGGACAGGCCATGAAGGGGTGAGGGGAGGAAACGACGGCCAGATTCACAAGGTCCAGCCGGCACTCTCCTGCTGAAGGCCGACCATCCGGGCGAATTCGCCGCCTGCCGCAAGCAGGTCGGCAGGAGCCCCCTCTTCGACCACCCGTCCCTCTCTGAGGACCACCACCTTGTCAGCTTTCTCCACCGTCCTCATCCGGTGGGCGATCACGATTACCGTCTTGTCCGCCAACAGCCGGGAGAGGGCCCCCTGGACCTCGGTCTCGTTCTCGACATCCAGGCAGGCGGTGGCCTCGTCGAGCAGGACGATGGGGGCGTCCTTGAGCAGGGCCCGGGCTATTGAGATGCGTTGCCGCTCGCCCCCGGACAGCCTGGAGCCGTTCTCCCCGATCATGGTCCGATACCCCTGGGGCAGGCGATCGACGAACCCGTCACAGTTGGCGGCACGCGCCGCCGCCAGGACCTCGCTGTCACTGGCCCCCTTGCGCCCCAGGCGGATGTTGCCCATGACAGTGTCGTTGAAAAGTGTGACCTCCTGGAAGACCACGGCGTACTCCTTCAAGAGACTCTCCGGATCCACCCCGCTCACATCGACCCCTCCCACAGTGACCCGCCCCGAGGAGACGTCCCAAAAACGGGCTGCCAGTCGGGCACAGGTGGATTTGCCTGATCCCGACGGCCCCACAAGAGCCGTGACCTGGCCCTGTCTGGCCGTGAAACTCACATCATCGAGGACCTTGGGACCCTGCCCATAGGAAAAGGTCACGTGATCGAAGGCCACGTCATGGCCGGCGGGTTCGAATGCGACGACGCCCCTGGCCGCCGGTTCATCCATGACGGCCCCTATGCGTTCTGCGGCCGCCTGGGATAGGAAGAGCTCCGAGACCAGTGTCATGGCCTGGTCGAAGGGGGAGTATATCCGAGAGACCATGAGCAGGAAGAGGAACATGGTCATGAAATCGATCTGTCCCCCGGCGATCAGACCAGCCGCCGTCAAAAGGGTCGTCGCCAGACCCATGCGCAGGACGATCATGGCCGAGTTGACCACCAGACCATTGATCAGTTCTCCCCTGGCCGTCGTGCGTTCAGCCTGGTCTATGGTGGCATACAGGCCCTCCAGGTAGCGATCCTCCTGGTTGGTGGCACGGATTTCCCTGACGCAGTCCAAGGTCTCCTGGATCCTGTCGCTTACCTTGATCTGCCCGGCCCTCGTGTCCCGGCTGAGTGAGGTGACGTGTCCCCTGGCGGCGAAGAGCAGGCAGAATGCGGCGGGCACACTCCAGAAGGCGGCCAGGTCCAGTCGCCAATCGAAACCCAGCAAGGCCAGGAAGACCAGCAGGGAGGAGATGACGGCCCCGTAAAGCTCGGCCAATACGTGACTGTTGGCATGCTCCATGGTGGCCACGTCCTTGAGCATGGTGTCGGTCAAGTCCGCCAGGTCCCGACGGCCGAAGAAGGACAGGGGCAGCTTGCGCAGGCGTTCGGCCAGGCCCAGGCGCTGGGAGGTGGTCTCCCCATAAACCGCCCCGAAGGTGTAGGTGTATTGGAGCCACGTGGTGGCGAACAGAAGGAGGACAAAGACCAGGAGGCCGCCCAGGTAGGGCAGGAGGCGGGGCAGGGGCCGGCCCTGGGTCAGGTGGTCCAGGAAGCCCTTCATGACAAGGAGGAGGGAGCCCACCCCGGCCATGACCACCAGGTTGGTCAACACGGTATAGAGGATTCCGAACAGGGTGTTCCTCAGTCCCCTGTCCGAAAGACCGTATCTCTTTTGAAAGCCTGAGAACATTGCAGTCCTACCTCCCCTGGGGGGCCGCGGGTCCCCCGTCTTCGCCCTGCCCGGGCCGGGTGCCGTCCACCCCGCCGGAGTTGGCCACCTTCCAATCAACCGCCTGGCGGTAATCCTCCCAAAGCCTGGCATACAGGCCCCCTGCCTCCAAGAGCTCCGAGTGACGGCCCTGCTCGGCTACACGTCCATGGTCCATGACCACGATCCGGTCGGCCTCGGTCACCGTGGAGAGCCGGTGGGCGATCATGAGCACCGTGCGACGACCCCCCTCGCCGCCTCTCGTCAAACGGGTGAGAGCCTGCTGTATGAGCACCTCGTTCTCCGGGTCGGCGAAGGCGGTGGCCTCGTCGAGGACCAGGATGGGGGCATCCTTGAGCATGGCCCTGGCAAGGGCCACACGTTGGACCTCGCCGCCGGACAGGTAGGCCCCGCCTACGCCCAGCATGGTGTCCACGCCCTGGGGCAGCTTGTCGACGATGTCGGCGCAGCGTGCGGCATCCAGGGCCGTCATGACCTCCTGCCTGTCGGCATCGGGCCTTGCCGCCCTGACGTTGTCGAGCAGGGTGGCGGTGAAAAGACGGTTGTCCTGGAAGACGAACGCCACCCGGTCCATGAGGTCGTGCGGGTCCAGGAGGCGGATATCCTCCCCGCCCACCGCCACCCGGCCCTCCTGGGGATCCCGGAAACGCGGCACCAGGCCGGCAGCGGTCGATTTGCCACCTCCGGATGGGCCCACCAAGGCCACCAGTTCGCCCGGCAGCACCGGGAAGGTGACCCCTTGCAGGGCCGGCAGGGACGAGCCCCTGTAGGTGAAAGAGACCCCTTTCATATCGACCCCCGAACCCATGGCCCGCCTGGGCCGGTCGGCCACGGGAAGGGGACTGGCATCCAGAATCCCCCTGACCCTGCCCAGGGCGTCATCGGCATCGTCGAAAGCCCTGCCGATGAACAGGAGACGGGTCATGGCAGTGGGAATCAGGCCTGAAAAGACGGCATAAAAAGCCAGGTCGGTCAGGAAACGGGCGAAATCCGCCTGCCCGGGGGCCAGAATCAGGGCTGCAGGCACAAGGAAGACCACCAGGCCGTTGAGGGCGGTGAGCTCGATGGTCTGCGGGAGGCGGCAGGCCTGGAGTGAGTATTCACGGGCCCTGCTGGCATAATCCTCGATGGCGTCGTGGAAGGCCTTGAAGGAGTATACGGTCTGTTGGAAGACCTTGACCACCGGAATCCCCCGCACGTACTCGGTGCCGGTCTCGGACATGCGCAGGAGGGCTTCCTGATAGTCCTTCATGAAGGTTTTGCCCCGGCCGGTGCTCATCGCCACCAGGCACATGACGGCCACCAGGACCGGGACCATGCAGGCCAGCCCAAGCCGCCAGTCGAAGACAAAGAAGATGACGACCATCCCCGCCAGGAGGGCGAGGGATCCTGCGGCATCGGGCAGCATGTGGGCAAGCAGGGATTCGGTCTCCCCGGCGCAGCCATCGATGATCCGTCGCAGCTCGCCCGACCCATGGCGGTCGAAATAGCCCAGAGGGAGCTTCAGGAGATGGCCCGTGGTCTCCTTTCGCATATTGGAGGCGGAGCGAAAGGCAGCCAGATGGGTGCACATGAGGGCCGTGAAGTAGAGGATTATGGACAGGACGGCCGTCCCCAGTGCGGCCCAACCATACCCGGCCACACCCGTGGACCTCTCCCAATGGGGGGCATGGGCCAGAAGGTCGCGGGCCACCAGCCAGACACAGAGGTAGGGGCCGAACCCCACCAACATGGACAGGGCCGACAGGGCGCAGCCCAGATAGACCAGGGGCTTGCGCCTGCCGGCGAAGTCCACCAGCCGGGAGATGGACCCCCGGCCACTGGCCACCGGAGAGGCGGAGCCCTGATCCACCCGGCCGGGACCCGGCTCCGCACCCGTGGCGGGGATACCCTGGAATCCCTCTTCCCCGGCAGTTTTTCCGGGGTCTTCCCTCGCTGCCCCCATGGCATCCTCCTCTTGTTTGAACGACACAACGAACTTAAACTGGATGGACTTCGGGGGGAATACCGCCCCTGCGATGCGAACGGAATCGGAAGGAACACGGACGGATTCGAAAATCTGCAGAATCGGACATCGGCCGCCCGCATACCGTTGAGTCCGGGCAGGAGGGACCTCATACCCGGTGATTGGCCAAGGAGGCGGCATGCCTGGCAATGACGGGGAGGGTATAGGTAGGAGGCTGCGTCCCCTGTACCACCCCCAGATGGATCAGCTGGGCATCCGGCTGCGCCCGGAGGGCCGGGGCTGGTCCGGTCCGACCGGCCGTCCGGGTTTCCGGGGGCGGGCATGGGTCAGTGGGGTGGGGCCGGACTGCCTGGTCGTCAGGTACGACATCACCTTCCTTCATGACACCGAATTCGTGGAGACGTCCCCTTGTGATTACGCCTGCGCCTGGCTGTCCGGACCGGACGACGACACCCCGCCGACCTGCCTGCCGCCCAACCGGGTCCGCCAGGAGGCGGGGCTCTACTCCTGCATCCAACCCGCCGGGCTGACCCGTACCTTCATACCGGGCGGCAGCCGCCGGCAGTCCACCAGCATCAACCTCCTGCCCGCCTTCTTCGATGACCTGGACCGGGACTGGCCAGGTGAGTTTTCCGGGTTGGACAAGGTCTTCCTCGACACCTGGAAGAGGGAGGCCGCAAGCGCGACCTTGGAGGCCCTCAGCTGGACAGGGCCTTCCTGCGGCACCGGACAGGGGCTTATGCTGGAATCCCGAATCAGGCTGATGGTGTCCATGCTGGCCGGAAACGCAGAAGGAAAAGGGTCGACGGGCAGTCGGGGGCCCGACCCCCACAGGGACCGGCCGGTCTGCGACCAGGACCGTGCCCTGGTGGAAGAGCTCCAGGCCTACGTGGACGACCACCTGGGAGGAGACCTCTCCCTCGACCGGGTCGCCAGGGCCTGCTACGTGGGCAGGACCCGTCTGTGTTCGACCTTCCGGGCCAGGACCGGAACCACCTTCGCCGCCTATGTCCGCCGCCGGCGCATGGAGGAGGCCTGTCACCTGCTCAGCCGGACCAATGAGGATGTCGGTCAGGTGGGGCGACGGGTGGGATACCCCCAACCGGGGACCTTTTCGACCGCTTTCGCACGGGAGCTGGGCTCCTCCCCCATCCGCTGGCGCTCGGACCACCGCCTGGCCCAGGGCGGCGCCGCCTTCATCCCGGCAGAGGCCCCGGGTCAGACCCGCGTGAGAACATGATGCCCGCAAGACCGGCCCCCGCCCGCCGCCAAGGAGAGTGACAGCAATGACGAAAGCACTGATCATCGTCGATGTCCAGCCCACCTTCTGCGAGGGTGGAGAACTGGCCGTGGAAGGCGGCAACGCCGTGGCCCGGGCCATCGCCTCATATGTCGGTGACCACCGGGGGGATTACGCCTACATGGCCACCACCCAGGACTGGCACATCCAACCCGGAGGCCACTGGTCGCAGAACCCGGACTTTGTGGACACCTGGCCGCGTCATGGGGTGGCCGGCACCCCAGGGGCAGACCTCCACCCTGCGGTAGCCGCGCTGGGCATCAGCCATCACTTCAAGAAGGGTCAGTATGCGGCCGCCTATTCCGGTTTCGAGGGGGTCGAGGACGACTCCGGACGCATCCAGACCCGCCAGGAGGTCGGATATCTCCTTGGGCACGGCACCACCCTGGCCAAGGCCTTGAAGGCCGTCGGGGTGGACCAGGTGGATCTGGCCGGCATAGCCGAATCCCACTGCGTCAAAGAGACCGCCCTGGATGCCAGGAGGCTGGGATATGCCGTCCGCGTCTTCGAAGACCTGACCGTCCCCGTCAGCGAGGAGCTCGGCAGGGCCGCCCGGCGCCAGATGGAAGAGGCCGGCGTGACCCTGGTCCCTTCCCGCTGATCCGGACTCGGCCGCATCACCACCCCATCCCGTCCTCACCCCCTCGGGACGGCCATCGACAGGGTCACCCCAGCCGCTTCACAACCCGCAGGAGGTGATCCGGTAGAGGACGGCCCTGCCCTGCCGGTCGACCTCCTGCATGGCCCGGGGCACTGGGTGCAGGCCGGCGAAGGGGGCATGCTGGGGGTCGTCGCGCATGTAGGGCCCCTGCATGTCCAGGTACCAACGGACATTGTTGTCCTTGAGGATGGAGCAGGAACGCGGGTCGTCTGGACTCTGCGAGAAGGTGCGCGCCAGGTAGAGGTGGTCCTGGTCCCATACCGTGTTGAGATGGGCGTAATAAGGGACCCGGCGGGACATGGCCATGACGAAGGCGCTTCCGTTCCAGGGATCGGCCAGGACCTCATCGCCTGGGGCCACGTGCCGGTCCAGACGTTTGAGCAGGAGGTACTCGTCGCGCGAGAGCATGGGAGAGTCGGCATCCGGGCCGGCGAAGGCATATGCCCGGCCTACCGCCCCCTCCATGGCATCGAGTTGCGGATTGGCGAAAGAGCATACGAGGACGAAGGCCAGGGCCAGCAGGACGGCCAACCAAGAGCCCGGCCGCCAGGTCCGATTCCCCCCATGCTTTTCAGCGGGGGCGGAGGTGGAGGAGGTGACGGTCCCGGGCCCCGGGACCCTCCCCCTTGCAGCGAGTCCACTCCCCCACCGGACCAGAACGGTCAGTCCCCGGCAGATCAGGGGGATGGCGACGATGGGCCAGGCGGCGAAAAGCCGGCGTTGGTCCTTGTACCACAGGGCGGTCACCACCTTGGCCCAGTCGGCGTGGGTCCCGTCACATGCCACGAAGACGAACCCCAGGAGAAGGAAGGAGGCCGCCAAGATCAGTCCCTCCTCCCGGTGCTCCGCGAGGACGGCCAGTAGGCAGACCATGAGGAGGACGGCCAGGGGCCAGAATACGGGGAGACGGTTGTAAGCGGAGTCGATGGGCTGTCCCGTCAGGAAGCGGGCCATGGCCCCCGCCATGGAGTCGGCCGGCCTTGTGAAACCGCCGTTGAGGTGCCCGGATATAGGCCGGGTGTTGTGACGCAGGTACATGCGCGCAAAGATGAGCCCCCCGATGTCCCCGACGGCCAGGATCAGGGCGGCCAGACCCGCAAGGGCCCAATGGAAGAGCCTCCGGCTGCGCCGCCTCAGTGCGGCCCCTGCCTGGAACAGCCAGACCAGGACCAGGGGGGCCGCCAGGAGAAGACCTGTGAGCAGGACCCGGAAGTGGGCGAAGGAAACGGCTACACAGGCCAGGATGACCCAGGCCAGGGAGGGCAGGACCCGGTCGGGACGGCGCCAGTCCTTCCGGCACCAGGTCCACAGGAGTCCCAGGAAGACCGGGAGGATGGCCTGGGCGGCAAACATGGGATAAAGGGTCCCCCAATCCAGGAGGAGGAAAGGGAAACCGGCGCAGCAGGCCGACAGGCCACCGGCGAGGAGGTCGGTGGCGGGCCGGGCGCCGACGGCGCGGCGGACCAGGAAGAGCATGGAGATTGGCCAGACCAGGGCGGCGAAGACCAGCCAGGTGCAAGTGACGGCCGCGCTTATGGGCAAGGAGGGGAAGGCCAGGTCCCCCAGGGCGGCGAACTCGTGGAAACCCACCGGATAGACATCGCGGATGCCAGGAAGGGCATGCAGGGAGGTGGCCTGGCCCGTCATCAGGATCCGACCCACCACGTTGTAGTGGAAGACCGTGTCGTAGTTCTGCGTCACCTGCTCGGGGGAGGGAACGGCATGGATCAGTCCCATGACCGTGGTCACCGCAGCCAGCAGCACCCCGGTCAGGGCTGGCAGCCAGCCAGACGGAGATGGCAGGCCGGTCCGGATTTTGACCCCGGTCCCGGCAGGGAGCCCGCCGCCTGATCCTGCTGGGCGGGAGGGACTACCCGCCCTCCCGTTCTCCGGGGGGAGGGCCGCTCCGCCCCTCCGCCCGACCCCGGTCCCCCGCAGCCGGGGAAGGGACCAGCCGACCAGGCCGATGATCAGGGCCATGATCGCAGCAGAGGCCAGGTAGGAAACCCACCCCCACGACAGTCCCACCCGGGCGAAGATGATTCCGTCCACCCCGGCCAGGGCCAGGGAGGGCAGGGGGGCCAGGGCCAGGAGTTCCGCTGGACTGCGGCGGCCGGTCAGACGGACCAGGACCCCACCGGGCAGATAGAGGGCCAAGAGGATCGCCAGTGCCATCGGCAAGGCCTGCCACCAGGTGAGCAGTTGCATTCTCGCGCCCTCCCCCTTCGATTCCAAATGCGTACGGCTTATAGGCTACTCCGACGGGCCTGCCAGGTCATGACCCGGTCCTCACAATCTGTCCGCCCCCTCGTCGGCCCCGCAGGCTAACCACCCAGGAGGCCTGATGCCCGGCCCACTTCGTGATCTTTCCATATAATGGGACCATGCATAGCGAAAACGAGCAAGAGCGACCGGACGACCCCCAGGGCTGGCAGGAAGTGAACCGGGTGGTCTACCCCATTCAGGACCAGGACCTGATCATGCCCCTGTACGCCATCGAGTGGACCCGCCCCGTTCTCTCAGACGCCGTCATCGACGGTCGGACCGACAAGCGCCTGCTCCATTTCGGGCATATGAACAAGTCCACCTTCGAGGGCCTGATCAACGAGAGCGTGCGCAAACACCCCGGATCCAGCGTGGACCTTTTCACGGTGGACTCGCGCACCTCCATCACCCTCAAACCCGGCAGGCACATCTCCGCCTGCACCTACTTCAACGCCTTCCCGGCCGCGTACTGGAAGCGGTGGACCCTGGTCAGCGAGGTCCGTTTCACGGCCAGGACGGAGGGCAGGGGGTTCGTGACACTGTTCAGGTCGACGGGTCGCGGACTCAACAAGCCGGTCACAAGAATCAGGGTGGGCTCCGCCGACGGCGTGGACGCGGTAGACGTGACCATCCCAATGACCGGTCTGCTCGACGGTGGTTACTTCTGGTTCGACGCCGAGGCCGACGCCGACCGCCCCCTGACCGTATCCGATGCCGCCTGGAGTGTGCGGGAGGACGAGCGCAAGGCCACCGGGAAGACCACGCTCTCCATAGCCATCACCACCTTCAACAGGGCCGGTTACTGCCTCGACCAGCTCAAGACCATCTGCGCCGACCCCACCCTTCGGGCCCGTCTGGACACGGTCTACTGCGTGGACCAGGGGACCGACCTGGTCCGCGACCAGCCCGGTTTCGCACAGGTGTCCCGGGAGATGGGAGACCAGCTGACCTACCTGCGTCAACCCAACATCGGCGGTTCCGGCGGCTTTTCCCGCGGTATGTACGAGACGCTGAAAGCCGCCAGGAGCGCCTACACCCTCCTCCTGGACGATGACGCCATCAGCGAGCCCGAAGCCATTCTGCGGGCGGTGCAATTCGCCGACTACACAGTCAGGCCGACCATCGTCGGCGGCGGCATGTTCCACCTGGACAACCGCACCGTCCTCTACACCGAAGGCGAAAGGATGGACCCCAACACCGCCTGGATGAGGTCCTCCCAGGGGCTGGACTACAACCACGACTTCGCCTTGAACCCCCTGCGCGACTCGCCCGGCCTCCATCGCAGGATCGACACCGATTTCAACGGATGGTGGATGTGTCTGATCCCAACGGCCGTCATGCGCAGCATCGGCCTGGCCATGCCCTTCTTCATCAAGTTCGATGACACCGAGTTTTCCCTGAGGGCCTCGGAACACGGCTTCCCCACGGTCTGCCTGCCCGGTGTGGCGGTCTGGCACCAGGCCTGGCACGACAAGGACCCGGCCCGCACCTGGGAGGAGTACTTCTTCCAGCGCAACCGGTGGATCTCGGCCCTGATCCATTACCCCAAGCCCCGCCCGGGTTATTTGTTCCAGATGCTCTACGGGGACATGAACGTGGGGTTGAAGTTCTTCTATTCGGCCATGTGCCTGAGGCACATGGGCCTGAGGGACATCATGAAGGGGCCGCGGTACATCGTGGAGTCCATGCCCGACAAGCTGGCCCAGGTCCGCAAGGCGAGAGAAGGATTCGACGACGCTGCCACCGCCACCCGGGCCGATGCCTTCCCCGAACCCGCCCGCGAGTTCGACACCTCGATGCGGCCCACATCCGGACCTGCCAACAACCTGGAAGGCGTGAAGGCCGTCGGTTCCTTCCTCCTGCCCGGCCGCGACGGCACCAGGGATGCCCGGCCCGAGGTGGCCATCCCGGCCGACCGCACGGTCTGGAGCTCCTTCTCCGGCATCAGCTCCGCACTGGTGACCACCCCGGACGGCAACGGCCTGACCTGGTGCCGCAGGGACAGGCGCCGCTTCCGCCAGGGCATGGAAGAGGGGCTGCGGCTGGCCTCCACCCTCCTCAAACACTGGGAGACCCTCTCCCATCAGTACCGTTCCTACGACATGGCCAGCATGGACTCCTGGCGTGCCATCTTCACCAGACTTGGCGTAGAGGACGGGAACACCGAGGAATAGGGGCAAAGCCCGACCCCGTGACCGGGAATCATCGACCACCCGGCTGCGGGGCATGTCGTCCTGCGGCAATCCAACAGGGCCCCCTTCGACGACGTAGGGTGGGGTCCATACGTGGACCGCGAGCAGAAGGGCGGGAGGTGTCCTCATCATGCGCCTGTGGCATCAGGATCTGATCCCCCTCCTCCCGCGCGGGCAGCTCCTCGGCCAGCACAGGGAGATCGCCGCCCTGCGCGGACTGGGGTGGGGCCGCAGGCACTCCACCGTCGATTATGTGTTCCGCCACCCCCCTTACAAGCTGTATCAATTCCACCTGGTCGTCATGGACGAGATGAAGAGGCGGGGATACCACCCCGACCCCCGCTGGTATGACCCCCTGTACAGGGGCGGACGGTGCGAACCATACGGGATAGCGGTGCCCGTACCGCTCACCAGACCGATCTACCCGGAACATGACGACCGATACCTCCGAGAATGCCTGATCAATCTCAAGGCCAAGGGAATCGACATGGCGGCCGCCATACCCGACAGGGGATGCGGTGCATGAGGCCGGGGCCGTGTCCTGACTGCGGCCCGTCACGATGGCAGCCCGTCACGATGGCGGTCCGTCACGGGCCCGGATATATTGGAGACCGGTACCCGCACAGCAGCGTGGCGGTGATTCGTGAAGGAGCAGGGGGCAGTGGCGCAAACGGCAGGAAGCCTGCCATGGCACCGGTCCCGGCCGGGTCGCCTGCGTCCGCCCACCGCCAGGGAGGGGCCCGGACCACAATGGTGGCATAAGGCCGGCAGAGGGCAGGGACGGCATGCAAGGCCGACGGAATCGGAAAGCGACGCGGAAAGAGGCATCCATGGCGGTCGACGAAGACACCTTGAGAGAGGTGGCGGACCTTTTCCTCCTTGAGGGGGATGTCAGGTCCATCGAACCATACGGCAGCGGGCACATCAACCTCACCTACCTGGTCACCACCGGCAGACGGCGCTACATCCTGCAGAGGATGAACTCCGAGATCTTCCCGGACATACCCCGACTCATGCGCAACGTCGAGCTGGTCACCGGCTTCCTGCGCTCACAGGGGCAGGAGACCCTTGACATCATCAGGACCAAGGACGGCGCCTTCTACGAGACCATCCCCTCCGGCGACTACCGCGTCTACTCCTTCGTGGAGAACACCGTCTCCTACGATGCGGTCCCCGATGCCGGGGTCTTCCGCAATGCCGGTGAAGCCTTCGGCCTCTTCCAGAACCACCTGGCCTCCTTCGACGCCTCCCTGCTCACCGAGACAATCCCCCACTTCCACGACACCCCCAAACGCTTCCGCGACTTCCGCAGGGCCGTCAAGGAGGACAGGGCGGGAAGGGCGGGGGGCTGCCACCGCGAAATCGACTTCTACATGGCCCGCGCAGGCAGGTACGGCACCCTGATGGAAGGTCTGGCCGACGGGTCCCTCCCCCTGCGGGTCACCCACAACGACACCAAGCTTAACAACATCCTCATGGACGCCGACACCGGCAGGGCCAGGGTCATCATCGACCTGGATACCGTCATGCCCGGTTCCATGCTCTTCGACTTCGGCGACTCCATCCGCTTCGGTGCATCGACGGCCCTTGAGGACGAGCCAGACCTGGACCGGGTCCACTTCGACATCGACCTTTACCGTGCCTATGCCCAGGGGTTCATCGGGGCCGTCCGGCCCACCCTGACAGGGAAGGAGGCCAGCCTCATGCCCCTTTCCGCCAGGATGATGACCCTGGAATGCGGAATGAGATTCCTGGCCGACTATCTGGAGGGGGACACCTACTTCGCCACCAGCTATCCGGAGCATAACCTTGTGCGCACCCGCACGCAGATCAGGCTGGTCCAGGAGATGGAGGCAGCCGACGGAAGGATGGGCCGGATCGTGGACCGGATCGTGCAGGGGGAGGACCGTTGACCGCCGCCGAAGATCTGGGGGCCGTCTACCGGGCCATCGACCGCCTGATGGACCATGCGCGGACCAGGCTGGATCTGGACCCCAGGGATGAGGACTGGGCCCGCAACGGCATCTTCGCCCTCTTCGGCCTGGACTCCTACCCAGACGGCCCCGGCCATGGCCCTGGGCAGGGCGCAGGGCGGTCTGGCATGACCGGGGACCCCGCCGGACAGGGGGATGAAGACGGCCCGGGGCAGGGCGCACATATCGAAACCCTGCTCGCAGGATTCTGCGACCTGGCCGTGCAGGCCGGTCTCCTTGACGCCGGGAGGAGGGGGGAATGCGAAGATGCCGTCATGGGTCTTCTCACCCTCAGACCCTCGGCCATTCAGGACCGTTTCGCACAGATCGAAAAGGAACGGGGCGGCATGGCGGCCATGGACTGGTTCTACGGCTACTGCGTCGACGACACATACATCAAGAAGGCGGCCCTGGACAGGAATCCCCGGTTCACCTCCCACGGCCTGGTGATCACCATCAACATGGCCAAGCCGGAATTCAAGGACATGACCAGGGCGGCGGCCGGCAACCGAACGGCGGGCGGCTATCCCAAGTGCACTATCTGCCACGAGAACGAAGGGTTCGCCGGGCGCGACAAGCGCACCCTGCGGACCATCCCGGTCGACCTGGGCGGCCGGCGCTGGTTTTGGCAGTTCTCGCCCTATGGGTATTTCAACCAACACGGGATCTGCGTGAACCGGGAGCACACCCCCATGCACGTGGACCGTTCCACCTTCAGCAACCTCCTGGACTTCGTCGACCGCTTCCCCGGCTACTTCCTGGGGTGCAACGCGGCCCTTCCCCGCATCGGCGGCTCCGTCCTGGCCCACGACCACTACCAGGGCGGAGGTGAGATCCTGCCCATGCACCGGGCCGGTGTCTGGCAGACCATGAGGGCCGAAGGACACCCGGAAGCCAGGGTCGAGATACTTGACTGGCCCGGAACCGCCGTACGGGTGGTCTCCCACTCCAGGCGGGAAATCGTAGACCTGAGCGAACGAATCCGCCAGGGTTGGGCCACCTTCGACGATCCGGACCAGGGGATCATCTGCCGGGGTGAGGACGGCCAGCAATCGGCCCTGTCGCCCACGGTGATCGCCAGTGAACGGGGCTATGAGATGAGCCTGATCTTCCGCAACAACGGTGTGAGCCCGGATTACCCGGACGGGATCTTCCACATCCATCCCGAGTACTACCCCATCAAGCAGGAACCCATAGGCTTGATCGAGGCCCAGGGGCTCTTCATCCTTCCCGCCCGCCTGGTCGGCCAGCTCGCTGACATCAGGCAGGCCCTCATCCAAGGGGACCCCCTCCCGCAGAAGGAATCGGACTTCACGCTGGAGTGGGGGGACCTGACCGCCCGCCTGGCCGGAGGGCGGGAACCCGCCCTGGTGGAGGAGGCCATCAGAGACGAATTGGGCGGCATCTGCGAGCGCATGCTCGAAAACACGGCCGTATTCAAGCGCAAGGAGTCCACCCGCTCCTTCCTTGAAGCCCTGGGCTTCAAGCCGACCGACTGAGCCGCTGGGCCCATGTACTTGGCCGCCCCTACCCTGGTTTGAGGAACCACCCGGCCCTGCCGACCGGGGAATCAGGGGGCGGCTTTAGGGAGGGGCCCCTTGGGAACCCGGGCCCCGCTTCCGGCATACGGGCTGATTCCAGCCCGTCTCATGGCATGACAGGGCAGACGGGAAGCACGATCACAGGAGGAAAGATGACTACCATTCTGGTCACGGGGGGCGCCGGCTACATCGGCACCCACACCGATGTCGAGCTGATGAACAAGGGCTACGACGTGGTCACGGTCGACAACTACGGCAATTCCCGCCCCGAAGCACTGAACAGGGTGGAGAAGATAACAGGCAGGACCTTGAGGCGCTACGACGGCGACGTACGGGACGAGGCCCTGATGAACCGGATCTTCGACGAGAACCCCATCGACTGGGTCATCCACTTCGCCGGGCTCAAGGCCGTGGGAGAATCCGTGGCCAAGCCCATCGAATACTACGACAACAACCTCAACAGCACCCTGGTCCTCCTCAAGGCCATGAGGGCCCACAAGGTCAAGAAGCTGATCTTCTCCTCCTCGGCCACCGTCTACGGAACCCCCAAGGAGCTCCCACTGACCGAGGAGACCCCGACCGGCGGGACCACCAACCCCTACGGGACCTCCAAGCTCTTCCAGGAGCAGATCCTGCGCGACGTCGAGGTGGCCGACGACTCCTGGACCATCGTCATCCTGCGCTACTTCAACCCGGTGGGCGCACACGAGTCAGGCCTCCTGGGCGAGGACCCCAAGGGGATCCCGGCCAACCTGACCCCCTACATCGCCAAGGTGGCCCTGGGCCAACTGGATGCCGTCCAGGTCTTCGGGGACGACTATGACACCCCGGACGGCACCGGCGTGCGCGACTACATCCATGTGGTGGACCTGGCCAAGGGGCATGTGGCCGTCATAGACCACATCACCGAGCCCGGTGTGCATGTGTACAACCTGGGCACCGGCCACGGCTACTCCGTGCTGGAGGTCATCAAGGCCTACGAGCGGGCCGCCGGCCGCCCCATCCCCTACGTGATCAAGCCCCGCAGGCCCGGCGACATCGCCGCCTGCTACTCGGACGCCTCCAAGGCCGCCCGCGACCTGGATTGGAAGGCAGAGCTCGGCATCGACGAGATGGCCGAGTCCTCCCTCAACTGGCAGACGAAGAACCCCAACGGGTTCGACGAGGGCTGAGACCCATCGGCATGTCGGCGGCCACCGGTGCGGGAACCTGTTTGACGAGAGGGTCCGAATCACCCTGGCCGCAACCTGCCACAAGCACGGCAACCAGGTGACGGGCCGACGGCGAGCGGACCGGCTAGACCAATGACTTGACGCACCTGTCCCTTGCCGACGCGATCCTGTATCCGAAGTCCCGGCAGAAGCTTCCCGCCCGGTCCTGGTCCTGGTCGCACTCATAGCGGACGTCGTGGGCGCCGATCGCCCGCCCCCAGGCCTCGACCACGGACATGAGGACACGGCCCACACCCCTGCCGCGGTGGTCGTCGTCCACGAAGAGGCCGACCAGGTTCACGGCCAGGTCCTCGTAGAGGGTCCTGGTCCGCCCGGCATGCACGAAGCCTACAGGGCGATCATCCATCTCCGCCACGGCGATGATTTCGCCGGGGTCCTTGATCAGAGCGACCAGGCGGGCCTTGGTCTCCGACACGTCCACCCGGTCGGCCCCCTTCCACAGTCCGTTGATGAAGGCCGCATCATCAGACCTTGCGGGGCGTACGGATATTCCCTCTTCCTGCTCCAAGACCATGGCAAACCACCTCTCCGGCCTGTGAAGGCCAGCCGGGCAGGACGCGGCCTGCCTTTCGATTCCTTGGGAATTGTAGCCTCGTCCGGCACCGGAAGGGTCCGGGTGTCGCGGATTACGCCTTCAGGCGCGAGGATGGCCTCCAGCCAGGGTCTTAACCCGGGTGACCGGTCCGACCAGGGCGGTGACCAGGACCAGGATGACCGACAGGAGGAGGACGGATGCCCTGACCCCCATATGGTCCCCGAGGAAGCCGATGGCGGGGGGGATGATCCAGGAGACCCCGTAGTAGGCGGTGGAGATGACCGATGCCCGCTGGGCGGCCATGGAGGGGTCGACCGTTGCCAGGGTGGTGACGATGGGGACGCCCAGGGCCGCCCCCACACCCCACAGGGCCGTGCCGACCAGACTGCCGGCCAGGTTGGGCGAAAGGGAGTAGACGGCGATGCCCAGCGCCGAGACCAGGAGGGTCAGGTAGAGACCGACGGCGTGACCCAGACGGTCGATCACGGCCGGTCCTATGAAGCGGGAGACGATCATGGCGGCGGCGAAGACGGTCGGGGCCAGGTTGGCCATGTGCTCGGGCACCTTGAAGGATTCGACCAGGCCGATGCTGGCCCAGTCGCTGACCGCCCCCTCGCTGGCCTCAAGGGCTATGTCGATCAGGGCCAGCATGAGGACGAAGGGCTCCACCCAGGCCGCCAGCTGCTTCCTGAAGGCCGAGGGGGTCTCCACGGGGGCCTGCCCGTCGGCTCCCGCTGCCGCCGTCTTCGGACCGGCCTCCCCCGCCTCCCCTGTGGTCACATCCCCCAGGGGCCGGGTCGGGCAGATCATGATGCAGGCTACGATCAGCAGGAGGGTGGCCAGGGCGTTGAAGGCGATGTGGACAGGCACGCTCACCCCCCGGCTGGAGAGGAAGGAGCCCAGGGCCAGGGCCAGGAACATGCCCAGACTGTAGGAGGCATGGAAGCGCGACATGACGGACTTCTCACTGGTCCGCTCCACAGCCCCCGCCTCCACGGTGTTGACCGTCCCCCACAGGCTGATGCCGGCCGAGTTGAAGAAGAGGCCGGCCACCACGCCGGGCACCGATTCCACATGCACTGCATAGGAGGCTATGAACATGCCCAGGCACCAGGTGGACACGGCCAGGAGCATGGACTTCCTGACCCCCAGCCAATTGGTCAGCACCCCCGAGAAGAGCATGGCCACCAGGGCTCCGCAACCCCCCAGGATGGTCATCAGGGCCAGGGCGGAGGGTTTGAGCCCCAGGGCCTGCTTGACCGAGGGCAGGCGGGAGAGCCAGGCTGTGGTCCCTATGCCCATGAAAATGAAGAAGCCGTAAGTGGCCAACCTGTCCATCCGGTATCGTGCCCTGGTCATGGGGACAACTCTATCGGTGGGGAGGAACTCACGGCCCCCGGCAATGAACGGAATCGATGCGACCCGCAAGCATCAGGATCGCAATGGGGCGAAGACCCCCTATGGGCGGGGAGGGGAAGTCAGGGAAGCGTTTCGATGATTCACCCCCGGGCATGGCCACATTATGATGTAATCAAACTTGTCGGCCGCCGTCCACGATGCGGTACGGACATGAGAGAATCGCGGACCCCCCCCCGGGTCTTTCGACTATGACGGAACGGCAGCCGGCCGAATAGGCGGACTATGGGAATACGAGGATGAAATGAAGTTCAGGTTGACACGCCTTGTGCTCACCGCGGTCACCGCGATTTCACTGTCAGCTGCCACCTGCGCAAGCGCCGTGGCCGCCCCGGTAATCGATGATGTGGATACGGCCGCGTCCAGCGGGAACACCCTTTCCGCCGGCAGGAGTTCAGGCGGCCGGGGGGACAGACCGGCCGTCCAAAAGCGGAAGACCGACTCCCAGATGCCCGGTGGGTCCAAGGCGGAAGACCTGCCGTTGAGGGCGGCCGCTCCTACCGGGTCCAGCATCGTCAGCGACATGCCCGACGGCCCGGGCCAGGCCCGGATAAGCGAATTGGAACTCTCCCGCAGGTGGACTGGAACCGCCCCCTTCGACAAGGACGACGGTCCCGGGGACGACAGGGACGACACCAACGACATCGTCCGTTCCTTCGACTGGGTGACCTACGAGTATTCCTTCCAGACGGAGGCCGTCAAGGGGCATACATACTTCCGCAACGCCAGGATAGGATTCCGTTTCGTCCTCCGGCAGCCCGACGACAGGGTCACCTTCGACCTGAGCCAGATGAACTGGGCGGACCAGAGCCTGGGGTATGCCCCGAAAATCCAGAAGACCGGTACGGGAGACCAAGAGGTCCAGACCCTGACCATCTACCGCCTGCTCAGGTCCACCGACAACGTTCCAACCGTGGTGCCCGGTGGTTCCAAGATAAACCTGGTCCTCAAGGTGGGCGGCGCCCCCAACGGCACTGAATTCTCGCCGGAGGCCGCCTCCTGGGTCTCCACAGACCCCAACAGGGATGATGATGACCGGGCCGAGGCGGGGTCCGCCCCGCCCGTCACCGTCTCCGCAAAGCCCAACATCAACATCAGGATCACCCCCGGCAGCAACGAGGGAAGCGAACAGCGCGTCTTCGACTTCGCCGCCGAGGGGGCGCAGGGCTATGCCAACTACGACCTGGGCAAGCGCAAGGGCACCATCAGCAAGATCAACTGGGCCGTCGACATGCGCTCCCCGGACAGGAGCAAGGGGCTGAAAGGCCTGGAAGCTCCGACAGGAGACATCACCTTCTCGCTGGTCGTTTCGAATAGGTGGAAGCAGGCCACCCATAACGCCTTCTTCGGTTATGAGAAAGACCTTCAACCCTACTTCTGGGACATCGGCACCATCGACGGCGGTTTCGGCAACGGCGGCCGCGACACCAGGAAGCAGGACAAAGAGGGCAATGCCAGCGTGAACGGGTCGGACGGGTGGTATCCCAATTTCTACAACTACGACTATGCCCGCTCCGACGGGGGCCGCGTCGGCCATGACCGGGTGAGCGGCAACGGCACGTACAAGGTCAGGGAAGACAGGCTCAAGGACAGGACTGTACTGACCTTCACCCTGAGCGGATACAAGGTGGATGGCACCGCCTTTCCCAAGCTGGGGATCACCCATGCGAACAATGCCGTCTGCTCCCCCGTATTCATGTCCAACGACTGTGGCAGGCAGGAGGTGGCCGAGATATCCACCGGTTACCTGTACGTCTTCAATCCGACCACCGTCAAGGACGACAAGGGCCGGGAGCAGGCCGTGACCGACCACTACGGCGACGACCGGATAAGTCTGCAGAGCACCTTCAAAGACGGCGGCCTTGTGGTGAAATCCGCCTCGGACCAGCAGGCGGGCGAGGTCACCGGACCGGCAGACGCCTCCAACCAGACTGCCACTGACGACGATCAGTGGAGCAACTCCATGTATGTGCAGGGCGACGGCTCCAGCGCAGGAATCAGCAACCTGATCCAGTACAGTTGCCTGAGCGCACCCAACTACTTCGACAACGGGGTGGACTGCGGTTGGTGGACCGCCCCCGACAACCTCCACGGAACCGATTCGACCATGATCGGGACCCAGGTCAGGATCTTCGCCGGATACGGTTTCCACACCCCCCAGGCGGAACTCCCCCTCCTCAGCCTCTCCCTTGTCAAGGTCGACCCGCAATACATAGACATCCCCGATTCCGACCACCTCGACCTGCCAAATTATGGCAAGACGGAGGGCAGACAGACCCAGTGGTCGGGCAACGGGATATGGCAGGACGGGAAGACGCCCGACGAATTCGGAGCCCATGACCCTCTGACACTGGTGAAGTACGTGACCAAGGCAGACGGGAGGTCCTGGTCCAGCGATCAGGAACAGTCCAACGCCGATATCGGCGACTCCTTCCTGCGGTATTACGACACCAAGGCCGAAGCCGAAAAGAAGGGACCCATCGTGGGCATACTGCTGGGAGCACGTACGGCTGCCAGTTCCCAGAAGGCCGACGAAGATGCCCGCTTCGGTTTCGGTGGATTCAAGGTAAACGCGAAGGACGACATAGCCAACATAGGTTCCGTGGCCCAGTTGACCTCCACGGTCCACGCCTTCTCCAGGACCCAGCTGGCGGCCGCAGCCGGACTGGATCCGGTCAAGTCCTCCGATGAGAAGTGGGAGCAATGGGCCGAGAAGCAGGACCCATTCGCACTCTGGCAGTCCGAGAAACCTCAGTTCTCGCCTTCCGTGTCCGGCTACCAAAAGGCCCGTTACGATGCCGTCCATGGTTATCTCGGCACAGACTCCGGAGGCCATATCCTGGGCGACTCCCTCTACCTGACGGGCGAGAAAGCGACCATATCGAAGAGCATCGAGCAGAAGGGACCTGACGGCCAACCGAGGAAGGTCTTCGACATCGACCAGAACCAGCGCGTGGCCGACTGGCGGCTGACCTCCTCCGTCAAAGGAGTGTCCTCCCTGGGGGGCGCCGTCAGCGATCTTTACGTGAGCGATGTCTTGCCCGCGAACCTGTCCTACGTGCCCGGAAGCGCCGTTCTCGGAGGGACCTACGACGAAGATCGGGCCGGCAACGGCACGGTCACCGGGGGCACCCCCCTGACAGAGACGAAGATCAGGAAAAACGACCAGGGCCAGACCCTCCTATCTTGGACGATACGAGGGGTGAGGACCGACGGCGATTCCAAGGTGGTCATCCACTACTCCACAAAAATCGGCTCGGGAACCGATGCAGGCCTGGTCAACAACCAATCGTTCACCAACGTGGCCACGGTGCAGAGCAGGCGGAACATGGCACAGCCCAGTTCCTTCAACGGGACCTACGACACCGCCTCCTTCTCCATATCACACCTGAACGCATCCTTCCTGTCGACCTACGCCGCCAACCCCGTCAACGAGCTGCACGCACCCGTTGAATTCCTCTCGCGCATGGGCAACACCTCGTCCGACAAGGAGGAGGGCGGTCCCTACGGGGTGGATGTCCTCCCCTATTCCGGTGGAGACAGGACCGGGTCCTACCACGGCACCTATGCCTTCACCGGCTTGAAGGCCACCAGTTCGGCCGAGCAGGGCCTGTCCGGGCTGAAAATCTACTTCACCACGGATGCCTCATGGAGGACGGCCAGGATCATCAAACGCCAGGATGTGGCCAAGTGGACCCCGGCGACCATCGACCAAACCACCGGCGATGTCTCGGTCCCGGAGCTGATCGACGGCAAACCCATCGTGGCCTGGGCTTATACGAACGACTCCCTCCCGTCGGGTTCCTACTATGAATTCCGCACGACCATACGGCCCAAGGACTCACAGCCCGGAGACACCTTTGTCAACAAGTGGGCCAACGACCACAACAAGGACCAGGCACTGGCCCTGGTGGTCGGCAGGAGCGTCAACGGGACCGCCTGGTACGACCGCAAGGGAGACGGAATCAGAGATGCGGACGACCCCGGGCTCCCCGCCGTCAGGGTCACCTTAATCAGACAGGACGGGAATCAGGCCGTAAAGTCCCTGGTGGACGGTTCGGACCTGACGACGGTCACCGACTCTCAGGGCTTCTATCAGTTGAACGGTATCCCCTCTGGCAGGTACCGGGTCAAGTTCGAACCCGCAAGGGGCACGGACTGGTCGGCCTTGAACGTGACCAGGCGGAAGAACCCGAAGGCCGGTGCTAACAACGATTCGGACAGCCATGCAATCACAGGGGACGGGGCGCTCAAGGCGGCCTACATCGACCTCTCCTTCCCGCCGGCCGACGAGTTGTCGACACCCAAGTACATTGACGCGGGCGAAGACAACGGGTTGAAGGGCGAACTGCCCGTCACGGCCCCCGAGCCCCTCCACGCGACCACGCGGCTGGCCGGCCGCCCATGGGCCGACTGGGACTCATTCGACCTGGTGACCGAACCGATGGGGAGGGCGCCGGCCTCCGCATTCCCCGGCAGGGTGGCCTTCACGCAGCCGGCAGGCGGAAGCGATCGGGACATGGACATCCCGATTGATACCGCGGATCTCGGCAAGCCGGGCACATACGAATACACCGTGAGCCAGGAGAGGGGTTCCGCACCCGGAGTGACTTATGATGACAGCCGATACCTGGTGACCCTGACGGTAAAGGACGATTTCAGCCGCCTGGCCAGGATCGTCACGACAAGGGTCGCCCCCGTGACCCGGCGGGATGCAGGCCGCATCCTCTTCACGGATGTCTACACGGCCGAACCGGCCTCTGCCACCATCAAGGCCCATGTGACCCTCACAGGAGGGAATCTGGAAGAGGGCGAATTCCACTTCGAGCTCGTGGACGACGCCCCTGGCGGGAGGGTCCTTGCAACAGCCGCCAACGATGCGCAGGGAGGCATCTCCTTCCCCCTGACCTTCAGCCAGGTAGGGACCCATTCCTACATGGTCAGGCAGGTTGTCGGCTCTGATGGCGACATCACCTACGACAGGAGCGTCCACAGGACCCGGATCGCCGTGGTTGACCAGCCTGCCAAAGGTGCCTTGCAATCCGCGGTCTACACGGGCGGGAAGGGGATGGAATTCGTCAACGTCCACAAGTCTGCTGGTTCCGCCGGCGACGGCACCGACCAGCCAGGCCAACCCGACAACCCCAATAACCCAGAGAACCCAGAGAACCCCGATAAACCCGTCCAGCCCGACCAACCCGACCAACCCGACCAACCCGACCAACCCAACCAACCCAACCAACCCGGCGACTCGGCTGCCCAGGAGCATTCCGGTGGGAATGGCACGCCTGTGATTCCGACGGACCCTGTCAGCCCGCGACCCACTGACCGGAACGACCGCCAAGGGGGCAGGGCCGGCAGGCGGGCAAGGGGAGAGGAATCACAGGCCACAGGAAGGCCTGTTTGGGTTCACGACCTGGCCGCGACCGGCGCATCCTGTGCTCTCATCCTCTTCGCCTCCGCCATGTTGCTTCTGACCTCCTGTGTCCTCCTGTCTGGCAGGCGGACCTTGGCCGGCCGGAAGTGACCGGGAAGGCGGCCGACCCCCCGGTCGTCTGACCTGCGACCTCGGAAGTCCTGTCTGATGAAATTTGGCTTTCCGAAGAGGCCCCGGTTATGATGGCATTGTTCAATTGGTGAACATTAAGACGAAGGAGTTGCGAAATGAGCGGTCGTCTCGACGGCAAGGTCGCCATCATCACCGGAGGAACCGGAGGCATAGGTCTGGGCATAGCCAGGTGCTATGTGCGCGAGGGCGCCACGGTGGTCCTGACCGACATCAAAGAGAGTCAGGAATCCAAGGATTTCCTGGCGGAGCATGAGGGCAGGTCCTGCTTCATGAAGCACGATGTGACCGATGAAGAGCAGTGGATCCAGGTCATCGACCACGTCACCGAAAAGTACGGCCACCTGGACATCGTGGTGAACAACGCGGGCATCGGCGACAAGGGCGTGCCCATGGACGAGGAGAAGTACGAGGACTGGAAGCGGATCATCGACATCAACCTCAACGGGACCTTCCTGGGCACCAAGCACGGTCTGCGCGCCATGAAGGGCAAGGGGGGTTCGATCATCAACATCTCCTCCATCGAGGGTTTCGTCGGCCTGAGCAAGGCGGGTGCTTACAACGCCAGCAAGGGCGGGACCAGGCTCCTGACCAAGTCCGCGGCCCTTGACAGCGCCAAGAACGGGTACAAGGTCAGGGTCAACTCCGTCCATCCCGGATTCATCAAGACCCCGATGATCAGCCAGTCGCTCGAGGACATGATGAGCAAGCTGACCCCCCTGGGCCACATCGGGGAGCCTGAAGACATAGGCCAGATCTGCGTCTACCTGGGTTCGGACGAGTCCAAGTTCGCCATGGGATCCGAGTTCGTCGTGGATGGAGGTTTCATAGCCCAGTGAGGCAGGACCGGCGGCCATGGTCCCACGGCCTGCCCGCCGACCCACCTGTGTGAGAGGGGCCGCCGGAGCTTCAAGCCCGACGGCCCCTCGTCCGTATTGCCGCCCGCCGGCGAAGGGGCGGGACATGGATTTTTCCGGAAAGTCCCGGGTGCATATGTGGGCATGGGCCACTCTTTCTTGCTAACGTTGGAATCGAGTTCCAGACAGGTCGGCCGCGGACCGTCAACGCCCGGAGGACCTGCCACCGCCCGCCGCGGTGCTTCCCGGCCACGGCCGCCCTGCAACCGTCAGAGGTCGCATAACGAAGATGTCAGATATCAAAGAAGGTCTGCCATGACAGAAGAGAACACAATCACAGTCGATCCGTCCATGTTTTCCAAGGACGCCGCCGCCAAGACCGCCAGGGCCAACGAGGAGGCCAAGCGCTTCGGGATCAGCGACGACGACCTCAAACAGGTCGAGGACTACAAGAGCCAGCTGAGCTACCACCAGGCCTGGGATCTTCCATTCCTGGGTTATGTGGATGAGGACGGCTACGGCTACGCCTATGTGCCCGATCATGCCGTGGCCCCGGACGGGTGGGACGCCCACCAGGCCTTCCTGGACCTGCCGGACAAGGTTCAGACCGCCTTCGCCATCCGCATGCTTTTCACCCACCGCGATGTGGACCGCCATGGGGCGGAGATGTTCCTCCACCACGGCAGGGGGATCAACGTCCGCTTCGAAACCCCCACCTCCACCAGCTACTGAGGGTTGCGGTCGGCGCAGGGAGGCCGTCCGGGTCGACCGGCGGCCTCCCTGCCGTTCGGGGGCCTGCCCGGGCACGTGAAGCCGCCGCCCCCTCACTCCCCCTTCACCCCAGGAGGTTGAGAAGGTCCTGTCTGCTCAGCCGGCTGATCGGGTTGCTCCCGGTGACGGCCGCAGAGTCCACGAAACGGGAGGCCAGGTCCGTCTTGGCCTTCTGCAGGTTGAGTATGCGTTCCTCGATGGTGTCCTTGGCCACGATCTGATAGACATTGACGTCCTGAGTCTGCCCTATCCGGTGGGCCCTGTCGTTGGCCTGCTCCTGGGCGGCGGCGTTCCACCAGGGGTCAGCATGGACCACCACGCAGGCCCCCGTCAGGTTCAGGCCCGTGTTGCCGGCCTTGAGGGAGATCAGGAAGACGGGCGTGTCGTCGGAGTTGAACCTGTCGACCAGCTCCAGGCGGCGCTTCTTGGAGGTCGCCCCCGTGATCATGTCATAGGCCACCCCCTGCCCCCTGAGCTGGTCTGCGATGAGGTCGAGGAAGCTGGTGAACTGGGAGAAGATGAGCATCTTGCGGCCGGCATCCCGACAGGATTCAACCAGGTCGCCGATGGCCTCCAACTTGGCCGAGACCTGCGGACCATGGCCCTTGGCACCGGCCAGGGCCTCCTGGCCCTCATAGACCAGACGGGGGTCGCAGCAGACCTGGCGGAGCCTGGTCAGTTGGGCCAACACCTGGATCCTGTCGGTTTCAAAGTCCACGTCCCTCTGCCTGTTCAGGCTTCCGCGAAGCCTCTGCTCCAGGGCGGCATAAAGTCTGCGCTGCTCCCCCTCCAAGGGAACGGTGAGGACGTTCTCTATCTTCTCCGGAAGGTCTTTGAGAACCTGTGACTTGAGCCTGCGCAGGATGAAGGGGCCGACCAGGGCCTGCAGACGGGCCTGGGCGGATTCATCCCCGCTGAGTATGGGCATTTCGAACCGGTCGCGGAAGTGGGCGTAGGAGCCCAGCAGGCCGGGCATGAGGAAGTCGAAGATGCTCCACAACTCGGCCAGGCGGTTCTCGATGGGGGTCCCCGTCAGGGCGAAGCGGTGCCGGGCCTGGACCTTGCGAACGGCCTGAGCGGCCTTGGTCGCGTGGTTCTTGATGTACTGGGCCTCGTCAAGGACCATGCAGAAGGTGGTCAGCCCCGCATAGTCGTCCACGTCGCGTCGCAGGAGGTCGTATGAGGTGATGAGGAGGTCGTAATCACCGGCATGCTCCAGGAGGGACCGACGGTCGGCCTTGCGCCCCGCCACCAGGCCCACCCGGAGATCCGGGGCGAACCTCCCGCTCTCCGCGGCCCAGTTGTAGACAAGGGACGCCGGGCAGACGATGAGGTCGGGGCCGACCCGCCTGGCCTCCTCCTGCCTGGACAGGAGGAAGGAGAGCATCTGGACGGTCTTCCCCAGGCCCATCTCATCGGCCAGGATTCCTCCGAAACCTTGGTCGCAGGCCGAACTGAGCCAGCGGAAGCCCTCCACCTGGTAGGGGCGGAGGGTGGCTGTCAGGCCGGACGGCACCTGATAGGCGGCCGGGTCCACGGACTTCAGACCGTCCAGGTAAGTGAGGAAACCCTCGTCCTTGTCGGCATCGTCCACCTGGGCATCCAGGTAGTAGGCGGCGTAGGGGGGCACGGCGGTCCCCCCGCCGACCAGGTCGGCGGGCTTGATCGACAGGTCGGCGGCCAGGTCGTCCATCCGGCCCGTATCCAGCGAGGCCAGGTCCACAAAGGCCCCGGAAGAGAGCCTGTGGAAACGCTTGCGCTTCCGGTATTCAGCCAGAAGGGCGGGCACCTCGGCCGGGTCTATCTCATCGGCGATCGGCGATATCTCCACCAGACCGGACTTGACCGACAGCCCCAACCTGACCTTGGTGTGGGAGACCACAGTCAGCCCGTCGAAGGCCGGGGTGGAAAAGACCTCCCCCAGCCCCCTCAGGACAGGCAGGCCCTCCGTCAGCAGGGTGTATATGGCCTTGTCATCGGACTCGGGGATTCTGGCCGGTCCCCCCTGAGGACCGGGGAAGTAGTGGCGGACGGCCTGGAGGGCCAGACGCTCGGTGTCACCGTCACGCAGGGGAACCGTGTCCGGATCGGCAGGGTCGAACAGGTGGTAACGGACCTGGCCGTACCTGGCCTGGAGGTCGCAGACGACTCCGTCCGCATCCCGGTCCAGGTAGATCTCCACCTGGCAGGGCAGGCGTCTCAACTCGCGCAGGCCCTCGGGGAGGTCGGCGGGGATTCCCCGGGTTGGGGCGGAACCGCCCTCCTGCCCATAGGCGGGGGCCAGGACGGGAAGCACGGTGCGGGCGAAGAGGTCCTCATCCCTGGCATCGAGAAAGAGGTCACCCTCCTGCCCATCCCTGCACAGGGTCTCGATGAGTTCCCGGTTGGCGGTGAAAGCCTTCGAGCAGCGATGAATCACCGGCTGTGACTGTCCGGCCGGCCCCGGGACGATGGGGCGGACGACCGCATAGGACGAGGCCTGACCCTGTATGAAGCATTCGACATCGGACCCATGGGTGATCAGATAGCCGTGCGACCCGCCGGGCTGGTCCTCCGCCTCTACCTTCAGCCCCAGATCGGGGTCCTCCCCCACCACCCTGGCCGCCATGGTCTGAATGAAGTACCTCTCCGGCGGCGTATAGTCCAGGGTCAGGTCCGAGTCGACGAAGAGGTCCAGGATCTGCGTGACCTCGTCGTCCGACAGGACCATGCCGCCGTTGGTCGGCCGGCCCCGGTAGGCCCTGGTCAGCTGGCCGTCCTGGGTGAGGCTGTCGCGGATGGCCTGGGCCCGTTCCAAGACGGACAGGAGGCCCTGGCCCCTGGCGTCGAAAGTGTCGAGGGAGTGGACGAAGGCCAGGCGGCGGCCGTAGGAGACGAATTCCGTGCTCTGGACAGCCCTCAACAGGGCCCTGACATCCTTTACCGCATAGGATATTCCCTTTGCGGGGACGGTGACGTGGAGGCGGACCAGCCAGTCCTTCCCCCTGCTTTCGATCGCAGGCCTCAGGGTGACGCTCCCTATCGGCAGGTGACGGTCCGAGGCCAGGGGGGACCCGGCCTGTGGGGATCCTGACCGGCTGTCGACCTCCTTGAGGAGGTTCAGTTGGCGGTCGCGGAACCGCCTCTGCCTGGCCGTGTCCTCATGGAGCATATAGGCCTGGAGGAGGCGGGAGGTCCTGCGGGGATGCCCGGCCCTGAGGGACCTCTCCCCCGCCTGGGAGAAATCTTCAAAGTGCTCGTTGTAATCCATGATCAGGGCGATCACGTGTTTGCAGATCGCCCCCCGCCTGCCAAAGGCGGTGCAGGTGCAGGAGGAGGCCACCAGGTCGGACAGGTCCTGGTCCACCCTGGCGCTCACCTGGTAGTCGTCCGTCAGGTCGTATGTGGAACTGACCCGGGCCGAAAGGGTGAGGACGGGACCCTCCTCCCTGGCCTTCAGGGCATACAGGCGGTGGGAATCTATCAGCTCGTGGGCGCGGAAGTAGGCCCGCCCTCCCAGACTGCGCAGGCGGCCATCAGGCACCACCGAGAGGCTGCCATAGGCGGAGACCCCATCCAGATCATCGTCTTCATCGTCATGGAAGCTATAGTCTTCCGACCTGCCTGACCTGGCTCCGTAGACCGATGAATGCCAATCCAAACCTGATACCTTCCTCCTCAGACCCGGCAGGCGGCAATCGGGCGGGACCGGCGCCCGCCCCTGGGACGCCGGGCCTCCTGGACGGACCGCCAGTTCGGAAATCATCCGGTGGGTCCATGGTCTTGGGGGTCCCTGCCATGCCGGGCAACGCATTAGAGCTTACCAAGTTCAGGGCTCGGCATGTTGCCCTGTTCGCTGAAGACGGCGCGATCCCAGGCCATCCGCACGGGGCCGGCCCGGAAGCCCGGAGAGGCGGAGACGACCCCCGGCCTGACCGCCTCCGCCGCCGCAGGCCGGGGGCCCGGCGTGTCGCACTCCCGGCCCGGACCTGGACGAGGGCGGAAGATGCCCGTTTTTCCAAGGAAGGGCAAGGATTCGCCCCCCTGCCCAGGTGGCAGGGAGGAAGTGCTGCATGCAAGACCCCTGCCGGCCTGTCCGACTTACGAGGATGACGACAAACACCTACTATGTCACTCTGTTTGCCTTCGAGAGGAGAATCGGATTTTGGAACAGACAGCCTCAAACGCTGCCCAGGGAAGAGCGAGAATCAAGATAGAACATCCGTGGCCCGCCATAGCGGCCCTGATGATCGGGGCCTTCGTGGGGATGCTGAGTGAGACCTCGCTCAACATAGCCCTGCCCAACCTGATGGAGAGCTTCGGCATCACCAATGCCACGGTCCAGTGGCTGGTCACCGGGTACATGCTGGTCATCGGCATAGTGCTGCCCTTTTCCAGCCTCATATCCAAGTGGTTCACAACCAGGCAGACCGTCATCTTCGGCCTTCTTGCCTTCCTGGTCGGATCGGTCATGTCGGCCCTGGCCCCCGGTTTCGGGGTCCTCCTGGCCGGCCGCCTGGTGCAGGGCATCGGGACCGGCCTGGTCCTCCCCCTCATGTTCACCGTGGCCATGCTCATCTTCCCTCCTGCCAAGCTGGGCACGGTGATGGGGATGTGCGCCCTGGTCATCATGTTCGCGCCTGCCATAGGGCCCACCCTGACCGGCCTCATCCTGGGCAGCCTCACCTGGCACTGGATCTTCTGGCTCTTCGTCCCCTTCCTGGTCGTCGCCCTGGTCTTCGCCCTCCTCTTCCTCAAGAACGTGGGCACCATCACCCGTCAGAAGCCCGACCTGCCCTCCATCCTTGAATCCATCATCGGTTTCGGCGGCCTGGTGGCCGGCGTCAGCCTGGCCGGCAAGTATGGCTGGGTCTCACCCGTCACCCTGGTCATCCTGGCGGTCGCCCTGGTGGCCCTGGTCCTCTATGTCCGCCGTCAGCTGGGTCTGGAGCACCCGGTGCTCAACCTGCGCATCTTCTCCATCCCGGCCTTCCGTTCGGGGGCCAGCCTGGTCATGCTGGACTTCGCTGTCATCCTCTCCTCCATGTACCTCCTGCCCCAATTCCTCCAGAGGGGGCTCCTCATTCCGGTCGCGATGACGGGCGTTCTCATGCTGCCCGGAGGGGCCATCAACGCCCTGGTCTCGGCCTTCGCAGGCCGCCTCTATGACGGGTTCGGAGCCCGGATCCCCGTGCGCACAGGATTCGTCATCGCCCTGATCGGCGCCGTCATGCTCCTGTTTGCAGGCCCCGCCAGCCCTGCCGCCTATGTGGTGGCCGCCCATATCATCCTGATGATCGGCTGCCCCCTGGCCATGTCACCGGCACAGACCTACGCCCTAAACTCCCTGAGCGGGGCCCAGTCCGGCGACGGCAGCACCATCATCAACACCATGCAGCAGATCGTCGGCGCCGTGGCCACCGCCGTGGCCACCAGTCTCCTGGCCATCGGCGAGACCAGGGCCGGAAAGGTCGACAAGGCGGCCGCCTTCACCAACGGCACCCACTACGGCATATGGTTCACCATCGTCCTGATCGTCATCGCCCTCCTGATTTCGCTCAGGGTGCGCAGGTTCTCCCACGCGGACGACCAGAAGGCCTGACGGTCCCGACCCTGCCGCCAAGGGTCTTGCGGCCCGCTCCGGCAGCCACCGATGCCCCTTGACCCGCCCGCTGTGGGTGGGCCAAGGGGCATCGTCCCATTTCCAGACGGCTCACAGACACCTTCCATATATGGTTGAGCGAACTTGGTATCATCGTCACTAGACCGGCAAATGGTTGTCGGCCCGGTACCGGGCAGGGCCTGCTGTGCCGGTGCCGCCACCCGGCGGGCACCCGCCGGATTCGGCCGTCGCCGGCGATGGAACATCAGGAAAGGGTGACATGTTCGTTCTCAAGAACGCGTGGGCAGCCATCGGGCGGCATCCATGGCGCAACGTCCTGCTCGTCGTTACCTGCATCGCGGCTTCGGCCCTGTCGGTGTCGGGGGCGACGGTGATCAAGGCCGACCAGGATTCGAAGACGACCGGGTACGAGGTCCAGCCGGCGGATGCCATCATCACCCCCAAGAAGGGGAGCGGGGCCAAACCTCAGACCTGGAAGCAGTACAACATCTACGCCCAGGTGGCACAGAGCTCCGGCATGCAGTACAGCGCCTACTTCTACGAGACCTCGAATGTGAAGACCAAAGGCCTGCATCCCGCCTCGGACGAGTCAGGCTCCGGGAACGGGGTCTTCTCCCTGGTCGGCGTGGCCAACCGGGAGGCCGAGAACAAAGGCCCCCATGGGTCCGTGAAGGTGGTCAAGGGCAAGGATCTGGACTTCACCTCCTCGAACCCGAACATGATCAGCATGGCACTCATCTCCGAAAGCACCGCCCAGGCCAACAAGACCAAGGTGGGCGACTCCTTCAAGATCGTGGACCCCAAAGACCCCAAGAAGACGACCGAGCTCAAGGTGGCCGGCATATACAAGGACCAGGCCTCGGACGCCAAGGCCGCGGATGCCGTCTACGTGAACTACCAGATCTTCTCATCCGGCGGATTCGACACGGCCAGCGAACCGGGGGCCGCCGGACACGAACTCCATGTGGCCTTCAAGCTGCAGTCGCCCGCCATCTACCGCGAGTTCGTCAAGATGCTCCACAACTCCGGCCTGGAGGCCGACAAGTATGATGTGACCTCACCCTCCCTGGAGGCCTATGCCAGGAAGATGGAACCCCTCCACCAGGCCGCAGGCCGGGTCAAGACCGGGCTGACTGTCATCTGGGTGGTCGCAGGCCTGACCCTGGCCCTCCTTCTGGCCTTGACCCTGTCCAACCGGGCCAATGAAATCGGCATGGGGGTCACAGTGGGTGTCCACAAGGCCCGGATGGGCTGGCAGTTCTCCATGGAGACCCTGATGGTGACCCTTCCCGGCCTGCTTGTCGGACTGGGTCTGGGCGCAGGCCTGACCAAGCCCGTCATGCGGGCCATTGGCGCCCTGAAGGCTTCGGCCCAGGTGCCGGGCTGGGACCTGATCGGCCGGGTGGGCCTGTATGGCCTGGCGGTCTGCGCCGTCATCGCCCTCCTCGCCGCCATCCGGGTGTTCGCCTTCAGAACCTCGCAGCTTTACGCAAACGACCTTGAGGAGACCGCATGAGCGATGATGAAGAAGAGCGGGATATGACAGTCGACGCCGCCGGGGAGGCCGATGCCGGCCAGCCGGAGGCAGGGGATGCCGAAGCTGACGAGCCTGGCTTCAACGTGGTCATCGACCAGGAGATCACCGAAGAGGACGACATGGAGGTGGCAGACCTGGCCGTCTCCGGTGACGACGAGGAGGTGCTGGTCCCCGGCGGCTACCCCGTCCTCTCCCTCAAGCACGTGAGCGCGTCCAGGAAGGCCCACGGGCATGAGGAGGAGGTCCTGAGCGATCTGGATCTCGACTTCCAGCTGCGCAGGCTCTACTCGGTCGTGACCGCCACCGCCGCCCAGCGCGCCGCCCTTATGGCCATCATGACGGGTCTGAAAGCCCCTTCCGCCGGCACCGTCTTCTTCCGGGGGACAGACATCAGGCAGATAGAGGCCTCCGACTACCGGGGCCACCAGATCGGCGCCGTCTTCGGCCGGGACGCCCTGCGCGAAGACCTGAGCCCCCTGGATAACCTGGTGTACACGATGGATGCCTGTGGGAGGACCTTCCTGGGTCCCAAGCCCAACCTGGCCAGAAACCTCCTGGAAGAGGTCGGCTTCCCGGACAGGCTGGTGGAGACCAGGGTGGCCGACCTTGATGCCTTCGACCGTGAACTGGCCAGCGTGGCCAGGGCGGTGTGCTGCGAGTGCGATGTCCTGATCACCGACGAACCCACCGGCAGGGTGGAGCCCGGCGAATGGGACACCCTCCTTGAGACCCTGAGAAAGGTCTCAAGGAAAAGGGACTGCGCCGTCATCGTGCTCACCTCAGAAAACGGGGATGACGGGTCCTACGACGAGCGGTTCATCGTCAACTGATCATGTGGTCGACCATGGCCTTGGTGAAACCGCGGACGAAGTCCCGGGAGCCTGGCGCCAGATTCCCGTCGGGATCGAAGCCCGTGCGGGTGTCGAAGTACATCTCGGGCTGTCCCATCACCTTGATGTCAAGGAAGAGGAGGACGTTGCGCAGCGCCTGCTGGGCCTGGGTCGTCCCCAGGGCGCCCGGGGTGGCGCCGGCTATGGCGGCCGGCTTGCCCGCGAAGGAGTTCTTCCCCCATGGGCGGGAGCACCAGTCGATGGCGTTCTTGATGACCGCCGTGTAGCTGCGGTTGTTCTCGGGGGTGACGAAGAGCACCCCGTCGGCCCTCTCCACGAGCTCCTTGTCCCTGGTGACCTCGTCCGGGAAGTCCTCCTCCAGGTCCTGGTTGTACAGGGGGAGGTCCATGTTCGCGTACACGAACTCAGTCCCCTCCGGGGCCAGGGCCTCCATGCTCCGCGCAAGACGCCTGTTGATGGAGTCCTTCCTGAGCGAACCTACGAATACCGCGATTGTCGTCGTCATGTCTTTTCCTCCAAAGGTCGATGGGATGAAAGCCCCGTACGGACGGCACTGCAAGTCGCAACTTTCGGCGTTGGCCTCGCTGCACCTTCCCGTACCATAACCCCTCACGGGGGTGAAACCTGTTTTCAGCAGTCAGGGAAGAGGGGTTGACCCGGGGAATCCGGCTACAATGAAGGCCATGAAAATCGGCGGCGGGAGGGAGCGGGTCTGCCATGTCATCTCCCACCAGGGCTGGATCGCCGACACCATGTCCAGCGCCCTGGATGGGAGTCGGGACTGGAGGATCGTCAGGCATGACGGCCTGTCCCCTGTGGAAGGCATCGGCCCTGACGAGGCGGTCTGGACCAGCCCTGGGCAGCTCATAGCCCAGAATGCCTGGTTGGAATCCCTGGGGCGCCCGCCCATACGCCTGGCGGCCCCCTCCCCCTCCTGGCCCCTGTGCCTGGACCGGAACCTGCTGGGTCGCAGGGTCATCCTGGCCGAAGCCGGCCGAATACGCTCCTGGAAGGCCCTTCCGCCTGGCCTGGGCACCCTCCCCTGGTCCCAGGTGAGCCAGGGGAGGGTGACTGGATTCCGTGCGGCACGGCGGTCACTTGAGACCCTCAAGGCCGACCTGCGCGCCGCGCCGGATGATGCCCTCATCCAGGTGGAGGGGCATCTCACCGCCATCCGGGAGGAATGGCGGGTGACCGTGGTCGGGGGCCGGGCCGTGAACTCCAGCGGCTATTGCCTGCACGCCGGGGAAACCGATCGGACGATCGTCACCGTCTTCGACGGGGCGCGGTTCGACCCGGCCCTCCGCCCCCTGGCCCAAGCGGCGGCCGTCGAAGCGGCGGCCAAGGCCGACCTGGATGCCGTCTGCATCGACCTGGTCTTCTGTGGAGGACCCGGGATGGCGGGCCACGAGAAGGCCGGACCCTTCGTGCTGGAGGTCGATCCCGTCTGGTGCTCGGCCCCCTACGACTTCGGCAGGGCCGGCATGGAGGCCTTCCTACAGGCCGTCCTGGCATGCAGGAAACCCGACCTCCTCGCAAGGGGGACCTACCACCCGGAATCCTGGATGCTCGAAAGCTTCGGCAGACGGTACCGGTCCTGGTGGGGGCCGCGTCCCGTCCGCCCATGAAGGGGAGGGGTCAGACCACCTGCATGGAGTACCGGCCGGCCAGGCCGCCCAACTCAGGCACCCCGTAACGTTCGACCAGGACCTTCCACCGATCCAGGTTGGCCTGTCCGTAACGGGCGTTGCGCTTGGCGGCCGTGGCCTCGGACACGAAGATGGGGGGGGTGTGCTTGCTGTGGAACTTGTCCGCATACATGACGACCTCCTGCTCCTGGTTGACGGGGATGTAGTCGTCCGGAGGAAGTGGGAGACCCTCCTTCTCCACCTGGGCCCGGGTGAGTCCCACACCTGTGTGGTTACGGGCGAACTGGGCCACGGACTCGTCCACCCCCTCGTCAAGGAGGAGGCGGTAGCCCAGGATTCCGTGCTCGATGTAGCGCTCCCCCTGGAAGGTCACTGTGGATCCGTCGGATCCGTCGTCCTTGAGAATCAGGTAGGTCCCCATGTCGTGCAGGAGGGCTCCCACCACCGTCAGGTCCTCATCCAGAAGATGGTCCGGGACCGTTCCCGTCGGCTGCCCCTTGTCCTCCGCCCCGGCCAGAAGCTCCTCCTGGGCCACCGTCTGCCCCTGGGCCTGACGGTAGCGGGCGTTGGCCCTGCGGACCGTGTCGCGGGCGATGATGGAGATGATGACGCAGTGCGTGTGAATCAGGTCATAAGCGGCCTTGGAGGGGGCATACTTGCGGTGGAGGGCCTCGGCCTGTTCTATGTTCGGAATCATAGCGCCATTGTAGGCCGCGTGTGACCTGTATGACGGTTGCGGGGAAATGGGTGACGGGCAGGGGCCGGGCAATTAGAATTCTAGAGAAGGTATTGTGAGGAGCAGCATGCAGACATCAGCACTTTCGCGGCCCGCCGGCGACCCCGAACCCCGGACGGCCCCGTGGAGCAACCCCCTGGTCGATTCCAGGGACCTGAGAATGCCACGGATCGCGGGTCCGAGCTCCCTGGTCATCTTCGGGGTGACCGGGGACCTAGCCAGGAAGAAACTCCTGCCGGCCGTCTATGACCTGGCCAACAGGGGCCTCCTGTCGGCCGGGTTCGGCCTGATCGGTTTCGGCAGACGCGACTGGGACGACAGGACCTTCGCCTCCTTTGCCGAGGAGAACGTCCGCGCCTACAGCAGGACCCCGTTCAACGAATCCACATGGCGCCAACTCAGCCAGGGGATGCGGTTCGTCAAAGGGAGCTTCGACGAGGCCGGGGCCTTCCGCAACCTCTCGGCAACCGTTTCGGAACTGGACAGGGTCAGGGGCACCAGGGGGAACCACGCCTTCTATATGTCGGTGCCGCCCAAATCCTTCCCCGTGGTGGCCCGGCAACTGGCCGAGTCCGGCCTGGCCCGGTCCACCCGGGGGGCCTGGCGGAGGGTGATCATCGAAAAGCCCTTCGGCCATGACCTGAAGAGCGCCATCGCCCTGGACAGGGTGGTCTCCGAGGTCTTCGAGCCTGACTCCGTCTTCCGGATAGACCACTATCTAGGCAAGGAGACCGTGCAGAACATACTGGCCCTGCGATTCGCCAACATGATGTTCGAACCGGTCTGGAACTCCAATTACGTGTCCCATGTGCAGATCACCATGGCCGAGGACATCGGCATCGGCGGCAGGGCCGGCTACTACGACGGGATCGGGGCCGCCCGTGACGTGATCCAGAACCACCTCCTCCAGCTGATGGCCCTGACCGCCATGGAGGAACCGGTCTCGTTCTCGGCCTCCGACCTGACCGCCGAGAAGGCCAAGATCCTCTCAGCCGTCAGGCTTCCCCGTGACCTGGCCGCCCACACCGCCAGGGGGCAGTACACTGCCGGCTGGCAGGGCTCCCAGAAGGTGGTCGGCTACCTGGAGGAGGACGGGATAGACCCCTCCTCCCGCACCGAGACCTACGCGGCCGTCAGGCTGGATGTGGACACGCGGCGCTGGGCCGGCGTCCCCTTCTACCTGCGCACTGGCAAGCGGCTGGGCAAGAGGGTCAGTGAGATAGCCATCGTCTTCAAACGGGCGCCTCATCTGCCATTCGAGGAAACCGCCACCCGGGAGCTGGGAGCCAACGCCGTGGTCATCCGGGTCCAGCCGGATGAGGGGGTCACCCTCCGTTTCGGCGCCAAGACGCCGGGCTCGGCCATGGAGGTGAGGGACGTGAACATGGACTTCTCATACGGACGCTCCTTCACCGAAGCCTCCCCCGAAGCATATGAACGCCTGATCCTGGATGTCCTTCTGGGCGACCCACCCCTCTTCCCGACCACGGAAGAGGTCAACCTCTCCTGGAAGATCCTGGATCCGATCGAAGAGTTCTGGAGCACACAGGGCCAGCCCCAGCCTTACAGGGCGGGCACCTGGGGGCCGCAGGAGGCCGACCTCATGCTGGCCCGAGACGGACACCACTGGAGGATGCCATGATTGTGACCATGCCGGACACGACCACGTCGGCCCTGGCCGACGAGATCGACGAATTGCACGTGGAACGCGGAGAAGCCGCCACGGGCCGGGTGCTCACCCTGGTCATCATCACCAGGTCGGCCCACCTGGAAGGGGCCCTTGAAACGGTCAACACCGCTTGCAGGGAACACCCCTGCCGGGTCATAGCCATCGTCACCGACCAGGGGGACTACCCCGGGCCGGGTGAGGACGAGGACGGAAACAGGGCAGGCGGGCAGGACGGCGGGCCCGGAAGGCCCGGGCAGCCTGATGGCGGACACGGCCGGGAGGATGCACCCGGGGACGGATGCTCCTGCTCCAAGCGTACGGAACATGCCGGCAGCCACACCCTGGATGCGGAGATCCGGTCGGGTTCGGATGCCGGGGCCGGCGAAATCGTGGTCCTCAGACCCGTGCCCGACCTCCTGCGCCATTCGGATGCCCTGGTCATCCCCCTCCTGGTGCCCGACGCCCCCCTGGTGGCCTGGTGGCCGGCCGATATCCCCGAAGATGTTTCGGCAGACCGGGTGGGGACCATGGCGGTCAGCAGGATCACGGACGTCATGCACGCCGAGGACCCGCAGGCCGCCTTCGACAGGGTTCTGGCCCACCCCTCCCCCCAGGACGTGGACCTCTCCTGGACCAGGACCACGGTCTGGCGTTCCATGCTCGCCTCCATGCTGGACCAGCCCCCCCACCTGCCCATCAGGTCGGTGAGGGTGACCGGGCAGGCCCACTACCTCCCCCTGGAGCTCCTGGCCTCCTGGCTGGCCATGAAACTGGGTGTCCCCGTTCAGGTGGAACGCAAAGAGGGGGCCCAGGCCATCACCGGCGTCTTCTTCGAGCGGGAGGACGGGACTCTGGGCATGGAACGGGAGCGTGGGGACCAGGCCGTCATCAGCCAACCGGGCCAGGCCGACCAGGGGGTCTCCCTCCCCCTGCGCACCGATGTGGACTGCATGAATGAAGAGCTGGGCCGATTGGATCCGGACGAGGTCTACGGGGAGGTCATCACCAGAGGGTGGCCCCTGGTGGACCATGATTGAACCCGGACCAGCCTGGCCGGCCGGGACGGTCCCCGTCGACCATGGCCGATGCCGGGCATAATAGTGTGAAAGGGCGCAGGACCGGCCACAGCCGGCACCGTGCCTGCAGGAATCTACATCGGAGGATCCACATATGACAGAACAAGGGTTGGCGGGTCGTCTCGTCACCACATACGCGACCACGGAACTGCTCAACCAGGCCACGGCGGCCCGGATCCTCATCGAGCTGGGGGATGTGCTTGCCAGCAGGCCCCGTGCGGACCTGGCCCTCACCGGCGGACGTGACGCCTGCGACCTCTACGCCGATGTGGCCGCCCACCCCCTCGCCGGGAGCGTGGACTGGAGCCGGGTCCACCTCTGGTGGAGTGATGAACGGTTCGTGGAGCCCTCGGACCCCGAACGCAACGCCAAGCAGGCCCGCGACATCTGGTTCGGCCAGCTGATCTCGGATGGCCTCATGCCCGAATCCAACATACATGAGATGCCGGTGGACTCCAGGACCAACGAAGAGGCCGAGGCGGCCGACGACGATGAGAATGACGCCAGGCTGGCCGAGGCGGCCCGGGCTTATGACCGCGAGCTGGTGGGCGAGCTGGGCCAAGACCCCCGTTTCGACCTGGCCATCTTCGGGGTGGGGCCGGACGGCCACTTCGCCTCCCTCTTCCCGGACCGTCAAGAGGTCCTCATCGACGACCCGGCCAACCGGGTGGTCGGGGTCAGCCACTCCCCCAAGATGCCCCCCCTGCGCGTCAGCCTGACCGTTCCGGTGATCAGGCGGTCGCGGAAGGTCTGGATGTTCACCTCTACCCCATCCAAGGCCCATGCGGTGGCCCAGGCCCTCAGCCGGACCGATGACCCCCATGTGCCCAGCTCCTTCGCCCGGGGAACCCAGGAGACCCGTTGGCTCCTCGATGCCCAGGCAGCTGCGGAACTGGAAGGACGGGCCTGACCCACCGGTCCTGGTGGCCGCAGGGGCCGCAGGAGTCACAGGGGCCGCAAGGGACCGATTCGATACCGTTCCCGCCTGTCGGCACGTCGTTGCACACTCCGTCCAGCCGCATCGGGTAGGGTTGGCCTGAGTCACCGAGGGCCGGCAGGTCGGGGCCGCAGGCTCGGGGCCGACGATGCGGAAGGGCATCAAGGACCTTCGAAATCCTCAGAGAAGAGGCAGTCATGGCACCGTTCACCTCACCTGCAGGCGGAGGCGTCCTTCAGACACTGGCCGCCCGGGGCCAGACACCTGCACCCGCCCCGGAACTCGATGCCGTCCGTCTCGGCGTCAGCCTGCTGCTCAGCCTGGTGGTCCTGATCCTCCTGGTCACCGTGGCCAAACTCCACCCCTTCATCGCCCTCCTGACCGCCTCCCTGGTGGTGGGCATCGGCTCCGGTTACGGCCCCATGCACACCCTGACCGCTTTCACCGGCGAGTTCGGCAAGACGATGGGCAGCGTGGGCATCCTCATAGGACTGGGGGCCATGGTCGGGCAGGTCCTGGTGGACACAGGGGCCACCGACCGTGTGGTAGACACCCTGGTAGCCAGGTCTTCGGCCGCCTCCATACCCTGGATCATGGCCCTGGTCGGGGCCCTTATCGGGCTGCCCATGTTCTTCGAGGTCGGTCTGGTCATCCTGGTCCCCGTCATGATCCTGATAGCCCGCAGGACCGGTCTCCCCCTCATGCGGGTGGCCATCCCCGCCCTGGCCGGCCTGTCCGTCATGCACGCCTGCGTCCCTCCCCACCCAGGCCCTCTGGCGGCCCTCAGCCAGTTCAAATCCGGGGGCAGCGTAGGCCTGACCATGCTCTTCGGCATCCCCGTGGCCCTGGTCGCCCTGGTCCTGGTCGGCCCCGCCTTCTCACGCATCGCCTCCCGCTGGGTGCCGGTCCAGGCCCCGGTTGATTTCATGGCCAAGAATGAGAAAGCCCGGGTCGAGGAGACCAGGCTACCCTCCTTCGCCCTCTCGCTGTGTTGCATCCTCCTGCCGGCCGCCCTCATGCTGCTCACGTCGGTCTTCGAGATCGCCCTTCCCGGTTTCAAGGACTCCAAGGAGGGGTTCGCCCAGGTGATCGACTTCATAGGCAGCCCCGTCATGGCCCTGGCCTTGGCCCTGGTCTTCTCCATGCTCTCCCTGAAGGCCGCCTCGGGCATCTCCTGGAAGACCGTCAACGCCTCCCTGGCATCCTCCCTGCCACCAGTGGCGGGCGTCCTCCTCATAGTCGGTGCCGGCGGCGGTTTCAAGGGGGTTCTGGTCGGGACCGGCATCGGCAGGATCATCGGCACCTTCGTCGAATCCTCCCACATCTCGATTTTCCTCCTGGGCTGGCTCATAGCCGTCTTCGTCCGCGTGGCCACAGGGTCGGCCACCGTCTCCATCCTGACGACGGCGGGCATCCTCAGCAAGGCCATGGCCATGATGCAGGCCTCCCCTGCCGCCGTGACCCTCCTGGTCCTGGCCATAGGGGCGGGCTCCATCTTCCTCTCCCATGTCAATGACGCCGGCTTCTGGCTGATCAAGGAGTACTTCGGCCTGTCCGTGGGGGAGACCTTCAAGACCTGGTCGGTCCTGGAGTGCCTTCTCTCGGTCGTCGTCCTGGCCCTGGTCCTGGGCCTGGGCCTCTTCATCCCCCTGACCGCATGAGGGCAGGCACACTCGAGAAAGGTTGAACATGGCAGACATGACAGCGACAGACAGGAGCCCTCTGGACCCCGACGCCCGCAGCATCGAACCCCACCCGGAACCCCCGATACCCTCGGCGGTGGAAAATGACGTGCCCAGGGGCTACCTGAGGGGCAAGACCCCGATCCTGGTCATCATGGGGGTCTCCGGATGCGGGAAGTCCACGATGAACGCCAACCTCAGCCAGAAGCTGGGGTGGGATGCGGCGGAGGCCGACGACTTCCACCCCAAGGCCAACATCGAGAAGATGGCACACGGAATCCCCCTGACCGACGAGGACCGCTGGCCCTGGCTGGACAGGATCCACGCCTGGATAGAAGACCACATACGGCGGGGTGTCCCCGGAACGATCACCTGCTCGGCCCTCAAGCGCTCCTACCGGGAGCGAATCTGGATGCCGGGGGTGGTGTTCATCCACCTGAGCGGGGACTATGACTCCATCATGGAACGCCTTTCAAAGCGCAAGGGGCACTTCATGAAGCCCCAGATGCTCAAGTCCCAGTTCGACACCCTTGAACCCCTGGGCGAGGATGAGATCCACGTGACCATTGACGTGGGGCTGCGCATGGCCCCTGACGTCGAAACGCAGGAGGTCATCGACGCCCTGGGACTCCAGGATCAGGTCGCGGCCCACGCCGCACATGCATGAACCGACAGGGCCGGGCCCCTCCGGGCACGGCCGCCCGCCGCAGGCCATGCGGCAAACGTCAAGAAAAGGATGTGGAACCATGAAGATCGGAATGATCGGCCTGGGCCGAATGGGCAAGAACATGGCTGACCGCCTGCGCGCCGGGGGCCATCAGGTGGTGGGATATGACATATCCCCGAATTCGGGCAGGGATGTGGACAGTCTCCAGGCCCTGGTCGGGGCCCTCGAGGCACCCAGGGCCATCTGGGTCATGGTCCCGGCCGGTGGCCCGACCGATTCCACCCTGGACCAGCTGGGAGACCTGCTTGACCGGGGGGACCTGGTTGTGGACGGGGGCAACACCCGCTACACACAGGACCAGGGCCATGCCAAGGCCCTGGCAGCCAGGGGAATCGGCCTGGTCGACGTGGGCACCTCCAACGGCATCTGGGGCAGGCAGGACGGCTACGCCCTGATGGTGGGCGGTTCGGACGAGGACGTCGAGCGCATCCGCCCCATCCTGGAGACACTCAAACCGGCCGGGGACTCCGGTCTGGTCCACGCCGGGGGTACCGGGGCCGGCCACTACGCAAAGATGGTCCACAACGGCATCGAATACGGGATGATGCAGGCCTTGGCCGAGGGTTACGCCGTGCTGGAGGCCAGTGACCTGATCGAAAACCCGGACGAGGTGATCGACTCCTGGAGGAAGGGGTCAGTCATCCAGTCCTGGCTCCTTGACCTCCTGGCCCAGTCCCTCCGGCAGGACCCCCACCTGGCCCACGTGGCCGGGCGGGCCGAGGAGACAGGCGAGACCAAGTGGATGATCGCCGACGCATTGGAGCTGGGCGTACCCACGCCGGCCATCACGACCGCCCTCTACGCCCGTCAGTCCTCACAGATACAGGACCCGATGACCATGAAGGTGGTGGCCGCCCTCCGTGAGGCCTTCGGCGGCCACCCGGTCCAGTCCGAGTAGGACCCCGCCGAAGGGCCTGTCCGCTTTGCCGACCAGGCTACGGGAATGCAGGGAGGGGGCCTGCGGGAATGATGTCCCGCAGGTCCCCTCCGTCAGTCACCTGCCCTGATCGTCATCCGTCCGGCAGGCCTCAATCGCCCTGCCTGATTTCGCTGCCGTCACCTGCCCAGAGGGTATGGAAGGCACCGGATTCATCGACCCGCCCGTAAGTGTGGGCGCCGAAGAGGTCGCGCTGCCCCTGAATCAGGGCGGCCGGCAGACGCCTGGAGCGCAGGCCGTCATAGTAGGAGAGGGAACTGGCGAAGACGGGGATGGGGATGCCGGCGCCGGTCGCCGCTGTGACAACCCTCCGCCAGGAGTCCTGGGCCTCCTCGATGGCCTGTTTGAAGAAGGGGTCGAAGAGGAGGGAACCGAACTCCCCGCCGGATGCATAGGCATCCGAAATCCTGTTGAGGAACTTGGCCCTGATGATGCATCCGCCCCTCCAGATACGGGCGATGGCACCCAGATCCAGGTTCCAGCCGTACTCCCTGGCCCCCTCTTCCATCTCGTTGAACCCCTGGGCGTAGGCGACGATCTTGGAGGCGTAGAGAGCCTTGCGGATGTCTTCGATGAAGGCCTTGCAGCGGTCCGGATCGGAGGCCAGATCCCCCAGGCCCCCCTCCTGGACGGGACCGGCAAGGCCCTCGCGGGCGGCCTCCTCACGCAGGTCCGCCGAGGCAGACAGGCCACGGGAGAAGACGGCCTCGCCGATGCCGGTGACGGGGACGGCCAGGTCCAGGGCGGTCTGGACCGTCCATGTGCCCGTGCCCTTCATCCCTGCCTGGTCCTTGACGATGTCGATGAAGGGCCTGCCGGTCCTCGCATCCACGTGGTGGAGCACCTGGGCGGTGATCTGCACCAGGTAGGAGTTGAGGTCCCCCTCGTTCCATTCCTCGAAGACGTCGGCGATCCTGCCGGGCTCCAGACCCAACCCCCGCCGCATCAGGTCATAGGACTCGGCGATGACCTGCATGTCCGCGTATTCGATGCCGTTGTGGACCATCTTGACGAAGTGGCCGGCCCCATCTGTGCCGATGTGGGTGACGCAGGGCTCCCCCTCGGCCCGGGCGGCGATGGATTCGAGGATCGGGCCCAGGGTCTCCCAGGACTCATCGGTCCCTCCGGGCATCATGGAGGGACCCAGGAGGGCCCCCTCCTCGCCGCCTGAGACCCCGCAGCCCACGAAGTGCAGGCCCCTGGCCCGGATGGCCTTCTCGCGGCGGATCGTATCCTTGAAGTAGGAGTTGCCGGCGTCGACGATGATGTCGCCCGCCTCCATCAGGTCGGCCAGGTCGTTGATCATCTGGTCGGTGGGGTCGCCCGCCTTGACCATGATGATGGCCGTGCGGGGCCTGGTAAGGGAGGCCACGAATTCCTGGAGGGTGTGGGCGGGGACGAAACGCCCCTCCGACCCGTGCTCGTTCATCAGGGTCTCGGTGCGGGAGTAATGGCGGTTGAAGACCGCCACCGTGTTGCCATGCCGTGCCAGGTTCCTGGACAGGCTGGCCCCCATGGCGGCCAGACCCACGACGCCTATATTGGCTTCTGCTTGTGTCATCACATACCTTTCGACCGGCCGCGTGGACGGGCTTGTCATACGGCCCAACACCTCCATTTTATGGCCGTATCCTGATATACCCGGCTTCGACGGGGCCGCAAGCGGCCAGGGCAGAGGCGACGGGGGTGCAAACGCCCGGGCGGGGAGGCGGGGGCCGGACCAGACCGGCCCCTCCACCGTCCTCAGGCCGTCGGATGCTTGGCCTTGGCCCACTTGGACTTCGGCAGGGCAACCCGGGTCAACCTGGGCACGGACCTGGTCGAGACGAAGAGGGGCTGGACCTCGACAATCGGATTGTACGGGGCCAGGCCGAACCACTTGATCGGGGACCCGGCCAGGTGGCGTATGGCGTACTTGACCTTGAGGGACATGGCGCCACGGGAGTCGATCTTGGACTCGGGCATCAGGGCCTTGTGGATCAGGACGTAGGTGATGGTCCCGATCTGGGGGTCTTCGTCCACCTTGGGATAGGTGGACGACTGCTTGGGCAGCTCCCCGCTGTCTATCAGCTCGTGCATGACCTGGTGGAGGTAGGTGGCCACGTTCTGGTCGACCTTGAAGCCCAACTTCATCCGCACGCGGAAGAGGTAGTTGGTCCCGAAGTTCTCCACCGAGTACTCACGGGTGTAAGGGGCGTCGGTGGTCTGGACGGAGACCGCCCACCAGGCCCTGGCCCGCTTTGGATGGTCGGCGAAGATGGAGAAGAAGATGTCCGTGTCCAGACGCCTCATCTCCGCGTCGGAGGTCAGGTAGACCAGGTTGTCGGCGAAGTAGGGGATGCGGAAGTCGTTGTGGAGCATGTCCAGGGCGGGCAGGCACTCCTTGGCCGTCATGTGCCGGCGCTGCGAGCGCTCCACCTTGGTGCCCACATCCCAGGTGTACATGATGTAGAGTATGGCCGCCGTCAGGAGCATGGTGAACCAGCCGCCGTGCATGAACTTGGTCATGGAGGCCAGGAAGAAGAGGGTCTGTATGGCCAGGAAGACCACGGCGAAGATGATGGCCCTCACCCGCTTGTGGTCGTGCCAGATGTATGCGGCCAGGAGGATGGTGGTCGTGATCATGGTGATGGTCAGCGCCAGACCGTATGCGGCCGATATATGCTCGGAATCCTTGAAGATGGCCAGGACGGTCAGGGTGGCCACGCACAGGACCCAGTTGACGGTGGGTATGTAGAGCTGCCCACGGGTCCTGGCCGGGTAGCGCACCTGGAGGTGGGGCATCCAGTTCAAGCCCGTGGCCTCGGAGACCATGGTGAAGGCCCCGGTGATCAGTGCCTGGGAGGCGATCACGCCGGCGGTCACCGAAAGGATGACGGCCACGTAACGCACCGTGGTGGGCATCATCTGGAAGAAGGGGTTCATGTCGGTGGCCGACTTCAGGGAGGGGTTGCCGCTGTTCCGCAGGAGCCAGGCCCCCTGGCCGAAGTAGTTGAAGACCAGGGCCACGTTGATGAAGGGCCAGGTGGCGTAGATGTTCCCCCTGCCCACATGGCCCATGTCGGAGTAAAGGGCCTCGGCGCCCGTCGTCGACAGGAAGACGGTCCCCATGATGGCCAGGCCCACTGGGTTGTGCGGGCTGAAGAGGAATTCCAGACCGTAGAGCGGGTTCAGGGCGGCGAAGACGGACCAGTCGTTGCCGAGGCAGTAGATCCCGATCAGGGCCAGGAAGGCGAACCAGACCATGACCACGCTGCCGAAGACCCTGCCGATCCTCTCCGTCCCCCTGGACTGGACGGCGAAGAGGACGAGGATGATGACGAAGGTGATGACCATGGTCAGATTCCCGTTGGCCTTGAAGACGGGCTCCAGGACGGGTATGGTCTTCAGGCCTTCCACGGCCGAGGAGATGGAGACGGCAGGGGTCAGGACCGAGTCGGCCAGGAAGGCCGCCCCGCCCAGCATGGCCGGGATGGCCAGCCACTTGCCGTACCGTCGCACCAGGGTGTAGAGGGCGAAGATGCCTCCCTCACCCTTGTTGTCGATCCTCATGGCCACCAGGACGTACTTGACGGTCGTGATCAGGGTGATGGACCAGAAGACCAGGGAGAGCATCCCCAGCACAGCCGGGCGGTCCACGTTCTGGATGCCCCCCTGCCCGGCCACGAAGGCCTGCATGGTGTAGAGGGGCGAGGTGCCGATGTCGCCATAGACCACGCCCATGGCCACCACGCACATGGCCAGGCTGACCCGGTCCGGCGAGGCCTGGATCCGCCTCCACCACCGTCCCAGCGGCCCCCGGGCGGGGACCGTCTTGCGTTCGGCCCGCTTTTCGGCCTCCTTGCGGACCCGTTTGAGTTCGGCCTGTTCCTCGGGGGTCCGCGCCTTGAACGAGGTCCTGGGCGCCTTGGTTATGCTCTCCCCCGGCATTATGGAAGCCTTCCGCCTCCCGGCATCCTTGGAGGTCTTGCCCCTTGCGTGTCCATCAGGGGTCGTGGTCCTGGGGTTGGCGGCCGCCCGGCGGGGCTGCCCGGCCTGCCGCGCCGCCGCCTCGGAGCGGGTCCCCTCCGGCCCGGCACCGGCGTTCACATCACGGGCAGGCCCGCCCTGCGCACTGCCGCGGTCGGTCGTACGGGATAAGTGGGCGGCCTGGTCGCCACCATTACCCTCGATGTCATCCTCAGCTGACAACCCATTGTGTTCACCAGCCATACAGCCCTCCAACGGCCAAAGCCACGAATTCTCTCCGCGCCCCCTGAAAGGGACACACGCGACGACTACCGTAGCACCTTTTGGGTCCCCTCGTCCTCACTGCCACGACGGGATTCCGGGCGCGGCCGGCCGCGGACATCGGTCCCGGCCCCATACGGCTCCACGATATCATTCACTTCAGGCCCCCTCGCGGACCGGTAAGCCCTGGGGAAACGAGGGTCTCTGCCCCCCCCCCGGTCAGATTCCGTAAACCCGCTCGGTGGTCCTCCTGGTGGCCCGCGCCACCTCCTGGATGGGGATGTCAAGGGCGTCGGCCATGGCTCTCAGGGTGTAGGGAATCATATAGGGGGCGTTGGTCCTGCCCCGGTAGGGCATGGGGGTGAGGTAGGGCGCGTCGGTCTCGACCATGATGTGGTCCAGCCCCACGATGGCCAGGGAGCGGCGAATCTGTTCGTTCCCCTTGTAGGAGACGGTCCCCGAAAGGCTCAGATACCAACCCTGTTCGGCCACGACCCGTGCCATGGCCTCGTCGCCCGAATAGGAATGGAAGACGGTGAACTCAGGTGCCCCATCGGCCAGGAGGGTCTCGACGACCTCTGCATGGGCGTCCCGGTCATGGATCTGCATGGGCAGGCCCAGCTCCTTGGCCAGGCGGATGTGGTCACGGAAGGCCTGGCGCTGCAGGCCGGCGGAGGCGGCCCCCGTCCTGAACAGGTCCATCCCCGTCTCCCCTATGGCCACCACCTGGTCCGGGAAGGACCTGGCCAGCCTGTCCACCTCGGCCAGGGCGTCTTCGAAGGGGATGTCGTGCCAGGGCCGGTAGTCGAGCGGGAGGCCGTCAGGTCCGGGCGAACCCCTGTGACCGTGCAGGACGGCTTCGTTGGGATGGATGGCCAAGGCCGCATGGACCACGCCGGGATGTTCCAGGGCCAGGTCCACGGCCCTGCGCAGATTGGGCAGTTCACAGCCCACATCGATGGCCCCGGTCACACCGACCGCCCGGGCATCCTCCAACTGCCTGTCCACGTCACGGACCGGGACCGGATCCTGCCCACGGTCCCTGGCCTGTCTGTCCATCTCGGCGGCGAAGGGGACCACCGAGGCCATGTGGGTGTGGTCGTCGACCACCTCCGTCCCTTCGGGCAGGGGCTCCGGAGACGGGGCCCAGCTGCGGTTGCGATGATGCCTGCTCATGCCCACCAGTGTAAAAAGACACCGGTAAAAACGGGATGGCTGCGAGGCCCGGCCCTGAGTCTAGACTTTCCTCAGGGGGTATCAGGCGTGACGGGCGGCCACCAGGCGATAGGGCCCGGCCCGTGCGCGGCCTCGGCTCCCGCATGCGGCACACCCCATCCAGAAAGGCTGACCATGGCCAAGAACATTGCCCTGAATAACCCCTGCGGCCGGACACAGGCCTATCTTTTCGTCCACTTCACCGGTGACGAGGAGTCGGAGACCGACGAGCAGATCTACTTCGCCGTCAGCCGGGACGGCCTGCACTGGCAGGACATCAGGAGACGGGGTGATCCGGTCCTCACCTGGTCGCAGGGGGAGGGGGGCGTCCGCGACCCCTACATCGTCCGCGGGCCGGACGACGCCTTCCACATCCTGGCCACGGACCTGTCGATCTACCACCGGGGAGGATGGCAGGAGGGGATGGCCACCGTGAACGGGTCAACCGGCCTGGTCATATGGGACTCGGACGACCTGATCCATTGGGGGCGGCCCCGCCTGGTCGACGTGGCCCGGGACATACCCGGAGCCGGGATGGCCTGGGCCCCCGAGGCCTGTTGGGATGACGAAGCCCGCCAGTGGATCGTGTTCTGGGCCACGCGGGCACAGAATGCCGACGGCGGCGAAGCAGGGGAAGCCCCGGTCGCCAGGGTGAGGGGATTGGCCAACGAGCTGGGCGACAGGACCAACATGTACTACGCAACCAGCCCTGACCTGGTGACCTTCTCCGCCCCGGTCAAGTGGATCGACCAGTCCTCCGGGGTGATTGACGCGACCATGGTCAAGGCTCCGGACGGCTGGTGGTATCGGGCCTGCAAGGAGGACCAGATCACTTTGGAACGCACCCGCAACCCTTACGCCCCGTCCTGGGAGGTCAGAAGGACCGACGACGACCAGGCCTGGTCATACCTGTCCAGCCTGACCGACCTGTTCGGGAACGGCCGCTACTCTTCGAGATACCTTGAAGGGCCCGAACTCTTCATATACAACGAGGACGACCGTCTGAGCCCCGACGGACGGGACATGCCCTTCGGCCTCATGTGCGATCAATTCGGCGAAGCCCGTGGGTATCTTTCCTTCCGCTCGTCCGACCTCTCCTCCCGTTGCGAGGGGGACTGGGCCCTGGCCGACTACATCGACTTCGGAGGGATGAAGAAGCGCCACGGGGCCATACTGGCCATCACCGACGAAGAATACAAACGGGTCCGGCAACTCCTGACCCGGCAGTGAGCAATCCGGGCAGGCCGGGGACGGACCTCCCGAAAGACGCAGGTCGTGACGGCAGGTCACCGGCCGTCACGGCCAGGTCCCTGTTCGGATTTCCGCCCCCTGCGGGCCCGTCCCCCGCCCAGGGCCCTGTCTGGCTCCAGGTCGTGCACATCCATGCCCGGCAGCCTGCCCCATGAGTAAACGGCCGCCATATCCGCGAACAGGGGGACCGCCAGGCCGAAGGCCACCATGAGACCGGGCCAGGTGTAGTAGGCCCAGACCGTGATCATGAAGAGGGCCAGGATCATCAGGGAACACCAGGGACGGACGATGACCATGACCAGGGAGTTCTTGACCACCCAGAAAGGCCCCTCATCGAAGTTGGATCTCACCGCCCAGCTCAGGAAGACGAAGAGGCCGTATACCAGGTTGATCACAAGCAGAAGGCCGCTGACGGCCACGCCTAGATGCCCCATGTCGTTGGTCATGGTCAGCCAGTATTCCCAGACCAGGAGGCCCCAGAGCAGGAACTGCGGCCATCCGAAGAGGTTGGCTCCCGCGAGCTCATCCTTCCAAGCCCGATGAAAGGTGGTCCAGGTTCTTTTGACGGTCCATGACCGGTCGCCGATGTCGAGCAGCCAGGTGCGGAAGGTGGAGCAGGCGGCCGCCACCGAGGGGAAGAAACCGGCCAGGACGAGCCCCAGGAGGGTGTGGGCGAGAAAGGCCACATGGACGACGAAGACCATGAGGATGATTCTGCACACGAACTCGTAACCGACCGCAAACCGCTTCATCGCTGCCTTTCCCCGGCATCCCACCGTCGACGCCAGAGGAGACGGGCCCTGTCCCCCTCCAGCACCAGGGGGAGGGCGACCAGGGGGGAGTCACCCAAGGCGTCCGGTCTCCAACGATCTCCAATATACAGGTAGACGGAGGCATCGTTCCACCCGCCGCCCAGGGGGACGATGGCGTCGCACTGGGATCCATAGGTCCCGGAACCGAGTGGCGCCAAGGGCTTCCACGGGCTCCAGGGTCCGTGTAGGTCCCTTGCCGTGGAATACATGTTGTCGTTGCACTCCCACCCGGTAAGGTGGGAACCGAACCAGTAGTAGGTGTCTCCCCTCCTGACCAGGATCGGGGATTCATAACCGTACCGGTAGTCCCGGCCCTTGAGGCAGACCACATCCTCCACCAGGCTCAGGTAATCCTCGGAGAGGCGGTAGATGTGCGTCCCCCTCTCACGGTCCTCTGAAAGGATGTAGCCGGTCCCGTCCCTGTCCTGGAATGCATAGATGTCCCTGCTGGGATTGGTGCCGAACCGCATGGTCTGCAAGGGGACGAAGGGGCCCGTGGGTACGGGTGAGACGGCTGTGCCCAGATGAGCGTATGAATAATCCCCGGACCCCTCCACATGGATGTACATGACGTAAAGCCCGGTGGCCGGACACCTGAGGACCCTTGGCCGTTCAATCACCCTGTCCGGTCCCGTCATCTCCCCGGGCCGGCCTACAGGAAGGGCCATTCCCAGATCCTCCCAGTCAACGAAGTCTGAAGTGGCGTAGAGAGCCACCCCCTGGAAGGTGGGACCCTGACGCTTGACCTCTCCGTAGGCCAGCCACCTGTCTCCATCGTGCAGGAGACCGACGGCGTGGAGCTGTGCGGCGGAACCATCCCGCCCTCTGACCAAGCGGACACTATCGATCATCGGCATGGGGCCACCTTCCTGCGGCTGGACCGCACTCATATTCCCCTATCCGGCGATGTCCCGCCGGAAGGAAGTCGGACCCGGCCGAGGGGTCGACCAGGCCGTCCAAATCGGCACGGTGCCGCCCCAGACGAATTCCTGATGCATCAATACGGACCTCGTGGATCAGGCCCCGCGGCCACATCCTGCGGCCCAGGGCATCCCTCCTGGTCATATTGGCGCACATGAGCAGGAGGGTCCTGCCTTCCAAGTCTTCAAATACCATGGCATGACCAGCATCCCGATCATCCAGGACCCCCCTTCTGCTCCCATGGTCCTTCCACCTCTCCGGTGGGACTGACCGCCTGGGTCAGGGCATAGGAACCCATCCGGTATGAGGTCCACAGGCAGATCAGGGACCCGTCCGGGGCGTGAACCAGGAAGGGACCGTCAGCCACATACCCTTTTCCGGATGCCCCCTGAGACCAGGCGCTACACGCGCGTATGCAGAGAAGTCCCCCATCCATCCGCCGGCAGGCGCATCACCGTCTTTTCGGTGCCAGGATGCCTGGCTGGCATACCACAGACGGACCGGGCGGCCTGCAGGACGCGAGATGTCCCCCGGTCCAGTCTCACGGCTTCCATGCGGTCGACGGACCGGCCCTTCATCCCTTGACGGCCCCGATCATGACCCCCTTGTTGAAGTACTTCTGCAGGAAGGGGTAGATGACCAGGAGGGGAAGGGTGGAGACGATGATGACCCCGTACTTGATCTGGTCGGCAAGCTGCTGCTGCTGCAGGACGTTCTGTCCACCGTTCCCGGTGCCCATCTGGTTGGTCTGATTGGCCAGGAGTATGGACTGAAGCACATTCTGCAAGGGTTCCTTGGCTTCATCTCGAATGTAAATCAGGCCGGTGAAGTAGTCGTTCCAATGTCCCACGAAATAGTAGAGGCCGATCACTGCGATGATGGCCGAGCTCAGTGGAATGACGATTCTCATGAAGTAGCCGAAATAGTCCAGACCGTCGATCCTGGCCGCGTCATGGAGGTCCTCGGGTATGGAGGTCTCGAAGAAAGAGCGGGCGATGATCAGGTTCCACACGCTTAGGGCACCGGGAAGGATGAAGACCCACCTGTCGTTCAGGAGCCCCAGTTGTTTGTACAGGAGGTAGTTGGGAATCAGACCGCCGGCGAAGTACATGGTGAAGGTGAACAGGAAGAGGAGGACCCTTCGGGGTTTGAACTCCACACGGGAGAGTGCAAAGGCGGCGGGCATGGTGACCACCAGGTTGAGGATCGTGCCCACCACCGCGTACAGGACCGTGTTCTCATAACCGGTCCAGACCCTGGCGTCCTGGAAGACCCTCTGGTAACCCGCCAGGGTGAAGCCCACGGGCCACAGGTTCACCTTCCCGGAGGAGACGGCAGCCTGGTTGGACAGCGAAGCCACGACGATGAACCAGAGGGGATAGATGACCACCAGGAGGAGGACCACCAGAAGGAGGGCGATGACCAGGTCCACGGCCAGGTCGCCGGCGCTCCTGTGCTGGCGGGTGTGCCTGTTCCATGGGATGCGGGAGCCCCTGGTCTTGGATGCCGGGGCGGCGGGGACGGCTGTCTTGTTCATGATCGTGATCCTTGTCCTTCCCATTCAGAAGATGCTGGTGTCGGTGACCCGTTTGGATATCCAGTTGGCGGCCACCAGGAAGGCGAAGTTGATGACCGTGTTGAACAGGCCGATAGCCGTCCCGTAACTGAACTGGAAGGATTGGATGCCGATTTTGAAGGTGTAGGTCGATATGACCTCGGACCCGGGAAGGTTCATGGCGTTCTGCATGAGCCATACCTTTTCGAAGCCGACCGAAAGCACCGAACCCATGTTCATGATCAGGAGGACCACACAGGTGGGCATGATGGTGGGCAGGTCCACATAGCGGATCAGCTGGAGGCGGCCCGCACCGTCCATCTTGGCCGCCTCATAGAGGCTCAGATCGACCGAGCTCAATGCGGCAAGGTAGATGATGGCGTTCCACCCGCAGTGCTGCCAGACCTCGCTGATCCAGTAGATCGGGGCAACCGCATCCGGGTTGTCCAGGACGTTGGTCTTCCCGAGGAAGCGGCCGATGAGCCCCGTTCCCGGCGTCAGGAAGATGTTCAACATGGCCACGATCACCACGGTGGAGATGAAGTGGGGCATGTAAGTGATCGTCTGGGCGAACCCCTTGACCTTCTGCGATCCGATCTGGTTGATCAAGAGGGCCAGGATGATGGGGGCGATGAAGCCCAGCACCAGGGTCCCCAGGCTGATCTTGAAGGTGTTGAGCATGGTCGACCCAAAGAGGGGGGATTCGAAGAACTGCCTGAAGTACTGGAAGCCCACCCACTTGCCCCCGGTCAGCCCCTTGGCCGGGACGAAGTCCCGGAAGGCCAGCTGGATGCCGTACATGGGCACGTATGCGAACACGAAGGTGAAGGCCAGGGCGGGCAGGGCCATGAGCCACAGCTGCCAGTAGCGTCTGAAATGCCAAGCCAACCTGACATGCAGGGGCCAGGCCTTCCTGACCGCGTCATTGTCGGGCACCACCCGGTTCCGCTCCGTCGGAACGGCTCCGAGGGGGGCCGCCGACCGGAGGGGGCTCACAGGTGGGTCCTGCACTCCCCCGACACCCACAGGGGTTCTGTCCTCACGCACATCCGTCTCCTTGCAAGTAGGGACCGGCCGACCGGGGCGACCGCCCCAGCCGGCCCATGACCGATGTCTTGTTACTTGACGGCCTTGGAATAGGCCTTCTGCCAGATCTCCGTGTTCTGGTCGATCTTGTACTTCTTGAGATTGGACTGGAAGTCCTGCCAGGCTCCGTCGTCCTGGACTCCCCCCTTGGCCAACCAGTTGGAGACCACCGGGACGGCGTAGTTGAACAGGGCCGTGTTGTTGTTGGCAACGGTGTTCTGGTCGGCCTCGCTGATGCGCACGTAGATGGGCATCATGTCCTTCTCGTGGTCATAGTTCTTGTACTGCTTTTCATAGGCCTTGTCCACGGCGGCCACGTGGTCCATGCCACGGTCCCCCTGGACGGTCACATCGTCGGGGATCCAGCCGGCAAGTCTGTCCTCGAATGCCGGCACCTTGGCGGAATCCTGGGCCTGGTGGAACTTGTCGGTCACCCTGTAGGAGTGCTCCCCCGTCTTCTCCACGTACTTGTCGGTGAAGGACCCATAGAGCTGCTGGATGGAGTATTTCTCCGAGTAGAGGAGGTTGATGACCTTGAGGGCGGCATCCTTGTTTGTTGCGTTGGCTGACATGGCCATGTGGTAGTCCTCGAACCTGTTGGCCTCCCTGGACCCGTCCCAGACGGTCTTGTCGGCAGGCACGCCGTCGGCCGACGGCACCGGAATGCTTTCATACTGCTCGGCCAGGGGGGATCCGTAGGAGCCGAAGGCCGACTCGTCCCAGCCGAATACCATGCCCACCTGCGCGATTTTCCCGTCGGACTGGTTGCGGGCGTTGTACTTGTCGTCCTTGGCGGTGACCCAGTCCGAAGGGGCCCACCCCTTCTCCACCATCTCCCGGTAGAAGGCTATGACCTTGCGGAACTCATCGGTCTGCATCCAGTTGCCGACCTTGCCGTCTTTGAGGTAAATCCCCTGTTGGGAGGGACCCGAATTGAAATGCGTGACAATGCCGGTGGCGTTCATCATCAGGAAGGGGCTCCACCAGTCGCCGATTTTGCCGGTACCCAGTTCGCGCGGGTTGAAGGCGATTTCATCGGCCTTCCCGTTGCCATTGGGATCGCGGGTCTTGAAGGCCTCCATGACCTTGCGCATCTCATCCCAGGTGGTGGGTGCCTTGAGCCCCAGCTTTTCAAGCCAGGTCTTGTTGATCATCAGATGCTGGCCGGAAGCCAGGAAACCCTTGGTCCGGCTGGAGGGCAGGACTCTGACCTTGCCATCGACCGAAACGAATTTTTTGGCTGTGGGCTGCTCCTGGAAGAACTTGCTGACGTTAGGCAGCTTGTCCATGTCCTGGCCCAACTCCTCGAAGGCCGATGAATTGCGGACAGCGTCGTCCGGATTGAAGGCCCTGATGTTGAGGTCGTCTATCTCGCCGGCGGCCAGGGAGGCGTTCTTCTGCTGACCCCAGGCATCGTCGCTGACCTCGTGCCACTGGATGGCACAGCCGCAGTCCTTGGCCAACTCCTTGGCCCAGGTCATATCGGCTATCTTGGTTTGGTTGGAATTCTTCACCACCAGTATCTTGACGATCGGACGGCCCTGATCATCGGTGGAGGATCCCCCCCCCCGCAACCCGCGAGCGCACCCATAGTGGCCAAGGCGGCCACCAGAGCCGCCACCTTCACGCGTGTGACTTTGGTTGTCATCATCCGTTCCCTCCTGGGTCCTGGCCCCCTCGGGCCACCCCGGCAGACGGAGCGGGTCGATCACGGCCCAGGCTGCTCTGCCTTGTTCGCATACTTCCTTGCATACTTCACGGTGTGATACCTGCTGCCATTCCCCATGAATCGCAACGATTCGATTATCTGACTCAAAGTCTCGTCTTGTCAAATCAGCATGTCATGATTCTTGTGGGAATATCAGCACAGAGTTGTTGAATATATCCGCTGCAACGATTCGATATTCCGTCCACGTATCCAGGCAGTCTGTACGCTGAGGAGGGGGTCGTCGGCGCCCCCTGCCCGGTGTGGGAAACCGCAGGATCGGACGCTCGAGCCGGACACTGACCTTTGAAGGAGTCTGATTTCATGGTGACGCTGAGAGAGGTGGCCCAGGCCGCCGGCGTATCCCCCTCTACCGCCTCCGCCGCCCTGCGGGGGATGGACATCGTCAAACCGCAGACACGGAAGAAGGTGACCCAGGCGGCTGAACGCCTGCACTACCGGGCCAACCTGCCGGCCAGGGCCTTGAGGTCAGGGCGCTCGGGGATTTTCACCCTCATCGTGCCGGATTTGGAGAACGCCTTCTATGCCCGCCTGGCCAACTCCCTGGCCACCGAGCTGGACAACCGTGACCTGAGGCTGATCATTCAGGTCAGTCAGTTCAATAAGGACAAGGAACTCAGCCAAGTCAGCGAGCTGACCTCCTCCATGTGCGACGGTCTTTTCATCTGTTCCACACACAACAGCGGCAGGGAGATAGGCCGGGTCAGCCATGGCCTGCCCGTCCTCCTCTTCGACGATATGAGCACCCAGGAGAACACCTGCTTCGATTCCATCGAGACCCCAAGCAGGGAAGGAATCGGAGCGGCCATACGCCACCTCTACGACTGCGGCAGGCGCAGGATCGGCATCGTCGGGGGATTTCCGCCCTCCAACCGGACCCCGCCCACCCTGGGGGTCACCCTCAGAGAGAACCGATACAAGCAGGCACTGGCTACCTTGGACCAGCTGGGGCTGGACTCGGGACAGGCCCTTGTCCCCTCGGACTGGACCACTCGGGAGGGCAGATTAACGGCCCACCATCTGGTGGAAGACGGCTTGGGCTTCGATGCCCTGTGCTGCATGAACGATTCTCTGGCCCTGGGGATATTGAGGGGGCTGGCCGAATGCGGCATACAGGTGCCTGGCCAGGTGGCGGTAACCGGTTTCGACGGCATCGCCCCGGGGGGCTACATCACACCGACCCTGACCACAGTCGCCGTCGACTTCACCAGCATGGCCGTAATGGCGGTCTCTATGATGGAGGATCAATTGGGCGGGCGGGGGAGGCAGAGCAGACCCATGCCCCGCCGGATCATCGTGGGTTACCGCTTGCTCAAGAGGGAGTCGACGGTGGGAAGGTCCGCCGCCGGCCCCGACATCATCTGAAGTCCAGATAATCGATGAATTGCCCGACATAGGCTTTGGAATCTGCCACGTTGCTCAATCCGAGTATGGCATCGGAAGGCAGGCCGGGCCTGCCGGACCAGACGGCTGACCTGGACAGGTCCAAGCCCACGGCCCGGTGCAGGTCTTTGGTGGGCCGCCCCTGGTCGTCCGTCAGGATTCCCTTGTCGGCCAACGCCTTCAGTCTGTCTGCCTTGACCCCCTGATCGGCCTTGGCCACATACCCCCGCTTGCACAGGGTCGGGTAGAGGGAGCGCCGGGCCACGACCATGTTGATCTCCCCGGCCGTCACCTGGGCCAGGGCCTTGACCGAGTCGTCATAGCCGTTGTCGTTGAGAGTCAGGGTGGCCCCGATGTCGACCAGTCGGGCGTCGTCCAGTTTCCTGTCCTTGACGAAGCCCTCTTTGATTTCGTCCAGCTGACCGGCACTGGCGCTCATGTTGAAGGCCTGGACGGACAGGACCGGGTCCGGGGGCTTGTTCAGACGGGTGACCACCAGGCTGATCACGACCGCCAGGAGGATGACGATGGCCGCCACCCCGGGCAGGAAGTGCTGGGCGAAATAGGGCCATCTCTTCCCCTCCGGGAGTTGACGGAAGGTGGTCCATTTGGATTGCTTGGCGTATGTATTGGTCTGCGCCAGGGAATCAAGGGCCTCTTCCTGATCTTGGTTGAGGCCATACCGTTCGCCCTGTTCCACACCCCGTCCTTTCATCGACCACGGGCGGTCCCGGAGGATGCCCGGGGGAGGGCGCGGAATCCCATGCCCTCCCCTCTGACTCCAGTCAGTCTAGACCCTGCTCAGATCATCCCGGCCAGCCCGTGGTCCCTGCCGTTCCTGGCGAAGAGGGGGATCACGTCCACCGGGCAGTCGGCCTCGACCCGGCTGCCTCCCGGATGGACCCTGCCCGTGTGAAGGTCCGTCCAGTTGACATCGGCGTCGCCAGGCAGGTAGACCGACCTGGTCTCAAGCCCGGCCGCGGTGACGGGGGCGACCAGGAGGTCGGGGCCGAACATGTACTCATCGCTGATGTCGGTGGCCTCCCGGTCCTGGGGGAACTCGTAGAAGAGACCCCGGACCAGTGGGTCCCCGGACTCATGAGCCTCCTGGAAGAGCTGGCGCAGGTAGGGACGCATGGCCTCACGCACCGCTATGTACTTGCGGAAGACCCCCTCCACCTGTTCGCCATAGGTCCATGGCTCGTTGGGCGCGCCAGAGGGCAGACGCCAACTGCCATCCTTGGCCTGGATGGACTCCCTGGTCGACCCGTCCGCCTGCTTGCGGGCCCGGTCCCCATGGTTGCGCATGACCGGTGAGAAGCAGGAGAAGGCGCACCAACGCATGAGGAGTTCCTTGAAGGCCGGGGAATCGACATCCCCGTCATGGAACCCGCCCATGTCGGTCGTGAACCAGGGGATTCCGGCCATGCCCATATGGATTGCACAGGTGATCTGGTGGCGGAAGTCATCGAAGGTGGACCCCACGTCCCCCGACCAGACAAGGGAGGCGTAACGTTGGGACCCGACCCAGGCGCAACGGGTGAGGTTGACGATGTCGCCCTCGCGCCCCTCGGCCACCTGGCCCTCGTAGAAGCCCTTGTTGTAGGCCACGGGATAGATGTTCCCGATGACCTCGTTGGGCCCCTCGTAGTAACGGTAGTCGGCGAAATCGTAGGTGCCGTATTCCGGTTCGGCCTCGTCCAGCCAGAAGGCGTCCACCCCCAGGTCCGTGTAGTGCTTCTTGCATTGCTCCCAGACGAAACGACGGGCCTCGGGGTTGGTGGCGTCATAGAACTGGTTGGGTTCCACGAACATCATGCCCAGGTCGATCCCGTGCTCCGCGTTCACCAGTAGGTTGTTGGCATGCATGGCCGGGTAGTTCTCGGACTTGAGGGACACCTGCGGCCACACTGAGACCATGACCTTGATGCCCATGGAATGCAGTTCGTCGCACATGGCCTTGGGGTCCGGCCAGAACTCGTCTTCGAAGCGGTAGTCCCCCATGTGGGGCCAGTGGAAGAAGTCGATGACGATCACGTCCAGCGGGATGCCCCGACGGCGGAACTCATGGGCCACATCCAACACCTGCTGCTGGTTCCAGTACCGCAGCTTGCACTGCCAGAAGCCCAACCCCCACTCCGGCATGACCGGGGCGTGACCGGTTGCATCGGCATACCGGTGCATGATCGCCGCCGGACTCTTGCCGGCGGTGACCCAGTAATCGATCTGGGGGGTGGACTGTGCCTGCCACTGGGTGCGGTTCCTGGCGAAGGAGACGGATCCGATGGCGGGGTTGTTCCACAGGAAGCCGTAACCTACGCTGGAGACGACGAAGGGGATGGAGGCCTGTGAGTTGCGGTGGGCCAGTTCGAAGGTGCACCCCTTGAGGTTCATATAGTCCTGCTGATACTCCCCCATCCCGTAGAGGCGCTCGTCCTCCGGGGAGACGAAGGAGGCGGTGGCCGACATGGCCCCGCCGCCCACGGGGTGGTATTCGCGGGCCTTCAAGGCCAGGGATCCCCCTGTGGGAAGCTCCTCCAGGAGGACCCTGCCCCCGGCATCGGAGAAGCTCAGGGAGCAGTGGCTCTCCATCCCGCCGGCCCCCGCGTTGTACCACTCCTGCAGGGTGAGGGTGACGGTGATTCCACCGTTGGTCAGAACGGCCCGGGAGCCGTCCTCGTTCACCTTGGTCTCCGCCCTCCCCTTGGAGGGGATCCGGTCCAGGGGCAGCAGCCCCCACCCGTTGTCCGTCAGCCTGTGGTTCCGGCTGGCCCGGACACGGACGCTGTCGTCCCCCCAGGCTTCGACCCTGAGGTCCTCGCCGCACCCCTTCCAACTGATGGCATTGTCTTCGATCACGAATTGAGATAGCACGGATCGCCCACCTTCCCGGGGAGTCCTTCCTCCCCCGCTGTGCAGGGACTTGGACCGCCCCTGAGGGAACAACCGGGTCCATCCCCGTCGCCGTAGCCCTGCCCCGCCTGATATTGTACGATCATTTGAAATACTAGCAGGAGACTCCCCGCGCAACCCGCCGGCACCTGCCCATGCCGCATGATGAAAAGGGGCCGGCGGGACGAATCCCGCCGGCCCCTTCCTGAGGGCAACCAGTGAATGGAGCCTGCCAGGCCCCACACCCCTGTCGCCCCTTGGACTGACTTACTTGATGCCCGTCATGGCTATTCCCTGGACGAAGCTCTTCTGGATGAAGAAGAAGATGATCAGCAGGGGGAGGGCAGAGATCAGGGCGCCCGCCATGACCACCCCGTATGGGGTCACCGAGGAGCCATGGCCGGTCAGCATGGCCAGCCCGGCCGTGATGGTCCTGGTCTCCGGGCGGCTGGTCATGATCAGGGGCCACAGGAGGTCGTTCCAGTTGCCCATGAAGTTGAACATGGTCACCACCAGGACCGAGGACTTGGCGTTGGGCAGGATGATCTGCAGGAAGATGCGGAACTCGCCCGCCCCGTCGATCCGGGCGGCGTTATCCAGGTCCTTCGGCAGGGAGATGAAGAACTGCCTCAGGAGGAAGATGCCTCCCACATCGGCCATACGGGGGATGATGATGCCCCAGTAGGTGTTCACCAGGCCCATGCTGGCCAGGAGCTTGTAGACCGGGATCAGAAGGGCCATGCCGGGGATCATCATCGTGGCGATGAGGATGCCCAGGAGCAGCCCCCTGCCCTTGAAGTCGATCCTGGACAGGCCGTAGGCGGCCAGGGAATCGAAGAAGACCGAGAAGACCGTCACGGCCCCGGCGAAGATCACCGTGTTGAGCAACTGCTTGCCGATGGGCATCCTCTGGAAGAGGGAGGTGTAGTTGTCGAAGGTGAACGACTCGGGGATGACCTTGGGCGGCCAGGTCTGGGTCAGCTTGTTGGGGGTGAAGGAGGTGATCAGGACGATCAGGAGGGGGAAGATGATGATGATGGTCATCGCGATCAGCAGGATGTAGGTGAGGATCCTGGCGATCATATGCCTGGTGCGGGCCCTCCTCAGCATCTTCTGGTGCTCCTGGTCCTCCCTGGACGGTCTGCCTGTCATTGCGGCGGAAGTCGCGCTGCTCATCCGATTTCCTCCTTCTCATGCTTGTTGTTCCATACCAGCTGGATGACGCCGATGATCAGCGTCATGATCAGCAGGACGTAGGACAGTGCCGAGGCATATCCCATCTTGCCGTTGCCGAAGGCCTCCGTGTAGATGCGGTAGACGATGGTCTCGGTCGCCCGGTCCGGGCCGCCGGAAGTCAGGATGAAGACCTGGTCGAAGACCTGGAAGGAACCTATCAGGCCGAATATGACCACGTAGTTGAAGGTGGGCAGGAGGCCCGGCAGGGTGATGTGGACGAAGCGCTGCCAGGCGTTGGCCCCGTCAAGGGAGGCCGCCTCGTAGAGGTCGGGGTTGATGCCCTGCAGGCCGGCCAGGAAGATGACCATGAAGTAGCCGAAGTTCTTCCAGACCGTGATCAGGATGATCGTGGCCAGTGCCGTCGACTTGCTGCCCAGGAGGTCCATGTGCTGCACACCGAAGAACTTCTTGGCCCAGTAGGGAATGAGACCCAGGGAGGGCGACAGGAGGAAGCTCCAGGCGATCGAAGCCACGGTCAGCGAGATGATGTAGGGCATGAAGAGGCAGGTGCGGAAGAATCCGACCCCCTTGATGTCCTTGCGGTTCAGCAGCATGGCGAATGCCAGGGCCACTATGACGACAAGCGGGGCATAGACCACCGCATAGACGACGGTGTTGCGGAAATCAGTCCAGAAGTCTGCGTTGGTGAAGAGCTCGACGTAGTTGTGCAGGCCGACGAAATGCCCCTTGCGGTTGATCCGGTCGGTCGTCAGCGATGTGAATAGGGTCTTCACCGTCGGGTAGAAGACGAAGATCGACAGGACGATCAGGGCGGGGGCCACGAAGCCCAGGCCTATTCGTATGTTGCGCCGTGACAGGGTCTTCTTGTTTTCCTTGATCTCCTGACCGGGGCCCTGCGCGGCGGGAATCTCAGTGGTAGCGGACATAAGTACTCCAAAGTGCCCCCGGAATGTCACCCGGGTGGCGGTTCAGCCGCGGACGGGCCGTGTCAGGGGAACAGTACGCCCGACACGGCCCTCCACGACGGATGTGGACGTCGGATCAGTCCTCGGCCTTGTACTCGTCCAGGTACTTCTGGATCTTGTCGGAAGCCTTGGAGAGGGAGGCGGCGATGTCATCGTCCGTGCGGGCGGTGTTCTGCGTCACCGAGTCGAGCGTGGCGGAGATATCCGCGAAACCGCCCTTGAGGCCGGCGATGCCGATGTAGGACTTGTCGGTGTTCTCCGCCACCTTGGCGATCAGGGGGCGCTTGGCAAGCTCTTCGGCGGTCACGGTCTTGTTGTTCGGCGGGTAGGCGGAACCCAAGGACCACATGACCTGGTTGTCATGGTTGTTGTAGTACTTGAAGAAGGCGTAGATGCCCTTCTTCTTGGCCTCGTCCTTGACCTGGGAGGTGACCCACCAGTACAGGCCGGTGGAACCGGTGTTGGAACCCTTCTTGCCGTCTGGGTAGGTGTAGGAACCGCTGCCCGAGGGGACGGGGAAGAGGTCGTGCTTGATGCCCTTGTCGGTCGCGGCCTGATCCTCCCAGGGGCCGACGATGACCATGGCGGACTGGCCGGACTCGAAGGACTCACGTGCGGCGGTGTCATCCATGCCGCTCTTGGAGTACCCGCCCTTGTAGAAGGCGCGCATCTTCTCCAGGAAGGCCTTGTTCTCCGGGGAGTTGATGGAGACCTTGCCGTCCGTGGTGTACAGGCCGGTGCCGTTGCCCTTCATGAAGGCTGCCCAACCCATGTCGGACAGGGCCATGCCATACTGGGAGCCGTCCTTCTTGGTCAGCTTCTTGGCCACCTCGAGCATCTCATCCCAGGTCTTGGGGTAGTCCTTCTCGGTCAGGCCGGCGGCCTTCCACATGTCGGTGTTGTACCAGACGGTGGTGGGGGCGTAGCCCATGGGGACCGCGCACTTCTCGTCCTTGCCGTCGATCTTGAACTGAATCTGCTTGACCACGTTGGGCAGGTAGTTGTCGGTCTCGTTGCTCTTGTCTTCATAGAAGTCCGAAACGCACTGGAAGGTGCCGTCGATGGACCAACCCTGGCCGTTGTCGGCGCCGGTGGTGACGAAATCGGGGCCATCGCCGGAGGTGACCTTGGTGACCATGGTCTCGCCGATGGTGCTCCAGGGCTGCAGCTGTGCATCGATGTGATACTGCTTCTGGGACTTGTTGAAGTTATCGACGATTTTCTTCAGTGTCTTGCCGTCGGCCTCGGAGAACCCGTGCCACATGACGATGTTGGTCACACCGTCCTTGCCCTTGGCTTCTCCGCCCTTGCTGCCTGAGCCGCAGCCGGACAGACCTACAGTGCCCAGTGTGGCCAGAGCCACAGCAGCTACTGCCGCTTTCCTGATTGCCTTCATCTTCATTCCTTTCAACATGAAAAGCCGTTACAAGGTCCTTTCGGAAGCCGGGGACCACAATGGCCCTTTCTTCGCGATCAAACCCAACAGCTGCCTAATCATGCTTCCTCACACGTGAACGGTGCCCACGTCCTTGTAAACTAACGTGTTTCCAACGTTGCAAACGATATAATAGCAATTTCTCTAACGATGTACAAGTTGAGCTCGTGTCCAGCTGCCTGACAGGCGGGAAGGGTCCCCTCCCGCCTTACCGCAGGGGTCGGATCCCCGATTCCCGGGGCCCGGCACCGGCCGGCATGGTCCCGGGAACAGGATGCCGGCCCGCCCCGCAGCCAGACGGTCCCGGCCTCAGTGGCTCCCGTCAGGGGGCAGGATGTCCCTGGTCTGGGGGGTCCACCGGTCATCCGGCAGGGGAACGCCGAAGTCCGGCCCGTCGTCGGTCCACCTGACCAGGCCCACGCGGGCATGGCGGTTGGGGTCGAAGAGGGGGTCGCCCTCTATGTGGGTGTAGTTTCGGGCGTGGTAGATCATCAGGTCCTGACTGCCGTCCTCACTGACCGTGAACGAATTATGGCCGGGACCGTACTGATGGTTGGCCTCATCCGTTTTGAAGACCGGGTGGTCGCTCTTGGTCCAAGAGGCGGGATCCAGGAGGTCCCCGTCCTCCCGGGCGGTCAGCATCCCCACTGCATAGGGCACTCCGGTGCCGGAGGCCGAGTAGGTCAGGTAGACCATGCCCTCGTGCCGCAGGACGGCCGGCCCCTCGTTCACCTTGAAATCGACGCACTCCCAGTCATACTCGGGCTTGGAGAGCATGACCGGCTCGGTCGACAGGGTCCAGGGGTTGCTCATGGCCGCTATGTAGAGGTTGGAGTTCCCCTCGATCGCAGGGTCCTTCTGCGCCCAGATCAGGTATTGGACCCCCTTGATCACCTCGGTGGTGGCATCCAGCGAGAAGGAGTCGACCGGGGTTTCGACCCTCCCCTTCTCCACCCAGTTGTCGCTCATCGGGTCTTCGTCCTTGTTCTCCAGGACGAACATCCGGTGGGTGGGCAGGTCGGCGGACCCGAAGTCCTCCTCCGCGGCGGCGAAGTAGATGTACCAGGCATCGCCTATGCGATGGAGCTCGGGGGCCCAGATGTATCTGCTCATGGGGCCGGACTCGTGCTTGTGCCAGATTTCTTTCTCCGGGGCGGCCTGAAGGTCGTCTATCCGGTCCGCCCGGCGCAGGACGATGCGGTCGTAGGCCGGATAGGACCCGGTGAAATAGTATGCGCCCTGGTGCTTGATGACCCAGGGGTCGGCCCGCTGCAGGACGACCGGATTATGGTATTCACTCATTATGCATTCCTCACGGGAAAGAAACGAACTCGCTGTTTTACATCGTTAATATATAACGTTGCATATTGCAGCTCACCCGGTTTCCCACTATCTGTCGTTTTTCTTTGCAGAACCGGCTTAATCGAACCTTGACCTGCCTCGGACCAGGGCCCAGGACCCCAGACAGAGGGCGACCAGGCAGGCCGCCAGGGCCGGGATGACGGTTGAACCCGTCCTCGCCAACCCCTGCGGATCCTCAGCCCTTGCCGGACCCCCAAGGTGGGCGGGCCGGTGGGCCGGACGGCGGGCCGGGGAGGGACCACGGTCGGTGGCATGGTGCTCCCCTCCCGGGACATCCCCAGGCACCGTCCCGGTCGGCAGGGTCGGCGGATTGCCGGCGCCCTCGCCCTGCGGGTCTTGGCAGGAGACGATCGAGGCCTTGAAGGGGACCGGGCGCGAACCCCAAATGGCCACGGCTCCGGCCCCCTTGGAGACGTCTTCACCAGCCTGCGGGAAAACGTCTCCGCCGACCCCGCTGAAGAAGACGACCGGACGGCCGGCCTCGTCGGTCTGGCTGCCCACCGTGGCCCGGTAGAGGCCATGCAGGCGGACACCCGGGTCCGAGGAGGTCACATTGATGGTCAGGGCCGACCCCTGCAACACCCATGTCCCCTTGGCCTGGCCGGCCAGACGGCCGCCGGGTCGCAGGCTGACGGTCCGGGAGACGTAGATGGCGTCGCTGGCCAGACCGGAACCCGCATATGAGCGGGTGGGGTCGTGTACCACCACGCTGTAGTCGCCCGGGATCCTGTCGGCCGTCACGGCGCCGACCCCGTCCGAGTACTCGAAGGGGGCCATGACCAACCAGCCGTCAGGGGAGGTCACCATCTCATTGACCCTGACCTGGTGCTCTTCCAAGTTGCCACTGGTACGCACGAAGCGGGTGTGGTAGACGTTGAAGACCCTCCCCCCATCGACCAGGAGGGCGTTGCCCCCCTGGGAGGTCTGGACGCTCTCCTGACCAGGCTGGATGTATGACCCGGTGATCCTCAGACCGCGGTTGACCACCTTGTCGTCGATTATCTTCCTCCCGTAGACGGCAGGCTTGCCGTTCTGATCCAGGTAGGGGCCGGTGATGGAGCGGGAGCGGAACTCCCTCATCTGGTAGCCGCCGGTCTGGGACAGGCCTCCGTAGGAAAGCATCAGGTACCACCAGTCGCCCCGGTGCACCAGGGCCGACCCCTCACCGGAGTTGCCGAAACCTCCGGCCAGTTTGTGCCCGTAGTAGGCATCAGAGACGTTGGGCTTGGTCTCGTAGGTGGTCCGGTAATCACGCAGGCCGGTGGCGGGGTCCAACTTGACCAGCCAGATGCCGCCGAACCATGAGCCGAAGCTCATCCACAGGCCGCCCTGGCCGTCATAGCGCACACAGGCGTCTATCATGTTGACCCCCGTGTCCTCCAGGCTCTCGTAGCGGGTGAGGTCGGCACCCCGCCCCAGCACCCTGGGCACATCGGTCAGGTCCACGTTTGAGGGCTGGAATCCCGAATAGATGACCGGGCCGACCAGGGTCCAGTCCCCCTCTATGTCATCGGCCGTCAGGAGGACCATGACGGACTTCTGGTAGGGGAAGCCTCCCCCGTTCAGGCTCAGGTACATGCACCACTTGCGCATGGTGGGGTTCCAGATCACATCAGGCGCCCACATGTTCCCGGTCACATCGGGGTTGGACTCCTGCTTGGGCCATGCATTCCAGACCGGGGCCAGGATCCGCTTGTAGTCGGTGCTCAGGTTGTTGGTGAAGGGTTCCCAGTGTTTCAGATCCGTGCTGCGGGCCCAGGCCCGGTGGGATCCGAACAGGTAGTACTTCCCGTTGGCCTTGACCACGCCCGGATCATGGACGGAGACCCTGCTGTGGGTGGTGTCGGCCCCGGCCGACTCGGGCTTGACTGTGACCTTGACGACCTTTTCAATCCTGTCCGTGGAACCGGCCGGACTGATGACGGCGGTCAGGGAGACAGTCCTGCCGCCCCCGCAGGTGGGCCTCGTCACCCGGGCGGGCACCTGCTGCGAACCTGAGATGCGGGCACCCACCTTCACCAGGGCCGGGTCAGAGGATGTCCAGGTCATGGAGCCCTCCAGCCTGTACTGCGGCAGGGAGACCGTGGCTGGCAGGAGGAAATCGCCGCGGATGTCCCCCGCGTCCTCTATCGCGACGGCATCGGCAAGGAGCCTGTTCTTCGCATCCCGGTCCAGATGACGGGGGACAAGGATCTCGAAGTCGCGGGTCACATCCTTCGAAGGTTCCTGCACTCCTTCGACCGGCGTCAGCTTGGCCGTCAGTGTGACCGCCACGTCACTCCCCCTCCGGTTCACATGGACCCGGCCAGTGGCCTGGTCCACCTTCAGCGCAGCAGGGTACGAGGAGGTCCACGTGACGACGGCGGCCCCGGTGGAAGTGGGCAGGGTGAAGTCGTCGACGGCGCTGGCCGGGACGGTCAGAGAGCCCGCCTGGTTGTCCAACAGGTCGCTCACCCCTTCGGAGGGGAGGGTGGCCGCTATCTGCCCGGGGGTGAGCGCCCCCTCATAGACGGTGAAGGATTTCACGGCCCCGTGGAAAATGGCATCGCCCAGGCCGGGGTACCTCGAGAACCCTATGACGTCATGGGTGTGGTCCCCGAAGGCGGCAGGGTTGGTGGAGGCCTTGGAGGAACCGACCGGAATGCCGTTGATATAGAGGCGGACCATGTCGTCGCGCCCGTCCACGGTCGCCGTCAGGGTTTCGAATCGCTCCGTCGACAGATTCCTGGATGCGGAGAAGAAGGTCTCGCCATCCCCGTTGCCCTTGGAGGTTATCGAGGTGTACAGGGAGGTGTGGGTGGAGGTGGCCCAGGAACCCTTGCCCGTCTGCCCCGTGCCCCCCAGGGACCACAGGTAGGTCCAGGGGCCCGACCCGTTGAAGGGGTCGTTGCGCACCAATATGGAGACCGTCGCGCTGGCGCGCCCCTTGAGTATGTCGTCAGGAAGCTTCACGTAGTAGGAGCCGTCAAAGGCCAGGGACCCATCGGTCTTGACCGCCCGTGCGGGGCTTCCGCCCTCGGTCAGAAGGCGGGCCTGTCCGAAGGGGGATCCGGCGGCCGAATCAGCCACCGCCGAAGCGCCGGCGGGCATGGCGGCGAAGTCGTAATCGACCAGGGGACGGGGCAGGCTCTGGGCCGAGTGTGCGGGATTGCCATCACCCTCGAGTGACGAACGGTCATCGGCCCGGGCCCCCGAGACCGACAGACCCCCTGCCAGAGTCATCCCCGCGACTGCGGAGAGAACGGCACAGAAGCGGATGAACCGCCTCCTGCCTGAAGAAGAAGCATCGACCATGACCATGCACAACCTTTCTCCCAGGGACGGCGCCTCCGTGCACCATCCTCCGACGGGCGCCCATCGCCCGCCCCTTCCGCCCCGGTCGGGGACGTCTGGCATGACAACATGTTACAACGTTATAAAAAATAGGGCCAGATTCCCTCCATCCGCGTGTGGAGGTCCGGCGGCGGCCGGGGGGAGAAGCCTCCCCCGGCCCGGAAAGGGGCCGAAGCGGCTATTCGGAAGTATGGGTCAGATGGACTGCTCGTCGCCCTGCACGGAACGGGTGGACTTACGCACGACCAGGGAGGAGGAGACCTTCCGGAAGACATGCTCTCCAGGTGCCGTGTTCAGGGGGCGGTCCCCGTTGATCCTGTCCTTGAGGACCCTGACGGAGAGGCGGGCCACGGCCTTCAGGCCCGGCGAGATGGATGTCAGGGAGGGGGAAAGGTACTGGGAATCCTCGGAGTTGTCGAAACCGATGACCGATATGTCATCGGGCACCGACATGCCGTGCATCTGGATGGAATGGAGGACCCCGGCGGCCAGCATGTCGTTCAGGGCCACCACCCCATCGGGGACGACGCCGGCATCGAGCAGGGAATTCATCGCGTTGACCCCGTCGATCCTGTGCCACATGCGGGAGGGGGCCACCAGCTTGGGGTCGAAATCCAGCCCGGCCTCCTCCAGGCCCTGCCGGTACCCGTCCAGACGGAGGGCGGCGGAACCCAGTTTCTCACCGGGATGGGTGCCTATGACCGCTATGCGACGGCAGCCGGTGCTGATCAGGTAGGCCGTGGCGTGCTTGGCCCCCTCCACGTTCTCGGTGGCCACATGGTCGAACCTGTCGCTGAAGATCCTCTCCCCCAGGACCACCAGAGGGTAGTCGACCTCAAGCTGCTCGACATCGTCCATGCCCAACTCCAACGGGCTGTAAATCAGACCGTCGATCATGGAGTGCTGGGACCCATGGAGGGCCTCCAGCTCCCCTTCGCGCGAGTAGAGGGTGGGTTCGACCAGGACCCTCATGCCCAGTTTCTTGCTCTCCTCGATCACCAGGGAGGAGAGCTGGGCGAAGTAGGGCATGGCCAGATCCGGTATGGCCAGGGAGATGATCCCCGTGTAGCCCAGTCTCAGGTTCCTGGCCGGCACGTTGACCTGATAACCCAGCTCATTGATGGCCTTGTTGACCTTCTCCCTGGTGGAGCTGGAGACGAATTCGTAGTCGTTGACCACGTTCGATACCGTCTTGACCGACACCCCCGCCGCCTTGGCGACGTCTTTCATCGTGGGCATGACGCCCCGGGCCGACCCGGCCGAAGTGGCTGAACTCATAAGACGTTGACCTCCAAGGTGACGAAAGCACGGGTGGGGTCGAGCTCCTCATCCGCCTGCATATCCAATACGGGCATCCCCTCAGCTGACCAGTGGACGCGCCGCACCTGGCTGTCCCGGCCCAGATAGCGTTCACTGTCATGCTCTGCATTGTGGAACACATACAACATGTTTCCGTCCTCGTCTTCAGACCACATGCCGTGACCCGTTCCCAGCTGCCACTCGCCATTGTATAGCCCCGACTTCTGCAAGGGGTAATCCAATTTGGACCAGACCGCGGGATTCGTCAGATCCTCGCCCTGGCCCGCCGGAGCGGTCACCAGGCCCGTCGTGTAGTCGATGCCCACCAGGGAACCCGAATAGATCAGATAGATCCGCCCCCCGTGGACCACGGCGTTTGGCCCCTCGGCGATCATGTTGTCCCAGGCGAACTCCGGCACCACGATCTGGCGGGGGCTCCCGGTCAGCCTGTCCGGCCTGTCAGGGTCGAAGGTGGCGATCCAGATGGAACCCACCTGCTGCCAGGCGTAGTACCAGGTGCCTGAATCCTGGAAGACGGTCATGTCCAGGCTGATTCTTTGGACCGGGTTCAAGGGCCCGCCGTCGGCCCTCAGAATCGGGGACGGGGCCGTCCAGTTGCCGGGTTGACGGGGGTCCAGGTCCTCCCCCCCTGCATCCTGGCGCAGTTGCATGATGTGGCAGCTGCCGGTCCACATATCCGGCAGGCCCGCCCGGTCGTTGGGCGTCCCGTCGGGGTTGGTGGCCTCCCCGTCGAAACAGGGCATGAAGAGTATCGAGAGACGGCCGCCGATCACATGGATTTCCGGGGCCCAGAAGCAGCCGGTCATGGCCCTCCCCTCGCTGTTGAGGTCTCCCCGGCGCAGGAGGTCTATCTCGCGCTCCCTCCCTCCGGCCTCATCGCTCAGTTGGCTTATGGTGTCGGCCACCCGCAGGGGCATGTGGGTGCGGCCTGCGCGGGGGTCCACACAGTTGCCGTCCGCGTCCTCGGTGGCGATGAACATGAAGAGGGGCGACCCCTTCCAGGTCCAGCGGAAGATGGAGGGGTCGGCCCTTTGACGGGCGAAGGGGACCGGATAGACGGTCTGGCGCACCCGCCCCCTGACCAATCTGCGGCCCGGGTGGTACGTCCCGTCGGCCAGGCAGGCCGTCAAAGCCTCCACCTGGGCCTGGTCCCAGTCCACCGCCCTCGAGGCCCGCGACCCGTCGTTGTATGACAGGACGGCCCGGGTGGAACGGATGGCCTCACCGGCATGGACGGCCGCCGCCCGCCGGTCGTCAGGGGAGCTGCCTCCTGCGGGCAGGGTGAGCGGTCCCACCTCTACGCCGGTGTTGTAGATCCGGCCGAACCGCTCCATCAGGGCCCTTGCCTGGGCCCCGTCGATCCCGACGACGTTTCCGGCCTGGGCCCCCTCAATCCCGCAGCCGGCCCAGGCAGTCTCCCGGTCGATCCCCGCCAGGGGGTCGCCCTGTGAGAGGGGGTCGGACAGGTCGTCGAGGCGGGTCATCCCGGTGACCCTCCCTGCCCTTGAAAGGTCGTCCATACGGGCGGTGCAGAGGTGACCCCCGTCGTCCTCCCAGTAAAGCCGGCAGGCCATCCCCTCCCCTTCCGCTACCGCCCTGGGGCGGTGGACCCCGCCTGCCCCCTGGATGTGGACCTGGGGCAGGCGGTGGTAGTCGATCAGGTCAGGCGAGAGGGCCAGGAGGAAGGAGTCGGCCTCGGACCCGTCCGGACGGCCCCCCCTGGCCGTGCGGGTGGCCAGGATGGCGAAGGTGCCGTCATGCAGACGCAGGAGGAAGGGGTCGATCAGGCTTTTGAGCACCAGGTCCTCACCCGGCATGACGGCCTGATGACCCACGGCCGGGCTGACCGGTGAAGCTTCCTGGCCGTCGGGGTTGTCATGGGCGGCCAGGCCCTGGTTGCGGTCCCGGCCCTGGAGCGCCCTGGGCTCAGGTTGGAGGTCGGCCCCGGCCCTGCAGGCCCCGCGAGCCTCTGCCGGCACCCCCTCGACGGGGACGGCGGCGGCGAAGAAGATTCCGTATCCTGCATTGAGGGGTTCCCAGTCTCCTGAGGCGGCGGAACGGATGGCCAGGTGCATGCTGAGGGCCACGTCCTCGTTGTTGGCCTCCTCGCGGCTGGTGGGCTTGCGGGTGTAACAGAAGAGGGAGGCCGATTCGGACCCTTCACCTTCGCCTGATCTTGAATCGACGCTCATGGCAGACCTCCATCCGCTCGGCACTGGTGACGGCGGCCGGTCGGCCCTCCCGAGGAGCCTGATGCATCCTTGTCAGCTTGTCAACGCCCTCACCGACGTATAGTATTTCTAACGATATAAACTATACATGGAGACCGGCCGAACAGCACACATTTCACATGGAGAAACGGCTGTGAGGGGCCGGCCCTACCAGGCCGGCCCCAGATGGACGGAGGAGTGCCGTCGGCCGAGATTCACAACGTTGTAACCTTCACAGCTGACCATGGCCCAGGGGGCCGGAAAGAGAGGACGTCTTGTCACAGGCAATCAGGCGAAGAGAGGCGCTCAAAGGGCTGACGGCCTTGGCCGCCGGACTGGTGATGCTGCTTACGGGGTCCCTGGCCGCCTGCGGGCAGGGCGGGGGCGGGTCCGCGCAGACCCATCAGGAACCCAAACGGGTCTCCGTCCACGACCCGTCCGTGGTCAGATCCGGCAAGGACTATTATGTGTTCGGCTCCCACAGGGCCTATGCCAAGAGCACCGATCTGGTCAACTGGACCCCCTTCACCAACAACCTCAGCCGGGACTATGAGAAGATCTTCGCCGACATCTGGAAGGACTGGCCCAAGCAGTCGTCCAACCCCGATGTCAAAGGGAACATGTGGGCCCCTGACGTCTACTACAACAAGACAATGAAGAAGTGGTGCATGTACCTGAGCCTGAACGGGGCCGAGCACCGGTCGGTCATCGTCCTGCTCACCGCCGACAGGGTGGACGGGGACTGGACCTATGTGGGCCCGGTCATCTATTCGGGCTTCACCAGGGCCAACTACATGAGCACCGACATCCCCAAGGTCCTGGGCGACGACCCCGGGCTGGACCGCTACCAGTCATACACGGACACCGGCATCAACGCCATCGACGCCTGTGTCAAGGACGACGGCCAGGGAGGCCTCTGGATGAGCTTCGGCTCCTGGTTCGGCGGGGTCTGGATGATCCGCCTGGACCCCGCCACCGGCCTGCGTGATTACCGGACCACCTATGAGACCAAGCCCAACGTCTCCGACGCTTACTACGGCCACAAGATCGCCGGCGGCTTCGGCAACTCGGGCGAGGGGTCGGCCCTCCTGCACACCAACGGACACTGGTACCTCTTCCTCTCCTACGGCAAGCTGGTGCAGACCGGGGGCTACCAGATGCGCATGTTCCGTGCCGACAAGATAACAGGCCCCTACCTGGACCAGGCCGGCAACCCGGCCATCTCCACCAGCACGGCCGCCGACAACTGGACCGACAAGACCGGCATCCGTCTGATGGCCTCCTATCAGTGGAGCGGCGACAGGAAGGGCGACATCGAGGTCTCCCAGGGTGGCAACACCGCCCTCCATGACGAGGACGGGACCGACTACGTGGTCTATCACACCAGGTTCTCCGACCGGAAGGAAGAGCATCAGATCAGGGTCCGCCAGCTCATCCCCACCTCGGACGGCTGGCTGGTCGCAGCCCCTTACGAGTATCTGGGGACCAAGGCAGGCGGTGCGTACACCGCCAAGGACGAGGCCGGGGCATACGAGCTGATCACCCACGACCCGACCACCTTCTTCAAGGGGCCCCGCAAGGTCACCGACCAGCACAGCACCAACTACCGGGGGGTCAACAAGGCCGTCGACATCGAGCTCAAGGCCGACGGGACCGTCGACGGCGGGCGGAAGGGAACCTGGAAGGCCGGGCGGGATGGCCAGGTGACCATCACGCTGGAGGGGGGCGACTACCCCGCCACCTACCAGGGGGTCTTCGCCCGGCTCCCCCGCGACAAGGACGGCAGGAAGGTCATGACCTTCAGCGCCCTGGGCGGCAACGTCTGCATCTGGGGTTCGAAGGCCTGAATCCTGCCCGTGGGGATCCGGGGCAGGGAAGGAATGCAAGGAGGGACCATGTCCGCAAACCAAGACCGCGATGTCAGGGCCCGCCAGCCGGGAAGACCGTCCACCCCGGCCCCCTTGCCGGGCAGGCCCCGCCACGCGGAGATCCACGACCCCGCCATCGCACGCGAGGGCGGGCGGTATTACATATTCGGCACCCACCGCCGGTTCGCCTCCAGCCCCGACCTGGTGGACTGGGACCGGCTCGAATGCAACATCACCAGGGATTACGAGGCCATCTTCGACCGTGTCTGGCGGGCCTGGCCCAAGCAGGCCGAGGGGGAGGACGTGGCCGGCAACATGTGGGCGCCGGATGTCATCTGGAACCCGGTCATGGGCCGGTGGTGCATGTACATGAGCGTGAACGGGGCCGCATACAGGTCCTGCATCGTCCTCCTGACGGCCGAACACCTGGATGGGGACTGGACCCTGGTGGGGCCTGTGGTCTATTCGGGCTTCGCCCCCGACACCGTCGAGGCCACGGACGTGCCCCGCGTGCTGGGGACCGGGGCCGACCTGGACCGGTACCGCTCCCTGAAGGACACCCGCATCAATGCGATCGACGCAGGGGTGGCCTTCGACGGTGAGGGCCGCCTGTGGATGAACTTCGGCTCCTGGTTCGGTGGGGTCTGGCTCCTGGAGCTGGACCCGGCAACCGGCCTGCGCCGCTACGGGACCTCCTACCCCACGATCCGGGACAGGTCCGATGCCTATTACGGCTGCAAACTGGCCGGCGGGAGGTGGGTCTCCGGCGAGGGTTCCTACCTAGTCCACCGGGGTGGCTGGTGGTACCTCTTCCTCTCTTACGGAAGACTGGACCGGACCGGCGGTTATCAGGTCCGCCTCTTCCGTTCCCCCTCCATCACCGGCCCCTATCTGGACCAGGCCGGGCAGGACGCAGTGGCCGACGGCAGCGAAGAGGGCGGCGAGGAGGGGCACAACTGGACCGGCCCCAAGGGAATACGTCTCATGTCCACCTGCCGGTGGGCCCCGGGCCCGCATGAGGACGCCGACATCGAGGTGGCCCAGGGGCATAATTCGGTCCTGTGCGACGATGATGGCAGCCTCTTCATCGTCTTCCACACCAGGTTCATCGGCAGGGGGGAGGACGAAATCGAGACCAGGATCCACCAGCTCCTTCCCACGGATGATGGCTGGCTGACGGTGGCCCCCTTCGAATACCGGGGGGTCCGTGCTCATCCGGGCAGGGAGGACCTGGCCCCCACGGACCTGGTGGGGGGCTGGCAGGTGGTGACTCACCGCCAGGAGACCTTCTTCGACGGTCGCAGGGGCGACACCTCCGGGGACTACCTGGGCGTCAACCACCCGGCCATGGTCAATCTGGCCGCCGACGGGACCCTGACCTGGCATCCAGCCCCCCAGACGGCCCCTGCCTCGCCCTCCGCCGGCACCCCCGCCGCCGGCTCGCAGGAGGGCGACGCCGCCCGGGGAACCTGGTCCTACGATCCGGACAGGGGGACGATCCGTCTTGCCCTGCCCTCGGTGACCTACAGGGGGGTCGCCACCCGCCTGCCGGATGAGGCCGGAGGGGATATGAGGGTCTGTCTGAGCGCCATCGGCGGGAACCTGTCCATCTGGGGCGCCAGGGCAGAGACCGCCTGAGAGGGGTAGGGCGTAAAGCAGTCAGAGGGTCAGCGGGGGTCCAGTGCCACCCAGACGACCCCGTGGGCCGGGACGGTGGCGACCAGTTCCCGGTCCTCCCCCGCACCTTCCATGCCAAGGTCGGAGGGGGCCGACTCACGGCCCTCCCACAGGTCGGTCAGTTCCCAATCGACAGAGGCCCGTCCGATGCCGACCAGGCTCTTGAGAGGCACACTGACCTTATGGGCCTGCTCACCGGTCCAGAAGAGGGCGGCATAAACCCCCTCCGGATGGTCGGACCCGGTCCCGTCGGCCCAATCCGCGGCATCGGCCCGCCACACGATCTGGTCGCCCTGGTAGGTCTCGTCATCAGCCCAGTCCGCATTGACCCGCTCACGGACGATTTCGGCATTGCTGCACGATCCGGCGGTCACCTGGACCAGGGCCGGATTACCCAGGAGATCCAGGGTCAGGGCCTCGCTGGTGGGCAGGTCCCCTCCCACCATCAGCGGGGAGCGGCCCATGGCCCAGAGGGTGAGTAGGGTGCGTTGCTCATCGGCGGACAGGAGGCACTGGCGGTCCTCCCCCCGTTCCGCCCTCAGGCCTATGTGGCCCAGGGGGAGCATGTCGGCATCGGCCCAGTGACCGGTCTCCTGGAAGGGGGCCCAACGGGCCAGGCGGACGAACTGCTGGTACACATCCGTCCAGCGGTCCCACAGGTCGTCTGAAATCCGCCAGAGTTGGGCATTCTTACGCAGGAAGTCCACGTGGGTGGTGGGCAGCCATCCACCCGGCGACAGGGAGAGGGTGATCTCGCAGCCGTGGGTCCGCTCGGCCCTGTCGATGGCGTTGTGGTAGGCGGCTATCTCGTCGGCGTGGAAGGGGGTCTGCATGTCGTCCACCTTCAGGTAGTCCACCCCCCATTGGGCGAACTGATCAACCTGGGCGTCATACCAGGCCTGTGCGCCCGGGGCTGACTGGTCCAGACCGTAGTTGTCGGGGTTCCACACGCAGACGTGATCCCTGTCAGCCACCTGGGAGGCCGTGAAGGGGGTGCCGAAGACGGGCAGGTCACGCTCCACGGCCAGGCGGGGTATCCCCCTCATCACGTGGATGCCGAAGTTGAGGCCGAGGTCATGGATTTTGTCGGCCAGGGGCTTGAATCCCAGGCCATCCTTGGCCGAGGGGAAGCGGACCGGGTCGGGCAGCTGCCTGCCGTACCCGTCAAGGACCAGGGGGGCGTTCTCGTTGTAGCCATGGGCCCGGGCGGTCGGGTCATACCAGGCTATGTCGACCACGACCGTGTCCCAGCCGGCCTGCAGGAGGGTGTCGTGCATCACCTGGGCGTTGGCCAGGACCTCCTCCTCGGTGACGGTGGTCCCATACGAATCCCAGCTGTTCCAACCCATTGGGGGTCTCAGTGCCTTGCTCATCCGCGCTCCTTTGCTGACGACTTCCCTTGTTCCGTCTTACTTCCGTATCCTATTGCCGGCCGCGTCCCGCCTCACCGGTCCACCAGGGGTTCCAGCCGGTCGTACTCGGTCCTCGTCAGGGAGATGACCCCTCCATGCTTGGTGTGGGGGGCCAGGCTGAAGTCCGAAGCCTGGGGGTATCCGAAACCGGTGTCCGGGTCATCGCTGACCATGGGCCGGTACCCGATGGAGGGGATCACATCCACCAGCAGGTAGAAGCGGTCCCGGCTATGGTTCGCGTAGAGGGCCGGCCCCTCCACCCCCGACGGGTTCCCGTCGGGCACATAACGGGCCCCTATCCCCTCCTGGATGGTCTCCCACCTGGCTTGGGGAAGCCACCAACGGGGGTCGTCCGTTGCATCCAGCCAGATCCCCCTGCCGAAGGTGTTGTCCTTGGTGGCCCGGTAGGTGCGCAGGCCACCGTCCGGCAGGGGCCGCTGAAGCATGGTGGTGTCGATGCTGTCCCCGCCCGTGTCGATCAGAATCCCCCCGTAGCGGAAATGTTCCTGGGTGAAGTCGGTCGTGACCCCCCACAGGACCCTGTCGTGGACGGATGGGTCCGCATGGTCCAGGTCCCCGTCCGCAAAGAGCTTGGAGGACCAGTAGAGCACAAAGGCCCCTTGACCCGGGCCGTCAAGATCCGGCACCCATAGGCACTCGGGGGCCCAGGCCATGCCCATCTGGGCTCGGGTGCCGTCCTGCCTGACCGAGACATCCAGACGGGTGGGACCCGACCAGTCCACCAGGTCATCGGACTGCCAGACCATGAGGTCGGTGCTCCCGTGGTGGGACCAGTACCCCCACCCCGTCCCCTGCGAACTGTCCCCGCCGAAGACGCGGAGGTCTGTAGCAAGGACATAGACCCTGCCCGTGTCGGGATTGCGCACGATATAGGGGTCCCTCACCCCCGTGGTTCCCAGGGTCGAGGTCAGGCGGGGCCTGCCCGAGTAAAGGGGGGTCCAACGCATGGGGTCGTCCCCCTGGGAGAGGTCGAAGTAGATCCGTTCCGCGTATCCGTCCGGGTCCTCTATGAAGTGGACCATCAGATAGCCGTACGGGTCGTCCTCCCCTCGGCCGCCGGCGGGGGCGACCCTTCCATCCGTTGAAATCCGACTGGTCACATGCACTCCTTTGTCCTTGTCGTCTACGGGCAGGCCGGTCGTTCGTGCCTGCCGGACGGGCCTTGAGCTGGAACCCGAATCCAGTTTACAACGATGTATATCAGTCTGCGCCAAATCGCTCACTCGGCCCCTTCCGGGGACGGGGGGACAGGCCCCTCCCCGGAAGCCGCCTCAGCCCTCTTCCCCGTTGGCCGTCTTGATCATGGCGTACTGGGATTCATGCAGACGGTAATATGCCCCCTTCTTGGCCAGGAGCTCCTCATGGGTGCCATGCTCGATGATCTGCCCGTGGTCGATGTAGAAGATCTGGTCCGAATGCTCGATGGTCGAAAGCCGGTGGGCGATGACGAATGAGGTCCGCCCCTTGAGCAGGTGGGCCAGGCCGGCCTGAAGGGCCTCCTCGGTCCTGGTGTCGATGCTGCTGGTGGCCTCGTCCAGTATCAGGATGCGCGGGTCGGCCAGGAGGACCCTCGAGAAGGCTATCAGCTGACGCTGGCCGGCAGAGAGGGTGGACCCCCTCTCCTCCACCTTGGTGTCATAGCCCTGGGGCAGCTCCATGATGAACTCGTGGGCATGGACGGCCTTTGCCGCCTCGACGATCTCCTCGTCGGTGGCGTCCAGGCGGCCGTACCGGATGTTCTCGCGGACATTGCCGGTGAAGATGAAGGTGTCCTGCAACATGACCCCCATCTGCCGGCGCAGGGAGGAAAGGGTCACGTCCCGCACGTCGTACCCGTCCACGCAGACGCTGCCCTCGCTCACGTCGTAGAAACGTGAGAGGAGGTTGACGATCGTGGTCTTGCCCGCCCCGGTAGGCCCGACCAGTGCCACGGTGCTGCCGGCCGGGACATGGAAGTCCACCAGGTTCAGGATGTTGCGCCCGTCGGGTTCGTACTTGAAGACGACGTCGTTGAAATCGACCCTCCCCTTGATGGGGGGCAGCTCGACGGCACCGGGCTTGTCCTCGATCTCCGGGCGGACGTCCAGGGTCTCGAAGATGCGTTCCAGGTAGGCCGAGCAGGTGATCAGCTGGTTGTAGAAGTTGCCGATGTTGATGATCGGGTTCCAGAAATTGTTGGCATACCCCACGAAGGCGATCAGCATGCCGGTGGTCACCTGGACGCCCCCCATCCCGGTGATCCCCAGATAGTAGATGAGGGCGATGGTGATGGTCGAGATGTTCTGGACGCCGGGCCACATCAGATATTGGATGTGGACGGCCTTCATCCAGTACTTCCTGACCTGGCCCTGCTGTTCCTGGAAGGTCTGGAACTGCTCCCGCTCCCGCACGAAGGTCTGGGTGGTCTTCACGCCGGCGATGGACTCGTGGATGTAGGCGTTCAGGTTGCTCTGCTTGTTGGACAACCTCTGGTAGGCCCGGCGCTGGAAGTGCTGCAGGAAGAGCACATAGACCACCAGGAGGGGCATGAGGACCAGGGACCAGAGGGTCAGTCTCCAGTCTATGAGGAACATGACGATCAGGGTGAGCAGGAAGGTGAAGATATCGGCTATGACGTTGATCAGTCCGGAACTCAGGGTGTCGGACAGGGTGTTCACATAGTTGACGACCCTGATCAGGATCTTTCCATGGGGGCGTGAGTCGAAATAGGAGAAGGGAAGGGTCTGTATATGGGTGAAGAGGTCGCGCCTCATGTCCTTGAGCATGAGCTGACCCACCCGGGTTATGGCCACGGTCCTGTACCGCAGGAGGAGTTCATACACGACGATGGCCACCAGGAAGACGCCGCCCAGGGTGAAGAGCTTGACCGGGTCCTTGGAGGGGATGACGGTGTCGATCATGGTCTTGGTCAGGTAGGGTATGGCCACGGCTATGGCGCTCATCGACAGGACCGCCGCAAGGATGACGGCCCCCTGCTTCAGGTAGGGCTTGAGGTAGACCCCGATGCGCTTGATGTCGGAGAAATTGATCTGCTCTTCGAGGTCCTCGTCCTCCCTGAACGTGTTCCTGCGGCTCCTGCGGGGCCTGCCGTCCCGAACCTGCGCGGATTCACCGGTCGCCTTGCGGCCCCACCGCTTCCCACCTGTCTGCTTCGTCATCATCCCACCTTGGAAAAGTCTTCGACTGCCATCAATGATTCACCGGCCCGGCGGGGCGACACCCTGCGACCAGCGGTCCGCCCCGCCGGGCTCAGAACCCAGCCGACTGGCCCGACTGGAGCCCCAGCTGTTTGCGGTAGATCTCGTAGTAGCGTCCATGGGCGTGGACCAGGTTGTCGTGCGAGCCCCTCTCCACGATCCGCCCCCTGTCCAGGACCAGGATCAGGTCCGAGTCCTTGATGGAGGAGATCCTGTGGGCTATGGTCACCATCGTCCTGGTCCCCTCCATCTCCTGCAGGTGGCGTTGGATGGTGGCCTCGGTCTCCATGTCCACGGCCGACGTGGTGTCGTCCATGATCAGGATGGCCGGGTCGTCGGCCAGCGCCCGGGCCAGGCTCAGCCTCTGCTTCTGCCCGCCGGACAGGCCCACGCCCCTCTCCCCCACGACCGTGTCGTAGCCCTCGGGCATCCGGTTGATGAAGGAATCGGCCCCGGCCATCGAGGCCATGGTCCTCACATATTGCTCGTCGTTGCGCTCCGCCCCGAATGCGATGTTCCCGCCTATGGTGTCGGAGAAGAGGAAGGTGTCCTGCGCCACGATGTTGACCTGTCTGCGCAGGACGTCCAGGGGCCACTCCCTGGCGTCTATCCCGTCGATGAGGACATGGCCCACGGTGGGGTCGTAGAAGCGGGCTATGAGGCTTACAAGGGTGGACTTGCCTGACCCGGTCTCCCCAAGGATGCCCAGCTTGGTGCCGGCCGGCACATGGAAGTCGATGTCCTTGAGGATGGGGGTCTCCGGGTCGTCCGGGAAGGCGAAACTCACGTGCTCGAAGCGGACGTCCCCGCGGATCCTCTCGGGGTCCGTCGTGTCCTCCCCGTTGACCTTGGCCCTGACCGTGGCCGCCTGGACCACGTTGGCCTGGGCGTCGGGCTTCTCGACTATCTTCGGCTTGGCCGTCAGAAGGCGGCGGATCTTGACGCAGGAAGCATTGAAACGCTCGAAGTCGTTGATCAGCCAGCCTGACTGGCGGACCGGGCCGTCGATCATCCACAGGAAGCTGTTGAAGGAGACCAGGGCACCCAGGCTCATGGATTGCCGGATGACCAGCCACCCGCCCAGGATCAGGGTGATCAGCTGGAGCATGTAGGAGCAGCCGTCCAGCCAGGGCATGTAGGTGCGGCTGTTGTAGGCGGAGCGCATGTTGCGTTCCATGTAATCGTCGTTGTGCGCGTCGAACTTCTCGGTCTCGTAGGGTTCACGGACGAAGGCCTTGACCACCCGGTTGCCCTCTATGTTCTCCTCGACCATGGAGTTGAGCGAGGCCAGGGAATTTCGAATGGCGTAGAAGAGGGGGTGCGCATGGCGGGAGAGCTGCCAGGTGAAGTAGAAGAGGAAGGGGGTCACGGCGAGGAGGGCCAGCGCCAGACGCCACTCGATGGTGAACATGACGCAGATCGACCCCACGAAGAGGCAGACCGCGTCGAGGGCGTTGTAGGAGACCCATGAGACGAAGTGGCGGATGGCATCCGTGTCGGAGGTCATCCTGCTCATGATGTCGCCGTTGCGGGTGTGGTTGAAGTAGCTGAAGTCCATGTCGTGGAGCTTCTCATACTCGTCACTGACCAGACGGTATATGGTGTTCTGCCCGAACCGCTCCATGAGCATCTGATAGCCGTAACGGCAGACGCTGCGGGCCAGGGTCACCAGGATCATGTCGAGGCAGAGGGTGGGCAGGCGGTCCCTGTGACCCTGGCCTATGACCTGGTCCACGATCAGACCCGCCAGGATAGGCATGAGCATGACCAGGACCTTATCCGCCGCAAAGAGGACCAATGCAACGGCCACCCTGCCTGCATCGGGCCTGCAATAAGGCAGAATCCATCGGAAGTTGCTCTTCTGCTGATTCTTGTTGGAATCGACGTACATCGGAGGATGCCCTCACGTTCCCTGTTGATCTTCCCTGGTCTCTTCTCAATCGCTGTGACCGCCAAGTAGGACGGCGTCGGGACCGCGGATGGATTGACCGGCACCCCGTCGTCCACATCGTGGTATCCACCTGCAGCCGTTTACCAAAACCCCTGAGACTGCATGAACCCGCGTTGGATTCGTCAAGCGTTGCCTATTTTATTGGAGCCCCGACCAGATGCAACCTGGAAAATCCGGGCGTGTCTAGGTACCGGTCCCCTCCGGCAGGATCCGGCGCCCCGGGATGTTCCGCGGAAATCGGCGGTCCCTTGTGACCTCACGCTGGCATAATGGCGGTATGACCGTAAGAATCGAAGACGTGGCCCGCTTGTCCGGCGTCTCGACGGCCACGGTCTCGCGGGCCCTGCGGGGGCTGCCCGGGGTGGGCGGCCGGACGCGTGAACTTGTCTTCCAGGCCGCCAAGGCCCTGGGCTACACCCCCTCCCCCACGGCATCCTCCCTGGCCAGCGGGAGGACCCACTCCATCGGACTGATACAGCCGGACATGTCACGGTGGTTCTTCAGCACGGTGCTGGAATGCGCCGAACAGACCTTCCGCCGGGCCGGCTACGACGCCCTGGTCTACTCCCTGCCCGATTACCTGGGGCCGGACCGCCAGCGGTTCAAGGCCCGCGACCTGGTCGGGAAGGTGGATGCCGTCCTGGTCCTCTCCCTCTTCTTCGACAGGCAGGAGGAGGCGGAACTGCACTCCCTGGGGGTGCCGGCCGTCTTCGTCTCCGTCCGCCAGGAGGGCTACAGCCACGTGGGGATCGACGATGAGCAGGCGGCGGCACAGGCCTGCCGCCACCTGATAACCCTGGGCCACAAGACCATAGGGCACCTGTCAGGCCAGACCAACGACCTCTGCCCCTTCGCACCCACCCAGCGGCGGCGTGACGGCTGGAAGCAGACCCTGCAGCGCTTCAACCTGGAGTGCTCCGACAGCCTGGACGAGGCCGTGACCATCATGACGGCCTCGAACGGCTACCTGGCCACCAACCGCCTCCTGGACCGGAGGCCCGATGTCACCGCCATCCTGGCCTCCTCGGACGAGATGGCCATGGGGGCCGTCCAAGCCATCCGCGAACGCGGGCTGACGGTCGGCGGCGACGTCTCGGTCATCGGAATCGACGGACACGACCTGGGCCGCCCCTTCGGACTGACCACCGTGGCCCAGCCGGTGCGCAAGCAGGGGGTGGCTGCCGCGGAGGTGGCTCTGAAGGCCGTGGAGGGGGATCTGGCCCAGAAGACCGTCATCTTCCCCACCAGCCTGATAGAACGGACCACCGTGGGGCCGCCGCCCGCCAGGTGAACCGGGTGCGGCCGCGTCCTCAGACCTGGTGGGGGTGGCCGTTGACGTTGAGGACGATGGAGGGACCGGACAGGCGGCTGAGGTCCACCCCGGCCGGTGTCACCTTCACCCTGATCGTGGTCCCTCTGACCAGGAGGCTGTAGGTCAGGGACTTCCATCCCTCGGGCAGGCGGGGGGCGATGTCTATGGCCGTGCCACCCGTGTCCCTCACGCCGCCGAAACCGCAGACCAGGGTGGACCACACCCCTCCTGCGGCGGCCAGATGGATGCCGTCCTCGGTGTTGGCATGGAGGTTGCACACGTCCGCGAAGAGGGACTTCCTGAAGTAGTCCATGGCCAGGTCCCTCCTGCCCACCTCGGCGGCGACGATCGACTGCGAGGCGGCCGCGAGGGTTGAGTCCCCGGTGGTCAACGGGTCATAGTAATCGAAGTCTGCCAGCTTCTGTTCGGGGGTGAACCAGGAGCTGAGCAGGTAGAGGGCCAGGACCACGTCCGTCTGCTTGAGGACCTTGTGACCGTATATGGCCAGGGGGTGGTAGTAGAGGAGGAGGGGACGGGCCGGACAGTGCTCGAAGTCCCACTTCGGCCGGTTCATGAACTGGGCGTCCTGGGCGTGGACACCCTCCTCATTGGCGTAGGGCATGAACATGGCTTCGGCGATTCCCTTCCAGGTCTTCAGCTCCTCCTCTCCGAAGCCCAGGCGTTGGCGGGCCTGGTCCAGGGCACTGCCTGTCCCGTCGGCCTGCCCCAGCCGCTGGACCGCCTGGATGACGGCCATGAGGTTGAATCGGGCCATCTGGTTGGTGTACAGATTGTCGTCCACCATGGCCGTGTACTCGTCCGGACCGGTCACACTGTGGATGTGGAAGCGGCCGTCCGACTGATAGCTGCCAAGCGAGGCCCACATGCGCGCCGTCTCGACCAGGATGTCGATGCCCTCCCGGGCCAGGTAGTCTTCGTCCCCGCTGACCAGGACGTACTGCATGAGGGCGTAGGCTATGTCGGCATCGATGTGGTACTGGGCGGTGCCGGTGGGAAAGTAGGCCGAACCCTCCTCCCCGTTGATGGTCCGCCAGGGGAAGAGGGCCCCGTCCAGATTCATGATGGCCGCCCGCCTGCGCGCCGCCGGCAGCATCTCATGGCGGTAGTGGAGGATGTCCCTGGCCCGGTCGGGGTCAGTGTACGTGAGGAAGGGAAGGATGTAGATCTCCGTGTCCCAGAAGTAGTGGCCGTCGTAGCCCGACCCGCTCAGACCCTTGGCCCCCACCCCGTTGGTGACCTGGGCCGTTGCCTGGGCCAGCTGGAAGATCTCCCACCGGCTCACCTGCTGGATGCGGCCGTCGTCCCCGGCCTCCACCTGCACGTCCCCCCTGCGCCAGAAGTCGTCCAACCAGGAACGCTGCCCTCCCTCGAGGCCTTCGGCCCCTTTATGGCAGGCCCTGTCCAGGTCCTCCAGGCAGGCCAGGGACAGGCTCCTGGCATCCGATCCCTCCAGGGTGCGGACCACCAGTCCGCGATCGACCCCGACGGGGAGGATGGAGGCACTCCGGTAGGCGGCATAACGGCGGACCACGGCCTTGCCCCCCGCCGGAACGTGGAGGTGCCAGAGGTCCTCGGGCAGGCAGGAGGGGTCCGCGGGGTCACCGCCTTCAAGGAACTGGCGGACGGCCAGCACGGAAGTCATCTGGGAGTTGTTGCAGCGGTACACATGGCAGCCCGCCTCCTCCTGGTCCCCCGCCCCGGCGTCCAGGACCTCATGGATGCCACAGCCATCCACGACGTTGGACTTGCGCGGGTCATCCGAGACCTGCCTGCGGGGGGCATTGGCATTGATCCTGGCATCCACATCAACGGTGACCGTCCTGTCGGGCGATTCCACGGTCAGGGTGTAGAGGGCCAGGTGGGCATCGAAAAGGCAGACCATCCGTTCCACGGTCACCACCAGGGCTGACCCGTCGTCGGTCTGGTACCGCCGCGTGCAGGAGGATACCCCCCGGCGGAAGTCGACCCTCTGGCTGGTGGACACCGGACGGTCAAGGTGGTGGCCCTCCAGACCCAGCGAAAAGTCGGAGGCATCGGGGACCCCCTGTATCACCTGGCCGACGCGGGCGAACCCGTAGGCGGTTTCGGGGTGTTTGATGGTGAATGTGTCGTGGAAACCGCTCATGAAGGTCCCACTGCCCAGGTCGCGGGAGGGGTCTCCTGTCCCCCTGACGCCGATGTTCCCGTTCGACACCGAAAAGAGAGTGGCGCTGTCGGAGTCCGGCTCCTTGTTTTCGACGAGGGCCCATGGGTCCACGGGGTACGTGGCCGGGTTCAGGTCGGTGGACCGGTCAAGGTCCGTGCGGGCGGAGCCGTCCTGGATCATCTCGATCAGCTGGCCGACGACCTGGTCCGCGCCGGAGTCCAGGAGGGCCTGCCGGCCGGCCCCCCGATCCACGCCTACGACCAGGCCGAAACCGCCCGCCCGGCCGGCCGCGACTCCGGACAGGGCATCCTCCACCACGACTGCCTCCTCGGGACGGACCCCCAGGAGGTGGGCGGCGAAGGCGTATGTGTCAGGGGCAGGCTTGCCCTTCAACCCCTCACGGGCTCTGACGTTGCCGTCCACGATGATGTCGAAGAAATTCCTGATCCCGGCCGCGCTGAGCACGGTGTTGGCGTTGCGGGAGCTGGACACCACGGCCAGGCGCTTGCCCGTCCCCATCAGGTGGCGCAGCACATCCACCGTATCGGGGTAGGGTTCGATCCCCTCCTCCGCCAGCAGCCGCTCGAAGACCGCATTCTTCCGATTGCCCAGCCCACAGACGCTGCGGACCGTGGGCTCGTCGGACGGGTCGCCCCAGGGTAGCTTCACCCCCCTGCTGGTCAGGACCGAGGCCACCCCGTCATAACGGGGCTTGCCATCGACATAGTCGAAATAATCCTGCTCTCCGTATGGCTTGACATCCGGTGGAAGGACCTGGTCGAACAGTTCCTTCCATGCCGTCTTGTGAAGTCTGACCGTGGGGACGAGGACCCCGTCAAGGTCGAAGAGGACGGCGAGACTCTGGGCGATTTTCATGGTTGCGTATCCTACTCACTTGTTGTTGTGCCTCCGGGGGTCCGTCCGGTCCCCGGACACTTCCGTCAGCCCTTCACAGCTCCGGCCAGCATGCCCCGTACGAAGTACCGCTGGAGGAAGATGAACACTGCCACGGGGACGACCATGGCTATGAAGGCGCCGGGTGCCAGGAGGTACCAGGCCGACCCGCGTGAACCGACCATGTCGGACAGGCGGGAGGTCAGGGGGGCCGTGGCCGGTGTGTTGCCGGCGAAGGCCAATGCCACAAGGAGGTCGTTCCAGACCCAGAGGAACTGGAAGATGGCGAAGGAGGCGATGGCCGGAACCATGAGGGGCAGGACAACCCTCAGGAAAATCTGGACATGGCTGGCCCCGTCGACCTTGGCCGCCTCGATCAGCTCCCTGGGTATGTCAAGCATGAAGTTGTGCAAAAGGAAGATGGCCAGCGGGAGGCCGAACATGGTGTGCGACAGCCACAGGACCCAGAAGGTGTTGTTCAGGCCCCACTTCACATACTGGGAGAGGAGGGGGATCATGGTCACCTGGATGGGGACCACCTGGAGGGCGAAGATGGCCACGAAAAGGATGTTCTTGCCGGGGAATTCACACCAGGCGAAGGCATAGGCCGCCAGGAGGGCCAGGGTGATGGGTATGAGGACGCCCGGGATGGTGATCACGAAGGAGTTGACGAAGTAGGCCCCCAGGTTGTAGCCCCCGCCGAGCACCGACTTGTAATTGCCCAGGCCGAAGTCCTTCCAATGGGAGGGGCTGAGACTGGTCCACCAGCCGGAGGTGGAGATGGCCATCCTGTTGTCCCGGAAGCTCGTGACCAGAAGGCCGACGGTGGGGACTGTCCACAGGACGGCGATGATGATCGATATGGCCGAGCTCCAAGGGGATGACAGCTTGTTCTTGGTGCGGATCAGGGCCTTTTCATGACGGGTCAGTTTCCTGCTCATCTCACATCCTGCGACTTTCTCATCTGATGGACGTTGAACACGATCAGGGGGATGACCACGATGAACATGATCACAGCCAGGGCGGCCCCCAGCCCCGTGTTCTGATACTGGAAGGACTGGGTGTAGAACTCGTTGGCGATCACCGAGGTCCCGTAGTTGCCGGCCGTCATGGTCCTGACCACGTCGAAGGCCTTGAGTCCGGCCATGGCCACTGTGGTCAGGACGACCACGATGGAGGGCCTGATCATGGGGACGGTGACGTAGAAGAACTGCTGGCGGGCATTGACCCCGTCCAGGCGGGCAGCCTCGGTCAGGTCGTCGGGGATGGCCTTGATGGCCGCCGACAGGACAGTCATGGCATACCCGGCCTCGATCCATATCATGACGAAGATCAGGAGGAAGGTGTTCAGGGGGGAGGTCATCAACCACTGGGGGGCGGAGGTGGCCTTGCTGCCGAAGAGGTGGGCAACACCCATGTAGATCGCGGACAGGAGGCCCACCCTCTGGTCATAGACGAACTTCCAGATGATGGAGGCTCCGACCATGGATATGGCCATGGGCAGGAAGATCAGCGACTTGGCCAGCTTCTCATAGCGGGTCCGGTCCACCAGGACGGCGTAAAGGAGACCGATGGCGGTGGCGCACAGGGGTACCAGGACCGTCCACAGGATCGTGTTGATCAGGACCTGGACGAATTGGGGTTCGGAGAAGATCTTGACGTAGTTGGCGAACCCGACCGCATTGGTCCCGTCGCGCCCGTAGAAGGAGTCGCGGAAGGTGACGATGGTGGGGTAGAGCAGGCCGAAGCAGACCAGGGCCACCGAGGGCAGGAGGAACATGACGGCCACCCCCCATGAGGGCATCCGCTTGGGCAGGTTGGTCAGGAAGAGGATCAACGCCATGATGCCGACGAAAAGGAGGATCGCCAGAAGCATGGCCAGGAGTTTGGACAGGTTGCTGTCCGGATGCAGGATGAAATCCATGGTTGCAAGGAGCCTTTCCCAGGCCGCGCCCCTCCCCCGGCAGGAGCCGGTGGGACGGGCGCACGTCCGGTGCCGCCCACCTGGGGCGGCACCGGGCCTGAATGTGACTTATGAGGACTGAGGCGGGCCGTCAGACGGCCACGCGCTCACTTGACGTCGCTGGGCCAGGACTCCTCGACGGCATCGAGCACCTGCTGCTCGGTCTTGTTCTGGGCGAAGTAGGCGATCATCTGCTTCCAGAAGGAACCGGTCCCCACTTCGGCGGGCATCATGTCGGATGCATCGAAGCGGAAGGTGGTCCCCTTAGCGGTCAGCGACTCATAGGCCAGCTTGTCGATGGGCTTGAGGTTCTTCTCATCCAGTCCGGTATTGGCCGTGATCCAGCCTGTCATCGCCTTGGCACGGGCGTTGGCGTACTCGGGCGAGGAGAGGAACTCTTCGAACTTCTGCACCTCGGGCCTGTCGGCGAAGGCGATGGCGAAGTCGCCGCCGCCGATCATGTCCTTGTGGTCGGCGTCCTTGCTGGGCATGGGGAAGGCCCAGACATCACCGTCCTGGGAGATCTTGATGTCAGGATTGGCGGTCTGGTAGTTGCTCTGGTAGAAGAGGGCCATGTGCATGAGGTAACCCTTGCCGTCCACCAGGGGGGTCCCGGCGTCCTGCCAGGCGGTCGAAGCGATCGACTGGACGTCGCCGAAGCCGCCGTTCACGTAGGCCGGGTTCTTCACGATCTTGCCGATCTCCTTGAAGGCCGACAGGATCTTGGGGTCGTTGAACGGGATCTTGTGACTGACCCAGTTGTTGTAGGTTTCGGCATCGGTGAAGCGCAGGACGGCATCCTCCAGCCAGTCGGTGCCGGGCCAGCCGGAGTCGGCCCCGCCTTCCAGGCCGACGGACCAGGGCTTGACCGAGGCATCGCCCTTGTTGTCATCGGCGATCTTCTTGGTGAGCTCCATCATCTCGTCCCAGGTGGTGGGGACCTTGTAGCCCTTCTCCTTGAAGAGCTTCGGTGAGTACCAGATGAAGGACTTGGCGTTGGCGTCCACGGGGATGGAGACCAGCTTGCCGTCCAGGGTGGAGTAATCCTGCCAGTCCTTGGAATAGTACTTCTTCACGTTTTCGGCGGCCGGGGCAGGAACGTCCTTGACCTTGCCGGTGGCGACCATGTTCTTGATCATCCCCAGCTGGGGCATGATGGCCACGTCCGGGGCCGAACCGGCCTTGACGCGGACCGGCAGCTGCGCGGCCATGTCGCGCGTGCCCTCGTGGTCCACCTTGGCTCCGGTGCAGTCGGCGAACTCGTTGAAGGCCTTGACTGTGGCTTCACCCTCCTGGTCGATCCAGGGGGTGTAGGTGGTGATCTTCTTGCCGCTCAGATCACCATACTTCTTGTAGGGGGCACAACTGGCTGAATCGCTCTTCTTGGAGGCCTGGCCGGAGCCGCCTCCCGATCCGCAGCCGGCCATGCCGAACAGGGTGGCTGAGCTGACCACCAGGGCCAGCCCTTTCATAATCGTTGTCTTTCTCATACTTCTCCCACTACGTCGTGTTAATGACCGCACGGCGGCAGACCCTGTCAACAGGACCCGCCATCCGAAGAACGGTCCCCTTCCGCGTCTTCGCACATTGTCTCCGACCGGGCTCGCGAACCCTGCCGGACGCATCCATGCGCACCACCCATTGTAAACGCAGACGGCTTTCATTGCAAGCGCTTACTACGCTCTGCCGGTTGGGATACAGCCGCACCCCCCCTGATGCGTGGAACGGCGCGGAAGTCGAATGCCGACCGCAGGAAAGGCGCAAGGGCACCATCGGGATGCACAGGGTTCCGCGCCGGATTGCGGACATGTGGAAGGCGGAGGCGGGGAGGTCGAGGAGGTCGAGGAAGGAGCCGGGTGACCGGGAAGGGCCCGGGACGCCCCAGGGAAAGAGAAAGCCCGACGTTGTGAAAACCGTCGGGCTCAGAGAAGAAGGGATTCCATTATGAGGCTCGGGGAAGGGCCCCGCCGGTCCTTGCTCCGACCGGCAATGTTCATATAACCAGAGCTTTCTGAGTATAAGAATGCGGAAAGCTCAAAATCTCCTGAAAATTCTGGAAGGCCGCCCATGCACCGGGCCGGTGCCAGGGCCTGCCCCGCCCGGCAAGACGAGGACAGGCCTCCCGCAGGGCCGTTTCCTTGCGGCCGGCGGCCGGAGACGGTCCCGGCTGTGTTCAGCCCTGCCTGCCGCCTTCGTGGCCGCCGTCAGCCTGGCCATCGTCTTTCCGACCCGCGCCTTCCCTGGCCTTCAACTTGGCCTGCTCCTCCTCGAATCGCGCCTTCTCCCTGGCCTTGCGCTCGTCCAGCCGGGCCTGGAACCGGTCCAGCTCCTCCTGGACGGCCTCCTTGGGGATCTTGGCGAAGATAGGTGTTGGCTTGGCAATCGGGGTCCCATCCTTGATGGGCTCGCTCCTCCAGGGATGAACGTTGACGCCCAGCCGGTAGGTGCCGGTGATGATCGGATACGAGAATCCGGGCTTGTCCAGGTCCTCGACCTCCTCCAGGTGGGGCAGGGGGGAGAAGGTCCCCTCCCCGCCCATGGTCTCATAGACCTTCTGGGCCGAGTGGGGCAGGAAGGGGGCCAGGAGGGTGTTGGCGTCGCAGACAGCCTGTGCTGCCGTGTGGAGGACAGTGGCCAGGCGGTCCTGGTCCTCCTTGATCTTCCACGGCTCCTGGGCCGAGATGTACTTGTTGATGTCGCCGACCAGACCCATGGCCTCGCCCAGGGCGGCCTTCTGCCGCTGGTGCTCGATCAGGGAGCCGACGGTGTCGAAGGCGGCCCTGGATTCCTCCAGGAGGGCGCGGTCCTCCGCCGTCAGCCAGTCCTCCTCGATCCGGGGGATCCGGCCGAAGTCCTTGTTGAGCAGGTTGGCCACACGGTTCACCAGGTTCCCCCAGGAGGCGGCCAGCTCCTCGTTGTTGTGACGGACGAATTCCGACCAGGTGAAGTCGGAGTCGGAGCTCTCCGGGCCGGCCACCGAGATGTAATAGCGGACGGCATCCACCTGGTAACGTTCGAGGATGTCGCGCACATAGATGACGATGCCGCGCGAGGAGCTGAACTTCCTGCCCTCCATGGTCATGAATTCGCTGGCCACGACCTGTTCAGGCAGGTTCAGCCGGCCATACTCGCCCGGCCTGCCCCCCTTGGACCCCTCACCGTCGTAGGCCAGAAGCTCCGAAGGCCAGATCTGGGAGTGGAAGGTGATGTTGTCCTTCCCCATGAAGTAGTAGCCCAGGGCCTCCGGATCATTCCACCACCGGCGCCAGGCCTCCGGATCGCCCTGGCGGCGGGCCCACTCGATGGAGGCCGACAGGTAGCCGATCACGGCATCGAACCAGACGTAGAGCTTCTTGTTGGGGTTGTCCACCCACCCGTCCACGGGGACGGGGATGCCCCAGTCGATGTCACGGGTGATGGCCCTTGGCTTGACCTCCTTGAAGAGACCCAGGGAGAAGTTGAGTACGTTGCTGCGCCAACCCTGCCGGCTCTCCAGCCACTTCAGGTTGGCCTCGGCCAGTGCCGGGAGGTCCAGGAAGAAGTGCTCGGACTCCTCGAAACGGGGGGTCTCCCCATTGATCTTGGAGACGGGGTTGATCAGCTCGTCCGGATCCAGCTCGTTGCCGCAGTTGTCGCACTGGTCGCCCCGAGCGCCGTCGGCGCCGCAGATGGGGCAGGTCCCCTCGATGTAACGGTCGGGGAGGGTACGGCCAGTGGAGGGGGATATGGCCACCTTCTGGGTGCCCTGATAGATGTAGCCGTTGGACAGGCACTGTTTGAAGAGCTCCTGGACCACATGCTCATGGTTGCCCGTGGTGGTGCGGGTGAAGAGGTCATAGCTCAGACCCAGGTTGCACAGGTCCTCTGCGATGATCCTGTTGTATCTGTCGGCTATCTCCTGGGGGCCGACCCCTTCGGCGTCAGCCTCCACCAGGATGGGGGTGCCGTGCTCGTCGGTGCCGGAGACCATGAGGACATCGTTGCCCTTCATCCGCTGATAACGCGCATAGACGTCGGAGGGGACGCCGAACCCTGCCACATGGCCTATGTGACGGGGCCCATTGGCGTAGGGCCAGGCTACGGAAACGAGAATATTGCTCATGCCTGTTAGATTATCGGCCTCGGCCTACAAGGGCCTTTGAGACAAGAGGCGGCGGCGCGCAACCCCAAGGGCCTCCGCCGGGCACCGTTCCCGCTCCGCCTTCGTCCGCATACACCCCCGCGCACCGCCGCATCTCACATGCGCCCATACCGGGGAAGGCCCTGTGCACAGGCGGTACGGATATCCACCGTCCCCATCCGGGAGGGGTCGGCAGGTCCACTTGTCCACTGATTGCACGGAAGCCTCCTGCCGCACCCGGCCCCCTCCATACAGTCGAGGCATGGTTGAAGAGGTGAAATTGCATGAGGGAGGACCCTCCCCCGGTGCCCCGCCGGGCAGGGGTCCGCTCCAGGCGGAAGCGATGACCGGAAAGGACGGGTGTCGTCCCCATGGCCTCATACGGGCCGGCGACCTGCCGGGCCCCATGAGCATGAGGCTCCTGGTCTCCGCCCACGTCCTGGCCATGCTGGACCCGACCTGCGCCTACCTGGTGGAAGATGCCGCCGGAATCTTCGGCAGGGCCGGCATCGTGGAACCGCTCATCCCTTACGGCGCCGCCGCCTGCTGCCGGCTGGCCCTGTGGATCTGGACAGGCGGGAACTTCCCGGACGAGCTGGACATCGTATCCAACTCCCACTTCCGCGCACCCGTCCATGGAAGGATCATCCAGGTGCACAACCGGCGCCTGCCCACGGACCACCTGATGAAACTGGGCCGTCTCTGGGCGACCTCACCCATGTGGACGGCGTGTGAAATCGCCTGTCTGGACCAGGCCATCTGCAACGGGGAGGACAGGATGGCCTGCCTGCACGAACTCATGGAACGTTACCAGGTCAGTCCCTTGGACTGTCTGGACCTCCTGCAGAAGAACCCCAGGTGGCCCGGGCACGCAGTCGGGGTCGGAACCCTGTCGGGGCTCAAGGGCCTGTTATGATCCGGCCGGCATCGCCCTGGCCGGTAGGGGGACGTCCCTGCGGAGGTCCCGCCGGCCCCATACGGAGACACCCGGCCCACGGCGCAAGCGGGCAGCCCGCCGGGGAGAAGGCTACAGCCCGGTGGACGGCCCGCCTGTTCCGCAGATCAGACCGGATGCGGCAGGAGGACCAGGTCCGGCGGCTGGCCGGTGTGCGGGCGGTCGCCGGAGGCGGGGAAGGGACCGGGCAGATGCCCGGCGAAAGGGGTATCATCCGTCGCCCTCCAGGACAGGACGTCGGCCGGGAGGGTTCCCGGGCGAGGAGGGGAGGCGGCGGGTCTCACGACCGTGGGGACCCTCCCCCGCCCCCCTTCGAGCCAGGCCCCCTGACGGCCATCGACCCGGGCACGGACCCGGCCGACCTATGGGGGATGGCCCGGGACCACCCCGAACTCAGACGGTGGCTGGTCGCCAACCCGGCGGCCTCACCCGCCCTCCTGGAGACCATCTCGCAGATGGGCGGGCCGGGGGTGCGCCGGGCCTTGGAGGTCCTCCTGGAGGCCCTTGAGGACCCGTGAACCTCCAGTGCGCCAGGCTGCACCCCCATTACAGGGGCTGTCGAAGGCGCGGCCCGCCGCCGCAATGCCGGAGGCCGGCCCTCAGCCCTTGGAGTAGTACTGGTCGTAGGCCTTCTGCACCAGCTTGATGTTCTGATCCAGATTGGCCTTCTTCAGCGTCTCCACATAGCCGTCCCAATCCTGGTCCACACCGCCCTTGGTCACCCAGTGGGCGAACTTGGTCATGGCCGTGTTCATCAGGGTCGTGTTGTTGTTCTGCATGGTGGTCTGGTCCTCGGAGGAGTACTTGAGGGCGGCAGGCAGGACGTCCAGCTTGGGATCAACGTGCGAAAGGGCAGGTTCCAGCGGCTTCTCCTGCCCCTTTACCTCCTGGAGGTCGGCCGGCAGCTCGATCTTCAGGTCGGGGCGGATCCAGTAGGGTGAGTCATCGGCCAGGGTCTCGGTCCACTTCCAGGTGGAGGGGTCCTTGGTGGAGTCGGCCGGTGGCAGGACCTTGTAAGCTTTCGCACCGGTCTTCTGGACATCCGTGCCAAGGTCCCCCCAGAGCATCTGCATGGACATGTCCTGCCCATAGAAGGCGTTGGCCACCTTGATGGCGGTCTCCTTGTTCTTGCTCTTGGCGGAGACGACCAGGGCGAACTCGCTGTAGTCCAACCGGTCGCCCTGGGTGTCGTAGACCAGCTCATCCGGGTTCTGGTCGGCCTTGGCCTTCAGCTGCGGCATGGCCACGTACTGGCCCGCCAGCTTGTCCCCGAACCTGTCCGAGGCCGTCCAGCCCCAGGTGAAGCCGATCTTGGCCTTGTCACCCTGCCCGCGGGCCGTGGACTGTGACTTGGAATAGTCATGGGTGAAGGCGTCCTTGGCAATCAGCCCCTCCCCCCAGAGCCTGTTGAGGAACTGGATCAGATCCTTGTAGCGGTCATCCGTCAGGAAGGACTTGACCTTGCCCTTGTCGACGTAGTAGCCCTGGCCGCCGCCGCCTGAGGTCACGATTCCCAGACCCCCCAGGAGGATGGTGGGCTGGTAGTCGCCGAACCCGCCCGTTCCGGGCGACTGGAAGTCGAAGGGAATCTCGTCCGCCTGGCCGTCCCCATTGGGGTCCTTGGACTTGAAGGCCTTGAGCACCTCCTCCAATTCATCCCAGGTGGTCGGCATCTTCAGGCCCAACTTGTCGAGCCACTGCTTGTTGATGAACATGTGGCTGACCGCCTTGGGCCAGATGCCCTTCTTGACGGCCGGCAGGATGTAGATCTTCCCGTCCGGCATGGTGACCACCTGCTTGGCGGTGGGGTCCGTGTCGAACATCTTCTTGACGTTGGGCATCTTGTCCAGATCCTGGCTCAGGTCCTCGAAGAGGGAGCTGTAGGTGGCCATGTCGGCCAGGTTGACCCCCTTGAGGATGAGGTCGGGCACATCACCGGCCGCCAGCATGGCCTGCTTCTTCTGATCCCAGTCGGAACTGGCCTCCTGCCAGTGGATCTCGCAGCCGCACTCCTTCTCCAGCTGCTTGGGCCACTTCATCTTGGATATCTTCTTGGTCAAGGGGTGCTTGGCCACGGCTATGGTGATGATCGGCTTGCCCTGTGCGTTGGTGGTGGGCTCCTTGGACCCGCCGCAACCGGCCAGCATCATCGACATGGCCACCGTCACGGCCCCAACGGCCGCCAGACGACTCCTCAACTTGTTCTTTCCGAACGAACTCATGATTCGCTTCTCCTGTTCGACAATGAACTTCTCTGCTTGCCGCCGGGCCGACGCACCGATTGCGCAGGGCCGACGACGATCATAAGGACGGGTCTGTCACACTCCTTTCACTTCGCTTTCGCCCTGCGCCCCCGGGCGCATGTGGACGGAAAAACCATCAAGCCTGCCGTAGAGCCAGACCACCGAACACGACAGGAGGCAGAGCAGGGCCGGCCCGAAGACCACGGCCAGCCCCGGCCAGGACCAGCAGGCGAAGGCCAGAAAGGCCAAGCCCACCGCCAGGACGATGCTCATCCAGGGACGGGCCAGGACCATCTGCACCGATTTGAGCAGTGTCCAACCCACCCCCTGGTCGAAGTGGGCGAACAGGACCCAGGACAGGGCCGTGGCCAGGCCGATGAAGATCATGAGGCAAAAGAGGACGCCCGATACGAAAACCCCGATGCGGCCAGTCCTGTGGAAATTGACCACCCAGTAGTCCCACAGGAGCAGGGCCCAGGCGGCGGCCTGGATCCAGCCGAAGACGTTGGCGCCCTTCAGCTCCCTCCGCCACAGGCGGTGGAAGGTCCTCCAGGTCTGGGCGACCCCCCACTCCCGGTCCTCGTCGGTCAGCCACTTCCGGAAGACCCCACAGGCCGCGGCCAAGGATGGGAAGAAGCCGACGATGACGAGACCGAGGAGGGTGTGGGCCAGGAAGGCCAGGTTGGTGATGAAGGTCACCAGGACCAGACGGGCCGCCTGCTCATAACCCACGGCGAATCTGCGCATGCCGCCCCCTTCCCGGGTCCCGCCCGTCTCTGTCCGTCTTGTCGCATCTGCCTGCCGGATCTGCCCCGCCGGCGGCCTGAACCTGGTCCGGTCAGCCCTTGATCGCGCCGATCATGACCCCCTTGTTGAAGTACTTCTGGATGAAGGGATAGATGACCAGGAGGGGGAGGGTGGAGACGATGATGACCCCGTACTTGATCTGGTCGGCGAATTCCTGCCCGTACCCGGCGCCGGCCGTGGAACCGGAACCCCCTTGGAAGGCCTGGTTGGACAGGAGTATGTCGCGCAGGACGATCTGGAGGGGCTGTTTGTCATAGGTGCGGATGTAGACCAGGCCCGTGAAGAAGTCGTTCCAGTGCTGGACCAGGTAGTACAGGCCGATGACGGCGATGATGGCCGAGCTCAGCGGGATGACGATCTGGGTGAAGTAGCGGAAGTAACCCACCCCGTCTATCTGGGCGGCATCGTGGAGGTCCTCGGGTATGGAACTCTCGAAGAAGGACCTGGCGATGATCAGGTTGTATACGTTCAGCGCCTGGGGGATGACGAAGACGGCCCAGGAGTCCAGGAGGCCCAGCTGCTTGTACAGGAGGTAGGCGGGGATCAGTCCGCCGTTGACGAACATGGTGATGGTGAAGAAGAGCATGATCAGGCGGCGCCACTTGAACTCCGGCCGGGAGAGGGCGAAGGCCGCCGGCATGGTGACCAGGAGGTTGAGGGCGGTGCCGACCACCGTGTAAATCAAGGTGTTCTTGTATCCCGTCCAGATTCTGTCGTCACCGAGTATCTGCTGGAATCCATACCCCGACACCCCTTTGGGGATCCAGGTGACCCGGCCGGTGTTGACCAGGGTCTGATCGGAAACCGAGGCGATGATGATGAACCAGATCGGGTAGAGTATGGAGGCCACCACCAGAATCAGGAGGAGGACGATGACCAGGTCGGCGGTCCAGTCGCCCAGGGTCTTGCCGCCGACCAGCCGCCTGACCCGGTGCGTCCCGGGAAGCGTCATGTCTTGATGTTCTTTCATTGTGCCTTCCTTCCCGCCTCAGAAGATGCCCGTGTGGGACACCCTCCTGGAGATCTGATTGGCGATGACCAGGAAGACGAAGTTGATGAGCATGTTGAACAGGCCGATGGCCGTGGAGTATGAGAACTGGTTCTGCAGGATGCCGATCTTGTAGGTGTAGGTCGATATGACCTCGGAGGCCGGCAGGTTCAGGGTGTTCTGCATGAGGAAGACCTTTTCGAAGCCGACGTTGATGACCCCTCCCATGTTCAGGATCAGGAGGACCCCGGCTGTGGGCATGATGGCCGGTATGTCGATGTAACGGATCAGCTGGAAACGGCCTGCCCCGTCCATCTTGGCGGCCTCATAGAGGGCCACGTCCACCGAGCTCAGGGCGGCCAGGTAGATGATGGAGTTCCACCCCATGTGCTGCCAGACCTCGCTGATCCAGTAGATCGGGGTGAAGGTGTTGGGATCCCCCATGAAGTTGGCGTTGTTGATGTGCAGGAAGGAGAGGAAGCGGGTGAGCAGGCCCGTGGAGGGGGTCAGGAAGAGGTTGATCATGGCCACTATCACCACGGTCGATATGAAGTGCGGCATGTAGGTGATGGTCTGGACGAAGCTCTTGACCTTGGTGGAGTGGATCTGGTTGATCAGGAGGGCCAGGATGATGGGGGCGATGAAGCCCATGACCAGGGTCCACAGGCTGATCCTGATTGTGTTCACCATCAATGGTTTGAACATGGGCGAGGAAAAGAACTGCCTGAAATATTGGAAGCCCACCCAGTCGCCGCCGGTCAGACCCTTTGTGAAATCATACTTCCTGAATGCCAACTGAATGCCATACATGGGGCCGTAATTGAAAACGGCCACGAAAAGGATGGCTGGAAGCACCATGACCCATAAGGGCCAACAGCGCTTCAGGGAAGATCTATACCCCCCCCCCGCGAAGGAAGGCCCTTATGGGCCCTGGCAGGTTTGGAGGGGGCGAGTCGTGCGGTTTCGCCGGAAGTCGCTACCCGGGGGTCGACTTCGACATCGGTTCCGTTCATGCTCAGCCCTTCTATGACTAGTGACTGTTTCCTCCGGCTCAACCCTTGAACCCGTCGGAAACCATGGGCCATGACTGCTTCGTCCATGTCAGGGCCAGTTTATCCAACGTTATAATTTCTGTCAATTCAACCTTGAACCGACTCCGTCTGCACCCACCGGGGCAGGCCGGACCTCAATGACTTAGCGCCCGGTCCGGGCGGACCGGGCGCTAAGTCCGGAACCACCGGACGGGGGGACAGGCTGGCGGGGGATCAATCCAAACCCAGAGCCGCCGAATACACCTGCTTCCTGTTTGGCAGGGAACCATCCGGCAGGGGGTGCTCCTTGACGACCTCGGCGATCGCATCCTTGAGCCTGACCCCTTCCGCCTTTGACCTCTGCCGGGACAGGACGGCCAGCTGACGGTAAGTCGGTATGGACGAACCGGGCAGAGAGCCGTCGCCTTCCGCTCCTGCAGGGCCAGCGTCCCCGCCTTCCTCCTGCCCCTTGCGGATGACAGAGTCGAGAAGGGCCGGGTCGGCCCCGGCCACCACAAGGACCATCTCACCCCTGGGCGGGTCCTCCTGGAAGGAAGCCAGGATGGACCCGACGGTCCCCCTGCGGACCTGCTCATGGTCCTTGGTCAGCTCCCGGCACAGTGCCATGGCCCTGTCCGGGCCGAACTCGTCAAGAAGATCCTGCATGGCCCCATCTATGCGGTGGGGGGTCTCGTAGAAGATCATGGTCCTGGGCTCGAAACGCAGGGAACGCAGGTGCTGCCTCCTTTCCGAACCCTTGCGGGGGAGGAAGCCCTCATAGCAGAAACGGTCGGTCGGGAGGCCCGAGAGGGCCAGGGCGTCGAGTGCGGCACTCGGACCGGGGGCGCATGTGACGGGCAGACCCCGTTCGATGGCCCTTCGGACGATGGCCAGACCCGGGTCGTTGATGGTTGGCATCCCTGCGTCGGATACCACCAGGACGCAGGCCCCCGCCTCCACCTGGTCCAGGAGGGGATCCGCTTTCCCCCTCTCGTTGTGGTCGTGGTAGGCCACCACCCTGCCCCCCACCCTGACACCCAGACGGTTGGCCAGGTCGTAAAGCCTGCGGGTGTCCTCGGCGGCCACGATGTCCGCATGCTCGAGGAGGGAGATCAATCGGGCGGAGGCATCCCCCACGTTCCCTATCGGGGTGGCCGCCAGCACCACCGTTCCACGTGAAACAAAAGACTGTCCTCCGTCAGGGCCTTCACTGCTTTGAGACCTGGCGTCCGGGGTCGTCAAGGACTGCGCGGACGTCGCCTGGCCGTTTTCGCTGTGTTCGTCATCCTTCGTCATGCCTCCAGTATGGCCTACCCTGGGAGATGATGGCAGTCTCATACAGATATGGCAGGCGGGCGGACCCGGCAGACCGGAAATCAAACGGAAAGCAAGGGACCGGGCACGGTCAGGCGGATCGGGGCCGGCACCGGCCGGGTTCCAGACCGTCCGGACCCGCACATGGAAAGACCCGACCAGGGGCCGGCGGCATGGCGGCCAGGGTGGCCGCCTGGTGGTCAAGCCTGACATGCCGTACACAGGGCTGGCTGGCCTGCCTGGCAATCACCCTCTTCGCCGCCGTCCTCCGCCTGGTCAGGCTGGGCAGCCCGGGGACCCTGATCTTTGATGAGACCTACTACGTCAAAGATGCCTGGACCATGCTCATGACCGGGGAGGCCCGGGACTGGCCCAAGACCGTGGGGCCTGACCAGGTGCCCGTCAACAGCATCTTCGCCCAGGGGGATACGTCCCACTGGCTCCCCTCGGCCGAGTATGTGGTCCATCCCCCCCTTGGCAAGTGGTGCATAGCCCTTGGCCTGAAATTCTTCGGCGGGGCCGGCAACCCCTTTGCCTGGAGGATCGCCACGGCCCTGGCAGGATCCCTTGCCGTCCTCCTCCTGTGCCGGGTGGCCCTCAGGCTCTTCCGCAATCTTCCCATCGCCCTGATGGCCGGCCTGCTCATGTCCATCGACGGCCTGGGCCTGGTCATGAGCCGGACCGGCCTCCTGGACAACTTCATCATGGTCTTCGCCCTCGCTGCCTTCCTCTGCCTGCTGGGACACAGGGACTGGGCAAGGGGCAGGCTGCGGGAGGCTGCCTCTTCCGACGCCCGCCAACCCGGCCACCGATACCGACTGGTCGCCCATCACCCGGGCGGACCGGGGAGGGGGTCCGAGGTGCTCTCCTCCTCATCAGGCCCCTTCATCGCCTGGTCCTGGTGGAGGACCGGGGCCGCCCTTCTCTTGGGGATGGCCACCGGGACCAAGTGGTCCGGGGCCTACCTCTTCGCCGTATTCGCAGTCATATCGGTCCTTTGGGATGCCTGGGAACGTCACCAGGCCGGATACTCCCACTGGCTGGGAGCCGGCATCGTCAAGGACGGACTGCCGGCGGCCCTCCTCATGGTCCCCCTTTGGGCAGCCACTTATCTTGCCTCCTGGACAGGGTGGTTCATCCACCCGGACTCCTACATGCACCAGTGGGCCTCGACCCACCCGGGCCAGGGGGTCGTCTGGCTGCCCGATGGCCTGCGATCCTTTGTCGAGTACCACCGGCAGATGTGGCGGTTCCACACCACCCTCCACTCCCCCCACCCCTACATGGCCAACCCGTTGACCTGGCCCCTCCAGGTGCGTCCGACCAGCTTCTACTGGGAGAAGCTGCCCGGCCATCCAGGTCTGTGCTCCCTTGCACCGGCCTCGCAGTGCGTGGCCTCCGTCACCTCTCTGGGGAACCCCTTGATCTGGTGGTTGGGGACCGTCTGCCTGGTCCTATCCGTCCTGGTGGCGCTGATGAATCACGGGGACTGGAAGGTCTGGGCCGTCCTTGCCGGCTTCCTGGGTGGGTGGCTCCCATGGACCTTCTACCTGAACAGGACCACCTTCACCTTCTATGCGGTGGTCATCCTCCCCTGGATGGTGTTGGCCATCTGTTACATGGCCGACTGGCTCAGGCGGAACACCAGCCGGACCTCCTACCGATGCTGGTGCACCGCCACGCTGGGCCTCATCAGCCTTGTTTCCCTCTTCTTCCTGCCCATCTGGACGGCCCTCCCGGTCCCCTACGAATTCTGGCGGATCCACATGTGGCTGCCCAGCTGGATCTAAAGAGGCTTCAGGGGATTCCGACAGGGCCGGTGGGAGTGGAGATCCCACCGGCCCTGTCATGATTTATCCGGGCAGGCCCTAAATCGCGTTGGCCTTCACTATCTGGGCGTAACGCCTGCCGGAGTCCTTCCAGATGCGCTCCTGGGTGTCGTAGTCCACCCTGATGATTCCGAACCGCTTGGTGTATCCGAGGGCCCACTCGAAGTTATCCAGGAGGGACCAGGCGAAGTATCCGGTCACATGGGCCCCGGCTTCGATGGCCTTGGCCACGGCCTGCACGTGCTTTTCCAAGTAGGCCACACGCTTGGGGTCGTGGACGACCAGTCCGCCGGGTACGGACGGATCCCGGCTGACCTGGTCGTCCCAGGCGGACCCGTTTTCCGTGACCATGAGCTCGATGTCGGGGAAACGACGACCCAACTCCACCAGCACATCGGTCAGCCCCTGGGGTTCCTGGTTCCAACCCATCCCAGTCAGCTCCCCTTGGGGGGCCAGGCCTTCCACGCCCTCCTGGGCGGGCATGGCATTGGCGTGGCGGTCGGCCAGCTCCCCCTCCGGACCGACCGAGGCGTTGGCGGTCCCGTCTCCGACCCGCCTGGCCTTCACGTAGGTGGTGGCGTAGTAGTTCAGTCCCAGGGCGTCAATCGGCTGGTGGATGATCTCCAGATCGCCATCCCTCACGAAGCGCCAGTCGGTCTCCCCGTCCGCAGCCTGCTCGACCCCGTCCGGGTAGACCCCCTCCAGCATGGGGGCCAGCCAGACCTCATTGGCGAAGAGGTCGGCCCTCTCCTTGGCGCCCAGGTCCTCCGGGCTGTCTGTCGCCGCCCGTGTCACCTGGAGGTTGAGGGTGACTGACATGCGGGCGCCCTGCCCCACCTGGGCCCTGATGGCCTGGCAGGCCAGACCGTGGGCCAGGTTCAGATGGTGGACGGCGGCCAGTGCCTGGTCGTAGTCCTTGATGCCGGGGGCATGGGCCCCGTTCCCGTACCCCAGATAGGCCGTGCACCAGGGTTCGTTCAGGGTTGTCCAAGTGTCAACCCGGTCGCCGAAGGAGGAGGCAAGGGTGGAGGCATAGTCCCCGAAGCGGAGGGCCGTGTCACGGCTGGGCCATCCGCCGGCGTCCTGGAGGTACTGGGGGAGATCCCAATGGTAGAGGGTGACGACGGGCTTGATCCTATTGTCGCGCAGCATGTCGAGGATCCTCAGGTAGTGGTCCAGCCCGGCCTGGTTGACCGGGCCTCCTGAGGTGGGGAAGATGCGGGACCAGGCCACGGACAGCCGGTAGGCGCCGACCCCCAGCTCCTTCATGAGGGCGATGTCCTCCGGGTAGCGGTGGTACTCATCGCAGGCCACGTCTCCGTTGGACCCGTCCACCACTGCCCCTGGCCGGGCGCAGTAAGTGTCCCAGATGGAATCCGTCCTGCCGTCCTCATGCGCCGCCCCCTCGACCTGGAAGGCGGCCGTGGCCGTCCCCCAGGTGAAGTCGGACGGGAAGGTGAACTTGCTCTGTCGGTCCATGCCTTTCCTCTCTTTCGTGCTTGTATTCCTTACCGGCTGTCATTGCTGGTTGTCATTGCTGGCGACGGCCGTGGCCACAGCTCCCCTCACCGGCGACGCCCACCACCCGGACCCCTCAGCGAGGGCGGCCATCGATCCTGGTGGCATCGTCAGCTGCCGCTGCCACCACAGCCTTCCCACCAGCCCCTGCCGCCGGTTCCGCCACCTGGTCCCGCCCCGTGATCAGGCCATAGGAGGCCAGACACTCCTCGGAGTCGGAATCTATCTCGCTGGGGTCCATGAACCCCTTCCACTTCTCCGAGGGGAAGAGTTCGTCGGAGAAGGCGAACCACTCGGCCACCAGGTCAGCGGACCCATCGGCCAGCCAACGATATTGCAGGCCGTCCATGGCCGACATGCACAGCATCCACAGGTGATGGAAGCGGGCCAGGTCGTACCCCCTGGGCAGGCACCAGTTCAGGGACTTGATGGTCTGCCAGAACTTCTGGTGACGGCCTATGAAGTACCGGTGGGCCGGGTGGGAGGGGCTGAGGGCCTCCCCGTTCAGGATGGAGAAGAGCTTGACCATCTCCGGCCTGCGGGCGTTGAAGATGACGTTGTTGGCGCAGAACCGGGGGAAGAAAAGTAGGCTGTGGCCATCCCGGTCATTGCCTGTGCAGGTCTTGTATATGAACTCGTCCGCCTCAGGTGAGTCGTAGGCCTTCTCCATGACCATGCTGAACAGGTCGTTCTTGGAATCGATGTAGTGGTAGAGGGCGGCCTCGGTGATCCCCACCTGGTCGGCCACATCCTGCATGGACATCCCCCAGAAGCCCTTGGCCGCTATGACCTTGACGGCCGCTTTTACTATCTGGTCCCTGCGCTCGTCGGCGGTCATCCGCTTGCGACGGGTGAAATCCTTGCCCGCGAAAACCTGTCGTGCACGCGGGTTCTCAGAGAAGGTCGAACCTACGGTCTGGCCGGCCCCGGCGGTCCCCTTGCCTGTGCGGTACTGGTTCCAGTCCTCTACGCCGGTCATGAGACCCCCTCTTGCGACGCACGGTAGTGAGGGCCTTTCGGCCCAGGCCATCGCCGCCCCTGCCCTGCGAATCTCCACCGTGGCTGTTGCCGGCCCGCCGACCTGCCCGACCCGGTAGGACCCGGCCCCTGCGATGCCGCTCGATTCCACTCATTATAGGAAATCCGCACACGCTTATCTATAGGATTATTAATTAATGCTATCATCTTAGTCAAACGATAATACAAACGCGGGTCGTTTGCCGTCGCAGTTCTTCCCGGTGCAGGGGACATGCTCCGGTGGCTGCTCCGATCAGGCTCCGCCGCCTTCGTCGAAGGCAGCACCTCCCAGGGCAGGCGGGAGGGGCTCCAGGCGGCCCGTCCTCCCGGCCCTGCCTGAACAGGGCCCGCCGAGGAAGCATCGATGAGAGGGAAAACATGCAATACGGTCACTTTGACGACACGGCCAGGGAATATGTCATCGACACCCCCGCCACCCCGTTGCCCTGGATCAACTACCTGGGCAATCAGGACTTCTTCTCTCTCATCTCGAACACAGGAGGCGGCTACTCCTTCTACAAGGACGCCAAACTCCAGAGGATCACGCGATACCGCTACAACGGGGTGCCTTCCGACAACGGGAGCCGGAACTACTACCTGAGCCTGATGGACCCCGACCACCCTGCAGCCGCCCCCCTGGCCACCTGGTCGCCCACCTTCCTCCCGGCCAGGACCCCCCTGGACCATTACCGGTGCCGGCAGGGCACCGGATACACCATCTTCGAGTCCTCCTGCAGGGGCATCGACACGGTCATGACCGCATTTGTCCCCGTGGATGCCGATGCGGAGATCAACCGGCTGAAAATCAGGAACACCACCGATTCACCCGTCCTCCTGGACGTGACCGGTTGCGTGGAGTGGTGCCTGTGGAACGCGGTTGATGATGCCAGCAACTTCCAGCGCAACCTGTCCACGGGCGAAGTCGAGGTGGAGGAGGCGGAGAAAGCCACCATCCTCTACCACAAGACCGAGTACAAGGAGCGCCGCAACCACTACGCCTTCTTCGGGGTCAACAGGCCCACCATCGGGTTCGACACCAGCAGGGACGAGTTCCTGGGCAGGTTCAACGGGTGGGACACCCCGCAGGTCATCACCGAGGGCAGGGCCCGCGACTCCGTGGCCCATGGCTGGTCCCCTATTGCGGCCAACCGCGTCAGGCTGGAGCTGGCCCCCGGCCAGGAGGAGAGCCTGGTCTTCGTCCTGGGTTACGTCCAGCTGCCCAAGGCCGACAAGTGGGAGGATCCCGATGACCCCTCCAAGGTGGGCATCATCAACAAAAAGCCGGCGCATGCCCTCTTCGGGCGCTTCGTCGACGACGCCGAGGTGGACCAGGCCTTCCGGGAGCTGAAGGACTACTGGGCCGGCCTCCTGGGCCGGTTCACCCTGGACAGCGGCGATCCCCGCCTGGACCGGATGGTCAACATCTGGCACCAGTACCAGTGCATGGTCACCTTCAACCTCTCCAGGTCGGCCTCCTACTTCGAGTCGGGCACGGGCAGGGGCATGGGCTTCCGCGACTCCAACCAGGACCTCCTCGGCTTCGTCCACCTGATTCCCGGCCGGGCCCGCGAGCGCATCATCGACATAGCCTCCACCCAACTGGAGGACGGTTCCGCATGGCACCAGTACCAGCCCCTGACCAAGAAGGGCAACGCCGACATAGGCGGCGGCTTCAACGACGACCCCCTGTGGCTGGTGGCCGGGACCTACGCCTACCTGGCGGAGACCGGTGACCGGTCCATACTCGACCAGCCGGTCCCCTTCAACAACGTGGAGGGGACCGAAGTCCCCCTCCTGGAGCATCTGCGACGGTCCGTCAACTTCACCATGACCCACCTGGGCCCCCATGACCTCCCCCTGATCGGGAGGGCCGACTGGAACGACTGCCTGGACCTCAACTGCTTCTCAGACACCCCGGGCGAAAGCTTCCAGACCATCGAGAACAACGACACGGGGGTGGCCGAATCGATCTTCATCGGGGGGATGTTCGTCCTCTATGCCGGCCAATACGCCGACATACTCGACCGCTGCGGCACAGCCTGCGGGATGGACGAGAGCGCCGTGGCCCAGGAGGTAGCTTCGGTCCGGCAGGCCATCGACCGGATGACCCAGGCAGTGGAGGGGGCCGGCTGGGACGGCCGGTGGTTCCTGCGGGCCTACGATGCCTACTCCCGGCCGGTCGGCTCCCACAGCGACACCGAGGGGCAGATCTACATAGAACCCCAGGGGATGTGCGTCATGGCCGGCATCGGCCTGGAGGACGGCAAGGCCCGCCAGGCCTTGGACTCGGTCAAAGAGCGGCTGACGACCTCCTGGGGCACGGCCATCCTGGCCCCCGCCTACTCCACTTACCGAATCGAACTGGGTGAAATCTCCTCCTACCCCAGGGGATACAAGGAGAACGGGGGGATTTTCTGCCACATCAACCCGTGGATCTCCATAGCCAACGCCATGACCGGCGACGACGAGGAGGCCTTCGCCGTCTACCGGCGCACCTGCCCGGCCTACCTGGAAGACAGGTCCGACATCCGCAAGGTGGAACCATACGTCTACTGCCAGATGGTTGCCGGGCCCGAATCCCCCACACCTGGGGAGGGCAAGAACTCCTGGCTGACCGGCACGGCCGCCTGGTCCTTCGTGGACGTATCACAGTACCTGCTGGGCATCAGGCCCACGCTTGACGGACTGGCCATCGAACCCCACCTACCCGCCCAGTTCACCGATCTGACCGTCACCAGGGCCTGGAGGGGGGTCACCTACCGGATCTCCATGAAGCGGACCGGGCGGCGTTCGGTCAGCCTGGGAGAACGGGAGATGGAGGGCGGGGTGGTCCCCGCCCAGACCGGCAGCGACCAGGTGGACGTGAACGTGACCTTCTGAGGGTACGGGAGGCGGCCCGTCGCCTACAATGAATCGCAGCCGGAACCAGGGAAGGAAGCAGGCGGATCCCGGACGGGGAGGGCCGGACGGGCCGGCACCCCGGCACAGGTCATCCCTGCATACACGGACGGAAACCGCTGGCGGACGGCCACAACAATCGAGGAGGATGGAAGCAAATGCAGTATTTCGAGCAGGAGATAGAGGGAATCGACGGCAGCCACGCCAAGTTCGTCGGCTACAGCCTGGACAACAGTGAGGAGGTCCTGCCGGACAGGGTCCGCCCGGCCGTCCTCATCATCCCCGGCGGCGGCTATGAGATGACATCGGACAGGGAGGCAGAGCCCATAGCCGTCCAATTCCTGGCGGCCGGCTGCCAGGCCTTCATCCTGCGATACTCCTGCTGGCCCTCCATCTACCCGACCGCCCTGATCGAGGCAGCCGAGGCCATGAAGCGGATACGGGAGCACGCGGACCAGTGGCACGTGGATCCCAAGGCCATCAGCATCATGGGCTTCTCGGCCGGCGGCCACCTGGCGGCCAACCTGGCCACAACGGCCGGGGACGGGGACATCAAGGCCCACGGTTACGACCCCGATGCGGTCCGTCCCAACGGCCTCATGCTGGGCTACCCGGTCATCACCTCCGGACCGCTCTCCCACCGTGGCAGCATCGACCATCTCCTGGGTGACAGGAAGGACGACCCGGCCGCCCTCGAGGAGGTCTCCATCGAAAAGCACATCGATTCCAAGACCCCGCCCGTCTTCGTCTGGCACACGATGGAAGACGGCCTGGTACCCCCGGAAAACACCCTGATGCTGGTCCAGGCATGCAAGCAGGCCGGGGTCGGCGTGGAGGCCCACCTCTTCCCCACCGGCGGCCACGGCCTGGGCCTGGGCAACGAGGAGACCGCCTGGCAGGGGACCAACGGAATCGAACCCTGCGTGCAGGTCTGGCCCCGCCTGGCCGCCGCCTGGATCAAGCGGACCTTCGGCGGGAAGGAAGAACAGGCCGCCTGAGTTCCACCCCGCCGCCGGGGCGGACTGCCGGAGCCGCCCATGAAAAGCGGCCTCCTGGCAGGGGCTGATACCCATATGGATGCCCGCCCCTGCTCCGAAGCCACCGTCGTCGTCCCCTCTTGCCAAGGCCACTTACGAGGCGCTCACTTTCGGTCTGCGTACTGCTTTTCAATGGCCTTGCGCGCCTTGAAGAGGCTCTTGGTATTATCCATATCCACCTGATAGACCTTCTGGAAACCCAGTCCTTCCACGTTCTTGACCATGGTGGACCATACCGAGTCGAATCCATCGTCATCCTTGGCGAAGACGGCCTGCCAGCAAGCGTTGACCACGGCGGTCTTGACCTGCCCACGGGTTGTGGAAATGACGGAGGACTCCTTGGGGGTGGAGTAACTGGCCCCCGGAATCACTGCCAGCTTGCCGGACTTTGCCAGGTACTCCATCGTGGTCCGGGCGCCGCCCATATGCGCCTGCCAGTCCCGGTCCAAGGCCGTGGTCCGCTTGTCCAGCTCGGAATCCCACATCTGATAGTTGTAGGGGACCTTGGTGGAGGGGTCGGTCCCCTTGTTGAGGACCGTGTTGACGTTGAGCTGGGAGGCTCCGTCAGAATAGCCACCGCCTCCGTACTCCCCAGGAACATTCACCTTCTCGCCTGCGAGGGCCTTGACGCCGAAATCGGTCAGAACGGGTCTGCCCCCTTCAACCTTCCATGTCAGCCCCTTGAGACCGGCCGCCCCGTTGGTCTGCGAGCCTGAAGCCTGAATCCCTTCAGGCGAGTAGAGCCAGTCTATGAACCTGACAAGACGGGCCTTGTTCTTCGCCTTGCCCCCCACCCCGATGAAGGTGGATGTCCCGTTGGGTTGAGCCCCCTTGGAGGCGATCTTCATGTCGTCTATGGACAGCATCATGAAGCCCTTCCCCTCCTTCCTGTGGGTCTCGGTGTTGTAGGCCGCCTGCCCCAACCAGGGCCAGAAGGAGAAGAGGATCTTGCCCTGCTGATACTTGGAGAACATGGTGTCGTAGTTCTGTGTGGTGGAGTCCGGATCGACCAGGCCCATCCTCTGGGCCTTGTTGAAGAATTTCAGGGCCCTGACGTACACCCCGTCCGGCGAGATGAGGGACTGGGCGTCAGAACCGTCGGCATTACTCATCACATATCCCGTCCCCTCGGCATATCCGTAGAAAGCGGGCAACTGGAAGCCGTTCTGCATGGCCTGGTCGTCCCAGTCCTTGAAGAGGCTGAGCGCGTATACGTCGCTGCGGCCGGTATCCTGACGCGCCCTGTCCTGCATCTTCTTCAGAACGGGCAGGAGATCCTCGAGAGTGGAGACACGGGGGTATCCGACCTCCTTGTAATAGTCCCAGCGGACGAAGGGTCCGAAAGTGGGCTCCACCCCCTCGCTGGGCTCTGTCGGTGAAAGGTCAGACACGGAGATGGGAATCCCCCAGATCCCATCCTTGCGGCCCACGTCACCCTTGAGCTGGTCGATGGCCCCCTGATAGGCCTTGAGGTGCGTGGCCCCCTTCATGTATGGGGTCAAATCTGCAACCAGGCCGGCCTTGACAACCTTCCGGGCCTGACCGTCGTTGGATCCGATTACCACCAGATCACCTAGATTCCCGGCGGCCGAACGGGTGTCGAAGAGGGTGTTGCCCCCGCCAGCTACGTTCGGAGCCACGATGTTGAGAGTGATGTTGAACTTGTCCTTGACCAGCTTGGCGAACCAGCCCTTCTGCCTGCCCTGGTAGTTGGCCAGCTGGTCGAATACCTCTACCGTCATCGGTGAACCGTCATCGGCCTCCTCGGCCTTCCGGCCACCGCCCGATCCGCAGGCCCCCAGGGTAAGTGACATGGACAAGGCGGAAAGAACGGCCACCGGCCTGATCCACACCGCCAGCTTCCTTGCCTTCTGTGCGTGCATATCTACCTCGCTTTCGTCCCGGGCCCGCAACCCGTGAGGGCCCTGAAGCGCTCTCGCGGCAACGGCGCCCGTCGGGGCCAGTCCCACTGCCGTGTGGGAGTCCCGAAGGATGCGGGCGGACCCGGCACGCCTTATGACCTGGCACCGTCACCCTGCTTGAACGTATCGCCCAGCCTAGCGGGGGTGGATTCTGCCGGAAGAATCATTTCGATGGATTTCGACAGACACCCGCCCGATGGGGTCGTCTGACGGATCCCCTATCCAGGTAGGTGACGGGGATGAGCTCCTTGGTCCCCCTGCCGGGCCTGGACCTCTTTCCCTCCGCCATTTCGACAAGGATGTCGACGGCCCGGGCACAGGCCGCATAGGGCCGCAGGGGAATTTCATCCAAGGGCGGGTCCAGCACGGCCCCCTTCCCGAAAGAACCCAGCTGGATGACCGACATCCCAGCCCCGACCGGTCGGCCAGCCGCAGCCAGGGCGCGTTCCAGATTGAACATATCCATGGGGCCAACCTGGCCGAGGACAGCGGAAATCCCAGGGTCGGCGGCCAAGGCGCGGCCTACCAGACGGCCCATGGGACCGGCCCCCTCGCCGGAGAGGTATTCCTCGGTTACCGCCATACGGGCCAGGGCGGCCGATGAGCGCACCGAAGCCCTGGTACGCACCAGGAAATTGACCCCCTCCTCGTAGGCGGCAGGGTTCGCCCCGAGGAAGAGGACATGGGTGTGGCCTGCCCCGGCCAAGTGCCGGATAGCCAGACGTCCCATCTGCTCAAAGTCCAGGTCCACTGCGTAGATTCCGTCCAGACGATCCGGGCAGCCGATCGAGACCATTGGGACACGGGAGCCGACGGCCGCACGAATACGGGGGTCATCCACGGTCACATCCATCAGGAGGACCCCATCGACCTGGCCTGAGTCCGACAGCCCCACCAGCTCCTCGGCGGTCCCCTGGCCCATGAGGACCATGAGGTCGTACCCACGCAGGTGGGAGCGCCTGGCAACTCCGAAGAAGAAGGGGGACCAGTCTCCGTAGGCGGTCCCTTCATCCATGGGTGAGCTCAGGGCGATGACACCGGTCCGGGCCTGCCGACCGCCCGATCTGGGGATGTAGCCCAGGTCGCGGGCGGCCTGCATGACCCTGGTTCTGGTCCGGGCGCTGACCGACCGCTTCCCGCTCATCACATAAGAGACGGTGCTGATGGACACGCCGGCACGGGCGGCCACCTCCTTGATGCCAGCCATCACACAGGCCCTGCTGACGCTTGTCCCCGACTGGCCCGGTCAGGCCAGCCGGACCACGGCCACACCATAGGGTTCCATGGACAGCGGGCCGTTCATGGTCCCCCCGGTCAGGAGGTCCTCTCCCCCCTTCAGGATGGGGAGGTCGACGGACCGGGTGGAGGGTGCCGAATTGATCACGAAGGCGTATCTGGTGCCGTCGTCCGCCTGGCGGATGGACAGGCTTACGTCCTGTGGGGTGTCGAAGGTCTCCACGTCCAGATCGTCCAGGATGGGGTCCATGAAGGCCTCCATGCCGGACTCGTCCAGGGGGGTGCCGACGAAGTATGCCCTCCCCCGCCCGAACCGGTTGACGGTCAGGGCCGTGCTGCCCGCATAGAAACCCTCTCCCCCGTATGAAGCCAGACTCTCGGCCCCCTCGCAGCGGATCAGGCTGGCCACGATCTGTCCGGCCGGCCGGGACCCGTCATCCCTGCCGGACAGCCCCTGACCGGATCCGCCTGTCAGCCCTTCCACCGGTATGGTCTCGTCTGGAGCCAGGGCGTCGATCTCTTCCACCCAGACCCCTGTCAGTTTTCTCAGGGCCCCCGGGTACCCTCCCGGGACGACAAGGTCGTTTTCGTCGTGGATGCCCGCCATGTAGCCGGTGATGAAGGTCCCCCCATCGGCCACGTAGGATTCCAGACGTTCCGCCACACCGGGAAGGACTGAGATCAGGGCCGGTGCCAGCACCAGGTCGTAAGCCTTGAGGGTCTCGGCGGAAGCCGTGCTGGGTATGAAGTCCACGGCCACGTTGCGCCGGAAGAGGGGGCGGTAGAAGCGATGGACCTCCTGGGGGTAGGAGAAGCCCGCGGTGGGACCCACGCAACCTTCCAGGGACCAGTAGCTCTGCCAGTCGAACATGATGGCCACCCTGGACACCACCCTGCTGCCCATCAGGCGGGGACCCACCCGGTCCAACTCGGCCCCCAGGGCGGCGGTTTCCCTGAAGACCCGTGATTCCTCGCTCCCGCTGTGGTCGATGACGGCCCCATGGAAGCGCTCGCAGCCCCCCAAGGACTGTTTCATCTGGAAGAACTGGACCGTGTCCGCCCCATGGGCCACGGCCTGCCAGCTGAGCTTGCGGACCTCACCTGGCCGCTTGACCTTGCAGAAGGGGAACCAGTTCTGCTGGTTGGGGGTCTGCTCCATGAGCATGAAGGGGCGGCCGCCGCCCACCCCACGCATGAGGTCGTGCGACATGGCGGTGAAGCTGGCGGGTGTGTCCATGCCCGGGTAGTTGTCCCAGCTGACCAGGTCCATCTGCTTGGCCCACTCGAAGTAGTCCAGGTCCTTGAAGGTCCCCATGAGGTTGGTGGTGATCGGAGTGATCCCGTCATGGAGACGGATGGCGTCGCGTTCGTTGGTGAAGCAGGACAGCTGAGCCTGCTCCTGGAAGCGCCTGTAGTCCATCTGCAGGCCCGAGAGCACGCACTTGTTCTCTCCTATCCCATCCCCGTAAGCCACCGGGGGGACCACATCCTCCCAGTCATGGATGGTATGGCTCCAGAAGTTGGCACACCAGGCCCTGTTGAGGGAGTCCACCGTACCGTACTTCCTGCGCAGCCAGGTACGGAAGGCTGCGGCGCAGCTCTGGCAGTAACACAGGCCGCCGCCACCGCCGTATTCGTTGCCCACGTGCCATGCCACCAGGCCGGGAGTTCCTGCGTAGCGGCTGGCCAGGCGTCCGGCGAGCGCACCGGAAGCCCTGCGGAAGTAGTCCGAGGTGGGGCAGAAGTTGTGACGGCCCCCGAAGACGTGCCGCCTTCCCTCCTGGTCGGTCCGGATCACCTCAGGGTGGTTCCGGACCATCCATGCGGGCAGGGCGGCGGTACCCGTCGCCATGACGATGTTGAAGTGATGCCTGACCAGTAGGGCCACGATCCGGTCCAGGACGGAGAAGTCGTACCTGTCCTCGCCCGGCTGGAGGAGGGCCCAGGAGAAGACGTTGATGGTGGCCTCGTTGATATGGGCGTCCTCCAACATCTCGACGTCATGCTCCCAGGTGTCCTCCGGCCACTGCTCCGGGTTCCAATCACCTCCGAAAAGGAAGCTGCTGAATGCGGGTTTCATGCTCCATCTCCTTCCGCCCGCCTGCCGGGCCCCCTGCGGGGCCTGCGGCGGCCGGCACCTCTTGTCGTACGAATGAATGTCTGCGGGGGGTCAGGCCCGATAGGCCACCCGGTCAAAGGTGACCAGGCCGGCCCCATGGGCATAGACCCCAAGGAGGATCCCCGTGAAGCCGCCTGCGTTGGTGAAACTGAGGACCTTGCCCGGGGCCCGGCCCAGGTCGTGGTCCCCATCAGGCCCCGAGGCGTGGAAGGCATAACCCGACTCATCGCCCCTCAGGCCCAGGTGTACCGGGCCACCGGCCGACAGGTCGGCTGCCCCCACCAGGCTGACAAGCCCGGCGTTGTGAACCCGGGCCTCCACCCGTACGCGGCCCCCCTCGGCCGGGCTCAGGCCCAGGTCCATATAGTGGTCGGCGTTTGCATAGACGGCCAGGCCGGCCTTCCCTTCCTCCAGCTGGGCCGGGTGGGGCAGGGTGGCCTCGAAGGTGCAGCGGAAGTCGGTCTGCCGGGTCCCGATCAGGGGGGCGCCCTGGTCCAGGCCGAAGTCGTGGCCGGCGGCCTCCACCCGGATGGTCGCCAGGGCCGGGTCTGCGGACCTGGTCACCGTGAATCTGCCCGCCCTGTCGATGGAGGGGGTGATCCAGGCCACCTGGTCCTCCAGGGCCCTTCCCTCCCCAAGGAGGGGGGTGTCGTAGGACTGGTCGGCCAGGGTCGGCCAACCCTCCTTCCAGTCGAACCAGACCGCATAGGACTCACGCCCCAGCCAGCCCTGTGCCGGGTAATCCCCGTTGTTGCGAGTCCCGTGGAAGACCATGAGGGTGCGGTCGTCGTCGAATCCGGCGCAGTCGCAGTGGCCGATGGCCTGAAGGGTCAGATGGGTGCTCCGGTTGGTGATCAGCGGGTTGCCCGGACACATCTCATAGGGGCCTGTGGGCCAGGCCGACCGGGCCATGTTCTCCATGTGGCCGGCCTCGGTGCCCCCCTCCGCCCACATCAGGTAGTAAAGGCCGTCCCTCTTGTACATATGGGGGCCTTCGGGGTTGGCTCCCGTGATCCCCCCGCAGATTCTCTCCCGACCGGAAAGGACGGTGCCTGTGGCCACATCCAACCGGGCCAGGTATATGCCCGGGGTCTCCCTGCGGCCGTCCGCGTCGACCTGGTCGCTCTCGTTGCCACAGATGTAGACGGTGCCGTCGTCGTCGAAGAGAAGGGTGGGATCGATGCCTGGCCACCCCTTGACCCAGACCGGATCGGACCAGCCCTGATGGGGGTCCGGGGTGGTCAGGATCATCGTCCCCGCGTTGACATTGGTGACGATCAGATAGTAAAGGCCGTCATGCCAGCGCAGAGTCGGCGCGTACAGGCCCTGGCTGTTGCCCATGGTCTCGTAGATGAACTGAGAGGGCCGGTCCATGGCATCCCCGATCTGGGTCCAGTGCTCCCCGTCCGGGCTTTCGAAGACGGGCAGACCGGGGAAGTACTCGAAGGAGCTGTTGACCAGAAGATAGGTCCCCGACGGGGTCCGGCAGATGGTGGGGTCGGGGTGGAAGCCGGAGGCGATCCGCCTGGCTGGTTTGCAGTTGAACAGGGTCATCCCTCATCCCCCTCTTGCCGGCACTCCGCCCCGGCCTGGGCGAAGAGGGCGGCCATGTCTGGATCGAAAAAGCGGCCGGTCGCCCGGTCGAGGAAGCACATCTCCTTGGTGGAGGTGTCCCAGAGGACCGGGCAGGACCCGTTCTCCCGGCAGCAACGGAGAACGGTCGAGAGCCACTTGAGATTGCTTTCATGGTCCTTGCCGTCCACGGCCTCGGTCAACAGGCCGTACTCACCTATGATCACCGGAACGCCCGCATCGATGAAACGACGCCGCTGGGTGGCGAAATCGGCTTCGACCGCCTTCACGTCCGCCTCATCGCCCCACACCTGGCGTGGCTTGCACCAGGTGGTGTCATGCGTGGCCAGGACGAAATCGGACGGGGAGTAATAGTGTATGGAAACGATCAGGCGGTCCGGAAGGCTGTCATGCGGAAGTCGGTAGCGGGGGTCACAGGTCATGGCCGTGTCTGTGTTGTACCCGGGGATCAGCAGGAAGCGGTCGGCATTGGACGAACCGCTGGCTCTGACCGTGTCGACGAAGATCTGGTTGAGTCTCTCCAGGAGGATGTAGGCCCGGTCCCTGTCGATCCCGTCAAAACCGATTTCGTTGCCCCCCTCCAGGATCAGGTCCTGGCCGTAGTCCTTGAAGGTGTCCGCAATCTCCCTCCAGAGGCCGGCGAACCTGCGGCAGACACCGTCCGGGTCCTGGTCGGCCTTGCGGATCCAGGGGAGGTCCCCCTCGCCCCCGTCGTGATGGACGTTGACGATGACCTTGAGCCCGGCCTCCAGGCTCCAGTCGACGGCCCGGCGGACGGCGTTCATCCAGATGGAATCCACATGGCCGTCACCGTCGATCCATTCCACCCAGGTGACGGGGATGCGGATGGTGTCGAAACCGGCCTGCTTGACCAGCCGGGCGCACCGGGGGGTGAAGGGTCGGTTCTGCCAGAGACCCTCCTGGTCCTCCGGCGTCCAGATCCGCCCCGCCTTCAAGGCACGGTCGTGCTCCCCCTGCAAGGGGAAGGCGTCGAATGTGTTGCCCAGGTTCCAACCCAGGCCCAACTGTCTGACGAATTCAAGGGCGGTCGTCATGAACCATCCGCTTCTTTCTGCCGATGAGGCTTGTCCGCTTGCATCTTCATCCAAAATACGGGCCCCTCCCGCAACCTGCCGGTCCAGGCGGGGTCCTCCCCGACATCAGGATGCCGGGCCCAGGAGGCCGGGCACCGGACGGCGCCCGGCCTCCATGGCCGTGCCACGTGGGGTCACACGTGGAGGGGATCGGTGCCGGGCCTGACCAGGACCGGCAGGGTGTGGTAGTCGTAGGTCTCCTGATACCAGCGGCCAGGCTCGTAGGCCTTCCCGGTCAGCATGTTGGACCAAGGCCGGCCACTGCCCTCGTCGGGCACGTAGAAGCGGGCCTCCCCGTCCTCACGGAAGACAGGGGCCACCAGGATGTCGTCGCCCAGCATGTACTGGGTGTCTATGTCCTCGCAGGCCGGGTCGCCGGGAAACTCCAGGACCATGGCCCTCATCATGGGGATGCCGGTCTCATGGGTCTCATGCGACATCTTGACCAGATAGGGGACCAGACGCTGCTTCAGCTTGGTGAATTCCCTCGCCACCTCGACCGCCTCGTCACCATAGAGCCAGGGGACCTTGTACTCGGTCGAGCCGTGGTAGCGGGAGTGGGAGGAGAGGAGGCCGAACTGGGTCCAGCGCTTGTAAAGGTCGGGAGTGGGCTTGTCTTCGAAGCCGGCGATGTCATGGCTCCAGTATCCGAACCCGCTCATGCCGAAGGACAGGCCGGCCCTCAGGCTCTCCGCCATCGAGGGGTAGTTGGAGGAGCAGTCCCCTCCCCAATGGACCGGATAGCACTGCCCGCCCACCGTGGCGGAACGGGCGAAGAGGATGGCCTGGTCGGCGCCTTTGACCTCGACAAGGAGGTCGTACACGGCCTTGTTGTACAGGAGGGTGTAGTAGTTGTGCATCTTGACCGGGTCGGAACCGTCGTGGTACACCACTCCCTCAGTGGGGATGCGCTCGCCGAAGTCGGTCTTGAAGCAGTCCACGCCCTGGTCGAGCAGGTGCCTGAGCTTGCCCTGGTACCAGGCGGTGGCCTCGGGGTTGGTGAAGTCGACGATGGCCATGCCGGCCTGCCACTTGTCCCACTGCCAGACCTGGCCGTCGGTCCGCTTGATGAAGTAGCCCTTCTCGGCCCCCTCCTCGAAGAGTTTGGATTTCTGCGCGATGTAGGGATTGATCCAGGCGCAGACCTTGAGGCCCTTCTTGTGCAGGCGGGCCAGCATCCCCTCGGGATCGGGGAAGGCCGGACGCTTCCATTCGAAATTGCACCACTCCAGGTCGTCCATCCAGCGGCAGTCGAAGTGGAAGACGGACAGGGGTATGTCCCTCTCGGCCATCCCGTCAACGAACTCGTTGACCGTCTTCTCGTCGTATTCGGTGGTGAAGGAGGTCGACAGCCACAGGCCGAAGCTCCAGTCCGGCACCAGGGGGGGCTTGCCGGTCAGGTCGGTGTAGGTGTTGAGGACCCCCTTGAGGTCCTCCCCCCCGATCACCGAGTAGGTCAGCTCCTGGCCGGGCACGGAAAACTGGACCTTGGAGACCCTGTCGGAACCGATTTCGAACTCCACCTTGTCGGTCGAGTCCACGAAGACCCCGTACCCCCGGTTGCTCATGTAGAAGGGGACGTTCTTGTAGGCCTGGGCCGTGCCGGTCCCGCCGTCCTGGTTCCAGATCGTCACGGTCTGGCCGTTCTTCACGAAGTTGGTGAACCGCTCCCCCAGGCCGTAGATCTTCTCGCCCACGCCCATGTCGAGTGATTCGACGATGTGGGGCCTGCCGCCGTCATCTGTGACCAGGGCCTTCCCCCTCCATGCCGACCTGGTCAGGGGGCGGCCATCGTATTCGTATTCGAAGTCGATGGAGTCTCCCTTGGCGATTTTCAGGGCCAGCTTCCCGCTGGTGAAGGTCCAACCACCGTCATCCTGCCTGATTTCGACCTGGGGATCGGTCCTGTTGAGGGCGAAACGTGGATCGTGGCTATGATCCTGACGGTAATTGATGATCCTCGTGGTGATGATGTCGGGGCGGGGGCTGGTCACCTCTATGGTGAGCAGGCCGCCGTCCAGGGTCATGCCGGGATTCCGTATCACCTGGAAGGGGGCGTAGAGGGTCAGCTTCTTGTCCTCGATGTCGGCGCTGTAGATATTGGCCGCGTATTTGACTTCATAGCCATCACGGACCAGCCATTCGCCATTGAGAAACTTCATCTTTCACTCCTTGTGTTCGCTTTTCCTGCCGAATGCCTGTTCCGTTCCCCCTCCGGGGCCTTCCAAACACCCGTTCAACCGCCGGCCGGGCCGCATCCAGGCCTGGCCGGCAAGGCACTTGCTTATTCCACTTCGATTTTGATGCCCAGGGGCAGGCCGGTGCCTGTGGATCCGACCCCTTCCTTCAGGCCGTCGACTTCCAGACCCCGGTCGGTGCACCGGTAGGGCACCGGCCCGACACCCAGCTCTTCCACCCCGCTGATGACACCATGGAAGGCCGACCCCTCATGGCCTTGGGGGGCGAAGGCCGTGAGCAGGGCGTGCCCCTTGGGGTCGGGGACCAGCTGGAAGGCATAGACCGACCCGGAGGCCGAGGTGTACCGGAAGTCCTGAGAAGTGAATGCCGATGCCTCCTGGTCCGAGAACCCGCCGTCCGCTGTGGTGGTCGGCCCCTCCTGCGCCACATGCCATGGCCTTGAGCCGTATATGCCCTCGCCGTTGACATCCATCCAGGCCCCTATGGATTCCAACATGCGGCGTTCCTCGGGATCGATGGTCCCATCGGCCCTGGGACCGACGTTGAGCATGAGGTTCCCGTTCTTGCTCACCGCATCCAGGAGGGCGGCCAGGATCTCAGGGACGCTCTTGTGATCCAGGGAGGTGGTGTTGCACCAGGAATTCCTGGCCACGGCCGTATCCGTCTGCCAGACGAAGGGCTTGGGCTGGGAGAACCCGCCGCGTTCCACGTCGACTATGCCGGCCCCCCAGGCCATCCCGTCGTTCTTGTAGCAGATCGCCGCCGGGCTTCCCCATTCGTCGGCCCGGTCATAGTAATAGGCGGCGAGACGCTTGATATAGGGTTTGAAGGCCTCGTGCTGGATCCACCAGTCGAAGTAGAGGAGTTCTGGGCGGTATGCGTCGATGAGCTCGCACACCCTGAGCAGCCAGTCCTCAAGGTACTCGTCGGTGGGATAGGGCTTGCTGAAGATATCCTGGTTGTCCGGTTCCGGCATGGCTGGCCAGTAGAAGTCTCCCCTGTGCATGGGTTCGCGCACATCACTGTCGAACTCACGCCCGTGCCCCATGAACCACCAGTGCTCGGCCCTGTGGTTGGAGAGGGCGAAATGCAGGCCGTGCTCCAAAGTGGCACGCCTCAGTTCACCGATCAGATCCCGGTGCGGCCCCATGTCGAAAGCGTTCCAGGTTGAGAGTTCGCTGCGGTACATCTGGAACCCGTCATGGTGCTCGGCCACCGGCATGTAGTAACGGGCGCCCGCCCTGCGGAAGAGGTCCAGCCACTCGTCCGGGTCGAAGCGCTCGGCCTTGAACATGGGGATGAAGTCCTTGTATCCGAACTCCTTCTGCGGCCCGTAGGTCTCCACATGGTGCTCGAACTCCGGGTACCCCTGGATGTACATGTTGCGGGAGTACCACTCATTGCGGTAGGCGGGGATGCTGTACAACCCCCAATGGGTGAAGATGCCGAATTTGGCGTCGGCGAACCAGGACGGAGGCTCCATCCGGCTCAACGAGGCCCAATCGGCCTTGAACTTCCCCCCGTCTATGGTCGCATCGATCCTGGAGAGGTCACCCGCCCCCTTCACTTCTTCGCGCAGCGGACGGCCGGTCTTTTCATCATTGAACATCGAATGTGGTCCTTTCCCATTCGAAACCTGTGCACTGCAGCCAGGTCCTCGCAACCAGCATGTGACCCTCGATGCCGGGATGGCAACGGTCCATGCTCAGTATGTAGCTGCTCTGCCTTTCCAGGAAATGGTCCATGGCGGACTGGACATCGACGTAGACGGCCCCGTGCCGATCGGCTACCCGCCTGGCTGCGGCGGCATACCTGTCGACCATGGCCCTCATGGGGTCCTGCCTGTTGGGTTCCATCATGAAGGGGCTCATGACGATCAGGCCCCTGACATGCGGGGCCGTGCGCTCCATCAGGTCATCGTAGGTACGTTCGAATTCGTCAAGGGAGACCAGGTCTGCCTGCCGGAAGGTCCCGTCGAAATGACGCCACACGTCATTGATGCCGATCATGACGGAAACATAATCGGGGTTCATGGCCAGCACGTCCCTGTCCCAGCGGGCCTCCATGAGCTTGATGTCGTCGCCGCTGACCCCCTCGTTCATGACCATGAGTTCCCTGTCCGGGTAGACCGCCGTCAGCAGGGCATGGATCAGGTTCACATAGCCGTCCCCGAAGGAGCCCCACCCGGCCGGGATGGCCTTGTAATCACGGTTCACATCGGTCACGGAATCCCCGCAGAAGACGATCCTGGAATTCTTCTCAAATGGGAGCATGGAACGCTCACACCTCTTTTTCTTGTCTGCCTTGTCTTGCCGGCCCCTCGGGACCGTCTTCACGTTTGCCGCCGGGGGCCGGGCCCGCATGGCCCGCCGGCATGGGAAGGGGAGCGTGACGGAGGGCGGCTGACCGCCCACCCGGCAACGCTCCCCACCGGTACCTGCCTGGTGGTGGGGCCGGGGTCCGGGACCCCACACCCCACCACCCGGTGCGGAATCAGTCGCTGGCCGAATCCTCACGGCTGGCGAACTGCTTCTTGATGTTGACACGGGCCGTGTTCTGGTCCTTGGCGTTCTTCATGTCCACATCGAGGACCTGCTTGAAGCCCAGACCGTCGACCTTGGAGCGCATCTCGTCCATGAGGGAGTTGAACTCGCCGTCGTCCTTGGCAAAGACGGCCTTCCAGGAGGTGTTGACGATTTCGGTCTTCACCTGACCACGCAGGGTGGATATCTGGGAGTTCTCGTCGGGCTGGATGAAGCTGGAACCGGGGGCGATCATGAGCTTGCCGGCCTTCTCCAGGTACTGCATGGAGGTCTTGGCCCCATCCATATGGGCCGACCAGTCCTTGTCGAGTGCGGAGTTGCTGAACTGGTCGATGGTGGACTTCCACATGCTGGAGTCATAGGGCTCCTTGGTGGCGGGATCGATGTCGGTGGCCAGCTCGGTCGTGAAGTTCAGGGCGGGCACGCCGTCGGAGTAGGAACCGCCGCCGAACTGTGCGGGGACCTTGGAGGACTTGTCGCTCTGCAGCTTCTTGCCGAAGTCGGTCAGCTCGGGCTTTCCGTCCTTGATGTCGTAGTTCATCCCCTTGACGTTGCTGGCCATGGCGTAGACGCCCTCGGGCGAGTAGAGCCAGTCGATGAAGTTCACCAGACGCTGCTTGTTCTTGGCCTTGGAACCCAGGGCGATGATGGAGGAGCCGCCGTTGGGGGTGGCGCCATAGGAGAAGATCTTCATGTCGCCCATGGGGGCCAGCATGTAGCCCTTGCCCTGGGCCTTGTGCTCAGTGTTGTTGAAGGCCGCAGGCCCCAGGTAGCTCCAGAAGGAGAAGAGGATCTTGCCCTGCTGGTACTTGGCGGACATGGTGTCGTAGTTCTGGGTGGAGGACTCGGGGTCGACCAGGCCCATCTGATTGGCCTTGTTGAAGAACTGCAGGGCCTTCTCGTACATGCCGCCCTTCTGGGTGATCGACTGGAAGTCGGACCCGTCGGCCTTGGCGAGGACGAAGCCCATCTCGTCATAGCCGAAGTAGGTGGTGGGCTGCTTGGCGTTGTTCATCATGTTGCCGTCCCAGTCCTTGAACAGGGAGAAGGCGTAGACGTTCTTGTCGCCGGTTTCGGCACGGGCCTTGTCCTGCATCTGCTTGAGCACCTGCAGGAAGTCATCCAGGTTGTTGAACTTGGGGTAGCCGATCTCCCGGTAGTAGTCCCAGCGGATGTAGGGGCCGAAAACGGGCTCGTTGCCCTCGGAGGGCTCGGTCGGGCTCTTGGTCGAGACGCTCTGCGGAACCCCCCAGACGCCGCTGCTCTGGCCGGACAGCTTGTTGAGGGCATCGGTGGCGGTCTTGTACTTCTTGATGTTCTTGGCATCCTTCATATAGGGTGTCATGTCCTCGATCAGGTGGGCCTTGATCAGCTTGGTCAGCCTGCCGTTGCCTGCGCCGGTGATGATGATGTCACCCAGGTTGCCAGAGGCCGAACGGGTGTCGAAGAGGGTGCTGCCGCCACCTGCCACATTGGGCGAGATCATGTTCAACTTGAGGTTGAACTTGTCCTTGACCATCTTGGCGAACCAGCCCTTCTGGACCCCCTGGTAGTTGGCAAGGTCGTCATAGACGTCAACCTTCATCAGGGAGCCGTCGTCCTTCTCGTCGGCGGTCTTTTCACCGCCCCCGCCACATCCGGCCAGGGCCAACGAGGCGGCCAGCAATGTCGCCGTCACTACTGCGAATTTGCTTTTCTTCATGGTTTCCTTTTATTGCCTTTCTCTGTCTTCATCTGCGTTTCAGACTCCCCCTGTACGCCCGGACCGGTCTCCCGGCCGGGCGTACAGGGGCGGTCAAGTCATCTCTTGCTCCCGGGCAGCTTCATCAGGGCCACCCGGACGCTCACTTCTTGTCCTCGAACTGCTTCTTGATGTCGACACGGGCCGTGTTCTGGTCCTTGGCATCCTTCATGTCCACATCAAGGACATCCTTGTAGCCCATGCCGTCAACCTTGGAGCGCATTTCGTCAAGGATGGTGTTGAACTCATTGTCGTCCTTGGCAAAGGAAGCCTTCCAGGAGGCGTTGACGATCTCCGTCTTCACCTGGCCACGCAGGGTCTTGATCTGAGAGCTCTCGTCGGGGGTCACATAGCTGGAACCGGGGGCCACCATGATCTTGTCGTTCTTCTTCAGATACTCCATGGTGGTCTTGGCCCCGCCCATGTGGGCCGACCAATCGGTGCTCAGGGGATCGGTGTTCTTGGCCAGCTGGGAGGGCCACATGCTGGCGTTGTAGGGGTAGCCGGTGGAGGGGTCCTTGTCCTGGACGATCACCGTCGGGTAATTGAGGGCGGAGACCCCGTCCTTGTAGGTGCCGCCACCCCAATCGGCGGGCACGTTTGCGCCGTTGCCGAAGAGGACCTTCTCACCGAAGTCGGTCAGGACCGGCTTGCCGTCCTTGACGGTCCAGTTCAGGTCCTTGGGCCCGGCGGAACCACCGGTCTGGGCGCCGGAGGCGTAGACGCCCTCGGGCGAGTAGAGCCAGTCGATGAAGTTCACCAGACGCTGCTTGTTCTTGGCCTTGGAACCCAGGGCGATGAAGGTGCTGCCCCCGTCGGGGGTGGCGCCGTAGGAGAAGATCTTCATGTCCTCGAGGGGGGCGATCATGAATCCCTTGCCCTGGGCCTTGTGATCCGTGGTGTTGTAGGCGGCCTGTCCCAGCCATGGCCAGAAGGAGAAGAGAATCTTGCCCTGCTGGTACTTGGCATACATGGTGTCGTAGTTCTGGGTGGTGGATTCGGGGTCGACCAAGCCGGCCTGGGCCGCCTTGTTGAAGAATTTCAGGGCCTTCTCGTACATGCCGCCCTTCTGGGTGATCGACTGGTAGTCGGATCCGTCGGCCTTGGCGAGGACGAAGCCCATCTCGTCATAGCCGTAATAGCAGGTGGGCTGCTTGGCGTTGTTCATCATGTTGCCGTCCCAGTCCTTGAACAGGGACATGGCGTAGACGTTCTTGTCGCCGGTATCGGCACGGGCCTTGTCCTGCATCTGCTTGAGCACATTGACCAGGTCATCCATGTCGGAGATCTTGGGGTAGCCGACCTCTTTGTATATGTCCCAGCGCACATATGGTCCAAAAGTGGGCTCCAGACCCTCGGAGGGCTCGGTGGGCGCCAGGGTGGTGACCGAGCCGGGCAGGCCCCAGACCCCGCTCGTCTGCCCGGCGACCTTGTTGAGGGCGTCGGTGGCGGACTTGTACTTCTTGATGTTCTTGGCGTCCTTCATGTAGGGCGACATGTCAGCGATCAGGTGGGCCTTGACCAGCTTGGCGGCCTGCCCGGAGCCGGACCCGGTGATGATGATGTCACCCAGGTTGCCGGAGGCCGAACGGGTGTCGAAGAGGGTGTTGCCCCCGCCAGCCACGTTGGGGGCCACGATGTTCAACTTGAGGTTGAACTTGTCCTTGACCATCTTGGCGAACCAGCCCTTCTGGATCCCCTGATAGTTGGCCAGCCCATCGAAGACGTCAACCTGCATGAGCGAGCCGTCGTCCTTCTCGGTGGCCGACGAATCGCCGCCCTTGCCGCCACAGCCGGCCAGGGCCATGGAGATTGTCAGGACGGTGGCAGCCACCGCCGTCAGTTTCTTCGTTTGCATCGTTTCCCCTTTCGAGACGCCTTCAGGCTCCCTGTCCCTCCCTGCCACCTTCGGCAGGTCACCGGCGACGGATCACCTGGCGGCGTTGTCTGACTTACGTTTGCATATTCGGGATTCATACGGATGTCTGCCGGGCCGACGCAACCCATCCCTGTCGATGCGCCCTGCCCGCCGGCCCCTGCCCGCCGGTCTCGGACCGGGTACCGGGCTGCCGCCGCCTACGACTTCGATGGCGGTGACGGTCCGCCCTGCGGCAGACCACCTTCGGACCGGTGGGGCCACCGCCGGTCTTGCGTTTCTCATCGATTGTCCTCCTTGATGAATCGACAGGAAGGCTTCCTTCCGTCGCGGCGGACCAGGCCGACGCGACGGAAGTCCGCACCTCCTCTGGGTTAGCCCTTGACGGCGCCGAGCATCATGCCCTTGACGAAGTAGCGCTGGAAGAGGGGGTAAATGAACAGGATGGGCAGGACCACGATGACAGAGACGGTCATCCTGATCGAGGAGGGGGTCTGCTGGGTGGCCAGGGCCGCCATGTTCAGGGCCCCGCCCGCGCTGGCCTTGACCGCGCTGGCCAGGGAGCTGGCCTGGTTGATGTATTGGTAGAGCAGGTACTGCAGGGAGTAGAGCTTGGAATCGGTCATGTAAATCAAGGTGTCCTGGAAGGAGTTCCACTGGCCCACGGCCGAGAAGATGGCCACGGTCGCCAGGATGGGCGTGCACATGGGCAGGACGATCCTGAAGAAGACCGTGAGCGTTCCGGCACCGTCCACCTCGGCAGCCTCCTGGAGGGACTTGGGGATGGACTCGATGAAGGTCTTCACCAGGATGATGTTGAAGGGCTGCACGATGGCCGGCAGGATGTAGACCCAGAAGTTGTTGGTCAATCCCAGGTTCTTCATCGTGATGAACATGGGGATCAGACCGGCGTTGAAGTACATGGTGACGATGATGAAGCGGTACCAGAGCTTGCGGTGCCACATGTTCTCCTGGGTGAAGAGGAAGCCCAGGAAGGCGCTGGCCAGAACGGTCAGAGCAGCTCCGATCACGGTGCGCCCCAGGGAGACCAGCGCGGCCGTCCCCAGGCCCTCCAGCTTGAAGACCTCCACATAGTTGCTCCAGTGGATGCCCTTGGGCCAGATGGTGATCTTCCCGGCGGCGCTCAGGGTGTTGTCGGAGATGCTGTTGATGATCAGATAGTAGAAGGGGTAGACGCAGATGAAGGCGAAGAGGATGAAGAAGATGATGTTGAACACATTGAACACCTTCTCGCCCTTGGTCCTCTGCAGGAGGGGAGAAATGCCCTTCGACCCGATTGTCATGCTGTCGCTCATGATTGTTTCCTTCCCCTCACGCTCAGACGATCGACTCGCCACGGGTGCGCTTGGACACCCAGTTGACCAGGAACAGGAGGACCACGCTGACCAGGCTCTTCAACATGCTGATGGCGGTGGCCAATGACAGGCTGTTGTTCCCCATGCCGATGTTGTAGACATAGAGGTCCAGCACCTGGATGTGCTTGAGGTTGAAGGCGTTCTGGAAGACGTAGTACTGGTCCATCCCGTTGTTCAGGAAGTTGGACACGCTCAGCATCAGCATGACCAGGTAGGTGGGCATCAGCTGGGGGATGGTGACGTGGATGATCTGCTGGAAGCGGTTGGCCCCATCGACCTGTGCCGCCTCATAGAGCTCCGGGTCGATCCCGGATATGCCGGCCAGGTAGAGGATGGACCCCCAGCCCAGTCCCTTCCACAGGCTCCACAGGAGCATCTTGATGTAGGTCCCGCTGTCCGAATCCAGGAAGTGGATGGGCTGGGAAATCAGGTGGAGGTTCTGCAGAAGCCCGTTGACCATGCCCGTGGAGGAGAACATGGCGAAGGCCAAAGCGTAGACCAGGACCCAGCTGATGAAGTTGGGCAGGGTGGTCAGGGTCTGGATGACGTTCTTGAAGTGCTTGTTGCGGATCTCATTGAGCCCGATGGCGAAGAGCAGGGGGAAGAAGGAGGTGAGGATGCCCAGGCCGCTCATGACGAAGGTGTTGACCAGGACCTGGCCCACGGTGTGGAGCTGGGCGGGGTTCTGGACCATCATCTTGAACCACTGGAAGCCCACGAACTCGCTCTCCGAAAGGGGGATCGGGGGCTGGTAGTCATAGAAGGCGTAAACCCAGCCGAGAAGGGGATAGTAACTGAACAGGACCACGAGTATCAGGAAGGGGACCGTGAAGAGGAAGAGGTTGATGCTGTGCCTTTTCTTCCCGTTGATTTCCTTGTGATGTTTGGTCTGCCCTCGTCGGGTACCGTTCAACGGAATGTCGCCGGTTGACATCCTGCCCTCCTGTCTTCTCCAATAAGCCTGCTTCTTTGCTTTGCCGACCATCCCGCCGTTCTTCCTTCCACCTCATCGGCGCTCCGTGAATCGCAGTAGGCTTATTTATATGTTTGTAAATAGATTAGTACACCCGTTTGACTTAGCTGTCAAGCCGCCTTCTCCCGCCTTGCATGTCACCGTCTGTCAGCCAGCCCGAACCGCCGTCCGCTTGGTGCCGGAAGGGCAGGAACACCCTGCGCACCTGTAGCTGGCTTCGGGGAGGGGGGTGTGGGAGCATTGAACCAAGTGGATAGGAAAGGCCGCATATGCATTTCAATCTCGAGAGCCCCTTCTGGCAGTTCGTGAACACCCTGCTGAGGTTCACCGCCCTCAACCTGCTCTTCGTGGTCACCTGCATACCCCTGCTGACCATAGGACCGGCACGGACCGCGCTCTACGGCACGATCTTCGCCTACGACGATCACGATGACATCGCCCTGTGCCGACAGTATCTGAAAAGACTCGTCAAGGAGTTCAGGCAGTCGATCATCGCCTTCCTCATCCACGTGGCCCTGGCCGCCGTCGTGATCTACTCCCTGTCCTTCTGGCTGAACATGAAGGGCGACGCAACCTATCTGGCCCTGATCATCCTCGTCATCGGGGCGGTCCTCCTGGTCGTCTCATTCGAATTCCTGTACCCCATCCAATCCAGATACTCCAACACCGTCTGGGGGTTCTTCAAACTCTCCCTGGGCGTTCCCATGGGGATACCGATCTACGCCCTCTGCCTGATCGCCATCGACGTGGTCTTCGCCTTCCTCATTTATTACGTGCCCTTCCTGCGTATCCTCGCCCTGCTTTTCGGCTTCTCCTGGCTGGCCTATGCCAAATCGCTGATCTTCCTCAGGGGATTCGACCGCTTTGAACGCGGGCAGAAGGGCGAGACGAAGACCACATACACCAATGGTTCCCTGTGAAGGCGGGCGCCCCACCTGCGGGAATCCGGATTTCCTGCGAACGCAATGATGCGCGTCGGCCCTGAAGGCCGGCGCGCATCACCGGAACCGGTGCCGGCCTCAGCCGGTCACCCCGCCTGCCCCGTACAAGGCGGGGAGGCTTCTGGAATCACTTGGTCCTGTCCGCATACTCCTTGACGATGTCCTGACGGGCCTTCGTCTGGGCCTTGGCGTTGGCCATGTCGATCTTCTCGAGCTGTTCGTAGCCCAGGCCCTGCACGTTGGTCCGCATGGTCTTCAGGATTGCGTTGAATTCGTTGTCATCCTTGGCGTAGACAGCCTTCCACGACTGGGAGACGAGCTCGGTCTTCACCTGGCCACGAACCGCGGTTATCTGCGAATCCTCCTCCGGGGCGATGTAGCCTGCACCGGGGGCCACGAGCACCTGATGCTTCTTCTCCAGATATTCCAGAGCCGTCTTGGCGCCGGCCATGTGTGCACCCCAATCGTCACGCAGGGCGTTGGGCTTGGCCAGTTCTGTCTTCCACAGGGCGGAGTTGTATGTCTCCTTGGTGTTCGGATCGATGTCGTTCTGGTTGACGCCCTGGAAGTGCATCATCGAGATTCCCTTGTTGTAGTCGCCGCCTCCGAACTCGGCGGGGACCTTGAGGCCGTCGGCTTCATTCATGGCCTTGAGGCCGAAATCGGTCATCTTGTTGCCTTCAGGGGTCTTGGTCCAGCACATCTTCTCAGGGCAGACGGGCCCTCCGGCGTTCTGGGCCGTCGCATAGACGCCCTCGGGCGAGTAGAGCCAGTCAAGGAAGTTGACCAGCCTCTGCTTGTTCTTGGCCTTGGCGCCGATGGCCAGGATGGTATCGGCCCCGTTGGGGGCGAAGCCGTCCGAGTAGACGTCCATATCCTGCAGGGGGGCCAGCATGAAGCCGATCCCCTTGGCCTTGTTGGCGGTCGAGTTGATGCGCGGCTGGCCCAGCCAGCTCCATATGTCGAGCAGCATCTTGCCCTGGCTGGTCTTGGCGGTGATGTTGTCCCAGGTCTGGGTGGAGGAATCAGGATCGATCAGTCCCATCCTCTCGGCCTTGTTCAGGAAGCGCAGCATCTTCTCGTAGATGCCCCCCTCCTGGATGGGCGTCTGGTCGTCGGACCCATCGGCCTTGGTCAATACGGTGTTCATCGTGTTGTAGCCGTACCAGGCCGCCATATCCATGGGGAACTTCATCATGGGGCCGTCCCAGTCCTTGAACATGCTCAGGGCATAGATGTCCTTCTGGCCCGTATCTGCGCGGGCCTTGTCCTGCATGAGCTTGAGCACGTTCAGGAAATCGTCCAGATTCTTGATTTCCGGATAACCAACCTCCCTGTAATAATCCCAGCGGATATGCGGGGAGTTGCCCGGCTCGTCACCCGCGTTCGATTCGGTTGGGGAACGCATGGAGACATTGCTGGGGATGCCCCAGATGCCCTTCTTCCCCGCCACCTTGGAGACCCGGTCCAGAGCACCCTGATACTGCTTGAAGTGCTTTGCGTTCTTCGCATACGGGGTGAGGTCCGCGAGGAGGTTGGACTTGACCAGCTTCTGCAGGCGGCCGTTGCCCGGATGGGTGAGGATGACGTCACCCAGGTTCCCCGCAGCGGACCTGGTCTCGAAGAGGGTCTCGGCGTTCCCGGTGACCCCGGGCGCGATGACCTTGAGTTTGATGTTGAACTTGTCCTTGATGATCTTGGCGAACCACCCCGTCTGCATGCCTTGGGCTGTCGCGTCCTGCGAGAACATCTCCACGACCATCTCGGAGTTGTCGTCGGGACCCTCGCTCTCGTTGCCGCCACCGCCGCAACCTGCCAGGGCCATGGCGGCCGATAGGGTCACGGCCACCGCAGTGGCCGCTTTCTTTTTGAGGGACATATCGGTATTCCTTCCTTACTTTCCTGCCGCCGTCCGAAGACGGCATCATGAAACTCATGCGGCCGCGCTTTCGAGGCTCCCTCCTCGAGCCGATCACAGCCATGGGTCCGGCCCTGACAGGCGCGGATGAATCACGCAGGCGAAAGGGATCCATCTGACACCCCATGGGTTGTCTCCGTCTCCCCGTGACCTGCGGCGGCAAGTCCCCGCCTCCTCCGGGTCTCGAGGCCGCACTGCTTTTTACATGGTCGGACGGCCAGAAGCCTTGCCCCATGGGGGGCAGGTCCTTTGGCCGTCCGATGGCAGGGACCGGCGAGGCCGGCCGGGGCTGCGCCTTGCGGCGCGCTCACCACCGGCCGGACAGCCGGCCCCAAGTCAACATCGCGACCATCCGGTCCTCGCGGGCCGGAAACTGTCCGTCATTGCTTGTGCTGCTTGTTGAATTCGACGACGATGTCCTGGCGGGCCTTCGTCTGGGCCTTGGCGTTGGCCATGTCGATCTTCTCGACCTGCTCATAGCCCAGACCCTTCAGGTTGTCCCGCATGGTCTGCATGATCGAGTCGAATTCGGCATCGCTCTTCGCGAAGACCGCCTTCCAGGATTGCGACACGATTTCGGACTTGATCTGGCCACGCAGGGTCTTGATCGCGGAGTCCTCCTGGGGGGCGATGAAACCGGCCCCGTTGGCGACCACGATCTCATCGTGCTTTTCAAGCCACTCCAGGGCGGTCTTCGCCCCGTCCATATGGGCGCTCCAATCGTCGCGCAGGGCGTCCGGCTTGGCCAGTTCGGATTTCCACAGCTCGGGGTTGTAGGTCTCATGGGTGGTCGGGTCCAGATCGTTCTTGTGGACACCGGTGAAGTGCATCATAGAAACACCCTTGCCATACTGGCCTCCTCCGAACTCCTTGGGGACGGGCCGCGAATCGTCGGGATCGCCAACCCCCTGCAGGCCGAAAAGCACACGGACGCCGAAATCGGTCATCTTGTTGCCGTCCTTGGTGCGCACCCAGCACATCTTCTCCGGGCAGGCCTGTCCCATGGCACCGGTGGCCGTCGCGTACACGCCTTCGGGGGAATACAGCCAGTCGATGAAGTCAACCAACCGTTGCTTGTTCTTCGCCTTGGCCCCGAGGGCTATGACCGGGTCGTGCCCCTTGGGGAGGAAACCGTCGGCGTACACCTTCAACCCGGGGACGGGGGCCAGCATGAAGCCGATCCCCTTGGCCTTGTTCCCGACCGTGTTCATCGCAGGCTGGCCCAGCCAGCACCAGATGTCGGCCAGGACCTTGCTCTGGTGCACCTTGGTGGCCAGGTTGTCCCAGGTCTGGGTGGAGGAATCCGGATCCACCAGACCCATCTGGTCTGCCTTGTTCAGGAAGCGCAGCATCTTCACGTAGATGCCGTCCTTCTGGGTCACCGGTTGGTCATCGGTTCCATCCGCCTTCGACATCACCGTGTTCATGGGGTTGTATCCGTACCAGGAAGCCATGTCCATGGGGTATTTCATCAGCTCCTGGTCCCAGTCCTTGAACAGGCTGAGCGCGTAGATGTCCCTCTTGCCCGTCTCCTCACGGGCCTTGTCCTGCATGAGCTTGAGCACCTTCAGGAAATCATCCAGGTTGTTCATCTTGGGGTATCCGACCTTGCGGTAATAATCCCAACGGATGTGCGGGGCGGTGCCTGGTTCGTCGCCCGCCGAGGGCTTGGCCGGGGACTGGGTGGCCACGTCCGACGGGGCGCCCCACACGCCCTCCTTGCCGGCCACCTTTGAGACACGGTCAAGCGCCCCCTTGAATTTCTGGAGGTTCTTCTCCTTCTTCAGGTAGGGTGTCATGTCGGCCACCAGATTGGCCTTCACAAGTTTCTCCAGGCGGCCGTTATCCGTGTTCGTCACAATCAGGTCGCCAAGTTGTCCGGTCGCGGAACGGGTCTCGAAAATGGTCTCGGCATTGCCTGACTGGGCGGGGGCGATCACCTTCATCTTCATGTTGAACTTGTCCTTGATGAGCTTGGCGAACCAACCCTTCTGCTCGCCTTGCGCGTTGGCGGTCATGGAGAACACCTCCACGTTCAGCAGGCCGTTGTCATCGGCCTCCTTGTCGTCACCGCTGCCGCCGCAACCCGCCAGGACCATGGCGGATGACAGCGCCAAGGCTATCGCCGTTGATGCCTTTCTTTTGAGGGACATCGCCCCTCCTTCCTTTGCTTCCGCCATCGCCGTGACGGCGGACATTGCCATCTACGGCTTCCTTCCGCGCATGCTTCGGGATGCCGGTGTTGCAGGGGGACATCCGGGGAAGAAAAGCTGCGGCCCGGATCCGGGGATGCCCCCACAATCAGCTGCGCATCACCGCCTCTTCCGCGTTGGTGCCAGTGTCGGTATCGGTTTCCCCTTCGTGGTTCAGCCCTTGACGGCGCCGAGCATCATGCCCTTGACGAAGTAGCGCTGGAAGAAGGGGTAGACGAAGAGGATGGGCAGGACCACGATGACGGCGACGGTCATCCTGATCGATGTGGGCGTCTGCTGCGTGGCCATGGCGGCCACATTCACCGCGCTGCTGGTCCCGTTCGCCTTCACCGACGAGGCCAGAGCGGCGGCCTGGTTGATGTAGAGGTAGAGGACGTACTGCAGGGAGTAGAGCTTTTCGTCGGACATGTACAAGAGGGTGTCCTGGAAGGAGTTCCACTGGCCCACGGCCGAGAAGATGGCCACGGTCGCCAGGATGGGCGTGCACATGGGCAGGATGATCTTCCTGAAGACGGTCAGGGTACCGGCACCGTCCACCTCGGCAGCCTCTTCCAGGGAACTTGGTATGGACTCGATGAAGGTCTTCACCAGGATGATGTTGAAGGGCTGCACGATGGCCGGCAGGATGTAGACCCAGAAGTTGTTGGTCAATCCCAGGTTCTTCATCGTGATGAAGCCGGGGATCAGACCGGCGTTGAAGTACATGGTTATGACGACGAAACGGTACCAGAACGAACGCCGCCACATCTTCTTCTGGGTGAACATGAAGCCCAGATATGCACTGGCGAGGACCGTGCAGACCGTGCCGATGACCGTCCTGCCGAGGGAGACCATGGCCGCGTCACCGAGCCCCTCCAGGCCGAACACGGCCTTGTAGTTCTCCAGGTGGAACCCGTGAGGCCACCAGTTGACCTCGCCGGCGGCACTGGCGTCGTTGTCGGAGATGCTGTTGATGATCAGGTAGTAGAAGGGGTAGGTGCAGAGGAAGGCGAAGAGGGTGAAGAAGAGGATGTTGAATACGTTATAGACCCTCTCCCCCTTAGACCTGCGGATCATATGGGACCGATCGACGATCCCGGCGGTCATGCTTATGGCTTTGCTCATGGTTTCGGCTCTCTTTCCATCCGGGATCTCAGATGATCGATTCTCCGCGCACACGCTTCGAAAGCGCATTGACGCTCAACAGGAGCGCGACGCTCACCAGGGATTTGAGCATCGAGATGGCCGTCGCCAGCGACAGGCTGTTCTGCCCCATGCCCACGTTGTAGACGTAGAGGTCCAGCACCTGGATGTGCTTGAGGTTGAAGGCGTTCTGGAAGACGAAGTACTGGTCCATCCCGTTGTTCAGGAAGTTGGACACGCTCAGCAGGAGGAGGACGAAATAGGTGGGCATCAGCTGGGGGATGGTGACGTGAATGATCTGCTGGAAGCGGTTGGCGCCATCTACCTCGGCCGCCTCATAGAGTTCCTGGTCGATGCCGGCTATGCCGGCCAGGTACATGATCGAGCCCCAGCCCAGGCCCTTCCACAGGCCCCAGGCCATCATCTTCAGCCAGGTGTATGAATCCGAATCCAGGAACTTGATTGGTGCCGAGATCAGGTGCATGTTCTGCAGCGTCTCGTTGACCATGCCGGAGGAGGAGAACATGGCGAAAGCCACGGCGTAGACCAGGACCCAGCTGATGAAGTTGGGCAGGGTGGTCAGGGTCTGAACGATGTTCTTGAACCAGCGGGCGTGGATTTCATTCAACGCGATCGCGAAGAAAAGGGGGAGGACCGAGGTCAGGATCCCCAGGCCGCTGATGGCGAAGGTGTTGATCAACACCTGCCACACCGCTCGCAACTGGGCGGGGTTCTGGACCATCATCCGGAACCACTGAAGGCCTACGAATTTGCTTTCGGAAAGCGGAATGGGCGGCTGGTAATCAAAGAAGGCGTATATCCAGCCAAAGAGGGGGAGATAACTGAAGAGGACGACGAATACAAGAAGGGGAACAATCAGGAGCCAAAGATTGAAACTATGAATCTTGGGAGAATTTACCCCCCCCCCCGCGAAACGCTTCCTCTTCTTCGGACCGACCCCGGAGACAACACCGTCGAGCGTCACGCCGGACGCAGAAGACACGTCCTTCCGCTGCCCGACAGCGCCAATGTCTTTATCTAGAACCTGCACCCTTCCTCCTTCGGTCAGCAACTTCGCTTCTTGGACTGCAGTAGATGGTCACGAGGGATACAGCTGCGTATTCCCACTTCGGATTCCCCACAACCTCGTAAAAAGGATATTAAACTAACAATTCGCCCTTTGTCAAATAGCCAGGCCGTGGCATACCGGCAAAATCAAAACGGAAAAGCAGCATACACACCCCCTCACGCCCTGCGCCACAGGCGGGTGCTCCCGCACGGCGGCCGGGACCCTGCCGGCAGGGAGGGCGGAGACATGTCGGGAGCCTTGACAGAGCCCTTGACGCATCCGCCCCCGGTCAACCCCCACACCCGGGGTTGTGTCTTCCTCGCAAGGGTCTGGAGGCGGCCAGGTGCTCGCAGGCCCTTCTTGCTACAGTGTGAAAGGGTTTGCGTTTCGACATGACAGGACGGTCTTTGGCACATGGGATTCATACACTGGCTCATCAATCTCCTCAAGGACCCCCGGAGCGCCATCGCCGGGTGGATCGCCATGGGTCTGGTGCCCACCTACGCCTTCATCTTCCTGATCATCTTCATCGAGACGGGCGTGGTCTTCATGCCCTTCCTGCCCGGAGACTCCCTCCTCTTCGCGGCCGGCGTCTTCGCCCATGACCCCAAGAGCGGGATGGCACTGGACATCCTCCTGCCCGTGGTCTGGTTGGCCCCCATCATCGGCGATCAAAGCAACTATTTCATAGGTCACTTCTTCGGCCGGGCCATCATCCGGTCGGGCAAGGTGAAGGCCCTGACCCCCGAGCGTCTGGCCAAGACGGAGGGGATGATCGACAGGTGGGGGCCGCTGGCCGTCTTCCTGGGCCGCTTCTTCCCCTTCATCAGGACCTTCATGCCCTTCATTTCGGGAATATCGGGCATGAAGTGGAGCAGGTTCACCCCCTTCAGCGTCCTGGGGGGCCTGGTCTGGTCCACCCTCTTCACCCTTCTGGGTTACTTCTTCGGCGGCATCCCGGCCGTCCAGGAGCACTTCGAGCTGGTCATCGTGCTGATCCTGGTCATTTCCGTCCTGCCCACGGTCATCGGCCTGATCAGGGCCCGGTTCGGCCGGGGGAAGAAGGACGCAGCGGAGAAGACCGTCGAAGGCGAGGAAGAGCTCGAGGAAATCGGGCAGGGCGGAGAGGTCATCGACTGAACTGTTCGGCCGGACCGGCTATCGGCAACCTTTGAGCCGCGGCGGCCATGGCAGGTGTTCACACCTTCCCACCCGGCCGCAAAGCCGACGGAAGAGGCCGGCATCGCACCTCACCAGCCGGCATCGCACCTCCCCGGCCCGCCGAAACCCCTCTCCCCACGGTCATCCGAATTGCGTTTGTGCCCGCCCTGCGATACAGTACTATCTGTTGTCCGGCCACGGTCGGGCAATGGCCGGGGCTGTAGCTCAGTTGGTAGAGCGCTTCGTTCGCATCGAAGAGGTCGGGGTTTCGACTACCCTCAGCTCCACTCAGATGTTTCTTTTCCCATCGGCATCGCCTCCATGCATCCATGACTTGGCCGGGCATGCAGCATTCCGATTCCTCCTGCGGACGCCTGGCATCTGACGTAAAGGCCCGGCCGGACGGGCGGCGAAATGGGTGCCCGCATCTTACCGCTTTTACTTAAATGATTGAACTACAATGTGTGTTGGGGGGACATCAGCCGTGGATGCCAGAACCCCGCAAGCCGCACGCCGTCAATCATGAGACGCAGGCGGCAGAGCATCACAACAAGGGCATCGCCTGAGGCGGCGTCACACAAGAAGAGCCGCACAGGACATGAAGGGGGGTCGAATCGGCAATGAAGCTATTCGGAATCTTGGGTAAGGCGACAGGCAAAGGCGTCAGCCACACCTGGAGGAGCACCTCAGCCGGAGAGGCGAGGGCTGAAAGAGGCCAAGAAGGGTGGCAGGTCCGGGAAACGGACGAACCGCAGGCCATCGAAAGGCACAAGGCGGGGATCAAGCAGGGGCAGGGGCCAGGCAGAGCGGGACGCAGGTGGATCCCGGCCCCCGCCGTCGCCATCACAGCCCTGTCCCTCATTGGTCTGGCGCTGGCACCCACGGCGGGCGCGGCCGCACAGGCACAGGCCGGACCTCAGGAGGCCAAGACCTGGTCGGCTGCCAGGACGGCAGCCACCTCTGCAATCAATCCGTCAAACGCGGGACTGACGCCATCACTCCAGTTCGCCAGGAACATGGGACGGGGGTGGAACCTGGGCAATTCCTTCGATGCGGTGGACACCAACTGGTCCTCGCCTGACCGGGGCGAGCAGGCCTGGGGGAATCCTGAGGTGACCCCCGACCTTCTCAAGGCCGTCAAGGCAAAGGGCTACACCAGCATCCGCATCCCCATGACCGTCTACCGGCGTTACCGGGACCTGGGATCGACCAACAAGGACGGCTACCGCTTCCTGATCGACCAGGCCTGGCTCAACCGTTACCGCCAGGTGGTCGATCAGGCGAAGGGCCTTGGCATGCACGTCCTGGTCAACATCCACCACGACTCCTGGATCTGGCTCAAGCAGTGGAACGGCCAGACAGGGGCCAAGGAGGAGGTCATGTTCTCGGACTTCTGGAAGCAGCTGGCCCGGACCTTCGCCGATGAGCCGGACAGTGTGGCCTTCGAGACCATCAACGAGCCCCAGTTCAACACCTGGGACTACCCATCCGGCCAGGAGAAACTGGACAGGCTGAACACCGAAGCCCGGACAATCATCCGCTCCGTGCCCGGCAATGAGCACCGTATGATCGTCATGCCCACACCCTCCACCACCCCGTCGGACGAGTACACCAGGCACCTGGCCGCCCTGATCAAGGGCTTCAAGGATCCCTATGTGGCGGCCACGGTCCATTACTACAGCGAGTGGCTCTACAGCGCCAACCTGGGAATCACCGGCTTCGACGAGCGGATCGGCACCGACAACCAGGGCCGGCCCACCACGGCCAGGACCTCGGCCGCCGCCACCTTCAAGACCATCCAGGAGAACCTGACCAGTCAGGGCATCGGCACCGTGATCGGCGAATACGGCCTCCTGGGCTATGACACCGGCAACGACGTGCTCCAAGAGGGCGAGGAGGTCAAGTACTACGAGTACATGAACCAGCTGGCCCGCCAGGGAGGGGTCGGCCTCATGCTCTGGGACAACGGCTCCATGATTTCCCGCCAGGCACCCTACGGCTGGAAGAACGCCCGGATCGGTTCGGAGCTCCAGGCGGCCATGAATGCCTCTTCTTCCTACGCCACAGGTGCCGACACCATATACCTTGATTCCAAGGCCCAGTCCGGCCTGGCCATCCCGCTGACCCTTAACGGGAACACCTTCGTTGGAATCGCGGGACTTTCATCCGGTTCTGACTACGTCTACGACCCCTCTTCCCAGACAGTGAACCTGACCCCCGCCTACTTGAACAGGATTCAGTCGGTCCCTGACGCACCCCGATACGGGCAACTGGCCGACCTGACCCTCAGGTTCAGTGCCGGAGCCGACTGGCATGAGTATGTCGTGCGCAACGGCCAGGCTTCCTCTTCATCGGCCTGGGGCAAGCGGAACGGCATCACCATCCCCATGGACTACGCCGGGAACGCCGTACGCCGGGTCTCCGCCAGACAGGGCGGAAGATCCGTCGGGCCCAACTCTTCCTGGTGGTCATATCTGCAGGCCGGTTCGGCCTTCTCATGTGACAGGAGTGCCGGGACCTTCACTCTGACCGGGAATTTCTTCGGCGATCCGACGGTCTCAGATGGGACCGTCGATGTGACCGTGGACTTCTTCAACGGACCTTCGATCGTCATCCCGTTGACCTTGTCATCCGGATCGGTGCAGGCTGCCGTTTCCTATCCGATTGGCTGGTGACGGCGCCATGAGCCCGTCCTCCCCCGGAAAAGGGAGCGGGCAGGAGGACAGGCAACAGGACGATGCCTCTTCCCGCCA
>NZ_JBANDZ010000002.1:0-68167 GCF_037963085.1 Bifidobacterium favimelis | reverse complement strand
CTTGTCCCGGGATGCCATGCCGACATCCCGGGACAAGGCCGCTCCTTTCGAATGTGGCTAATCCCTTCTGAGCAGACCGGTCTTGGCCACCCTCCCCAGCCACTCCAGGGAAGGCTTGGGGCGACGCTCAAAGGTCTCATGGTCCACCGAGACCAGGCCGAATGTGGGCTTGTACGAACCCCATTCATAGTTGTCCAAGAGAGACCAGTGAATGTAACCCTCCACGGCCACCCCGTCGATCATGGCCCGGTACAGACTGGACAGGGCTTCAAACGTGTAGTCGATCCGACGGCTGTCGTCGGCCGTGGCGATTCCGTTTTCGGTGACGACTATGGGGGTGTACCCGGCCGCCTGCCAGGTGTAGCGGACGGCCTCCCCCAGGGCGGCCGGGTAGTACTCCCAGCCGGTCAGCGTCCTCTCCGCCCCCGCCGGCACCGGACGGGGTCCGTCAGTGCCGATGAAGGTGCGCAGGTAAGCCTGGACACCGATGAAATCGTCGCCTTTGGCCGCCTGACTGAAGAACTCCTCACGTGGGTAGCGGTACTTCTCCATCTCCCTCTCGCACCCGGGCAGGGCCTGAAAGTCCTGGCAGGCAATGGTCCACCCCGACCTCAACCCGGGTCGGCGGGAGAGGACTTCACGGGCCCTCCTGTGTGCCTTGACCAGGGAACGGGAAATGACGGGGTCGGGTGTGGGCAGGGAGGCGGCAGCCATGTCAGTCCCCTCCTGACCCCCCTGGGTCAGGGCCACCATGTTGGGTTCGTTGATGGTGCAGACCCATGTGACACCGTCGAGGATGGGCAGGAGGTGCTCCACGTACCTTCCGAAAAGGTCCGTGGAGGCAGGGTCACGCCACCCTCCCCGATGGGCCAACCATCGGGGGAGGGTCATGTGGTTCAGTGTGACCATGGGGGTCACCCCGGCTTCCAGGCAGGCCTCGATCATGCCTCGGTAGTGAAGGATCTGAGCCTGTGAGAAGAAACCCTCCTCCGGTTCCACCCTGGCCCACTCCACGGAGAAGCGGTAGGTGTTCAGTCCGCTGTCTGCCAGGAGGGATATGTCCTGGGCGTATCGGTTGTAGCTGTCGTCCGCATCACCCGAGGGCTCGCTGACATCACCGCCTGGCCGGTGCTCACGTTCCCACCAGTCGGCGTTGACGTTGTTGCCCTCTATCTGGTGGGCCGCCGTGGCCGCCCCCCAAAGGAACCCTCGGGGAAAGGAGTATGTAGGCGTTGGCATGTGGCTGTACCTTCCTTATCTCTTCGCTGGGCGGTCCTGGTCGGGACCGTCCGGAAAACCCGGTCGGCTCACATCCCGGGGCGGAGGAGCCGGCCGATCCCCTCCCGCCTGTCTTCCCTCACTTGATGCCGGTCATCGCCACTCCCTGTATGAAGTACCGCTGCAGGAAGACGAAGAGCAGGAGTATGGGGGTGATGACCAGTACGGCCCCTGCCAAGAGGACACCATAATTCGTGGCGTTCTGACCGGTTGAGTAGAGGGAGAGGGCCACCGGGAGCGTGTACTTATCTTCCGTCTGCATGGCGACAAGGGGCCATAGGAAGTTGTTCCAAGAAGACAGGAAGGTGAGGATGCTCAGAGTGGCCAGGGGCGGCCCGCACTGGGGCAGGACGATGGACCAGAAGATCCTCAGCTCCCCGGCCCCGTCAACCCGGGCGGCTTCCAAGAGGGCATCGGGGATGCCCGAGATGAACTGCCGCATGAGGAAGACCCCGATGGGTTGGGTGAGGAAGGGGAGGATCAGGGCCAGGTAGGAGTTGGACAAGCCCATGTTGGCGATGATGACGAAAAGTGGGACGAAGGTCGATACGCTGGGGACCATCAGGGTAACCATGACGGCCCCGAAGAGAATCCTCTTGCCGGCGAAATCGATCTTGGCCAAGGCATACCCGACCATGGAGCAGAAGACCACGTTCCCCAGCACGGTGACCACGGCCACGATGAGGCTGTTGGTGAAGTAGCTGCTGAAATGAAGCTGGCCGAACCACTTGGTGTAATTGGCCAGTGTCGGGTCCTTGGGAATGAAGGTGGGCGGTGAAGCCAGGATTTCCCGCTGCGTCTTGAGCGACCCCAGGGCCATCCAGACGAAGGGGAAGACCCAGAAGGCGCCCACCACGGCCAGGACCGTATAGGACAAACCCCTCCCCCTCATGAACTTCTGCCAGGGGGTGAGTTTGTTCTCCCTGACGTAAGAACCGGACGTCGGATCGGGGTCCAGGCTTCCCGATGCTGCTGATGCTGTCATTGTTCTCTCTCCCCCCTCAGTCATCCGACCTGAGCACCTTGAACTGAAGGGCGCTGACAAGGGCGATGATCACAAAGAGGACATAGCTGGCCGCCGACGAGAGCCCATACTGGCCGAAGCTGAACTTCTGGTAGACGTAGTAGGAGGCCGACAGGGTCGAATTGAGCGGCCCGCCCTGGGTCATCACGAAGGACTCTTCGAAGAACTGCAGGTAGGAGACCGTAAGAAGGACTGCACCCAAAAGAAGAGTGGGTTTGAGGAGGGGAAGAGTGATGCTCCAGAAAACCCTCCCTCTGGAGGCGCCATCGATGGCCGCGGCCTCCTTGATGTCCTCCGGCACGGTCTGCAGGCCGGCCAGGAAGATGATCATCAGAGTACCCATGTTCCGCCAAGTGGTCATGACGATCAAGGCCGGTAGGGCGAAGCGGGTGTCATGGAGCCAGTCAGGCCCCTGGACGCCGATCAGGGCCAATGCCGAGTTGAGCAGGCCGTCCCTTTGAAGGATGTAACGCCAAACCACGGAAACCGCTACCACACTGGCCACCACCGGGGCATAGTAGAGGGCCCGGAAGAAGGCGTTCAGATGCTGCGAACCCTTGTTGAGGGCCACTGCGAAGCAGAGGGCCAGGACCATGGTCAAAGGGAGTCCCACCAGGACGAATATTCCTGTGGTCTTCAGTGAGCGTAGGTACTGCGGATCCTTGAAGAGGGCCGCATACTGCGACAGGCCCATGAAGTTGACGTTGAACGGGGTCCTCAAATCTCTGGATGTCATGTCCGTGAAGGACATGATCAGCGAGGAGAGGAGGGGCATAAGCATGAAGATGCAGAAGACCAGGGCGAATGGGAGGGCGAACCCCCATGCGACGAGGGTCCGCCGCCGGCGCATGACGGCTGAAGCGCCGCCCGCGCCGGATGATTTGCGGAACAACCTCATGGCTACTTGCCCATCCCGGCCGCATCGGCTTCAGTTTGGAGTTTGGACAGACCCTCATCCACACTTACAGCACCCCGATTAATCTGCTCGATGATCTTGTCACCTGCAGATCCCACTTGCTGCCAGGTGGTAACCGAAGGAGTGGCTTTCATGCTTTTTAGCTGAGTAGAGAACGCAGCAAGCTTGTCATCATCTTTGAGAATCGGATCGTTCCAAGCCTTCTGTGATGCAGGCAAATCGGTCGAGATTTTATACCATTTTGCCTGCACTTCAGGCTTACTCAGCCAACGGATAAGCTTCCAAGCAGCTTCTTTGTTCTTTGAAGTCTTGAAGACAATCATTCCGCAACCGCCAGAGAATGAGATGTTTCCTTTCTCACCTTTAGGCAGAGGGGCTGTAGTGAACTTGGACTTCATTTCAGGTCCGCCGATTTGCTCAATCTGCCCAATACTTGTAGGCCCATCTAGTTTCATAGGAGTTGTGCCAGCGGCAAATGCAGCCATGTCCGCCCCCGGGCTAACATCAGCGTTTACATCTGCAATTTTGTCTTTGAAAAGACCACTCGTAAAGGTGATTGCCTTTTTCATCTCAGGAGTGTCAATCGTCCACTTGCTGCCGTCTGCGTTTGTCAACTCGGCACCTTGCGAAAAAGCAAAGGGAAGACTGGCTAAGAAACTGTCCTGGCCAGAGGGAACCAACCAGATTCCATACTTGACACCATCCTGCTTCTGCATGTCCTTGGCCATTGAGCGTAGTTCTTCCCAGTTGCTAGGGGCATGATCCCATCCAGCCTTCTTGGCTATATCAGTACGATAATAAATAACACGGGTTTCGACATACCAAGGTACGCCGACTTGTCTGTCCCCCACCTTGCCGGATTCAATAGCGCCTTTGGCGAGATCACTCATATCAAGATTGTTGGGAACGGTGGCCAGACCATTGGCAAAATCAGCCATCCAGGTACTTCCCAACTGCGCCAAATCAGGACCCGTACCTGCTGCAATAGCTGTCTGGAACTTATCATGTGCGGAAGTCCATGGGATGGAAGTGACTTTGACATGGACATCCGGATTTTCCTTTTCGAAATCCCGAATCAGCTCGGGCAGCTTCTCACCCTCATTACCGATGCCCCATAAATTCAGCTCACCTTTGGCCGGCTTGTCGTCTATAGCTACAGAGGACTCCCCCCCCCCCGCAGCAGAGCCACTAGTCGATCTACCACATCCGGCGAATCCAATCAGAGTGGCAAGGCTAATGACTACTCCCGCCAAGGCCTTCACTCTTGACTTACCTCTTCTCATCACGTTCCTCCTTGAAGTGATAGCTGTAATCTAAGGGCTTAGATTACACATCTTAATCTATGCGCTTAGAATCACCGAGTCAAATTATTGCGAAGAAACTGTCAGCAGTCGGATACGTGTATCACAGGACGCTCACAACCACAACTCTGGCGAATCTTGAGCTTTTCCGAAACCAGAACAGACTTTGTTTTAGTCCAGGGTTTTCCTTCCTGCCTTGCAAGCTCATGAGCAGCTATATTCCCGATTCGTTGCATCGGCAACTGCACTGTTGTCAAAGTCGGGTCAGAGAACTGGCCGGCCAAAATACCGTCAGCACCCGTCACCATCACATCATCCGGCACCCGAGTACCAAGTCCTCTCAGGAAATTAATCACGGCCAGTGCCGTCTGGTCATTCTCACATACAAGCGCGTCTGGAAGATCGCGAGCCAGTTGCATGGCTTTAACGGACTGGAACGGTTGCTTTGCGGCGAAGCCTTCGTCAACCGGCATCAAAGGAACGGGTCTGCCGAGTTGTGTGAGACGTTCTTGGATTACGTGGAACCGTTCACGCATTTCTGGATCAATCATCGAACCTACATACTCGATCCGTTTTGCACCATGTACACCGACAAGGTGGTCAATTAACTCTCCCAAGCCAGCGTAGTTATCAGCAGATACGTAAAGTACTGGAAGATCTCCGGGATTTTGTGCCAACATCACGACAGGCATTATGGTAGCAAGTCTCTGGAGAGTGGAAATATCTCCTAACCATGAAAGCAAGGCCAGTCCATCTACGCGACCCGCCATATCAACGACCGAACGCGTTGGGTTACTGCCTGTCGAACCTCCCAAAAGGACTGCCTGGCCCATTTGCCAGCAGGCCTGTTGGAATCCTCTTTCAACCTCGTCAGCATATAAGGGATAGGTACATATATCTGTTTCGCCTTCACGCTCTTGCCCATCCTCACAGCCTTGTTCAAGGCTGCGAACTGGACAGAAATCAAAAGAATAAAGGCCGAGAGCACCGACCCTCCCTCTGGCCAGGTTACGCGCACTAGCACTGGGGATATAATTGAGGCGCTTAGCGACTTCAAGAACCTTCAAACGCGTAGATTCACGCACACGACTCGGCTGCCAGTAGGTGCATGATACCGTGGCGATGGACACTCCGGCCCTCTCAGCCACATCATAGACTGTTGCTCTGCGCATACACACACCCTGCCCACTTCGCTGAGAAACGCAGTCGTTATACCCCCGCTGCCGAGCAGCTGGCCGCCTCGCTCCTTCACATTGCCGACATGAACCGACAATTAGTCCAGTTTAGGCACTTATGCTTACTTTACCGTCTGGCCATCGACCATGAGGAAGATGTCTATGCGGCCCGCATCGGCCAGCTGGTCCCGTGTCACTTCAATTCCTCCCTTGCGATAGGGCAGAATCCGTCTGCCACCATCCAGCCTACGTCCATCTGCTTTAATCCAAAGATCGTATTTTCCGCAATCGTGCAAAGGGCCGTCAACCGAACCCGGGCCACCTGCAAAAGCGGCCCCTTTGGCGCACACGTGATAGCGGATGGTCCGAAGCCGGCCGAAGAGGGCCATGGTGACCTCCAGACCGTCATCCTCCAAGGACAGGACCGGGTCGAATACCACACACCCGGCATGCAATTGAACGCCGAAGAGGTGCTGTACAACCTGTCGGCAGTATATGCCGGGGCCTGAGGAGTATATCCGCCATCCTCCCCTGACGCCGACCGGATCCTCAGCCCCCTCTTTCAGCCTGGACCACTGGGCGGCGGCCGTGTACCTGTCGGGGAAATCGGCATCTGACGAGGCGAAATAGCAGTTGCGCTGCCTGGGCTCGCTGGCCGGCAGGCGACGGAACTGGCCTACCGGGCTGATTCTGAGGAGCTCCTGACCCAGACGTGTCCTGCCCAGCAGCCCCAGGGCCTCGGTGTAACGCACATGGGCATGCGTATACATCAGACCGATCTCCCGACCGACGTTTGCGGCCTGTTCGGCCCTCTTGAACACCCTGGTGACACCGTCGTGGAAGGAGGCCGGGCGGTCCATGAGCCGCACCCCGTCGGGATAGTGGAGGTCGCCCTCGATGATGCTCTCGTGGTCCTCCTCCTGTTCCGGTGTGAGCAGGCCTGCAATGATGGAGCGGGTCATGGGGATCAGCCTGTAGCGGATGCCGGTCCTGGTGTCGGTCGGGTGGATGACCGGCCTGGGCTGGCCATCCACGAAATTGACATAGCCGGCCAGGACCCCCTGGAAGATGAAGTCGTGGGCGAAGTCGGCACCGATTCTGTCGGCCTCGCCGGCGAAGCGGGAGGCCAGGTCGGTCCGACCGGCGGACTCCAGAAGGGGCTGGAGGCTCCGGCAGGCCTGGTAGAGAAGGGCAATGGTCCAAGTGGAGGCCATCTGCCTCTTCATGGACTCCTGGGCCGGTTGAAGGGTGTCGTCCCAGTCCCCCTCCCCGTAGCAGAAGAGGTCGGTGCCGGGCACCCTGTGGGACTGGATGTAATCCAAGGTCCTGGCCAGGTGGTCGGCCACCGTGGGCCCGTCAAGAATGTTGTCCCCGCCGGACCCGGAGACGGCGTCGGTGGACGGGCCGACGCTTGCGTCGGTCGATGGACCGGTCCGGCCATCTGCTCCGCGCTGTCCGGCCGCGCCCCCCCGCCAGAAGTCCACGTGGGTGTCCAGCAGACCCAGGTCTCCGCTGGCCTCCATGTACTCGGCCAGGGAGAGGAGGGGCCAGACGGGTATGTCCCCATGGGAATCGTGCTGGTAGACGTCAGCATACTGGTCGAACATGAACCACTGGGGCAAGGAGCCGTCAGGGTTCTGGTGGGCGAACACCTTGAGAAGGATGGTCCGGGCCAGACCGTCATGCCCGAAGGCCAGGGCGAGCTCCAGCGGCCCCTGGCAGACATCGCGCGTTCCCCAGGCAGCCCCCCCGTATTGTTCCAGACCATGGGGCGAGAGGAAGTGGACCAGGGCGTTCTGCACGAACCAGGGCAGAAGGAGGTTGAACTCCGCGAACCTACCCTCCCCCACCACATGCAGCCCCTGCATGAAGGTCTTCATGGCCTCGTAGTGGGAGTGGAGAAGTTCCTTGTCACTGCGGCCGCCCATGCCATCATGCGACCCGGCACCAGGTACGCCATCCATGGACCCGGTGAAGGTGAGGGACAGGGTGCGACCGCCATCCGACAGGAAGGTCACCATGCCCGGGTCGTCGGGGTGGCCCTCCCCCCCGTCTTCGAAGAGGGGACAGTCATCTCCCGGCAGGGCATCGGGGGAGGAGATGACGTATCTCAGCCCCGGACAACGGTCTGCGGCAGGACTGCCCCCGGCCGGCATGAACGAGACCCCGCCCCGCACCCCGTGGGCGCCGTCGGCAGGCAGGGAGTGCATGCGCCAGATGGCAGGATCTTCCATGTCCACGGTCGCCATGGCAGGGACCGGGTCGCTCGCTTCCAGACGGATGCCGATGACCGGCCTGTCCAGGTGGGCCACGGTGCTGACGGTCAACGTGCGCCCCCCCAGACGGTAGACCCATCGGGACCCGCCCAAATCCATGATGTAGGCCGACGGGACCCCCAGAAGCCTCCACTCACCATCGACATTGACCAGCATGCGGACCCCGCGCGAGCGCAGGAGGCCCAGTCCCGTCTTCTGGACGGAGACCAGCTGGTTCATATTTGTGTTGCCCAACACCACCTGGGAGGCGAAGATGCCGCCTGCATAAGTGGTTACTGCCATGGTGGGCCGGTCGGGGTCGAGGGTCGGGTTGCCGGACAGGAGGATCTGCCCATGGGTGCGGGCCACCTCCAATTCCTTTCGGGAGCTGACCACATGCCTGGCATCTGTCCCGAAGTATGAGAGCAGGTTGCCGGCCTTGTCTCTCTCCGCCTGCAGCACCGGCCCTCCGCCCAGGGCGCTGAACTCATCCTCCGGGAGGGGTTCCCCGTTCAGGGGCCTTGCCGAGGCCAGGAGGGAAGGTGTGCCCTTCCAGCCACCTCGACCAGCCTGGACGCTGGAATCCTGCGCCTTGGCATCCCCGGTCCTCTTGTCATCAGACGGGCGGACCGTCGGCAGGACTGTCTTGTCGAAGGCACGAGCGCAGATGAGGCAGGCCTTGTCCAAGCCTCCCCTGTAGTCGGAACTGACGGTGTTCCACACATGCCAGTTCAGGCCGGTCTCCCCCATGGCGACCATCTGTGAGAGGAGGCAGGCCATGGCGAACTCGTACTGGTCTATGCCGCCGCCAGCCCAATCGGCATCTCCCAGGGCGGCAGGGGGATAGCCCAACCTGGCACCCAGGCCATAAAAATCGTAGCCGTCTGTCATGAAGGTCCGGCACCCCTCGGCGATACCGGTCACGAAGAGGGGGAGCCTGGGGGCGCAGCCCATGGTCTGCCTGGCCGAGAGGACCCTCCCGCAACCCGGGACCTCCTCGGCGTGGTAGGCGATGTACTGGGAGGTATAGGACTCGGCCCCGCGGGCCATCGACGGCTCCACCAGAGCCAGATCCTGGGCCGAGACCAGGTCCCACCTGTCGCCGGGAAGAAGGGTGCCGCCTTGGACAGGACGGACATCGACCTGCCAGACCCATGAAGCGCCGCGCACAGCACCCGGCCCCGCCTCCACAGACGGCGGCAGGGACGGGGTCATGGCCGCCGGAACCAGCTGGACCCTCCAACTCACGCCCATGCCCATCCCCGCCCATATGGGCGAACCGTCATGGGCGAAGAAGGACGCCCGGGAACCGGACCCGGTCAGCGGCAATGAGTCCACCCTGCCCCCACGGTGGCGACGGAGCCAGAGCCCGGCCAGGGGTCGATCATGGATGCCGGGTTCGTACTGGGATACCTGGATTCCCCCAGCCCTGATGAAGGAGAGGTCGCCATTGGGATTGAAAGCGGCCGAAAAATCCCCCCTCTCGACGCTCATGCCTGCGGGCCGCCGTGTCAGGCCCACCTCTCCCTCGCCGTCGCCTGCTCCCTTAAAGGGAGCCTTGCTGCGTGGGGTGTTTGTGTTCATCTTCTCCGCTTTCATTGCTTATCGTTTGACCGATGTCACCTCTCGGCCGACACCGATGCCCAGAAGTCATCGAGAAGGGCGGCCGTCGCCTCCGGCCTGTCGATATTGGGGCAGTGGCCTGCGCCGGGGATGATCTCGTAGCGGGCCCCGAGCAGACGGGCCATCCTGGCCTGCCAATCCTGGGGCCATGCATTGTCGTCATCTTCCCCGTGAAAGACCAGGACAGGCAGGCCGGTGGCCGCCAGCTGCTCCGTCCTGTCATGCAGGTCCGCAAGCTGGTCGATGGCCCCGATGAGCTGGTCCCGGCTGGTGCGCTCCGCCCTGAGGCGCTGGAACCTGTCCTGGGTACCCAGGTCCTCATCGGGCATGCTGGCGCGGTCAGGGTTGTCCAACCGCCACAGGTCACCGCCAGGATGGTCCAGGAGACGCTGGCGGATGTCCGCCTTCCTTCCTGGCCATCCATGCGGCCCGGACGACATGAGGGTGAGGCTGGCGAAGAGGCCGGGGCCGGTCAGGGCGGCCGCCTGGGCCACCACCCCGCCGAAGCTGTGTCCCAGGAGATGGACCCTTTTCACACCCGTCTGTTCGATGATGATGCGGGCCACATCCAAGGCATCTGCCGCCGTGGAACCCCTGTCGTAAGCGCACCTGCCTGGCGGGGCTACCGAGTCGGCCTGGCCCCGTTGCGAATAAGCCCATACGTCCCAACCTGCCTCTCCCAGCAAGGGAATCATCTGGTAGAAGTCCTCCTTGGAACCGGTGAAACCGGGGATCAACAGCGCCGTACCGCGCTCCCCCCTGGCCCCTTTGGGGCAGTGGAGGGCGGTCAGGTCACCCACGGGTGCATGGATGACCAGGACCTCTACGTTCCCCGGCACAGGCAGGTCCCCGAAGGGCCGGCCCCTGCCCACGGCATGAAGGGAAGTCATTGTCGCTCCTCAAAGTCTCGGGTCTTTCGACGTCCTTCCGACCCCGGCCGCAGATGACCGACCTCAAGCCTGTGTGCGCAGGCTGGGGATGGCATCGAGCAGCTTGATCGTATAGTCGTTCTGCGGGTGCTGGAGAACCTGTGCGGTCCCTCCCCGCTCCACCACCACCCCCTGGTTGAGGACCATGATGGAATCCGTGATCAGACGGGCGGACAGAAGGTCGTGGGTGATATAGAGCATGCTCACGTTCAATCGGATTCGCAGGTCGTCCAGGAGGGCGAGGATTCCGGCCCTCAGGGTCATGTCCAGCATGGAGACCGGTTCGTCGGCCACGAGGACGTGAGGGTTGCTGGCCAGGGCACGGGCTATGACCACCCGCTGACGCTGGCCTCCCGACAACTGGTGGGGGAGCTTGGCCGCATACTGCTCCACAGGGGTCAGGCCGACCGTGTCCAGAAGCTCCAGCATCCTCTTCCTCGCATCGTCACCCCTCAGATGGGTGTAGTTGAGGATGGGCCTGGTCAGGATGTACTCCACCGTGTGGAGGGGGTTCAGGGCCGAGTATGGGTCCTGGAAGATCATCTGGATGTCGGAACGCAGGGAGGTGAGATCCTTGCGCCGCCTTATCCGGTCCACCCGCCTGTCTCCCAGGGTGATGGTGCCCGATGTGGGCCTCTCCACGCCGGTGAGCATCTTGGCTATCGTGGACTTGCCCGACCCCGAGGCCCCCACCAGGGCCAGCGACTGGCCGGGGGAAAGCGTGAAGGAGACATCGTCGACGGCCGTCACAGGGGATTCGCCCCTCTTGCGGGCCGGGTAGATCTTGGATACGCCGGTAACCGTCACCGTCATGTCTTCACCGTCATCGGCCCCGGTCGCAACCCCTCCCGCAGCCGGACCAGCCTGGCCGGAGACACCGGCGGAACCTGATTCCCCCCTGGGTCTGAGGCCGGGCACGGACACGTGTTCGGCCCTGGGATCGCCGTAGTGGCTGAGGAGCATCTTGGTGTAGTCGTCCTGCGGATCGGTCAGGATCCGTTGGCTGGGCGCATCTTCCACAATCGCGCCGTTGTGCATGACCAGGACCCGCTGCGTGGATTCGAGGACGACCCCCAGGTCGTGACTGATCAGGATGGCCGTGAAGCCCTCCTCCCTCTGTAGCTCCCTGATCGTCCCCATCACCTCGTGCTGGACCAGGACGTCAAGGGCTGTGGTGGGTTCGTCGAAGACCATGAGTTTGGGTTCCAGGGACAGGGCCAACGATATGGATACCCTCTGTCTCATGCCGCCGGACAGCTCGCCCGGGTAGGCATCGAGGACCGAGGCCTGCAGTCCCACCTTGTCCACCAGCTGTCTGGAGTGGGCCTCGTAGTCCTTCTTCTCCACGTTGCCGTGGGCCCGGTAGATGTCCACAAAATGCTTGCGGACCGTCCTCACCGGGTTCAGGGCGTTCATGCCAGACTGGAGGACCATGGCGAATCCGCCGCAGCGCTGCCTTCGCAGCTCCTCCTGACTGAGGGTGGTGATGTCCTTGCCCCCGAACAGGACACGGCCCTGGCTGATCCGGGCAGGCGGCTTGGACAGGCGGGTGACGGCGAAGCCCAGTGTGGACTTGCCCGATCCCGACTCTCCCACCAGGCCCACGAACTCACCCTGGTCCAGTGAGAAGCTCACGTCCTTGACGGCCTTGACCGGTTCCTGGTCGGGTGTGTCGTATTCGACGGAGAGGTTTTCGACACGTAAGAGTTCCATCATGCCTTCCCTTCACGCAGGCGGGGGTTGCTCAGACGGTCCACGCCGAAGTTGATAAAGGTCATGGAGACCGCCAGGAGGGCGACCATGAGACCGGGGGCCAGGAGCAGGGCCCACTGGCCGGTCAGGATCACGTTGTTGTTCTGGGCCCAGTAGAGCATGGTCCCCCAGCTGACCGTGGTGGAATCACCCAGACCCAGGAACTCCAGGCCGGCCTCGGACAGGGCCCCGGAAGTGGCCGCCCCGAAGAAGTTGTTGATGATCAGGGAGAGCATGTTGGGAAAGATCTCATGGAATATGATCCTCCATGAGCTGTCCCCGCTGAAGGCGGCCGCGATCACGAAATCCCTGGAGCGCAGGGATTGGGTCTGCGAGCGCAGGACGCGGGACCCCCAGGCCCATCCGGTCAGGACGATCACCAGGATGATGACGCTCATCCCCCCGTTCTGAAGGTAGGCGGCGATGATGATCATCAGGGGGAGGGAGGGGATGACCAGGAAGAGGTTGACGATGAAACCGACGAACTCGCCGGCGAAGGACCTGATGTACCCCCAGCTGAGTCCCACCAGGACCGCTATGCAGGTGGACAGGAGCCCGGAGACCATGGCGACCATGACCGAGACCCTGCCGCCCCACAGGAGCTGTGAAAGCACATCCTGCCCGTTGCTCGTGGTCCCCAGCCAGTGCTCCGCCGTGGGACCGATGCTGGCTTCGAAGTCCCCCGCCTTGGGATCGTAGGGACTCAGCCAGGGGGCGAAGATGGCCGACAGGAGGATCAGGCCCAACAAAACCAGGCCGAATCTGGCCTTGGGCACCTCCCACACCGTCTTGAAACCCTTGCCTATCACCTCAAGCGCTCTCATGATGGGGTTGGGCCCGTCCGACGGGCGGGTCTGCGGGCCATGCGGACCATGCCCCGCCTCTGTTCCGGGAGACTGCTTCCCGCTGCCGACGATGCTGTTCGTCATCGTCCTCACCTCCTCGTCCTCGGGTCTAGGACCCCGTAAAGAATGTCCACGATGAAGTTGGCCACGAGCACGCTGATCGTGATCATCAGGAAGATGGCCTGCATCAACGGGTAGTCCTGGTTGGTCACGGCCTGATAGAGGAGGAGGCCGACCCCCGGGTAGCTGAAGACCTGCTCGACCAGGAGGGAGCCGCCGACGACACCGCCCAGGACCAGTCCGAAGGAGGTCAGGTTGGGCAGGAGGGCGTTGCGGGCCGCGTATTTGAGCATGACCGTCCGCTGGCGCAGGCCGTTGGCCTCGGCGAAGGTGACGTAGTCATCGCCCAGGGTGCTGATCATGGTGTTCCGCATCCCCATCACATAGCTCCCCAGCGAGGTCAGCAGGATGGTCAGGGCCGGGAGGATGGAGTGCTCCAGTGCATCCGAAAGGAAGTCCAGCGAGAAGTTGGGTATCGAGGTCGACGAATAGGCGCCCGAAGTCGGGAAGAGACCCGCCTTGTAGCCCAGGAAGAAGAGGAGCATGAGGGCCAGCCAGAAGGAGGGGAAGGCCGAGAGGAAGGAGCTGGAAATCGTCCCGGTCACATCCACCGCCGTCCCCCTCTTCCAGGCCATGAGGGCCCCGAGGGCCGTGCCGATGATGAAGGAGATGATCGTGACAAGTCCCACCAGGGTCAGGGTCCATGGGAGGGCGGCCCCCACCAGATCCGACACGTTCTGCGGGAAGTTGCTGTATGACACACCGAAGTTCAGGTGGGCCACGTCGCCCAGATACTGCCAGTACTGACTGAGCAGGTTGCCCTTGGGCATTCCCAGCTGGGCCTCTATGGAGGCCCTGACCTCAGGGGTGACCGGCCCGTTCTGCGAGAGCTTGGCTATGGCCGCGTCGGCCGGGGAGCCCGGCATCATCCTGGGCAGGAGGAAGTTTACGGTTATGGCCGCCCAGAGGGTGACGAAGAACAAACCTATTTTCCCGATAAAATATCGCACGTGACGACCTTTCATCCGCGAGGGTGGAGGGCGGGGGCCGGGGTGTGAGAGGGGGCAGGGCAGGAAGACCGGGCCGGCAGACCCATAGGGACCGCCACCGGCCTTCCCGCCCTGCCCGGTCACGCCGGGCCGGACCTCTCAGGCCTTCTTGATATGGGTGACCACCATGAGCACCGACTGGGTCCAGGTGCTGGGAGAGGTGTAGGGGTCGTCCTTGCTGGGCCATCCCGTGTAGTTCCGGGTGCTGAACAGGCCCCACAGACCGCCGTAGAAGAGACCGATCACAGGCACGTCGTCGTAGACGATCTGCTGGAGCTGGTCCACGATGGCCTTCTGGGACTTCTCGTCCGCAGCCTGCTTGAGCTGGGCCAGGAGGTCATCGGCCTTGGGGTTCTTGTAGCGCTCGAAATTGGCGTTGGCCGACTGGCCCACCGGGACCGCGAACTCGCTGTTGAGCAGGCCGTTGTAATCCTGGAAGACGCTGCCGGTCCCGCCGAAGGAGGAAACCAGAAGGTCGTAGTCACCGTTGTTCTGGGCCTGCGTGTAAGCGGCAGGCTGGGGCTGGGTGAGCTTGACGGCGATGCCCAGCTTGGTCAGCTGCCCCTGCATGGTCTGCACACCCCTCAGCCAGTCGGTGTAACCACTGGGTACGGTGATGTTGAGCTCGAGCTGCTTGCCGGTTGAATCCACCAGCTGGTCGCCCTGCTTCTTGTAACCGGCCTTGCCGAAGTACTCCAGGGACTTGGCCTCGTCCTGGGTGATCCTGCCCTTGTCGGGGATGGACTCGTTGACCCACTTGTCGTGGTTGGGCAGGATGAGGCCGGTCTGGGTGGCCCCGTCCACATAACCCTCTTCGGCGTCCTTGGCTATCTTCGTGCGGTCAAGCGCGTAGCTCAGACCCTTGCGGAAGTTCGCGTCGTTGAAGGGGGCCTTGGTCAGGTTCGGGTAAAGGGAGACCGTGCCCCCCGGAGGGAACCAGTAGTGGTTGTGCTGCTTGTCGGCGCCGACCCAGGTCTTGTCCACGTTGTTTATGAAGGAGTAGGCCCAATCGTATTTCTTGTTGACCAGGTCGAGCTGCTTGTTGGAGGCGGGCAGGACGATGGTGTCTGCCGCCACCTTCTCCGCCTGCCAGTAGTCCTTGTTCTTGACCAGGGTGTACTGGTTGGGGGCGAAGGTCCCCAGCTTGTAAGGGCCGGTCCCCACGGGGTTCTCATTGGTCCACTTGAGGGGGTCCTTCACGCCCTTCCAGACGTGCTCGGGGACGATGTTCTGCTGGCTGACTATCGAGACGGCCGGCACATCGTTGTTCTTGAAATGGAAGGTCACCTTGGAGCCTGAGGCCTCCAGGGAGGAGATGTGCTGCCAGACCCCCAGGGAGTCCAGGGCCACGTCCTTCTTGACCAGGTTGAAGGTGAAGACCACGTCCTGAGCCGAGAAGGGCTTGCCGTCGCTCCACTTGACCCCGTCGCGGATCTGGAATTCAACCGTCTTGGGATCCACCACCTTGTGGCCGCTGGCCAGGAAGGGGGTCGACGTGCCGTCCAGGCTGTTGACCACCTCGAGGGGCTCGTAGATGAAGTTGATACCGATTCGCTTGCTGGTCGAGAAGGGGTTGAAATTGCGGATGAAGGTGGGGCTGCCACCGTCACCGCCGAAGAGTATCTGATTGCCCGCACCGGCCTGTTGCGCCGTGCCGGACTTGCCTCCGCACGCCCCCAGTCCCAGCAGGGTGGCCCCTGCGACCAGGGCTGCGAGGATTCTCACCGCCACTGTTTTCCGTCTCATATGTCTCCTTTGTCCGCACTGACATCCACGGGTCGATCCCGTCCTCTTCCATCGAGGTCAGGCGACACGTGCATGCACGGGTGGGTCCCGCACCTGCACGGCGTCCTGTGACGGGCCCGGGTCAACCATCGCACCTTCTTAGTGTATGCGCTTACATTCAAATGCGCAAATCCTATCCGTAAGATGCAGACAGAACCTGAAACTTTGACCGTTTACATACATATTCACAGGGGGTGCCACATTTTCGGAAGTGATGTCAGCGCTATCAAAAATAGCCAGACTGGGATGGTTTCGATGATATGCTGAATGAAATGAATGAAAGAAAGGAAACCGGATGGCGAGGAAACCGACCGTCTACGATGTCGCCCGTGAAGCCGATGTGTCCATAGCCACAGTCTCCAGGGTCCTGCGCACCCCGGAGAGGGTGAGGCCGCAGACCAGACAGACCGTGCTCAACGCCATAAGCCTGCTGGGGTATCTCCCCAGCGGCAGCGCCCGGAGCCTGGCCGCACGAAAGACCAACAGCATCGGCCTCTTCCTGCCCAACATCGACCAGCTTGACCAGATAGGCGAGTTCGAACTGACCAGCGACGACGCGGCCGACATGGTCATCGATCCGCCCCAAGGCCAGGAGGACAACACCGATTCCCTCTACTTCGACGAGGTCCTCAGGGGGTGCGAGCTGGAATCATGGCGCCAGGGGCTCTCCCTGATGGTCAGCATCGGGCTTAGGGGGAAGGGCGACGACATCCCCCAGTTGATCAACAGCATGTCCGAAAAGGTGGACGGACTGATTGTCCTGGCCCGTTCGGTGCCGGATACGGTCCTGGCCTTCCTGCGCAAGCGGCTGCCGGTCGTCATGATAGCCAACGCGCCGGCCAATCAGGAGAACGAATTCGACCTGGTCAGGGTAAGCAACCGCAAGGGGATGTATGTCCTGGTCAGACACCTGGTCGAAGAGCACGGGGTGACGAGCATGGCCTACGTGGCCGGCACGGATGACTCTCCTGACAACGGCAAGCGGTATGAGGGCTTCTGCGAAGGTCTGAGGTCCGAGGGTCTGGAACCCTCGGCAGCCCCCATATATCGGGGGCAGTTCTCCCAGTCGTCCGCCTACCAGATCACCGGGAGCCTGGTCAGACAGGGCACCCTCCCCCGGGCACTGGTCTGCGCCAACGACCAGATGGCGCTGGGTGCCCTGAGAGCCCTGTCCGAGGCAGGGGTGGACGTGCCGGGCCAGGTGATCGTGACGGGGTTCGACGGAATCAAGGAGACTGCGGTCTCCCGTCCCCGGCTGACCACTGTCAGGCAGCCCATGGTGGACCTGGGACGGGCCGCCGTGAGCACCCTGGTAAAGCGTCTGGAGGACCCTGACAGCCCCCCCATCTCCACCGAGCTGCCTGTCAGGGTCGAACTCAGGGAGAGTTGCGAGGGGGCCATGGACTGATTGCCCGCCCCCTTCGGAACGCTCCAAGAGGACAGCGGCATTCACGGCGCAAAGAGGCGACCCTCACAGAGGGCCGCCTGGAGGCACCGGCCTTGGAAGGACCGGCCGCCGTGACAGATGAAGGTCAGCGGGTCCTGGCCTGGCGGAAGGGGCTGGAGTCACGTCTCCGCTTGCCCCCGCCGCGCCTGAATCCGCCGTCGCGGTAGGAGGAGGGACCTCCCCGCCGACCGTCCTCCTCGGAGTGGCCCTCGTTGCGGCGGCCGTATCCACGGCCCCCCTCGGCACGGCCCTGACCGCGGTGGCCACCGCCGCGGTTGAAGTCGGCATGCCCGCTCCGTCTGCGTCCGTCGAAGGGGCCTTCCTCCTCGAAGCCGTCAGACTTTCCGAAGGGGGAGGTCCGCCGGTTTCCGTCGCGTCCCTTGCGGGAGCCGCCCGAGCGCGTGTCGGAACGGTCGTACCTCCTCCTGCGTCCGGAACCGCCTGAGCGCCTCCCGCGGGAGCCGCCCTCACGACCGCTGTCACGCTTGCGGTCCTCCGCCAGGGCTGCATCCAGGGACCAGCCCTCGACCAGGGGGGCGTGGGATCCCACAAGGTCACCCACCTCCTGGGAGTTGGCCGTGACCCCCACAGGTTTGGCGTCGATGTGGGCCATGCGGAGCATCCGCCTGGTGTCCCGCCTCTGCTCGGGCAGGACCACCGTCACCACATCGCCGGCGTGCCCGGCCCTGGCCGTACGGCCGGAGCGGTGGAGGAAGGACTTGTAGTCGGCCGGCGGATCCACCTGGACGACCAGGTCCACGCCGCTGACATCCATACCCCTGGCCGCGACGTCGGTGGCCACCATGACCCTGACCTTCCCGTCTGCGAAGGCCTTGAGGTTCCTGTCACGCTGCCCCTGTGAGAGGTTGCCGTGCAATTGGGCCGCGGGAATCCCGTTGTCGATGAGGTTCTTGGCCAGCTTCTTGGCCTGGTACTTGGTCCGTGTGAAGAGGATCCGCTTGCCCTGGCCGGCGGCCAGCTTGCGGACAAGGTCATGCTTGGCGGCCTGGGTGGTCTCGAAGATGTGGTGGGTCATCTGGTCCACATGCTGGGTGGCCGAGTCGACCTCGTGGATCTTGGGGTTCTTCAGGAAACGCTTGACGACCGCATCGACCCCATGATCAAGGGTGGCCGAGAAGAGCATCCGCTGGCCACCGGGCCGAATCTGGTCGAGGATGCGTTCCACGGCGGGCAGGAAGCCCATGTCGGCCATCTCGTCGGCCTCATCCAGGACGGCTATGCTGACCGACTCCAATGTGAGAAGCTTCTGGTGCAGGAGGTCCTCCAGACGGCCGGGGCAGGCCACCACGATCTGGGCGCCGCCGCGCAGGGCGTCGACCTGGCGGCTCTGCCTGACCCCCCCATAGATGGTGCAGGTCTTCAAGCGGTATATCTTGGCCAGGGGGGCCAGGACCTCGTCAATCTGGTTGGCCAGTTCACGGGTGGGGGCCAGGACCAGGCCGCGCGGACGGGGAAGGTCCCTCTTGCCGGACCTGCCGGCCGACTCGGAGGCGGTGTCCGCCGTGGCCTCATCAAGGGCCAGCCTTGCCACCAGGGGGACGGCGAAGGCCAGGGTCTTGCCGGAACCCGTCCTCCCCCTTCCCAAGATGTCACGGCCAGCCAGGGAGTCGGGCAGGGTGTCGGCCTGTATGGGGAATGCCGTGGCCTTGCCTTCCGCCTCCAAGAGGGAGGCCAGGGGGCCGGGTACGCCCAGCTGGCGGAAGGTCTTGCCGGCGGGGGAACCCGTACCGGCAAGGCCGGCGCCCCCTGCCTGCTCGGCCTGGAGGGCCTGGTCGGAACGTGAATCATCATCAACAAGGGCGCGACGGTCAGGTCGCACCGTGCCCTTTCCGGGCATGGAAGTGCTTGTCAAACAAAAGCCTTTCAAATGGGATATCATGCAGACTCGCCGGTCAGCGGTCCGCGCGGCCGCGAGCAAAGCAAAGAATCCGCGGAAGCATCCCGTCAATCAAAGCAATCAGGCGACAACTGGCCGGCCCGTATAAAAGGGCATTCGGCCAACCCGCTCATACTAGCACGCAGGGGTCACCGGGAAGGGAACCGGCACTCCCTCCCCCCCCCCGTGATTTCTGCCCCGCCCAGGCAGGCGACCGGGTGGTGGACGGATTCTCACCACCCCATGGCATCCACAGACTGGGGGATATATGGTTGGCACCAGGTCAGCCCCTCAGAGAGGCGGCATGGCAAACGGGCGGCAAAACCGCCGGAGGAGGTGGGTCCGATCAGACAGGAACTCCTCGATCTGATGGCGCAGAAAGCTCGGGAGCATACGGCCCGCGACCGCGAGCGAATACCCACCCAGACCCGACCGACCGCCGTCCTCTCCCTGTGGGACATCCCCTATGCGGACGACGGTCACCCCCTTCACCGCCTGGACATACACCTGCCCAAGAGCAGGGATGCCGGTCATCTCCTGCCCACGGTCGTCGACTTCCACGGGGGTGGCCTCTATCACGGGGACAAAGCCAACAACACCTGCCGGGACATGTACCTGGCCGACCGCGGTCTGGCCCTTGTCAACGCCGATTACCGTCTGGTCCCACAGGTCTCCTTCCAAGACCAACTCCATGACTCCATGACCGTCCTTGCCTGGGTGGCGGACCATGCCGGGGACTACGGGATGGATGCGGAACGTGTCTTCCTGGCCGGGGACTCGGCCTCCACCCTCCTGATCATCTACGCCTGCGCCTTGTTGAACTCAGATGCAATCGCCTCATGCCTGGGGGCCTCCGTCGGCGATCGGCCGGAAGTCCCCTCCCCAGTCGGCCTGATCGGGACCAGTGGAATGTACCGTTTCCAAGGAGGGGTGCATGCTGCAGCCCTCTCCTTTTACCGGGAGGCTTTCTTCCCCACGATGAGGGACCAAATCGAGTTCGCCCCCTATCTGGACATGGATCGGGTGGTCGTCGACGGGGACCTGCCGGCTTTTTACCTGGCGACCAGCTGCGAGGACTACCTGGCTGACAACACCCTGGAATTCGCCAGGATACTGACCCATCGCCATCAGGATTTCGACCTCCACGTCTACCCGAAGAGGGCCGGCCGGCCTCTGGCCCATAACTTCGCCATCCAGGAGTGCGGCACCCCAAACGGCCGGGAGGCAATTGAGGTGGTGGACCAGGTTGCCGGCTTCTGTCGGCGTCCCGGCCGGCAGGAACGCGCCGGGAGAACCTGATAGACCAGGCGGCCGGACAGGCCGGTCCGCCCGTCGCAGAGGAAACTCAAGGCCGCCGGGATCAGGCGTCCATTCCGAGGAGAAGCTCGGCCATCCCCTGGTTGGTGGCCAGGCCGGTGATCAGACCACCGACCAGACAGGCGTGAAGGGCCACGGCCCGCCACTTTTCCCAGACGGCTCCGATGACCAGGGGTATGCGGCGGAAGCGGTCGAAATCAATGCTGATGGTCCGTTCGCACAAGGAGGTGTGCACATGATTCCCTCTGGCATCGATGTGGTGGCCGCAGATGTGGCCCACGACCCCCTTCTCCTCCAGCTCCCGTGCCATGTCCGGACCTTCGAACCTGTCGAAGATACGGCCAGAGTGGCCATGGCGTATGGCCCCAACCCCGACCAGGGCGATGTCAGCCCGGTCTCCCAGGGCCAGAGTGGCCGCTATCAGCCTGTCCTCCTTCAGAGCCCTTGCCGTGCGAGAGGAGTCCATGACCAAGGGGGCCGGCAGAAGGGAGTATCCGCAGCCCAGGCGTTCGGCCAGCATCCGGCAAATCTCGGGAGAGTCGGTCAAGGAGCTCTTCGGGGCCATGGAACCTAGCATCTGTGTCACATGGGCATGGGGGTAGTCCAGGATGGGGACCATGCGGACCGTGGAGACCATGGGCGTGCCTGTGGAGGTAACCACCAGGGAGTCAGGCCTGAGGTGCTCCACCAGGAGGTCGGCCGCCGCCTGGGGAACCAGTGTGGAGGCTATGTCGTCGTCGTAGGACTGTGCCACCCTCACGCATGAAAGCGAGTACTTTCTGCGCAGCTCGTCCTCCAAAGTCATCAGCCGTTGGAGAGGGTGGCCTACGGAGATACGCACGATTCCGTCCTCCCGGGCCTGGGAGAGCATCCTGGAAACCGTAGACCGGGAGAACCCGACCCGGCGGGCCACCTGCTCTTGGCTCAGCCCCTCCAGGTAGTAGAGGCGGGCCACCTGTATCAACCCTTCAATCCTCTGACGGGTCCGTGCCGAGGACAGGGATGCTGAGGGGATGCTGTTGGTCATATGTGCATTGTAGCCAAGGGATTCTGACGGCATCTAATCGCCAGCTCTCGTTTTCATCGGCTTATCGTTGCTATCCCTACCAATTCCCCAGGCTGCTTCCACTGCATACTCTTCATTTCTGCTGCACATATTCCCATTACACCCCTTGGAGACCCCACTGCCACCCGCATAGCCTGGGGAAGGAATGTCCGCATGAGACCCGGAGGGACCAAAGGAATGCTTCTTCCGGAAAAGGAGAGAGACATGAAGCGACTATTCCCCACGAAAGCCCACAAGTGGCTGTCTGTATCCTTGATCCTCTGCCTGATCAGCGCCATTGCCACAGCGGCCATCCAGTGCGACTTCGGCAGGGTGAAGGTGGAGCACGTCACCATGGAGAGCATCAGCGGCCACCGCCTTGCAGGCAACCTCTATATCCCTTCCTCGGCCACCAAGCAGCACCCGGCCCCGGCCATCGTCGTGGCCCACGGGGGCAACAACACCAAAGAGATGCAGGACGTCTTCAACGTGGAGTATCCCCGCCACGGGTACATCACCTTCTCCATCGACATGTACTCTCATGGAGAGTCGGAGAGCCTGCCGGAAACCGAATGGTTGGACGGTGGCAGAGGCCTGTACGATGCGGCCAGATATCTGACGACCCTCCCCTTCGTCGACTCCGACCAGATCGGGCTCTCCGCCCACTCCAGAGGCGGCAAGGGAGCCAGCGAGACCGTACAGTTGGACAACAAGGCCGACAGGCGAATCATCAGGAACGTCTTCCTCAATTCCAGCGACCCCATCTACAAGGACGACGACGGCAAGTACACGGACGTGTACCAGGATAGGAACATCGCCGTTTTTTCGGACCGTCTGGACTCCTTCTTCTTCACCGAGAAGGGCTTCGTCGGCGGCACCTACAACAACAAGGTGGCCCGCCGGCAGCGACCCCTGACCCAGGCCAGGAACTACATCAAGACACGCAGCGCCCAATCCTTCCTCAATTTCGGCCTGGACCCCAAGGAGGGAGGAACCGAAGAACGGGGATTGGACAGGGTCTACTCCAAGACCTACGAGGACGGCGGCAAGGGTACCAGGCAGATTTTCTCCTCCATGCAGATACATGGGATGGGAACCTTCTCCATCAGCACTGCCCGTGACGCCCTGATCTTCTTCAACCGAGTGGCCCCCACCTCCCTGTCCGGCGACCCGAACAACCAGATTTGGCTCTGGACCGCCCTCTTCGCCCTGGTGGGCTTCGTAGGCATCGTCCTCTTCCTTATCTACTTCGTGCTGGTCATCGTGCAATATGGGGCATATAAAAAGGCAATCGTGGCCGACGAAGTCCAGCTTGCCCCGATTCGGAGGGGGGACAGGTCATGGTTCTGGATCTGGCAGATCCTTGGTATCGCCTTCTCCATCTTCGTGGCCTGGTCCCTGTCCATGCTCCAGGTCAACTCCTTCCACAATGGGTTCTTCCGCCAGGCGACTCCATTCTTCTACGGCATGTGGGGCCTGCTCAACGGAATTTTCAACATCGTCGTCTTCACGGCTTGGTACCGCACCCGGGGGCGCAAGAGGAATTTCGACCTGAGGCAGACCGGGGTGGTCATCCCCCGCCGGGCCGTCTGGAGGACCATTCTGATCGGCCTGCTGGGCATCCTGGCCCTGGTCGGCATCATCTTCGCCGCCGACTACCTCTTCCACACCAAGTACGCCCTATGGCAGTGGAACTTCTTCTACTTCCCGGCCGGCAAGATTCCTGACATGCTCAAGGTCCTCCCCCTTTTCCTGGGCTTCTTTGTGGTCAACTCCCTGGTGGTCAACTCCTTCAACTACAACACGACGCTGGGCAGGAGCAAGACGGCCAACACCATTTGGATGTCACTCCTGACCGCCGCCGCCCCGGCCATCCTCTGCCTGGGCTGCTACGGGTACTTCTATCTGACAGGCTGGAACCCCTTCTTCGGGGGCAACTCCTGGACCTCCGAAACCATCGTCACGATGATTCCCGCCATGTTCTCCGCCTCCTTCGTCTCCCGCAAGATCTATGAGAAGACCAAGAACCCCTACCTGGCGGGCATCCTTATGGGTCTGGTCATGACCCTCCACTCCTGCCTGACCACCGAGACCCTGCCCATGTGAGGGCGATGGGCCAGGCCTGGTGCGGGCCCATCCCCGCACCAGGCCTCTGCCCTCGGCATCACCTGTGATCCCGGATGATCCGCGCATACTCGTCGGCCGCGGCTGTCCTGACCCTGTCGAAGGAACCTTTTCGATTGTCCGCCAGGTCCCATAGGCCCATCCCGGACAGGTAGGAGACTGCCGGGTCTTTCCCATACCGGTAGGACCAGTCGATCATGTCGAAGAGGGACCACCAGGTGTACCCGACCAGGTCCATCCCCCCTGCCCGCAGGTCATCGACCGCTTGGACCGACTGCTTCAGCCAATCAATCCGCTCCTCCACCGGACCCGGCCAACCGGTCTCGGTCAGGTAGACCGGCAGACCGTAGCGGTCGGCGAAGAGGGTCAGGACCTCCGTAAGACCGGCCACGCCGTCGTTGCGGAAGGGCATGGGGTCCAGGGGGCTGCCGCTGTGGGGGTGGCCGGCCACGTATCGGACCGTTGAGACCTGGGGGTAGTAGTTGACACCAATCACGTCCGGCCGCACGGCGTGGGCCTTGTACCAGTCCAGATCCAGGTCGCCGAACCCGTGAGCCTGCAGCCAGGGCAGGAGGGGGTGATCACCGCCCACCTTCCCCATGATCAGGTCTTCCACCAGGAACCGTCTGCGGTCGGCGAAGGCCACCTGGTCCGGGTAGGCGTCCCTGTCACCTACATAGCGGAAGGAGGCCTCCACGTTTACTAAGACCGCCGAGGGGTCCGCCTCCGACAGAGCCTCATATGTCAGCACCATCCCCCGGGTCAGGCTGCGCAGGATGGCGGCGAAGCCCTCCTCCCCCTTGAAATACGGGGGCCAATATCCGTACTGGCCGCAGTAGAGGGCGTTGAGGAGGGGTTCGTTCATGGGGGTGTACACCCTCAGCCGGCCCCGGTAGCGGTCGGCTACAGCCTTGGCGTATTCCGCCACCCAGGAGGGGTAATCAGGATTGGCGAACCCCCCCTCCAGCCAGGTCGGGGTCCCGTAGTGCATCAGATCCACGATCGGTTCCAGATTCAGGGCGCAGAAGCGGTCCACGACCTGGTCCAACCAATCGAAGCGGAAAGCGTGGGGGGCGGTGTTGATCCGGTACCAGGGGATCCCCCACCGCACCTGGTCCACCCCCAGGGCGGCGGCCAGGCCCAGGTCATGAGACCAGTGCTCATAGTGGCCTGTCAGGGCGTACTCATCGAGGGGCCTCATGCCCGGCCCGGCCTGGGGGATGAAAGTGTCCTCGAACCCCACCGAGAAGTTCAGTCTCCTACCTGCAAACAAACGGTCCGCCATCCGGCGTCCTCCTTTTCCATTCCACCCTTCAGGGCGTCCTACCTGCCTCTCGGCCCTCATCTGCATCCCGTCTGCGCACAGCCTGGCGGGCTCCTCCTCACCCCTTCATCCCGGTCATGGCCACCCCCTCCACGAACTGCCTTTGGATGAAGGCGAAGACGATGACCAGGGGGATGGCGGCGATGACCGAACCGGCCATCATGATTCCGTAGGGCACGGCCCCGCCGACCGATCCGTTGAGCATGGACAGGCCCGCTATGAGGGTCCGGTCCTCCGTCCGATTGGTCATGATCAGAGGCCACAGGAGGTCATTCCAGTTGTTCATGAAATTGAACAGGCCAAGTGTGAAAAGGCCCTGTCGGGCATTGGGAAGGACGATGGACCAGAAGACCCTGAACTCTCCGGCCCCGTCCAACCTGGCGGCGTTGTCCAAATCCCTCGGCAGGGACACGAAGAACTGGCGCAGGAGGAAGATCCCGGCCACATCCGCCATCCGGGGCATGACCATGGCGACCATGGTGGAGGAGGCCATGACCCCCAGGGAGGCCAGCATCCTGTAAAGGGGGATGAGAAGGGCCTGGTAGGGAATCATCATGCTGGCTATCAGGACGACCAAGAGGGTGTTGCGCCCTCTGAAATCCAGACGTGCAAGGGCATAGGCCGCCAGAGAGTCGAAAACCAACGAGCAGACCGTGACCGCCGATGCAAAAATCAGCGAGTTGAGGAACTGCCTGCCCACGGGCACCCGCTGGAAGAGGGCCAGGTAGTTGGCCATGGTCCAAGAGGAGGGGATGAAACGGGGTGGCCAGGAATTCACGTCACGATCCGGCGCGAAGGACGTGATCAGACAGACCAGGAAGGGGAAGACCGTCACGGCCGCCGTAGCCGCCAAGACCAGGCAGACGGCCACCCGGCCGGCCAGGTGTCGCAGGAGGGAGGGTCTCGTCATAGGTCCTCCTTTTCTCGGCGTGCGTTGAGGACCAGCTGGATTACCCCGACGAGGAAGGTGACCAGGAGGAGGACGTATGAGAGTGCGGACGCCCCCGCCAGATGGAAATTCCTGAACCCCTCGGTGTAGATGCGGTAGACCATGGTCTCCGTCATGTGGTCCGGCCCGCCCGAAGTCATCACGTATATCTGGTCGAAGGCCTGGAAGGCCTGTATCAGGGCCATGATCACGACGTAGGTCATCGTCCCTGACAATCCTGGCAGCGTGACGGCCCGGAAGCGCTGCCAGGGGCCGCAACCATCCAGGTCGGCCGCCTCGTAGAGCTCGCGCGACACCCCCTGCAGACCCGCCAGGAAGATGACCATGAAATAACCGAAGTTCTTCCAGATTCCCACGGCGGTCACCGTAGGCAGGGCCCAGGCTGTGCTGCCGAGCAGGTCACCCATGTGGATGCCTACCTTCGACAGCCAATAGGGCAGGAAACCCAGATTGGGGTCAATGATGAACTTCCACGCCATGGCGGCGACGGCCATCGAAATGACAAAGGGAAGGAAGATGACCGACCGCAGGAACCCCCTGAAGGGCAGGTCGTCGCGGTTGAGGAGGATCGCCACCCCCAATGCGACGGCCACCAGAACCGGGACGTAAATCAGTGTGTATATGGCCGTGTTCAGCATGGCCCTCAGGGTCACTGGGTCGGAGAAGAGACTTCGGTAGTTTGCCAGACCTACCAGCGAGGGGCGGTTGAACCCCGTGGCATCGGTGAAGCTCAAATAGAGGGCGCTGAAGGCCGGGTAAAAGACAAAGGCCCCGATGATGATGACCGCCCCGGCACAGAAGACCCATGCCAGCCTGGCCTGGGACCTGCCGGGCGATGGTCTGCGGCGGGCCGGCGCGTCGGCCGTCACTATCTGCCTTCTCGGTCGGTATGGAGGCCGGATGCGTCCGGCCCTCTGAACTGACGGGTTCATGGATGGACTTCCTTTCATCCTCCTTTGGCTCACTTGTCAATCAGCGACTGGATCCGGTCGTTGGAAGCTTTGAGGATGGGTCTGATATCCCCCTGGGAGGCGGAGATCTTGGGCCCCAGGGCGTTGAGCTCGGACTGCACGTCGGCGAATCCGGTCTTCAGGCTGCCCAGGAGCAGCTTGGCCCTGTCCATGTATGGGGAAATCTGGGCGATCAGGGGGTTGCCCTTCAGCTCCTCACCCGTTATGTCCGTCCTGTTGGGAGGATAATTGGCCTCGGTGGCCCAGGTGATCTGGTTGCGGTGGTTATTGAAGAAACGCATGAACTCGTAAGCCCCCTCCCGCTTGGACTTGTCCTGGCCGACCTGGGAGGTGACATACCAGTAGAGGGAAGCCGCCTGGGTCACCCGGGCAGCCGGCCCGGCGGGAAACTCGAATGTACCGACGTCAATCCCTTTGTCCTTTGCAGTCTGAGCCACCCAGGGACCGATGAAGAACATGGCGGCCTTGCCGGAGACGAAGAGGGTCTGGGCATCGGTCAGTGAGATGTTGGAGGGGGAGAACCGGGGGGCGTAGACCTTGTCACGCCAATACGTCATGGTTTTCACGGCCTTGTCTCCATCCAGGGTGGCCTTGCCCCCCTCGACCAGGTCCGAGCCTGCGGCCTGGAGGAAGGTTGGGATGTAGCCGCTCTCCTTGTCGGCCAGTGCGATGCCGTACTGCTCGGGGGTGCCGTCCTTGTTGGCATCCACGGTCAGCTTCCGGGCGAGGTCTACCAGGTCGTCCCAGGTGGCGGGAGCTTGCCCCGGGTCGATCCCCGCCTTCCTGAAAGCCTCTTTGTTGTAGTAGACGGAGTAGGGGGCATGGCCCATGGGCACCCCGTAGTGCTTCCCGTCCAGCATCCCGTCCTTGACCACGTTGGCCCGGTAGACTTTTGTTTCATTGGCGGGATCGGCATAGAAGTCGTCGGTGGGCAGGAAGGCGCCCTGGGTGATGAAGCCCCTGGCCGAGTCTGCCTGGTAGGTCAGGATGTCCGGCCCGTTCCCGGCCGACAGGCCGGACATGAGTTTGTCGTTGATGACATTCCAGGGGTTCTTCTCCGCCTTGACCCTGTAATGCTTCTGTGAGGCGTTGAAATCCTTGATGATGGCCTGGAGGGTATCACCGTCCTTTTCCGTGAACCCATGCCATAGGGTGATGGTTGTCACCTTGTCTGCGCCCTGTTCGGTGGACTGGCCGCCGCAGCCCGTCAGTCCCACACCCGCAGCCAGGGCAAGGACCGCAGCCAGGACCCTGTTCGCCTTTTTCGTCATGATGATCGCTCCTGTCTTCATTGACCGGCCGACAGCCTGCGAGGGGTGCCGACCCGTTTTCTCCTGGAACCTATGTGGAACCGGCACGGCACCTGCCGCCGGCCGATTTCATCGATGAAATCTAACTCGGTTCTTTTTCATCGATGAAACCCATCATAGCACCCTTTTCTACGATGAAAACTCGGCGTTTCCAGGTGACCCAATCAGATGACAGAAAGGTCAGGAGACCTTCCGGGTGGACTGACGCTCCACAAGCCGAAAGTCGACCTCGACCACCTTCCGCGGAAAATCCGTCTGGGAGGACAGACGACGGACCAGGCCCTCCACAGCATACTCGGCAATCTGCTCGATGCCAGGGTCGACCGTGGACAGTGAGGGAATCAGGTACTGTGATTCGTCGTTGTCGTCGAATCCGATCACGGCCACGTCACCGGGGACCGACAGGCCCCTGATCTGGAGGGCGGTCATGGCCCCCGCCGCAACCTGGTCGGTGAATCCGAATACGCCGTCGAACCGGATTCTCCTCTCGCAAAGATCATTGATCGCCCGGAACCCATCCGACCGATGCCAGGCCCGGGTGACGACCTCCAGGTCGGGGTCCGGCTGCAGGCCGTGCGCCGCCAAGGCCTGACGATATCCCAGGAAACGCTGGGCGGAAGGACCCACCTTCTGGCCCGCCCCCAGGCCCAGGGCCACGATTCGGCGGGATCCCCCCCGGATGAGGAGGTCCGTGGCCGCCTGGGCGGCATCGGTGTTCCGTATCATCACATGGTCGTACTTGGGCCTTCCCTCGCACTGGGCCAGGACAACGACCGGAATCCCCAGGTCCATCCTATCCAGCTCCTCGGGGTTGATTTCCAAGGGGCAATATATGACCCCGTCCGCCAGCTGGCCGCGGACCCGGCGCAGGGCCTGTCGCTCCGTGGTGGGACTGGACAAGGTGGGTTCGATGATCACACTCATGCCGTGGGCCTGGGCCTGTGTGATGACGGCGTTGGCCAAGTCGGCGAAATAGGGCATGGTCAGGTCGGGCAGGGCCAGGGCGATCAAGCCGGCCTTGCCCTGCTTGAGTCCCCGTGCGGACAGGTTCATCGTATATCCCAGTTTGTCGATGGCCTCCCAGACCCTCTTGCGGGTCTCTTCACGGACAAAGGGATAGTCGTTGACCACGTTCGACACCGTTCTGGCAGTGACGCCAGCCACATCGGCGACATCCTGCATCGTCACCCTGCCTGAGCCCTTTCCCACAGCGCCTCCAACCTTCTCGGGTGATGACGGACCGGCATTCAACCGTTTCCGGCCCCGACCCCTGTTTTCACAACCATCGTAAACGCAGGGGGTGCTTCAGCGGCGGCCGCGCCCCTTGACCCGGCATCGGGGAACCCTGGCCCGGGCCGACCGCGTGTATTCGATCCGCCGGGACTCCTGAGCTCTGCCGGGCCGTCGATGGGGTCCCTGTCCGGAATCCATACACGAGAGGGCCCGGAAGGTGTGGTCTTCCGGGCCCTCTCGATGTTCAGGCATTGGCGCGAGGGGCCCTGCCGATAAAGGCAGGCCCCCTCCGATCAGTCTTCGTCCTCGGCCACGCGGGAGCGGCTGTAGATCATCTTCATCGAGCAGATGAAGATGACCAAGGCGGCCAGGATGACCACACCGCCGACCAAGAAGACATTGGCATAGGTCGATGCCAGACCGGGCTCTGTGCCAGCTGGACTGCCTGCACCCATGGATCCGTTGGCCATGAGCTGGCCGAACAGGGCCACACCGACGGAACCGGTGATGGCCTGGATGAGGTCGTTGAAGCCCAGCACACGGCCGGACTCTTCGGGCTCCACGGTCAGTGTGGCCGTGTCGACGATGGGCTGGTAGAAGAAGGAGGTGCCGAAGTAATAGATGCAGGGGGCAACCGCCAGGGCCCAGATCTTCCCGGCCGGGATGAGCAGGGCGATGGCGATCAGGCCGCCGCCCATGCAGGCAAGGGCCAGGATGACCGATGCCTTGCGGCCGATCTTCTGGATGACGGGACCTGCGGCGAAGCCCATGACGCCGGCAAGGATGATGGACCAGACCAGGAGGTTGGACACCTTGGAGGAGTCGATCCCGTAGACGTTCAGACCGATGGCGTTCACACCGGCGTTCAGGGTGTAGCTGAAGAAGTAGCCCACGAAGATCACGGTCATGGTCATGGCGAAGGCCGGGTTGGTCAACATCTTGGGAGTGATGAAGGGGTTCTTGGCCTTGTTGATGTAGATGACGAAGGCCGCCAGGGTGACCAGGCAGGCAATGCCCCAACCCCAGTTCATGTCGGTGAAGAACATGGTCACGGCGGCCGCGAACAGGCCGATCAGGGTGAAACCGACACCGTCGATGTGGGCGCCTGCCGCATGCTGGTCAGGCAGGTTCTTGGCCAGGACGGGCAGGAAGAAGACGGCCAGCACGCCCACGCCGAAAAGCCAGCGCCAGTCGAGCAGGGTCATGTAACCGGCCAGGAAGACACCCAGAGCGGCGGCGAAGCGGAAGACTGCAACGAAGACCCCATACCACAGGACCCTCTTCCTAGTCTCCACATACTTGGAAACCAAGACCAGGAATATGGAGCCGGACACCTGCCAGCCTGCCGACTGGATGACGCGGGCGGCGATGACGATCCAGATGCTCAAGGTCCCGAAGCATCCCAGGACGGAACCGAGGACGAAGACCACGGTGCCCATCAGCATCATCTTCTTCAGGGAGACGAAGTCGCCCAGGGACCCGTAGATCACGCAGACGATGCCCAGGACGATGCCGGGCAGGGAGGTGATCAGGGGGGCCAGGTTGGGCTGGTTGAGCTGCTTGCCGATGTTGACGTAGATCATGCCGAAGGCCTGCTGCTGCAGGACACCCAGGGTGAAGATGATCAGGACGACCGGAATGGCGACACGGGCCATCTTGTTCATCCTGGCGAATTCCGGAGTCCCCTCCTTGGGAACGGGTATGCCGTTGCCCTGGGTCTGGGAGACTGTTGTGTCGGTCATTGCTTTCCTTTCTTTTCTCTTTGGGGGAGCTTTACCGGCGCCGGACGCGGCTGATGCGGTCCACGAAGTGTCTGCGGAAACCATCCACGTTCACATCGACGCAAATATCCATGTTCTTGTTCTCGGAGAGGATGCCGTCGTAATCCACGACCGTGGCCCCCATCGTCAGAGGGCTGGAGATCTCCACGTCGGCGAAGGCCTCGCGCATGGTGAAGAGGTCGGGTTCGATCAGGGCCAGGGCTGCGGAGGGGTCGTACATCTTGATCCCCTCTTCTATGTGGCCGCCGTCGTAGGACCTGAAGAGTGAGCTGACCATCGTCCCTACCTCACCGGCCGCGTCGAGGGCATCCAGGTCGGAGGCGACCAGGTGGGCCTTGCGCCCGATGTCCAGTCCGACCATGGTCATGGGCAGGCCGCTGCGGAAGACCATCTTGGCGGCCTCGGGATCCACGGATATGTTGAACTCCCCGTACACGCCGATGTTCCCGCGCCCGGTGGAGCCGCCCATCATGACGATCCTGTCTATGCGCTCACGGACTTCGGGGAAGGTGGCCAGGAGGAGGGCGATGTTGGTCAGGGGGCCAAGGGTGAGTATGGTGACCGGCTCCTCGCTCTCCATCAGGACCCGGCGCTCCTCCAAGACCGCGCTGCCTTCCGTCAGCAGGCCCCGATCGGGCTCGGGGAATTCGAAGGACCCCATGCCCGATTTGCCATGGGCCTCTGTGGCGAAGCGGTTCTCCCTCATGAGGGGGGCGGCCGCACCACGTGCCACGGGAATCCTGCGGCCCAGGAAGGTCAGCAGCTTGAGGGCGTTGTCCGTGGTGTGCCCGATTCCCACATTGCCCGAGACCGATGCGACCAGTTTGATGTCGACATCGGGTTCATCGACCAGAAGGGTGATGGCGGCCGCGTCGTCGATACCAGGGTCGGTGTCGATGATGAGAGGTCTGGTCATTCTTTCACTCCTTTTCCTGTCTGTCTTCACATGCTTCACTTGTCCGACAATCCTGGTTTCGCGCCCTCGCGGCCTTAAGCGCCTGCACGAAGGCGGGAACTGTGAAGACGGCCCCATCCAGGCCTGCCTTCTGCGCCACCCTCGTGATGGGGGGCGGGGTCACATAGGCCTGCCGCAGTACGTCGGCCTGGGTGAAGACCTCCTCCCGCGGCCCGTCCATGAGGACCCTTCCCCGGTGCATGAGGACAACACGGGGAAAGTTCCTGGTGACGAACTTCATGTCGTGTGAGATGGTGATGCAGAGCCGTCCCTCACCGCTCAGACGGGAGATGATGGCGGCCAGGCGCTCGTTGCCTGCCCGGTCCTGGCCGCAGGTGGGTTCGTCGAAGATCAGGGCGCCGGTATCCATCATCAGGACGGAGCCTATCGTGCAGAACTTCTTATCGGTGGGGCTCAGATCGAAGGGATGGGTGTCCAGCCGGTCCTCCAGGCCTACAAGACGGGCCACGCGATCCATCCTGGCCCTGGTCTCATCGGCGCTCATGCCGATCTGACGGGGCCCGAACTCGAACTCCTTGCGGACGCTGTCGAGGAAGAGCTGGTCGTCGGGGTTCTGGAATATGTAGCCCACCTTCCGCGACCAATAGGAGGTGGGGGCGGTGCGCACGTCCTCCCCGTCCACGAGGACCCGGCCCGATGTGGGTTTGAGAATCCCGTTCATATGCTTGGCCAGCGTGGTCTTGCCCGCCCCGTTCTGACCGATCAAGGCCACCGGGCGACCACCCTCCAGGGTCAGGTCGACCCCGTCCAAGGCCTTGTGACCGTTGGGGTATACGTGTCCAAGGTTGTCGATGACGATCTTCATCCGATCAGCCCCCTGACCGCCCGGACCGCCTGGTCCTCGCGCAGGGGCAGGCCTTTCAGGTCGAAACCGGCTTCCCGCAGACCCAGACCCAGTCTGACGTAGTCGGGGAGGTCTATCCCCCACTGTCCGGCCCTGGGATCGGTGAAGACCTCTTGGGGAGTGCCCAGTGCGGCCACCCTCCCCTTGGACAGGACCATCACCCGGTCTGCGCACCTTGCCACCCGCTCCATGTCATGGTCCACCATGACGACTGTGATTCCATCGGCGTTCAGATCCTTGACGATGTCGAATATCTCCTCGCTGCCCAGGGGGTCCAGCTGGGCGGTGCACTCGTCCAGTACCAGGATCCGGGGTTCCATGATGAAGGCGGACCCGAAGGCCACACGCTGGACCTGGCCGCCCGACAATTCCAGAGGGTTCCTGTCCAAGAGGGTTTCGATGTGCATGAGGGAGGCCACATGGGCCACCTTTTCATGCATGGTTTCACGTGGAACGCCATGGTTGCCCAGGCCGTAGGCCAACTCCTCGGCCACTGTGCCAGCCGTGTAGGAAAGCTGGTTGAAGGGGTTCTGAAAGACCAGGCCTATGGTCTTGGAAAGCTCGGCTATGGTGGAATCTGCCACCGGGTTGCCAGCCACGCTCACCCCTCCCCTGGACCTTCCGGCGAAATAGTGGGGAATCAACCCGACCAGGGCATTGCAAAGGGTGGACTTACCGGCCCCGTTTGCGCCTATGATGCAGAAGAAGCTGCCCTCCTCCACCTGGAAATCCAAGCGTTTCAGGGCGCTTGATCCGGCATCGCGATAGCGGAAGGAAAAATCCTCCACCTGGATTATGGCGCTCATGCCCGTCCTCCCCACTGGATCGCCAGGCGGAGCAGTCCCGCCCTGTCCATGAGGCAGGCCGCCAGGACCAGGACAAGGAAGGCCAGGAAGAAGACAGTGACCAGGGTGTCCGAGACCCCCCATCCGGCCTTCAGATAAGAGGTCCGGCGGACCCCCTTGATGCCGAACCCCCGGGTCTCCAGGGTCATCCCCCTCTCTTGGGAGTCTGTCAGGGAGGAGAGGACGACAGGCCCCAGAAGGGGGATGAAGGCCCTTGCCCGTGACAGGAAGCCGCCTCTGGTTTCAAGACCCCGGGCGTGCTGGGCCTCCTCGATGACCTTGACCCTCCGCTGCATCTGAGGGACCACGTTCAGGGTGGCCAGGACCAGGTAGCCCACCTTCGAGGGGATGCCGACCTGCGTCAGGGCCGCCACCAGACGGCCCATGTAGGTGGTCTTGCCGGTCAGGTAGAAGCCGCCCAGGAAGACCATGAGGGTGACCACAATCTTGGCCGCATAGAGGCTGCCCTCAAGTCCCAGCCTGGCGAAGCCCAAATCCGCGATGACCACGGTGTTCCTCGGGCTGAAACAACCCTGGATGAGTAGGAGCATGGCCGTCACCGGCAGGCCGAACCCCAGCATGACCTTGGAGAAGCCCGGCAGGATCCCGGCCAGGGCCGACAGGGCGAAAAGGACCACGATCAGGGCCAGTCCCAGCATGAAGTCCGGCCACAAGAGGGTGGCCAGACCGAAGGAGACGATGCCGACGACCTTGGCCAGGGGATTGACACGGGCAAGGGGCGAGTCGGAACAGTCGGTCTGCATGGAACCGGGCATCACTCGCCCGCCTCCGTCACGCCGGACCGACTGGCGGACGGGCGGCAGTCACCCGCCCGGGTGCCTCCGGACCCTTTATCGCCGTCCGCTCCTTCATGATCCGGATCGTCGGTGCCTTCCAGGTCATCCAGGTCATCCAGGTCATCCAGATCATCCAGATCATCCAGATCATCCAGATCATCCAGATCATCCAGATCATCCAGATCATCCATGTCGTCTTCATCCTCATCCCCCTCCAGGGCATACTGGCTGAGGAAACGCCTGGGTATCCGCCTGACGATGATGCAGGCGATGAGGACGGTGATTCCCTTATCCACCAGATTCTCCAGCATGGAGGAGGAGAGGACGGAGAAGAGGATGTTCTTCATGGTCACGACCAGGGCCGCCGTCAGCACGGAGGTCCCGTTGACCCCGGTGGCGCCCCCATAGACGAAGACGGTGATCAGGGAGGCCGTGACGGTATTGACCAGGGCGCAGGCCAACCAGACCAGGACCACGCCCCAGACCTTTTTGAAGAGACCGGCTTTGACCATGTAACCGACGACCAGGGCGCACAGGACACTGGAGAGGGCATAGGGCAGATAGACCGGATTGGCCACAAGGGCCAGGAAGAGGTTGGTGAGCAGACCGCACAGAGCGGCCACCCAGGGGCCGGAAAGGCAGGCGATGACGGTGGTCCCGATCATATCCAGGAAGAGGGGGAGCTTGAGGGTCGAGCTCAGGGTGCCGCCGATCAGGTTGATGCCTACGGCTATGGGTACAAGGACCAGGGACTTGGTCGAAAACTGCGCGGCGATCCCCCTCAGGAACGCCCTTCTCTTAGCCATCTCTTGCCGCCTTTGGTCCTCGACTGCATGCCTTTCGTTTCCGCACTGGCGCGGATAACGGACAGGAACCCGCACTTTGAGAAACAAGTTTCCTAAAATGTTTTCGCAACGACGATATCAAGGCCTCCCCAAGGTGTCAAATGGGCGCGGACCAGGCCCTGCAGGTAGTATTGGATGGCGACGACTCGGGAGGCAGGGTGAGCATGAACATCAAAGACATCGCCGGGCTGGCCGGCGTCTCCACCTCCACCGTCTCGAAGATCGTCAACCACAAGGATGCCGACATCACCGACGCCACCCGTCAAAGGGTGTTGGACCTGGTCAGACGGTACCATTACGTCCCCTATTCCTCAGCCAAACCACAGACGGCCAGCTGGCGGATCGGGGTCCTGCTCAGGTCGTCCATCTCCATGGACACCACCCTGGACGGGATCATCAAAACGGCCCAGGCGGAGGGCTACGGGACCCTCGTCTTCGACAGCTTTTCAGACCGGGACCAGGAGGAGGCCAATCTCAAGGCCGCCCTGGAACAAAAAGTGGACGGAATCATATGGGAACCGGTCGGTCGTGAAAGTCTGACCCTGAAGAAACTCATAGAGGAGGAAGGGGTGCCGGAACTGACCATCGGCCCCCTGGGCGACGACCGCTCATCACTCCTGTCATACGAAGAGGCCGCCTACCGCATCACCCGGGAGTTGGTCGACCGCAAGCACGCCAGCATCGCCTGCCTGGTGACCCCGGGCAGGCGGATGGACAGTTTTCTCAGAGGCTACCGCCGCTGCCTGTTCGACCACAATCTGGAGTTCCACGAAGACCTTGTCTTCAGACAAGTGGACGATGAGACCTCAAGGATCATGGACGGCCGACAGGTCACAGGCGTGGTTGCCTCCCACTACCGTCTGGCCCTGGAACTCCTCCAGTACGCACAATCCCTCCACTACCGCATCCCCCAGGACTTCTCCCTGGTCTCCCTCAAGAACGACACCAGCGAGCCGCTCCGCTACCCGGGCAGCCCGGTGGTCTCCTCCTATACGATGAGAAACGCCGATTTCGGCTCTTACCTGTGCGGACGGATCATCGACACCATAGGGCACCGGACCACCAATCCCGAGACATTCGATCAGGCCTTCCACCTGGACGGGGAGAGCACCGTGGCCCCGCCTCCCCTCATGCGTCGCAAGAGGATAGTGGTGGTCGGCAGCATCAACTTCGACACCTACCTGACGGTGCCCGACCTTCCCAGGGCCGGCATGACGGTCAGCACCCACACCTATGCCTCCACGCCAGGGGGGAAGGCGGCCAACCAGGCCATCGGGGCGGCGCGTCTGGGGCACAGGGTCTCCCTGATAGGCAATGTCGGCAACGACGCCACGGCCGACAAGATCTACGGATCCATGAGAAGGGCCCATGTGGACACGACCGGAATCAAGAGGGTCACGGGACGAGACACCGGCAAGGCCTATATCTTCGTCGACGACAGGGGTGAGTCGACCATATCCCTGGTCGCAGGGGCCAACGCCACACTCACACCGGCCGACATCCGCGGCAGGAAAAGGCTCTTCGAAAACGCCGCCTACTGCCTGGTCCAGACGGAAATCCCCCTGGATGCCGTCCAGGAGGCATGCCGCACCGCCCGCAGGCACGGGGCCAAGACCATAGTCAAACCCTCTTCATGCACCTCCCTGCCCGGAGGAATCCTTGAAGAGACCGACATGCTGATACCCAACCTAAGCGAGTTGGAGACCATCTGCCCCGGTGGCGGGACCAAGGTGCAGAAGGCCGAACGCCTGATAAAGGCCGGAGCCGGCATGGTCATCATCACGGAGGGCGAGCGCGGCTGCACCCTGGTCACCGGAAAGGGGCACCGGACCTTCCCGGCCCGGAAAACGCGGGTTGTGGATGACACGGGTGCCGGGGACGCCTTCATCAGCGCCCTGGCCGCCTGCCTCCTGGACGGTGTGGACCTGGAGAAGGCCATCTTCATGGCCAACCAGGCCGCGGCCTTCAGCGTCTCCCAGGAGGGTGTCATCCCATCCATGGTGGACCGTCAACAGCTTGAATGCCTGATGAGCCGGAAGGAGGCCCCGGAGGGACGGGGCCGGGCGGGGGTCAGCCCCGTCTGACCCCCCAAACCACAAGGGACCTGGAGTGGGAGATCGTGGCCGGCATCCTTCTCCCGTCGGAACCGGACCGTCGCGTCACCGCGGAGGACTCCCGCCAACTCCTGGCCTCATACCTTTCCACTTCCGAAACCTCTCCGTCGGAGTCGGCGGCGAATACGACCGAGCCCGCCGGCCGCCTGCTGCGCCTCAGCTGACGCCTGAGCTGACGGTTCTCCTCGGCCAGGGCCAGTATCCTGGTCACCCCGGCCAGGTTGATTGACTCGTCCTGGCTCAGACGCTGGGCCTGACAGAGCCGGTCCACGTCCCGCAGGGAGTAACGCCGGGCGCCGCCATCCGTCCTGCGGGGGACGATCAACCCCAACCGGTCGTACTGGCGGAGGGTCTGGGGGTGGATGTCGGCCAGCCGACCCACCTGCCCCACACTGAAGACGGGGAGGTTGATGTCCATGCCGTCGTCATCGGCCGCGTCCAGGTCGGCCCGCTGGTCGACCAGGGCACGCGCATAGGCCAGATACATCTGCCTGACCTGTCTGTCCACTTTCACCATGTCCATCACTCCTTTCCCCGTATGCGGACACTCATTCACCCATCACCGCCCGGTCATAACGGCCGGAGCGGCAGCATCAGATCTTCAGGCGATCTTCACGGACCTGACCGTCGAACTCCTCGCTGGCCCTGGCGAACTCCTTGACGGCCTTTTTCTGGGCCAGGCCAAGCCGGCCGGGCAGGCGGATCTCGATCCGTCCGATCAGGTCCCCGCTGCCCCGGCGGTCCTGCACCCCGTGCCCGGCCAGACGTATCAGGTCGCCGCCGGAAGAGCCGGCCGGCACCTTGAAGGTGACCACCTGGTCGTCCACATCGCGCACCTGGACCTTGGCACCCAGGGCGGCCTCGGCCACCGTGACCGGCAGGGTGGTATGCACGTCCCTGCCCTCCATGGTGAAGCGGCTGCTGGGCTTGACGTTCACATGCAGATAGAGGTCCCCGTTGGCACCCCCGTTGGAGCCGGCATGTCCCTTGCCGGGCAGGCGGATCTTCTGTCCGTCGTGCACACCGGCCGGGATGTGGGTCTTGAACCTGGAGCCGCCCACGCTCAGTGAGACCGTGGCCCCCTTGACCGCCTGGCGGAAGGTGAGGGTTATGTCGGAGTTCCTGTCCTCACCCCTGACCGGTCGGGCCTCTTCACGGCTCTGATAACCCTCGTAGCCGGAGGGGCCTGCCCCCCGGCCGCCGAAGGCAGTGAATATGTCGGAGAAGTCCGGCTGGCCGCCGCCCGTGCTGAACCGGACCCGGCCGCCCGTGGGCGCCCCTCCCCCGAACATGGAACCGAAGATGTCGGAGAAGGCATCGGTGTTGAAGCCACTGCCGCCGGAACCCCCGGCGAACCTGGCGCCGCCCATGCCGAACTGCCGGATGGCGTCGTACTTCTTCCTCTGCTCCTTGTTGCTGAGCACGTCATAGGCCTCGGAGATGTCCTTGAACTTCTCCTCGGCCTCCTTGGTCTTGTTGAGATCGGGATGGTATTTGCGGGCAAGCTTGCGGTAAGCCTTGGTGATCTCCGCATCGCTGGCGTCCTTGGAGACACCAAGGACCTTGTAATAGTCCTTGCTCAGCCATTCATTCTCAGCCATCCATGTCTCCTTTCCTCATGAAGTCCAAATATGTTCGGATACGGACCGATATGCCGATATGTGACGGGTCGGCGGCGGGGACGGGATACGCCCACCCCGCCGCCGACCCGTACGGCACCGGTCCGCTAATGCGATTGATGCAAGATCACACAGCCGCCTACTGCTCGGGCGAGGCCACGACCACCCGGGCCGCCCTGATCACCCTGTCACCGATCCGGTAACCGGCCTCGACCACCGTGTCCACGGTCTCCTTGGAGGCCGAGGGGTCGGGCCTGTGCAGGATGGCCTCGTGCTTGGTGGGGTCGAAGTCTTCGCCCTTCTGGCCGAACTTCTCAACCCCGAACTTCTGGAAGGCCTTGTCGATCTTGGTGGCCACGGCCTTGAAGGAATCGTCCAGGGCGCCATGCTCCTCTATCCGGTCGATGTCGTCCAGGGCGGGCAGGAGGGCGGTCAGCACATCAATGATTCCGTGCTGGCGAAAGCGCTCTTGCTCCTTGGCCGACCGGTTGCGGTAGTTGACGAACTCGGCCCGTTCGCGCTGGAGGGCCTCCAAGTAGTCTGCGGCCTCCTTCTTGGCCTGTCCCAGGGGTGTCAGACCATCCTCGGGACCGGAGCCGGCCTGCGGGCCATCAGTGGCGGCGGAACCACCAGCCTCATCGGATCCGGCAGCCCCGGCAGAGCCTTTCTCCTCAGGGCCGGTCTCATCCTGGTCGGCGCCGTCCGTGCTGGAACCGGTACCGTCAGCCTGATCCTGAGCCTGGGTCTGGGTCTGGTCGGATCCGGACTCGGAGGAAGTGGGGGACGAAGACGAATCCGTCCCTCCGCCATCCCGGCCGTCGGCCGGACCGGGGCCGGCGGTGTCCCGGGACTCGGCCCCGGTGCCACCGCCCTTCCCCGCCTGCTCAGCCCCGGCTGCCGAATCGCCTTTCAGCGACTCCATGTCAGCCATGCTGCGCAGGTAATCATCCTTGTCGAAGGCCGGCATGTCACTCGCCTTCCTTCTTCTTGTCATCGTCGTCAACGACTTCCGCATCCACCACATCGTCATCCGACGCTGAGGCCGAGGAGGAGCCGGTGCCCGAAGCCTGGCCAGCGCTGCCGGCATCCTGGGCCGAAGCCTGGGAATACAGGGCCTCGCCGATCTTCTGGGCGGAGGTCATCAGCTCGTTCTGGGCGGACTTGATCTTGTCCATGTCCTCACCCTTCAGGGCCTCCTTCAGGGCGTTCACCTTCTCGGTGACCTCCTTGGCCACCTCGTCGGAAATCTTGTCCTTGTTGTCGTTGACCAGTTTCTCGGTCTGGTAGGCGGCGGCCTCGGCGGAATTGCGGGTGTCGGCATCCTCACGGCGCTGCTTGTCCTCGGCCTCGTGGGCCTCGGCCTCCTTGACCATGCGGTCGATTTCGTCCTTGGGCAGGGCGGACCCGCCGGTGATGGTCATGGACTGCTCCTTGCCGGTCCCCTTGTCCTTGGCGGAGACATGCACGATGCCGTTGGCATCGATGTCGAAGGTGACCTCGATCTGCGGGACGCCACGGGGGGCCGGGGCGATGCCTGTCAGCTCGAAGGTGCCCAGAGGCTTGTTGTCACGGGCGAACTCACGCTCACCCTGGTAGACCTGGATCAGCACGGAGGGCTGGTTGTCCTCGGCGGTCGAGAAGACCTCGGAACGCTTCGTGGGGATGGCCGTGTTGCGGTCGATCAGCTTGGTCATGATCCCGCCCTTGGTCTCGATGCCCAGGGAGAGCGGGGTCACGTCGATCAGGAGGACATCCTTGCGGTCGCCCTTGATCACGCCCGACTGCACGGCTGCACCCACGGCCACGACCTCGTCGGGGTTGACGGTCTGGTTGGCCTCCTTGCCTCCGGTCAGTTCCTTGACCAGGTCCTTCACGGCGGGCATACGCGTGGAGCCGCCGACCAGGACGACGTGGTCGATGTCCTTGACCGAGATGCCGGCATCTGCCAGCACGTTGTTGAAGGGGGTGCGGCAGCGGCCCAGCAGGTCGGAGGTCATCTCCTCGAAGTGGGCCCTGGTCAGTGTCTCGTCCAGGTGGACGGGGGTACCGTCAGGTGTCATGGCCAGGTACTGCATGGAGATGCTGGTGGAGGTGGAGGAGCTCAGCTCCTTCTTGGCCTGTTCGGCGGCTTCCTTCAGCCTCTGCAGGGCGATCTTGTCCTTGGACAAGTCCACCCCGTACTTGTTCTTGACCTCGCCGACCAGCCAGTCGATGATCTTCTGGTCCCAGTCGTCGCCGCCCAGACGGTTGTCGCCGTTGGTGGCCTGCACCTGAATGGTGGAGAAACCGTCCTCGTCCTTGCCGATCTCCAGGAGGGAGACGTCGAAGGTGCCGCCGCCCAGGTCGAAGACCAGGATGCGCTCATCCTCCTTGCCCTTCTCCAGTCCATAGGCCAGGGCCGCAGCGGTGGGCTCGTTGATGATGCGCAGGACGTTCAGACCTGCAATCTTGCCTGCGTCCTTGGTGGCCTGGCGCTGGGCGTCGTTGAAGTATGCGGGGCAGGTGATGACCGCGTCGGTGACCGGCTCACCCAGGTAGGATTCGGCGTCCCTCTTGAGCTTCATCAGAATCTGGGCCGAAATCTCCTGAGGGGTCCACTTCTTGCCGTCGATTTCGACGGACCAATCAGTGCCCATGTGACGCTTCACCGAGCTGATGGTCCGATCCACGTTGGTGACGGCCTGACGCTTGGCCACCTCGCCCACGAGAATCTCGCCGGACTTGCTGAACGCCACGACCGACGGAGTCGTGCGGGCGCCCTCTGCGTTGACGATGACGGTGGGTTCACCGCCTTCAAGCGTTGCGATGCAGGAATTGGTGGTCCCCAAATCGATGCCAACTGCACGTGCCATATTCTTTGCCTCCTGATGATGCCTGGCGTGAGGTCTGCACCTCACGTCCTCGTTTCGTTACGTTTTCCGCTTCAGCTTCTTTCGCGGTCCACGGCCGACTCCCGTCGGCCCCGGGCGGCAGCCATGACGACCGCTTCCGAAACTTGAGCCTACATCACTCAACTTCGTGAGGCAAATATTATTCCCGAACCAGACGGAAATCTTCAAAGGCCGGCCGCGGCCCACCGGCTCCGGACGAGGACGGCACACGGGGCGAGCTGATGACGACGGCCGGTGGGCAGGCAGGGGCCATGAATGTCCTCAGACCGGTCTCCAGAACATCCTGTGATTCCAGGAGAACCAGGTGCGGCACTGACGGTCGCACACAAGGATGCCGTCTTCCCCCCCTATGGAACCGCCTTCTGCACCGGGTAGTTGAAGGCGGGCGCCATGAAGCACAGGAGCCGGCAGAGGCTGCCACGATGAAGGTATTAGGTCTGACCCGGATGGGGCTGGAGGGCCTCCGCGCTCCTTGGGCGGAGGCCGTTTTCACCAGTGGGAAGACGCACCCATTAACCTTTGATGGCCCCAATCATGACCCCCTTCTCGAAGTACTTCTGCAGGAAGGGATAAATGACGATCAAGGGGAGGCTCGAGATAATCATGGCTCCGTACTTGATCTGGTCGGCGAACTGCTGCTGCTCCTGCATGGCCTTGCCCGAGAGCATCTGCCCGGTCTGGGTCTGATTGGTCAAGAGCATGTCGCGCAGGACCACCTGAAGTGGCTGCCTGCCATAGTCGCGTATGAAGACCAGACCAGTGAAGAAGTCGTTCCAATGACCCACGAAGTAATAGAGGCCAATCACCGCGATGATAGCCGTGGACAGGGGCAGCGCAATCTTCATGAAGAAGCCGAAGTAACTGACCCCGTCAATCTGCGCAGCGTCGAAGAGCTCCTCGGGTATGGTGGTCTCGAAGAAGGAGCGGGCGATGATCACGTTGTAGACACTGACCGCCCCGGGCAGGATGAAAACCCACATGGAGTTGAGGATTCCCAGCTGCTTGTACAGGAGGTAGGAGGGGATGAGCCCCCCGCCGAAGAACATGGTGAAGGTGAACAGGAACATGATCGCACGCCGTGGTCTGAACTCCCGTCGCGACAAGGCGTAGGCGACCGGCATGGTCACGGCCATGTTGACCACGGTCCCCAACACCGAATAGATGATTGTGTTCCTGTAGCCGGTCCAAATCCTCGCGTCGGTGAGGACCCTCGAATAGCCCTTGACGTTGAACCCCTGCGGCCACCAGACCACGCTACCCAGAGAGACCAGCTTCTGGTCCGAGATGGAAGCTATGACTACAAAGTAGAGGGGATAGATAATTACCAGAACCACCGCGATGATCAGGAGCCAGACCATGGCCGTTATCAGCCGGTCGGCCGGCCCCTGTCGCATGGTGCCAGACCTGCGAGGGGCGGACCCTGTCGAGGATGCTCTTTCTGCCGTCATGAATCCGTCTTCCTTCCCTGCTTCCTGATACCACACACGACCGCCCCCTTAGAAGAGGCTGATGTCCGACACCCGCTTGGCCAACGTGTTGGCAAGGAGGATGAAGAAGAAGTTCACGACCGTATTGAACAGGCCTATGGCCGTGGAGTAGCTGAACTGGTTTGACAAGATGCCGATTTTATAGGTGTAAGTGCTTATCACCTCGGACACGGGCAGGTTCATGGCATTCTGCATGAGGTACACTTTCTCGAATCCGACCCCAAGGATGGAACCCATGTTGAGGATGAGGAGGATGGCACAGGTCGGCATGATGGTGGGTATGTCGATGTAACGGATAAGCCTGAGCCGACCGGCACCATCCACCTTGGCGGCCTCGTACAGGGATGGGTCGGCCGAGGACAAGGCTGCCAAGTAGATGATGGCGTTCCAACCCACGTGCTGCCAGACCTCGGTGATCCAGTAAATCGGGGTGAAGAAACTCGGGGACGCCAGAAGGTTGGCATCGCCGAAGAACCTCCCCACTATGCCGGTGCTCGGCGTCAGGAAGATGTTGATCATGGAGACGATGACCACCGTCGATATGAAGTGAGGGGTGTAAGTGAGCGACTCCACAAACTTCTTGGTCCTGGGACCGCTTATCTGGTTGATCAGGAGGGCCAGGATGATCGGGGCGATGAATCCCATGACCAGGGTCCATAGGCTGATTCGAACGGTGTTGACTATCAGCGACTTGAACATGGGGTTGGCGAAGAACTGACGGAAGTAGGCAAAGCCCACCCAGTCCCCTCCGGTCAGCCCCTTGCTGGCCTTGAATTTCCGAAAGGCCAGCTGGATTCCATACATGGGGACGTAGGAGAAAAGAGCGATGAAGCAGATGGCCGGCAGACTCATCAGCCAGAGCTGCCAGTAACGGCGGAAGTGCGCCACCAGGCGTGCCGTGGGCCCCGGCCGGGCCCCCTCAGGCCCGGCCGGCAATTCCCTTCGCCCAGGCCAGACGCGCCTGACGCCTGGCCGCACCGACCGCTTCCGTTCATCGGTGCCCGCCGGCACCCCCCTGCTGTGCCCGGAGGGGATGCGACCGCCGCCGTGGGCTTCGACTGAACCCTCTTGTTCTGTCATGCTATGCAACCGTCCCTTGTCCCTTGCCAGCCCCATGACTCTTCCCGGCCCGGCACAGCCCGTCCAATCCTCCCCGTGCCGGGCGCGACTTGAAGAGTTCAGAAGGTCTTGTACTTGGCCTTGTAGGTGTCGTAGGCCTTCTGCCAGATTCTGTTGTTGGAGTCCGCCCCCAGCTTGCCGACTTGACCGGTGAAGGTCTCCCAGTCCGCCTGAGACACCCCTTCGGCGATCCACTTGGCGATGACCGGGACCGCATAATTGAAGACGGCGGTGGTGTTGTTGGCGAAGGTGGCCTGATCCTCGTCTGGCAACTGGACATAGGAAGGCATGATCATGGTATTGGTGTCCACATTGTCATAGTTGGGTTTCTGCGCCTTATCTTCGACCGAAAGGAAATCCATGGCGTTATGCGTCTTGACCTCCACGTCCTTGCGCTGCCAGAAGAGGCCGTTGTCATCGAGGAAGGGCGTGTAGTTGATATCGGTCTTGACCTCCTTCTGGGAGTACTTATGCTGACCTGTCTCCTCCGTGTACTTGGGGATGTCGCCGAAGAGCTGCTCCACCGATATGCGCTCGTCGTACATGGCGTTGAGCACCTTGTAAGCGGCATCCTTGTTCTTTGCGCTCTCGGCCAGGGCCGCCCGTCCGGTGATGAAACTCTGGGGGGCGTAATCCCACGTGGGCTTGACCCCTTCTTTGGACCTGGGGGCGGCAATGGACTCATACTGCTTCTGCACATTGGTCCCGAAAGAGGTGCTGTCCCAGGCGACGGCGAAGCCGACAAGCGCCGCTTGGCCATCCCCCTGAAGGGAGGCTTCATACTTGGAATCGTCTTGGGTCATGGCATCCTTGGCAATCAAACCAGCCTTGTAGCATTTGTTGAGGAACCCAATCAAATCCTTGAACCTGGGGTCGGTCAATATGCTTCCGACCTTCCCCCCCTCCACGAAGAGGCCCTGGTTGCCGATTCCGCCGGATAGCTGCGTGGCCATCCCGGTGGAGTTGAGGAGCACGAAGGGGCTATACCATCCCAGTGCTCCAGACTCCAGTTTCTTCATGGCAAAGGGGATTTCATCGGCCTTGCCGTTCCCATTGGGGTCCTTCTCTTTGAAGGCCAAGAGGACCTGGTAGAGCTCATCCCAGGTTGTGGGAACCTTCAGCCCCAGCTTGTCCAGCCACTGCTTGTTGATATAGAGATGATGCCCGGACTGCACGTATGTCTCGGAACCGGGCAGCCGGCGAGCCGAGGGGAGGGTATAGAGCTCCCCCTGCAGGTTTTCGCTGTTCTTCCTGGCATCAGGGTACTGCCTGAAAAGCTCCTTGACGTTGGGCATGGCATCCAGGTGATCGCCCAGATTGACGAACTGATCCTTGTTCTGAGCCACGTCGCTCAAGCCGAAAGCACGGATGGATATGTCCGAGAGGTCCTGGGATCCCAACACGGAGTTCTTCTTGTCATTCCAGGTGGTGTCCTTGGATTCAGTCACCTTGATGTTGCATCCGCATTTCTTCTCGATTTCTTTGATCCAGCCCATTTTCTCAATCGGCTCCGTATCCTGCCGCTTGACGAAGAGGATCTCGACCACAGGCCTTCCGTCAGCGTCGACAGCCTTGTCCGACCCCCCGCAGGCGACCAGAGGCGTCAGAAGGGCGATTGCCAGGAGGGCTCCAGCCCCCCTGATCATCTTGAGGCGGCCATGTCCGCGGCCGACACTGGCCGCTTCCTTCCATACGATTGTCCCCACTTCGAACTCCTTTATTCGACCGACAATTTACTTACTAACTTGTTTGTAAGTAAAAGTCAGTATAAAGACGTAGGGGACATCTTGTCAATTTCAACACCCTCGTGATGGGCGCAGCAGCAGAGCGACCGTTGGAAGCGTGTTCGGACCCCGGCCCGCGAACCCGGAAAACCTTCTAAAACTCCTTCTCGGAGTCGTCATGGACGACGGCATGGACGATAGCCCTGAGGGCGAACCCGGTCACCTCACCCAGGTTCACCGCCTCGGGCTCCAGGAGCCACTGGAGTTGGAGCCCGTCCATCACGGCCAGGACCGAGGCGGCCGCACGGTCCACTCTACGGTGCAGTTCGGGTGACAGGCGATTCGGATCGTCCTGACCGGTCATCATCAGGGACAGCGCGTTCATAATGGAACCTCGCAACATCCGGTAGCGATTTTTGAAGTATCCGCGGCCGGGGTTGTCCTTCGTGACCGATTCTGAGGAGAGGGCCACGAAGGTGAGGACCGCCCCCTTCCTGTCCATGTTGGCAAAGGCCGTCTTGACCAGGTGGCGGAAAAGATCGATTCCGTCAGGCAAGTGGTGGCTCTCGTATTCATCCAGATCCCTCTCGTCGCGGTACTTGAGGACCTCCATGAGGAGGTCCTCCTTGGAACCGAAATGGTGGAGAATGCCGGCGTGAGTCATCCCCATCTTGTCCGCTATGTCCTGGAGGGTGGTATTAGCCGTCCCCTGTTCCCCGAAGAGTTCAGAGGCCGCCTTTATTATCGCCTCGTGCTTTCTTGCTGTCTCCGGGCGGTGTCTGGTCGACCCTCGCTTCCGTTCTCCCTGAGTCATTTGCCGGCCCCCTGTCGTCGAAACTGAATGAGTCCAAGCATAGTTGAAGGCGGGTGCCGGCCATCAGCCCCGCACCCGCCAAGTGAATCAGCCCCGTTACCGGCGCAGGCCCTTGGCCACGCTCATCCCCGTGGCCTGAAGACCGCCCTCGGTCACGTAGAGTCCCAAGGCCCGGCCCGGGCGGTAGGTCCTGGCATTCAGGGCCACCCCGTCCACATAGAGGGTGGCGATGGTGTCGTCCACCACCAACTGGAGGTGGTAGGTCCGCCCTGCCTCTAGGGCGATCGGGCGTTCCAGGCCTATGTTCATGACCGTGAACCAGGGGTCATTTGGTGACCCTTCGAACCGGTAGCGCCCCTGACCCACCTGGAAGTCGTACTGATAGGACCGGCCGGCCCCGGTATCCTCCTGGATGCGCAGGCCGAAGGAACGGGTGCCAGGCGCGAAGCGGACATCGGCCTCGAAGGAGAAGAGGTCCCCGCAATCAGGGTCGATGACCACCTCACGCCTCTCGTGCGGGGCCTGAATGTCGACATCGTTTATCGGGGTACGGGTGTTGAAGGCCGCCCAGAGGGTGTCCACCGGCCGCACGCCCAGAGATCCGTCCTCCCGCTGGTAGACCTCATGGGGGACGAAGGTCCCTCCCCACTCGTAGTTGTTCCGGTCATCGTTGCCGGCCTTGGTCCCCACCCAGCCGAAGAGGACCCGCCTGCCTCCCAGCTCGAAGGTACGGCCCGCGTAGTAGCCGCTCCCGTCAAAGGCATCGTCCACGGGGGCGGTCCAGGGGCCGTCCAGGCTGTGCGACATCCGGTAGGTCATGCCGTGCCTGTCGCTGTACTCGGTGACGATGTGATACCACCAGTCCCCGATTCTGAAGAGGTCGGGCATCTCATGCATGGTGTAGAGGCCGGGGGCCCAGAAGTCCCCTTCGAACCGCCAGTGGACCAGGTCGTCGGAGGTGAACTTCACCGTCCTGCCGGTCTGCATGGTCTTGGGACCCTGCTTACGGGCACCCAGGATGAGCAGGTAGTTGCCGGCCTCCTCGTCCCTGACCACCAGGGGATCACGCCAGTCGTCGGGGTCGTAGCCGGGCTGGGGGGCGATGGCGGGGGCCTGGTCCAACTTCCGCCAGTGGTAGAGGTCCTGGCTGACCGCCTGCATGAGGACCTGGGAGGCCTTGCCCTGGGCCGGGTAATCCCGGTTGAAGCCCGTGTAGAAGGCGTGGTAGCCGTCCGGCCCTTCGAAGACGCTGCCGGCGAAGATGAACTGGTCCTGGTCCCCGTCTGCCCCCCTGGGGATGGCCGTGCCGCAGTCCTTGTAGTGGACGAAATCCCTTGTGGTGGCCAGGTCCCACCCGAAGGGCCGGCCGAAGGGGACCGGGTCGCGGTCATCCCGCTGGTGGAAGAGGAAGAACTCGTCGCCCTTCCCATAGGGCATGCAGTCCCCGAACCAGGTGCCGGGGAATTGATAGTAGAGCTTGTTCATGCTGCGCCTTTCACATCGTCGACGATCTGCGCGCCCGGATTTCCGCCTCTCCCCCACTCGGGTTCCCGGACGGCCGGCCGCCCGCTCGTTGTTTAAGCGGTTAAGCAACCATTATAAAAGCACCCGCCATGATGTCAATCGGGGCGGCGGGCCTCAGACCGCGGTCACACCCGGGATATGGAATCCCGCAGGACGACGGGGCAGGCCACCAGCTGTGGGCCATGGGAGCCCGTGCGGACGGCGGCGGAGCGGACGGCAGGTTCGGCAGGCGGTCCGGTGGCGGCACCGGGCACCGGGGAATCGCCGTCACGCTCCGATGGAGAATCAGCCCCCGCCTGGGAACCGGAGCAGGCCCGGGTACCGTCCGAGAGGTCAGCGGCCGCACCCCCTCCTGTCAGGAGGGTACGTATCCCCATCCTGCCCAGGTCGTACTGGGGCAGACCCACCGTCGTCAAGGCCGGGTGGAGGTGGGCGGATATGACCTCCTGGTTGTCGAAACCGACAACCGATATGTCGTCGGGAACCCTCAGCCCGTGTTCCCGCAGGGCATCATAGAACCCCATGGCTGTGCGGTCGTTATGGCAGAAGACAGCCGTGGCTCCGGTCGCCATGACCGCCCGCATGGCCCGGTAACCGGACTCCTGATCGGCCTCCTTCTCCCGGATGACCAGGGAGGGGTCATAGGCCACGCCCGCCTCGGACAGGGCCTGGCGATAGCCTTTCAACCGGCCGACGGAGGCCGGCGTCCTGGCACTGGCGTTGATGAACGCAATCCTCCTGTGGCCCGCCTGGAGGAGGAGCCGGGTGGCACTCCTCCCTCCCCCGACCTCATCGGGAACCACAGCGGGGAAACGGCCCTCCCGGTCATAACAGTTGACCAGCACCGTGTTCACGCCGGACAGACCCCGAGGGGCCTCGACCCTGCGGTGGACCCAACTGGAATAGGCGACACCCTCCACCCGGCGTTCCAACATGAATTCGAAGGCCTTCTCCTCCATCCTCCTGTCACCGCCCGTATCGACCACGAGGAGGATCTTCCCGTTTTTCCAAGCCTCATCCTGGGCCCCCCGGATCACCTGGCCGGCAAAGGGGGAGGTGGCCACCCCATCGCTGATGAAGCCGATCAGGTCGGACCGTCCACGGGCCAACCCCCTGGCCAGGGCGTTTCGCCGGTATCCCAGCCGGTCCGCCGCCCTGCGGACCCTGTCACGGGTGGCCTGGGGTATGCGGGCCTTGGGGTCGTCATTGATGGCCCATGAGGCCGTGGCAACCGACACCCCGGCGGCGTGGGCGACATCCTGAAGAGTGACCATGGCCACTCATTCTAGCCGGGCCCGACCTCAGGAAGGTCGCCGCCCCGGATTGCAAACGTGGTCAGTAAAACGCGCACAATTCCAATCATCACGTGACAGAACGGCGGGGCGGGGTAACATCAATGGAAGGGTTATATCAAGACCACGCAAGACGGCAGAGACTACAATGGTCCTGTTCCGGCGGCGGGAGCCGGACATATGCGGGTGAGTGCCATCGTTTTCGCCGATGCCGGATGGTCGACAAGGTCACGGGCAGGCGGGCAAGCGCCGGTCAGACGGGCCGGCGGGCAGCGAGGAGAGAACAGTGAAATCCACGATACATGATGTAGCACGCAGGGCCGGCGTATCGGTCTCCACGGTGTCCCGGTCCTTCACCCGCCCGCAGCTGGTCTCGGCCAAAACCCGTCAGAGGGTGCTCGATGTGGCCGAAGCCATGGACTTCAGGATCTCACGTTCAGCAGCTGCCCTCAAGACAGGCCAGTCCATGCGCATAGCCATGCTGATCAGCGACAGCATCACCACCTGGTTCAACAGCCATGTCTTCGCCGGCCTCAACAACGTCTTCCAGCCGGCCGGATACGACCTGTCCATCTACACCATGAACACCGTCCAGGCCCGTGCGGAGTTCTTCGCCAGCCTCCCCGTGCGACGCAACGCCGATGCGGTCGTGGTCTGCTCCTTCAACATCGTCCCCAAGGAGATAGCCAAGCTCGGCAACATGGACGTCCCCGTCGTCGGAATCAACATCCCCAACACCGACCGGTTCGATGCGTCCGTCAACGTGGACGACCGGCAGTCCATGAAGCTGGCCGTCAACCACCTGACCTCCCTGGGCCACCAGCGGGTTGCCTACGTGAGGGCCAGCCACGGCTCCCCCTTCCGCTATCGGGCCGACGAACGCCTGGAAGGGTTCGAAGAGGCCGTCAAAGAAGCCGGAATCGCCGACATGACAACCTCCCTGCGTTGCCCCCCGGGTATGGATGCGTCCAACACGGCCCTGGCCCAGATACTCAGTCTGAACCCGGCCCCCACCGCCGTCTGCTTCCAGACCGACGGCCTTGCCATACCCGTCCTCTACGGCCTGCACCACTACGGGCGTGAAGTCCCCCATGACATATCCATCGTGGGATTCGACGACAGCACCTACAGCGAGGAGATAGGCCTGACGACCATCCAGCAGAAGCCCTATGAGATGGGGGTCGAGTTGGCCAGGAAGACCCTCTGCCTGATTGAGGGCGGCCGGCCGGACCAACCCTTCGAAATGTTCCCCACCCACCTGGTGCTCCGGGAGACCACCCAGCCACCTGCAGACCGCTGACGACCGCACCGGGGCGGGGACCGGACCGTCCCTGAAAACCGGGCGGGTGCCGGGCGGACCTTTCATCGACCCGCCCGGCCCCATTCCGACCCGTGGGTCCGGCCGCCTTCTTCGGCCCGGCGGCATGCCCGGCCGGCTTGCCCGCCGTCAGGTCTGGCCGCCGGCTCGGCCGGCCCCCACCCGGTCACTCCTGTCCGAGCGGCCCCGTGTGCCAGATCTGTCGCAGGTAGTCCTCCACGGCCCGGTCGGAGCTGAAGTAACCGCTGTTGGCCACGTTGAGTATGGCCTTGCGGGCCCACCCCTCCTTGTCGCGGTAGGCGTTCTCTATGGTGGACTGGATGTCCATGTAGGCGCTGAAGTCGGCCATGGTCATGAAGTAATCCTTGTTGAGCCAGTCCTGGACGAGCGGCTTGTATGCATCCCGGTCGCCGTCCGAGAAGACCCCTGAGGCCACCATGTCGACGGCGGTCTTCAGCCTGCGGTCGGCCTCGTAATAGGAGCGTGGGTCGTAGCCCTCCTCGTAGAGCCTGGTCACCTCGGGCACCTCAAGGCCGAAGAGGAAGAAGTTCCCGGCACCCACCCTCTCGCGGATCTCCACGTTGGCCCCGTCCAGCGTGCCCACGGTCAGGGCCCCGTTCAAGGCGAACTTCATGTTGCTGGTCCCGCTGGCCTCCTTGCCGGCCTGGGATATCTGCTCGTCCAGGTCGGTGGCGGGGATCAGGTGCTCGGCCAGTTCGATGTTGTAGTTCCGAGGGTAGAAGACGCTGAGCAGGCCCCTTGTTTCCGGATCGGAGTCGATGACCCTGGCCACGTTGTTGATCAGGCGGATGGTCAGCTTGGCCATGGCGTAGCCCGGGGCGGCCTTGGCGCCGAAGATGACCGTGCGGGGCAGTATTCCGGCCGGATCGGCGGTCCCGTCCTTGATGGCGGCGTACTGGGCTATGACGGCCAAAATCTTCAGCGACTGGCGCTTGTACTCATGCAGACGCTTGACGATCGAGTCGAACATGGTGTCCGGATCGGGTTCGAAACCGTAACGGCGGCGGGAGTAGGCCGCAAAGTCCTCCTTGTTTTGTCTCTTGACCTGTATGAAACGGTCCACGAAGGCGGGGTCGTCGGCCAGGGGCTCCAGGCCCTTGAGCAGGTCCAGGTCGGCCACCCAGGCATCCGTGCCCAGACCTTCGGTGATCAGGTCGGACAGGCCGGGATTGGCCAGACGGACGAAACGGCGGGGGGTCACACCGTTGGTCACGTTCATGAACTTGTCCGGGAAGACCTGGCTGAAGTCCTTCAGCGTCACCTCCTTGAGGAGGCGGGAGTGGAGCTCGGCCACCCCATTGACATAGGAACCTCCCACCGTGGCCAGGTAGGCCATGCGGACCTTGGGGTCCGGCCCGGCCGTGACGATCCTCATCCTGTCCACCTGGTCCGTCCCCGTCCCACGGGAGGCCAGATCGGACACAAAGCGACGGTCTATCTCGCGGATGATCTCCAGATGACGGGGCAGGAGGCTGCCGATCAGTTCGGCCGACCATTCCTCCAGGGCCTCCGGCAGGAGGGTATGGCAGGTGTAGTTGAAGGTCCTGGTGGTGATCGACCAGGCGGCATCCCAGTCATAGCCATAGTCATCGATCAGGACCCTCATCAGCTCTGGAATCCCGATCACCGGGTGGGTGTCGTTGAGCTGGAAGCAGATCCTGTCGGGGAGGGTGGCCAGGTCCGGGTGGTCCTGACCGGGGTAGAAGGTGGCGATGGCATCGGCTATGGAGGCCGCCACGAAGAAGTACTGCTGCTCCAGACGCAGGGTCTTGCCCTCGAGGGTGGAGTCCTCGGGGTAAAGGACCTTGCTGATGGTCTCCGCCTCCACCTGCGGCTTCACCGCACCGAGATAGTCAGAACGGTTGAAGGTCTCCAGGTCGAACTCATCGTACGAGCGGGCCTCCCACAGGCGCAGGGTGTTGACCCTTCCGGACGCATAACCGGGGACCAGGTAGTCCACGGGAACCGCCTTGACGCACCATGCGGGCTCCCAGACCCTGCGGCCGCCCTCCTGGACCACCCGACCGCCGAAGGAGACGCGGCGGGAGCGGTTCAGGTCCTCATGACCCCAGGGATCGCCCCCGGCCAGCCAGTAGTCGGGATGCTCCACCTGCCGGCCCTGCCCATCGAAGGACTGCTCGAAGATGCCGTACTGGTAATGGATCCCATAGCCGAAAGCGGGCACACCCAACGAGGCCAGGGAGTCGATGTAGCAGGCGGCAAGGCGGCCCAGTCCGCCATTGCCAAGGCCGGGTTCGTGCTCGGCCTCGATCACCTGCTCCGGATCGAATCCCAGCGAGCGCACCCCCTGTTCGAACTGGTCCGTCAGGCCTGCGTTGAGCAGGGAGTTGGGCAGCTGGCTCCCCAGGAGGTACTCGGCGCTCAGGTAGCCCACGGCCTTGGTGGACCCATGGACCATCATGTCCTTGGTGGCCAGCCAGGAATCCATCAGGTGGTCGCGGACCACGGCGACCACGGCCTGGTAGACATCGTCCACGCAGGCGGATGAGGGGGCGACCCCCTGCATATGCTCCAGCCGTTCGCGTACGGCCCGGGCGAACTCCTCGGACGTCATCTGGGAACGGGGTGCGGTTTTCTTGACCATCGCTGGCAACTCCCTTGTACTTTCTGTATCCGTCTTGCCTGAATCAAGTCTGGCATGACCTGTGGGTCCTGCTGCGGACAGGGCACGATGCACAGCCGTCATCGTCCGCTCCTCCTGCATTGGCCCAATATTGCATACGTTATCATACACACGGCAAACCAAGGTGGCAATCCGGTGCCGTCATACCATTCAACCCATTGCCTTCCTTTGCAAACAGCAGGCTCAGCCAGCCTTCTGCCGGGAGTTCATGCCGGTCGGGAGCGTCCGGCCGGATTCCGCCATCGTTGTCATCGTCGGTCCCTAGCATGGGCATGGTCCATACTGACAGACCGACGAAGGTCGGGCAAGGAAAACGGAGCGCATATGCACCAGACACCCTCATGGCTGGACGAGGCCGTCTTCTACGAAATCTACCCCCAGAGCTTCTACGACAGCAACGGCGACGGCATCGGGGACATCCCCGGCATCACCGACAAACTGGACTACATATCCTCTCTGGGCTGCAACGCCCTGTGGATCAACCCCTGCTTCGATTCACCCTTCAAGGACGCAGGCTACGACGTGCGCGACTACACCCGGGTGGCCCCCCGCTACGGCACCAACCAGGACCTGGTCGACCTCTTCGAGCAGGCCCACCGGCGGGGCATCCACGTCCTCCTGGACCTGGTCCCCGGACACACCAGCGAAGAGCACCGCTGGTTCGCAAACAGCGGCCAGGCGGGGCGCAACGAGTACTCCGACCGCTACATCTGGACGGGAAGTTCCTTCGAAGGATACCCGGGCATGCCCTTCATAGGGGGTGAAGCCCCACGCGACGCCGCTTACATCCTCAACTTCTTCAAGTGCCAGCCGGCTCTCAACTATGGGTTCGCCTCCCGCGACCGCTCCTGGCAACAGTCACCAGACGACCCCGGTCCCACAGCCACCCGGCAGGCCATGGTCGATGTCATGCGTTTCTGGCTGAGCCGGGGCTGCGACGGCTTCCGGGTGGACATGGCCGACTCCCTGGTCAAGAACGACGACGAGGAGAAGACGGCCACCACAGACACCTGGCACCGTCTCTTCGAGCCGATCAGGGAGGAATTCCCCCAGGCGGCCTTCGTCTCCGAGTGGGGCAAGCCATGGCAGTCGCTCAAGGCAGGCTTCGACATGGACTTCTACCTGAACTGGAGGTGGGAGGGCAAGCCCAACGGCTACAACCGCCTGGCCAGGAACACCGAGGACGAGCTGGCAGGGGGCGATGACTCCAGCTATTTCAAGGCCGACAGCGGCACCGGCATATCAGGCTTCCTGGCCGACTACATCCCCCAGTACCTGCGCAGCCGGGACCTGGGAAGTTTCTGCTTCATCACCTGCAACCATGACACCCCCCGTCTGGCCCCGCGCCTGACGACGGAGGAGATCAAGGTGGCCTATGGCATGTTCCTGACCATGCCGGGCGTCCCCTTCATCTACTACGGGGACGAGATCGGCATGCGATACAGGGACCTGCCCACCAAGGAGGGCGGCTACAACCGGACCGGATCCCGCACCCCCATGCAGTGGGACGGGTCCGCCAACAAGGGGTTCTCGCAGGCCGACCCGACCGACCTCTACCTGCCGGTGGACCTGGAGCCCGGCGCCCCCACGGTGGCGGAGCAGGAGGGAGACCCCGACTCGCTCCTGACCTTCGTCAGGCAGCTGACGGCCCTGAGAAAGGGGAACAAGGCCCTCCGGCCCGGCGCCGACTTCGCCGTCGTCCACGCTCCCCGTCAGGGCCGTTCCTTCGCCTACACCCGCTCACAGGGAAGTGACCGCCTCCTGGTGGCCCTCAACCCGGGCCGCCAGGAGGAAACCCTCCCCCTGGACCTGGTCGGCGCCGGGGCCGACGGCCGGACGGCCCGCCCCTTGATCACGCTCAACACCGGCCTGTCCCAGGACTCCCTGATTCTGAAGGGGCAGAGTTTCGCCGTCATGGCCCTGTAGGGAGCCGGCGGGGCCAACCCCGCCGGCCGGCCCGACAATCGGGGTCTCACCCCGCCCGCCGGGCCAGGTCCTCCCCTCCCCGCATGACCTTTGACAACGATTGCACTCGCGGGGATGAAAAAACGTCCTCGGCATAGACCGGGTTCCTGTCCCCGTCAGCCAGGGGGACCCTCCAGTTGGGGTACTCATCCACGGTCCCGGGCTGGTTCTGGGTGCGCCTCTCTCCGACACCGTCCGCCAGTGAGGCGGCCAGAAGAAGGGAGGGCGAGCGCAGGAGGGCCCGGTGCATGGCCTCGACGATCTCCTGCTCATGGGCCCGTTCATCCTCCAAGGCGGAGGCGTCCAACCAGCCCCCCTTGACCAGGAAGTCCATCATCCCCTCGTGCTCCCTCCTGGCCGCCGCCTGGAACTCCTCCACAGGCTGGGTCAGGAGGTGGAGACGGTCACGGACCTTGACCTGCTCATAGTCCAGGTAGCCGGCGGTGGGAGGCATGTCGTGGGTGGTCACGGCCGCCAGGGCATAACGGCGGTAGGTGGCCGGGTCCCGGAAGACGCCGTCCTCCTGCTCGAACCACTCGATGATGGTCCCCAGAACCCCCCTTCCGGCCAGGGCGCTGGCCACATGGGGGGGCACCACGCCCAGGTCCTCCCCGATGACCACCCCATGGGCCCGGGTGGCTTCGATGGCCAGGACGGCCAACATGGCATCGTGGCGGTAGGTCACATAGGTGCCGCGGGCAGCGCTCTGCCCGCGTGGAATCCACCAGAGCCTGAAAAGCCCCAGCGCATGATCCACCCTGATGGCCCCGCAGTGGGAGAACATGCCATGCACCAGGCGGCGGTACGCCTCATAACCGGTCTCCTCCAGGGTGATGGGGTTGAGGGGGGGCTGGAGCCAGTTCTGCCCCTGCTGGTTGAAGAAATCCGGCGGGGCGCCCACCGTGGCCCCTCCGGCGAAGAGTTCCGGGTGGGACCACACGTCTGAACCCACTGGATCCACGCCCACGGCCATGTCCTCCATGAGGCCGATGGACATGCCCGAGCGGCGGGCCGCCAGCTGGGCCTGCCCCAGCTGTTCCTCGGCCACCCATTGGAGCCAGCGGTTGAACTCGACGGTCTCCGGGTGCTCCCGGGCCAGGGCTTTCACCCTGGGCGACGAGGGACCGTACCTGGTGAACCAGGAGTCACCCTCGTCCCGGGGGGCTCCCCACCACTGGTAGGCGGTGCACCATAGGGCATAGGCATCCAATTCGGCCCCGCCGGCGCGTTTGAAGGCCTCGAAGCCCTCCCGCCTGCCGGCATCCGTCAGCCCCTGGGAGAAGACGATTTCAAGGGCCTGTCGCTTGGCCTCCCACATGGCATCGCGATCCAGGAAGTCCGGGTTCCGGTTGCCCGCCGCCGCCTTGTCTTTCAGGGCATCCACACGGGATCGGTCCTCCGGGGCCAGACCGTCGTATTCAGGTATCTCCTCGGGACGGATGTAGGAGGCGTTGAGGAACTCACGGGAGTCCGGGAAGTAGGGGGAGGGGGTCAGGGGGGTCACCGGTTCTGCCGCATGGACCGGGTTGATCAGCATGAAATCGGCTCCGGTCTTCTCCCCCGCCTCGCTCAGGAGGAGGGAGAGGTCGGCATAATCGCCCACCCCCCAGGACCTGTGCGAGCGCACCGAATAGAGCTGGACTGTCCAGCCCCACCTGCGGTGGTCCAGGAGACTGTCGGGAAGGGGGATCCGCCGGGGGGAGACCATCAGGGTCGCGTCGGCCATCCGCTCGCCATCCTCGATGTGGATGATGTGATAGCCGATGGGGATTCCGACGGGCAGGGTCAGCGCCAGGGGGGCTGACGGACCGCCGGCCCTTCCGACCCCCAGCTTCCCCCTGTAGGTGCTTCCATCTTCCAGGGTGAGACCGACCTTGACCTGGTCGGATGCGCCCGGCAGGGTCACGGAGGTCTCCTCCCCCTCCACTTGGAGGACCGTGGGCGGGCAGAGTCTGGTCGCCCCCACCTCCTCGGCCCTGTTGACGGCGGCATCAATCTTCTGCGGGGTGGAGGCATCTATTCCGAGGGCGGCCAGGACACTGACCAACACGTCATCGTCTATACGGTGGAACTCCCCCTGCTGTCCCGTGTAGGAGGTGGCCACCCCGTATGCCTTGGCCAGCCTGATCAGGGGGCGACGCAGCCTTTCCGGACCCTCCGACTCACCCCCGGCATCGACCTGTTCGACATCGGGCGTCCCGTTCACATCCATATCCAATTCCTTTTCACATTGATCCTGTTGGGCACCTGGAAGCGGCCGCCCTTATATGAGGGCGAACACCAGCAGGTGCATGGGGTAAAGCAGGTAGAACACCCACTTGGCCCATGAGGGCCAACTCCCAAGCTTGTCGTTGCGGTAATGCACGGCCAAGAGCCCCATGGAGGGGATCATCAGGCCGGCCAGCCCCACCAGGGTGGCAGCCAGCATCATCGTGTTCTCGTTCCGGTCCAGGTACCGGAAGGCCAGGCAGTAGAGCAGGAGGAGGACCCCCTCCTGGACCAGGCCCAGACGGACCCCCACCTTGAGGAGCCACATCCAGGCCAATCCGGCGGCGATGACGGCCACCTGGGCCGCCGCCCCCTTCCATCCCCCCATGGTGTCCTGCAGGTAGTCCAACATGCGCAGGACCACTAGGGCGCACAGGACGCCGATGACCGGGTTCTGGGAACCCATGTCCCACGGTCTGCCCGAGGTGGCCAAATCGTAGGGGACCTCGCTGACCAGGGCCAGCAGGGCCACGCGGCCGACGTAGGCCGGGAACCCGGTGGTCTTGCGCATCCCCGTCCAGGCCAGCCAGGCATAGATGGGGACCGCGCACCAGGACAGGGCCTCCAGGGCCAGGGCCAGGGTGAGTCCGCCCACAGGGGCACTCTCGAGGGAGGGCCCCAACGAGGGCAGGACCATGGCGGTCGACAGGGTCCCCGCCAGCAGGAGGCAACCGGCAACCACCTTGAGCCCCCAGGTGGAGAATCCACCGAATCGTCTTCGCGGCCTCTCTTCCGTCACGATCTTGCGGCACCTCCCGTGACCAGGTCGAAGACCCGGCCGTAGTCGGCCCCTACCAGGGAAAGGTCGGCCTCGGGGGAGAAACCGCCGTCGCCCCCCGGCGATATCTCGGTGGCCAGGTAGACCGTGGTCAGACCGCTCCGGTTGCCGCCGACGATGTCGGCCCCCCGGTCGTTGCCGACCATGACCGTCCTGCCGGGGTCCGCGCCCTCCTCGTCCAGCGCCATGCGGAAGAAATCCGGATCGGGCTTCTTGACCCCACAGTCGCTGGAAAGGAAGATCCTGTCCAGGTGGGGGCGCAGGCCCGTCAGATCCAGCTCCGGGTCCGTATAGGAGGCCTGGGCGTTGCTGACCAGGACCACCCGGCATCCGGCCGCCCTCAGGGCCTCCAAGAGCTCGAAAGCACCCGGGTAGGGTCTGAGGAGGGTGGTCGTGGCCTTCCTGAAGGACCAGGCCAGGTCATCCACGTCCTGCCGGCTGTGGGCCAGACCGGCCTGGTCGAAGAGGCCGGCGAAGACCTTGCGGACATCCACCTCCCCCACCTCGTGACGCCTGTCCGCCTCGGCCTGAAGGGGGGCCAGCAGACGTTTGAAGTCCCCCCTGACCGAGGCAGCGTCGTCCCAGATGCGGCAGCGGGTGTGGAAATACTCCCACAGGCGGCGCCACCCCTCAGGGCCGTCCTCGTCTGTCCTGATGTCCAGGAGGGTCCCATAGAGGTCGAAGAAGACCGTGCTGAATCCGTTTGGCATGATGTCCGCCCTTTCTCTCATGCAGACGGCACCCGGCCGGACCGGGCGGTTTGCGCACGGGGCCCCCGTCCGATTGCACGCAACCGGCCATCAGGCTGAACCGGGCCTTCCGTCAGCCCTTGACCGACCCCGACATCGATTCCTGATAGAACCTCTGCATGACTATGAAGAGGATAGCAATCGGGATCGAGACGCAGACGGCCCCGGCCGCGAACCGGGCGTACCAGTCGCTGATGTACTCCTTCTGCAGCATCATCCACAGACCCAGTGAGACCGTGTAGTTCTCCTGGGTGCGGGCTATGGCCTTGGCCAGGACGAAGTCCAACCAGGGCGTCAGGAAGGAGGTGATGACCTGGTAGACGATCATGGGCCGGCAGATCGGCAGGATGATCTTGGTGAAGACCTGCCAGCGAGTGCAACCGTCCAGGTAGGCGGCCTCATCCAGGGACATGGGGATCGTGTCCATGTACCCCTTCATCACGTAGAAGCCCGCCCCGCTGCCTGCCGAGTAGACCAGGATCAGGGCCAGGTTGGTCATCCCGCTGGTGGTCAGACCCAGGGCCTTGAGGATGAAGTAGATGGCCACCACCGACATGATGCCGGGGAACATGCCCAGGATCAGGGCCCCGTTCATGAAGACCCTGCGGAAGCGGAAGCGCAGCCGGCTCATGCAGAAGGCGACGCTGAGCACGAAGAAGGTCGAGATCAGGCAGACGAAGATGGCGATGATCAGGGTGTTCAGGAACATCTTGGGGAAGTTCAGGACGTCTCGCTGCCGGAAGAGCTGGGTGTAGTTGTCAAGGGTGTATTCGGTCGGGAAGAAGGTGCTGGAGAAGGGGGCCGGGTTGGCGTTGAAGCTCTCGGCCAGGACCCAGGCGATGGGCAGGAGCCAGATGACCGCCATGACCGCCAGGAAGATATGGGTGGCCACGTCGCCCACCCTCCTGCGCACCGTCATGGACTCCATGGCACCGGTTCCGCGCCCAGGGCGTGATTTCCCCGATTCAAGGGGCTTGCTCATGCTCACCGGAATCCCTCCTCGTTCTTATAGGACCCGCTGTTCCTGTAGGTGATCAGGGAGACCACCGCCAGGACGATGAAGGTCAGGATGCCTATGACGGCCCCGAGGTTGTAGTTGTTCTTGTCGACCGTCAGCTTGTAGAGCCAGGTGATCAGGAGGTCCGTCTTGCCTGCGGAGGCCCCGACCGGTGTCGGGGAGCCCCCGGACAGGAGGTAGATCACGTTGAAGTTGTTCACGTTGCCCGTGAAGGTCGTGATCAGGTAGGGGGTCATGACGAAGAGCATGTAGGGCATGGTCACGTTCATGAACCTCTGCCAGGCGTTGGCCCCGTCCAGCTTGGCGGCCTCGTAGAGCTCGGAAGGTATGTTCTGGAGGATCCCGGTGACCTGCATGATCGTGAAGGGGATGCCCACCCAGAGGTTGACGACGATGACCGTGACCCTGGCCCAGGTGGCATCCGTGAAGAAGGGCAGCGGCCCGGAGATCCAGCCCCACCCCTGCAGGAGGCGGTTGACCGCCCCGTTGGGCTGGAGCATGGTGTGCATGACCAGGAGGGAGACGAACTGGGGCACGGCGATGGACATGGAGAAGCAGGCCCTCCAGAAGCCCTTCCCCCTGGTGCCCGGCCGGTCGATCAGTATGGCCATGAACATGCCGAGGAAGTAGTTGAGGAAGGTCGCGAAGAATGCCCAGATCAGGGTCCAGGCCAGGACGGACATGAAGAGGCGGAAGTTGACGTCGCCTGCCCCGTTGCCGAAGATCTTGGCGAAGTTATCCAGCCCCACCCAGTTGAAATGGAGGACATGGCGGGAATCATAGCTGGTGAAGGCCATGCTGATCATGAAGATCAACGGCAGGACCGTGAAGACCAGGATGCCCACGACCGGCAGGAACATGAGCGAGGTCTGCGCATGCCCATCGGTGAGGTCGTGCAGGTCCTCCCGCAGGGTGGGAGCCCTGCCCTTGCTCCGGGCCAGCACCTGGGCCTTGTAGGCGCTGCGGACCGCCAGGGACCACCAGTAAAGGAACACCAGGCAGAGGACCACGGTCGCTATGCCGTACAGGAGGAGGATGACCGAGGATTGGCCGGCCTTGTAGACCCAGAAGCCGTCCACCTTGACCTTGGTCTGCTTGTTGCCCTCCAGCTTGAACAGGCCGCCTATGTTGGCGGCCCCCTTGTCCACCATGAAGTAGATGAAACCGATCTCCCCGGCCAGGAAGAGCACCCCTTTGAGGTACTGACGGCGCACCAGGTTGCCCAGGCCGAAGACCAGGAAGGACAGGTGGGTGAAGAGGTCACCCCGTGTCAGAGCGGCACGGAGGGTGTAAGGCGATGGCCTGCCCTCTCCCTGCACCACCTTGCGCCGGACCGCCGGTCCGGCCGCATGCAGATGTGATTTGTGTGTCATGATCGTAAAGCCCGCAATCCCGGCCGGGGGAGGGAGCCGCATGGCCCCTCCCCCGGTTCCGCATCGTTCAGGTCCGATCCGCCAGGGGCGGAAGGGTCCTTACTTCTTGTAGGCGGCGTTCCAGTCTTCCGTCTTGGCTGCCGCGTTGTCGGCGTTGACATCGCCGTTGACGATGGCATTGCCGAAGTTCTCGCAGGGGGTCCAGAAGTTGGCCATGCCGGCCAGGGTGGGCTGAAGTACCGAGGTGTCGTTCAGAGTGTCGTTCTGGGCCACGGCCACGGCATCAGAGCTGATTTTGGAGTCCTTCATCAACTCCTGGTCGGTGGGGATGATGTCACGCATCTCGTAATGGGCCTTCTGGGCCTCGGTGCTGCCCAGGAAGGCGGCGAACTCGGAGGCGGCCTTGGGATTCTTGGTGTTGGGGTTGTAACCCACGGCCTTGGAACCGGCCATGGCCTTCATCTGGACCTGCTTCCCGTTGAGGTTGTAAGTGGGGAGCTTGGCCACGGCGAAGTTGTCGCCCAGGGCCTTCTTGACGTTCTCGGCGTCCCAGGAACCGGAGAAGAGGACATCCACGCTCCCGTTGCCCAGGCCGGCCAGTCCGGCGCCGTCCTGGTCGAGCACGAAGTTGGGGTTGGCCTTCAGGCCCACCAGGTACTTGGTCACATCAGCGGCCTTTGCGCCGCCGAAGTCGATGCCCGCCGACTCATCGGTCCCGTTGGGTCCGAAGAGTGTGCTCCCGTTGCCCGTATAGAAGGCGGGGAGGTACCAGGAATTGTTGAGCTGGAAGGAGACCTTGCCCTTGCTCAGGAGGGTGTCCAGGGACTTGGCGTCCTCGGCGCTGAATTTGCTCTTGTTGTAGTACATGAACCAGACGTTGCCGGTGTAGGGGACCCCATACTCCTTGCCCTTGCTGGTGACGGAGTCGATCATCTCCTGGTTGTCCTGCTTCTTGATCTGGGCCTTGGCGGTGTCGCTCAGCTCGCCTATGGCATCGGACTCCACCAGGGTGCCCAACTGGTCGTTGGCGAACATGAAGACGTCGGCGGCGGCGCTGGGGTCCTGCTTGACCGTGGTGCCAGCGTCACCCTCGGCGACGACCGCGTTCTTCCAGGTGATCTTGTACTCGGGATGGGCCTTGGCGAAGGCCGCCTCCATCTTGGGAAGCCAGGAGGATGAGTCCTTCTGGTCCTCCTGGGGGCTCCACACGGTCAGCTTCACGGCCTGTGCGCTCTTTTCGCCGCCGCCGGACTCCTTGCCGGAGCCGGAACCGCCGCAACCGGCGAGACCGCCGACCAAAAGCGCCACCGCAGCCGAAAGACCGATTACTCTCTTGTCAATAGTCATCGTTGACCTCTCCTGTTTCATTTCCTCTCATTGCCGATTCCATCAACCGGCCTCCGATTAATGCAATCGTTGTCATTATAGCGCAACATATCGGGGTGGCGCAAATCGGGGTGGCGGACGGCCCGCCTGAAAAACGAAGCCGGCCAAAGCCCATCCCGGAGGCCGCACCACACCTGCGACCGCAACGGTCACCGGCAGACAGGCCTGAGGCAGTCCGACAGATCAGGCGGTCGCAGATAAGGGGGAGGAGGGAGGAACGCCTACTGCCGACTCGGCAAAGAGGGAACCGGCCCCCTGGTGGGAAGCCTGCGGCCCTGGCGCTCAGACGGGGGCCTCGCCGGAGCCGAGTACGGCAAGAAGCCGGGCGGCCGGTGATCCGACCATTCAGGAACCGCCGCCGGAACCTGTCCGGGCGGGTCAGAAACCGGAAAATCGAACGAATGCAAACATTGTCATACAGAATCGTACAAAGCGTCCCGCCGGGGGGCATGCGCAGGGGCGTCAACAGGGCTGGCCGACGGCGGCCAATTGTGCCGTGTATGCGGGCTTCAGCAGTTCCAGCGCTCTATGACCCTGTCGCCCTTGTACCGGGAGAGGACGCCGAAGTGGGCCGTGTCCAGACGGAGCTTGCGGGCATCGGCCGCCTGCAGGCTCAGCCATTGGGTCGTAAGGATCCTCAATATATGGGCATGCCCCACCAGGAGGACCTGGCACCCCTGATCGACCAGGGGCTCCAGCCTGGCCACCAACCTGCCCGCGCGTGCGGCCACCTGGTCCAAAGTCTCCCCCGGCCCGTTCCTGACGGTCACCCGCTCGCCCGAAGGGAGGACATCCTGCCAGGTCCCATCCAAGTCGGAACCCAGGGCTTCGGTCCCATCACGCCAGAGGTTCCACTCCCGCCCCTCCAACCTGGATATCTCCTGCCGGGTCCTTCCCTCCGCCCGGCCGTAATCCCACTCGGCCAGGTCGTCCCATATGATCGGCTGGTCGAAGCCGGCCAGGCGGGCCGTTTCCTGCGCCCTCCCCATGGGGCTGGCGTATACGAATCCAGGTTTGAACCCCGCCGGAAAGGCCTGTCTGAGGCGTTCGCCCGCCTCCAGGGCCTGAATCCGCCCTTCCTGGGTGAGAGGAATGTCCGTTTTCCCGGTGTGCTGGCCCGACAGGCTCCATGCGGTCTGACCGTGACGCAGCAAGACCACGCTTCCCTTGCGCCGAGCTTCTTCGCTCGCAGTTGGCTGTGAAACTGTCATGCCTCCACTTTACCCTTCTGACTCCAGGCCGACCGACTGCATCCGCCACGTCCGGAACCGAAACGGCCGGGAACCCCGCCAATAGGCCATCAGGGGCTGCCGTGTGGGATAATGGGACCATGACCGATACAGGTGGATTTTCCAGCGACGGTGCCGATGCCATCGTCGAACGTTTCCACGCGATAGATGACAAGGTGCGTGACATGACTTCTTCAGCAGAATCCGATCCCGATTCCCTTACAGACAAAATCATCAAGGTCGTCCTGCCCTCCTTGGCCGGCTACCTGGCCGGCAAGATCTTCCAATCGGTCTGGGACAGGGCCCAGACCAAGCGCAACGGGGGCATCCGGTCCGAGGAGGAGCAGAAGCAGGGTACCGTGGCCAGCCTGGCCTTCGCCGTGCTCTCCGCCGCCCTGACCGCGCTGGTCTCGGGCCTTATCGATCGGGGTTCCCAGGCCCTGGTGGACCGCCGCCATCAACGCAGCAAGGACTGAAAACAGCTGACAGCGATAATGTGATTCGTGCCGCTTGTGCCAACCGGCCCCTGACGGCACAATGAGCCCCATGACAACCGCATCTTTCGCAAACGAGAACACGCCGGGCGGGGCCAGGGCCGCCATGGCGACGAATGAGACCATCCGGACCCTGATGAAGAGGAGGTCCATCAGGGCTTTCACCGACCAGCCCGTCAGCGAAGGCGAGGTCGAGGCCCTGGAGAGGGCGGCCCAGCATGCGGCCAGCAGCCGTTACTTCAACGACTGGTCCGCAATCAGGGTCACCGACCCCGAAGTGGCCGGAAGGCTCGCACAACTGGGCCATCAGGACTACATCGCCCAGGCCCCCCTCCTCTACGTCTTCCTCATCGATGAAAGGCGCAACGCCCATCTGGCGGGCGCCCAGGGGGTCGACACCTCCTCCGATCGGTTCATCTTCAACACTGGGTACGTCTTCCTCCAGGGACAGAACGATGCCATCCTGGCCCTCCACGCCATGGAGACTGCCGCCAACTCGCTGGACCTGGGTTGTGTCATTCTGGGCAGCGTCATCAACGACGTGGACGCCCTGATCGACCTCCTCCATCTGCCGGCGCTGGTCTACCCGGTACTGGGACTGGCCATCGGCCACCCGGGACAGGAACCTGACCTCAAACCCAGGATGGACCCGCCGGCCCAGATCTTCGAGAACCGTTACCCCGAGTTGGACGCAGAGGGGAGGACACAGGACGAGCGGGCAGGGCGGGCCCTGGCCGATTTCGACCAGGTGGTCAAGCGCTACTACATGGACATCCGGCACATGGACGCACCCCGCAGGTCCTTCAGCGAAATCATCGCCGACCAGGCCGTGAACCCTGGGGCAGCCCACGAACCCATGCTCCCCTCCATACAACGGCAGGGCTTCCACTTGGACCGTTGAGCACGGTTCATGGACCCTGTTCCCAGGCCCTGGCGCTTCCGTCCACGGCATTCCCGGTTCCACGGGAACCGCCGGGCGGCGCGGAGCGGCATCAGCGACGGCGTGGCTTGTAGCCCCGCTTGCGTGAACGGGGCTTGGCCCTGCGCCCTCCTTCACGGATGGCAGGGTCATAGAGGGAGGGGTCATGACTGGTCAGGTGCCAGCTCCCGCAGATTCCACAGCGGTAGACCCAGAGCCTGGTCCCCCTCTCGATGTAACTGCGCTCCGCCGCCTTGGCGGCCTTGGCCTGATCATGGTACATGATCTTGGCGCTGCCGGGGCAACGGCGGGGAGTGAAATAGTGCATCGTGGCTGACCTTGAAACTATGGGGACGTCCTTTCCCCATCAGTTATATCAGTCCTCCCGACCGGATCCCCGGCAAGAGGCCACGATTCGTCCGACCCCACACCTGTCGGCGTGGAGCCGAACGGCTCCCGGGCCCGGCAGGTGCCGGAGCCCGGGAGCTTTAAACTTTAGAAGACATCGTTGCCGGCGCTCACGTAGAGCTCATACCACTCTTCGGCGGTCAGCTCCACATCGGCGCCAGAGGCCATCTCCTTGATTCTGGAGGGCGTCATCGACCCGATGATGACCTGCATTCCGGCCGGATGGCGGAGTATCCAGGCGACGGCGATCGCATTCTTGCTGACCCCATGCCTCTCGGCCACCCTCCCAAGGCAGTCGTTCAGTTCGGGGAACTTCGGGTTGTCGATGATGACCCCGTCGCCCTTCCCGCTCTGGAAGGGGCTCCAGGCCTGAATGGTCATGTGCTTGAGCCGGGAGTAAGCCAGAATTCCCCCGTCATGGTCCAGGCTGGCCTCGTCCGCCATGTTCACATGGATTTCCTGACGGATCATGCCCGTATGACCCAGACCGAACTGGAGCTGGTTCACCTGCAGCTTCTGGTCCAGACCGCTCTGAAGGAGCTCAACCTGCATGGGGTTGACATTGCTGACGCCGAAATGCCGGACACAGCCGGAAGACTGGAGTTCGTTGAAGGCCTCCGCCAGCTGGTCCAACTCGACCAGGGTGTCCGGCCTGTGCAGGAGGACGAAGTCCACATAGTCCGTCTGCAGATTCTCCAATTCCTGTTCAATGGCCTCCATGAGGTGCTTTTTGGAAAAGTCATAGCGGGTGACCTTGTTGGTCTCCTGGTCACGGTAGATGCCGAACTTGGTCTGGATGCCGACGTCCTTCCTGTCCACCCCGCAGTCCTTCAAGGCCTGGCCCAGCATGGTGCTGCACAGACCGTCGTGGTAGCAGTCTGCGGTGTCGAAATAGTCGATGCCGGCATCCAGGGCCGTACGTATGATCTCAGCCGCCTCCTCGCGGGACTTGTCGTCGATTCTCATGGCCCCCAGGGCCACCCGGGATGCCTTGACACCGGAGGTGCCCAATTCAATACTCTTCACAGTCGTCTCCTTCGATTGTTGCGTCCCCTCAAGCCTAACAGGGGGCATGGGTCTTCAGCCGGGCGTGCCGATGTAGGCGGCTCCGGTCTCACAACATGAAAGGGACTGAGATGAAACAGACTGCAATGAAACAGACTCAGATGAAACGCGAAAGGAAGAATCCTAAGAAGAAGCGGCATCACAAGTGACCGCAGAAGTTCGAGATAATCAGAGTTTGTGTGTGGGTGTGGTTGGGGGCCGGGTCCGCGTGTGGCGGGCCCGGCCCCCTTGTTGTGAGTGTTGGGGCGGCG
>NZ_JBANDZ010000001.1:1406135-1588161 GCF_037963085.1 Bifidobacterium favimelis | reverse complement strand
CACGGTGGGCGGTCATCTGCGCCGGGGTCCTGCCCCGGAGGGCCGGGACGCCACCGGACCACAACCAACAAACAAGGTCAGGTCGGTCCCCGACCACGGACTGGATGGTGGTCCCGTGGAGGCCGGCAGGGCTGCGGTGACGGGGTGAATGCAGGCCACGTGGTCTTGTAGACCGCCTGGTCCTGTGCCCCCGTGGCACCGTCTGATTTCAGGGCTGTGGCGGACAGCCGTCCGTCACAGCCCCTTTTTCATGCCTTTCCGCCGCCGAAACCGCCCCCGTCCGGCCGATTCCCTTCCCCGCCCCGGTTGTGGGCATGCAGGAGGCAGACCATGTCTTTCAGTACCCCGGTCACTCCCGGGTCCATCGCGGGATCCTCCAGGGCCCCCTCGGCCCTGTCAAGGTAGGAGTCGGCCGCCTGCCTGCTCCGGCCGATCAGGGTGGCATGGGCCTGCAGGTAGCCCAACACCTCGCCGGGGCGGTCCCTTTCGAGGAGGTCCTTGAAGGAGGGGTCCTCCTGCAGCCCCAGGAGGACGGGAAGGGTGTAGATGCCGTCCCTGATGTCCTCAAGCTTGGGCTTGCCCGTGTCATGGGCCACATCGAAATCCTCTATGTCATCCATGATCTGGAAGGCCATGCCCAGGTTCTCCCCGAAGGTGCGCGCGACCCCTTCCAGGGCCTGGACCCGCGCGGTCCCTTCCCGGTCGGCGCAGGCCGCCCCCAGGTGGGTCCCGGTCAGGCAGGCCAGACGGAAGAGGGCGGCCGTCTTGCCCCCGATGGCCCTGTCGTAGTATTCCACCGTGATGTCGGTGTTGTGACGGCCCGACTCCTGGTAGAGTTCGCCGCCCACGATTTCGCATACCGTTCCGGCCTGCTCCCTGATGAAGGCCGTGTCCGGGGCGATTCCGGCCATGATCTCCATGTAACGCGAGAGGATGAGGTCACCCAGGTAGATGGCGGCCTTGTTGCCGCGCACCGTGTGTACGGTCGGCCGGTTGCGCCTCATGTCGGCCTGGTCCAGCACGTCGTCGTGTACGAGGGTGGCCAGGTGGAGCATCTCGATGGCTGCGGCCCCGGTGATGACCTCTTCGGGGGCCTGCCGGCGGGTTGGGTCGACGGCCCGGGCGAAGAGGAGGACCATGGAGGCACGGATCATCTTCCCCTGGTTGTCCAGAAGGCGGCGGTAATCCTCCTGGTACGGGGTCACATGGGTCCGTTCGCTGTGGAGTTTGTCCACGACCCTGTGCATGTCCCTGCCGAGCAGGTCTTCCTGCCGTCCTGTCATGAAGGCCCCGCTCCCTGCTTGTCTCGGATTCTTCGATATATCCAATATATCAACCTCAGAGCCGTTCACGGGGTGGTGACGGCCGGGAGGAGTGAAGTAGGCTGGTGGTATGAGTCAGAACCACAAGCAGCCAGCGACCCTCCACGGCGAGCGCAGGGAGGACGATGGCCGTCCCCTGTCCATCTCGGCCCGGCTGGGACGGCTGCAATTCCACCACTCGGGCAAGTTCCGCCTCCTGCAGATCACGGACATCCAGGAGGGGCCCAAGGTGTCCCCTGACACGGTCAGGCTGATCGCCGCCGCCTGTGACGTGGCCCGTCCCGACCTGGTGGTCTTCACGGGCAACCAGGTGGCCGGTTACGACACGGCCTATGAGCGGACCTTCAGGAAGCGCCGCTGGAGCACCCCCCTTGACGGGGTCTATTCGGCAGGCATGAGCATGACCAACTGGGTTGGAAACGCCCTTGGTTTCGGTGAGGGCGAGGGCCGAAAGGGGCAGGAGGCGGTCCAGGCACCGCCGTCGGCGCCGTCGGGGTCGACCGGCCCCCGCCGCACCCTTCCCCCCTCCCGTACTTCCGGGGGAGCGCGGAATCCCCAGCCCCTTTCCGGGGATTCCGACGCCCAGCTTCAGGAGCTCAAACACACGGGGGACCTGGTCCGCCGTACGGTGGAGCAGATAACGGCCCCCCTGGTGGACAGGGGGATTCCCTTCGCCGTCACCTATGGGAACCATGACTTCCAGTGCGGCCTCGACACGGACAGCCTGGACGCCATCTACCGGGAGGTCCCCGGATGCCTCAACCCCGAGGCCACGGCGGCCCGGCCGGACCGTCCCCGCCGCCTGCCGGCCGCCAGCCTGCCAGACCAGGTGGCCTATGCCTGTGAGCCAGGGACCTTCGCCCTGCCGGTGGCCGACACCGAGGGGGAGGGGGCCGTTCTGGGGCTCGTCCTCCTGGACTCCGGCGACTACGCCAGGTCAGGCGGCTACGGGTGGCCATCCTCCCAGGCCCTGGACTTCCTGGCCCAGGCCCCGGCCCTGGTGGGCAACCGGTCCATGGTCTTCCAGCACATGCCGATCCCGCAGTTCTACGACCTGCTCAAGGCGGTCCCCTCGACCACGGCTTATGCCGTTCAGGGTTACCGACGTTATGATTCCCAGTGCTACCTGCTCGATGAGTCCCGCACCCTGCCGGGTTCCTACCTGGGGGAGGGGGTGAGCTGCCCGGATGAGGACAGCGGCGAATTCTCGATACTCCGTCGTGACGGGGGCTACTTCGCCCTCTTCGCCGGGCATGACCACCGCAACGCCTTCGTGGGCGAAGACCAGGGGCTGACCCTGGGCGCCACCCCGACCGGGGGGTTCGGATCATACGGGCCGGTCCCGAAGAAACGGGCCGCCCGCCTCTTCGAATTCGACATCCGCCACCCCCACAACCCGCGTACCCAGCTGCTTGAATTCGGCGATCTGGTGGGCAGGCCCAGCACCCACAAGGTCTATACCTATGCAATGAGCTACGTGCCCACTTCGACAGGAGACGCCGTCAACCTCCTGCGCAAACCCAAATTCCTGGCCGGCGGGCTGGCCACCCTGGCCGGGATCATCGCATCCTGGGGGTCCTCCCGGAAGCATTGACCGCACTGCCGGGAGGCGGCCCATTCAGCTGGTGCGCTGCATGGCCTCCGTGAGGTACTTCCCGGCGGCCATGACCAGGGGGGCGTAGTGGCGGCCCGGAGTGGTCGACATGCGGTTGACCGGGCCGGATATGGAGACGGCTGCAATCACCTGGCCTGAGACATTGCGGATCGGGGAGGAAATGGAGCAGACCCCCTCCTCCCTCTCGTTGATCGACTCAGCCCATCCGCGCTTGCGGACGGTGGCCAGCTTGGAGGCGGAGAACCTGGCGTGGCGCAGTCCCTGATGGAGGCGTTCCGGGTTCTCCCATGCCAGGAGGATCTGGGCGGCCGATCCGGCCCTCATGGACAGGAGGGCGCCCACGGGAATGGAGTCGCGCAGGCCACTGGCGCGTTCCACGGCCGCTATGCAGACCCTCATATCGCCCTGCCTGCGGAAGATCTGGGCCGATTCGCCGGAGCGGTCCAGCAGGGTGCGCAGGATGGGCCCTGCGGCGGTGAGCAGGTGGTCCTCCCCTGCGGCCGTGGCCAGCTCGGACAGCCTGGAGCCCAGGGCGAACCTCCCCTTGCCGTCGCGCATGACCAGGCGGTGGCACTCCAGGGCGATGGCCAGCCTGTGGATGGTGGGACGGGCCAGGCCGGTGGAGGTGACCAGTTGGCTCAGTGTCTTCGGTCCCCCCTCCAGGCCGTCCAGGATCTTCACCATCTTGTCCAGGACGCCCACGCCGGAGTCGATCTCGCCGGGGCGGGAATCGTCGGAACCTAAGGCTGTGTATCGGGAGGTCGGGGGTTTCGCTTCCGGCCACCCGTGATTTTCTTGAATTACATGGGCGGATGCGGTCATGTCAGCATTATTGCATCTCACTATGTGAAATGCAAAAGTCCAAAGCTTCAGAGTGGCGACATACTCATAGGGGATGCGGCCGGAGGGACCTGTCCGGGAAGTCAAGGAGGGGCCATGGGTAGGACATTGGCGGAGAAGGTCTGGGCGGACCACCTGGTCAGGAGGGGGGAGGGTGACGAGCCCGACCTCATTTACATCGACCTCCAGCTCATGCACGAGGTGACCAGCCCCCAGGCCTTTGAAGGGCTCCGCCTGGCAGGGAGGGGGGTGCGTCACGTCGACCAGGTCATAGCCACGGAGGACCACAACACCCCCACGGTGGACATAGACCGCCCGATTGCGGACAGGGTCTCCGCAGCGCAGATAAGCACCCTGGAACGCAACTGTCAGGAGTTCGGCGTCCGTCTGCACCCGCTTGGGGATGCCGATCAGGGGATCGTCCATGCCTTCGCGCCCATCCTGGGTCTTACCCAGCCCGGCATGACCATCGTCTGCGGGGACTCCCACACCTCCACCCATGGGGCCTTCGGAGCCCTGGCCTTCGGCATCGGGACCTCGGAGGTGGAGCATGTCCTGGCAACCCAGACCCTGAGCCTGAAGCCCTTCAAGACCATGGCGGTGAACGTCGTGGGCAGGCTGAGGCCGGGGGTGGGAGCCAAGGACGTGATCCTGGCCCTGATCGCCAAAATCGGCACCGCCGGAGGGCAGGGACACATCTTCGAGTACAGGGGGCAGGCCATCCGTGACATGACCATGGACGAGAGGATGACCATCTGCAACATGTCCATAGAGGCCGGTGCGCGGGCCGGGATGATCGCCCCCGACCAGACCACCTACGACTACCTGAAGGGCCGCCCCCACGCCCCGGCCGGGGAGATGTGGGACAGGGCCATGGATTACTGGAGGACCCTGAAGACGGACGACGACGCCGTATTCGACAGGGAGGTCACCCTGGACGCCTCCACACTGGATCCCTTTGTGACCTGGGGGACCAACCCCGGTCAGGGGGTCCCCATCGACGGGATGGTGCCCGATCCGGAGGGGATGGAGGACCCCGGGCAGAGGCAGGCCGCCTCGGAGGCCCTGGACTACATGGGGCTCAAACCCGGCATGCCCATGAAGGGCATAGCCGTGGACACGGTCTTCATCGGTTCCTGCACCAACGGGCGGATCGACGACCTCAGACAGGCTGCGGCCATCATGAAGGGAAGGCACAAGGCCTCCAACCTCCACAGGGTCCTGGTCGTCCCCGCCTCGTCAAGGATCCGCATCCAGGCCGAGAAAGAGGGGCTGGACAGGATCTTCGAAGACTTCGGAGCCGAATGGCGCAACGCCGGCTGTTCCATGTGCCTGGGGATGAACCAGGACCAGCTGGTGGCGGGTGAACGGTCCATCTCGACCTCCAACCGCAATTTCCGGGGACGGCAGGGGAGGGGCGGCAGGACCCACCTGGCCTCCCCCCAGGTGGCGGCGGCCACGGCGGTGAAGGGGACCATCTGCTCCCCGGCCGACCTGTGAACCGGCGCTGCCGAACCGGGCCGCCCGCAGGCTTCGGGGCCGGCAGGGCGTGGAACCAGGGATCGACAAGGATTGAAAAGGTAAAGGGCTCATGGAAAAACTCACCGTGGTGACCGGCAGGGGGGTCCCCCTGAGACGGTCCGACGTGGACACGGACCAGATCATACCGGCCGTCTACCTCAAGAGGACCTCACGGACCGGCTTCGGCGACGCCCTCTTCCGGGCCTGGCGGAGGGACCCCGCCTTCGTGCTCAACCAGCCGGCCTACCAGGGGGCCAGGGTCCTGGTCGCCGGTCCGGATTTCGGGATCGGGTCCTCACGTGAACATGCGGTCTGGGCCCTGCATGACTATGGCTTCCGGGTGGTCATATCCCCCCGTTTCGCGGACATCTTCTATGGGAACACGGCCAAGAACGGGGTCCTGGCGGCCATCATGACCCAGGACCAGGTGGAGGAGCTCTGGGGGCTCCTGGAGGAGGAACCCGGAAGGGAGGTGACCGTCGACCTGGGTGCCAGGACGGTGACCTGCGCCGACCGGTCCCTTCCCTTCAAGGTGGATGATTATGTGCGATGGCGGCTGATGAACGGCTATGACGACATCGACCTGACCCTCCGCCATGAGGACGACATCGAGGCCTACGAGAAGATGAGGGGTGAGCGCTTCCCCTTCAAACCCAGGACAATCCCGGCCAGGCACCTGCCCGAGGAGGTCGTGACCCCGGCCCGTGAGCAGGAGCCCGCCTGGGCAGGCCCACTGGCGGACAGGGGCATCATCTGACGGGACCCAGGCGGCAGGGCCGGGGTTCCCGGTCCTGCCGGACCCCGCGATCCGGCCGGCAGGGCAGGCCGGAGTCGCCCGTTGGCCGCGAAGGCCTGAAAGACCGGGAGGTGTCGCTCCGGATCAACCCCTCCCGCCCGGCTTAAGGTGGGACGGAGGGCCAAGGATCCTGCGCTCGCAGGAGAGCCGAGGTCCGCGGGAAGGGCGTCACGGATGAGCGGGTCTGCGGGCGGTGTCTGGCATGCGGTGAACGGGATGGCGGGTCTGGCCTCCCTCTACGTCGGTCTGGAGACCCTGATCGCTTTTCTGGGGGCCAGAATCTTCCTCCCCCGCCTCTTTCCAGGCATGTCGAAGGTGGAACTGGATGCCCGCTACGGGGACATGCTGACCGTCGGGGCGGTTCTGATCTCCTTCCTGGTGGTCCTGATCGTCCGCTGGCCGGTCATCGTCGGCCGGGACCTGCAGGGGGACGACCATGTACGCTGGTCGGCCGGCCGCCGGATGACCCCCCTGGTCTTCGTCATCTGCCTGGCCTTTCTCGTCCTGGCCCAGGTGGCCGCAACCTTCTTCCAGGACGGGGTGGACTCCTTGGCGGGCAGGCTGGGGCTCCACGCCTCCCCGTCATCCGACGGAACCGGCCCCTCCTCCCTCCTCATGCTCTTCTACGCGGTGGTCATGGGCCCCCTGGTCGAAGAGGTCGTCTTCCGGGGGGTGATCATGAACCGGCTCAGGCGGTACGGCAGGGTCTTCGCCATCGTCACCTCCGCGGTCCTCTTCGGATTCATGCATGAATCCCTGGCCCAGGGTCTGTTCGGCATGCTCACGGGCCTCATGATGGGGTATGTGGCCATGGAGCACGGCCTGGTCTGGTCCCTGGCCCTGCATATGGTCAACAACCTTGTCTTCTCCGACCTCCCATCCACCTACCTCCCCCTTCTCCCCGCCCCTTTGAGGCTGGTCCTCCTCCTGGCCGCCTTCCTGGTCTTTCTGACCGGGCTGGCAGGCCTGGTGGGCCATGGGCGGGTCATCCTGACCTACTGCCGGACCTACCGGGCCGTCAAGGGGGTCTACGCCTCCTGGCTCTCTCCCTGGTTCCTGGTCTTCTGCCTGGGCTGCCTGGTCCTGGCAGTAGGAGAGTACCTGCCCGGTCTGCACTGAGAGGGCTGAGGCCTGCCTTCCGGCTGGCCCCTGTCCTCCCGGACCCGGCGTAGACTTGGGACGGTCCCCTTCGACGACGGCGGTCCGTCGGATGAAGATGGGCGTGGAGCAGGGGTCGTTTCGGGAGGCGGTGCGAATGGGGCAGGCTATGTATGGTCCACAGGCCCATGAGGGCGCCGGCCCCCTCCCGGGGGCACCGGCACCGCCCCTGTACGGGGATGGCGGCTCCCGGGCCTATGAGGACATCGCCGAGAGGAACCGGTCCGAAGTGACCAGGCGGCTCTTCCTCGGATCTGCGAGGGCAATGGTCAACCGCCAGGCCGGTTTCCTCCTGCTCTACCTGCTTGTCGGCAATCTGGCCGCACTTTCCGGCATCATCCTGTACCGGATATGGCTGAAGATGACCGACCCCGGAAATCCGATCCTGAAAAGCACCGACCTCTTGCATTCGGGGCAGGACCAGTGGATGGGCTTCGCCTACATCGCCATGAGCCTGTCCGGCATGGCCTTCCTTGCCCTGATGCGCCGTCGGCAGATGGAAGATCCCGGGCCCTACGGCATCTTCCGCCGCACCGGGAGAAAGATGACCCCTGCGGTCTTCTTCGGGGCGGTGGGGCTGATACTGACCGCCCAGGCCATATCCTTCATCTACGGGTTCGGCATGGACCAGACCCTCGGCTGGTTGGGCGTATCCACCGGAACGGGTGCGGACGCAGCGGGCTCCGGGTCCCTTGCCTTCTTCATCTACGCCTCCTTCCTGGCCCCCATCGGGGAGGAGCTGGTCTTCCGCGGGGCCGTTCTGGGGGCTTTGAAGCCGTATGGCAAGGTGTTCGCCATCATCACCACGGCCACCATGTTCGGCTTCTTCCACGGGGTCCTCACCCAGGGTTTCTTCGCCTTCATGGTCGGTCTGGTCCTGGGTTACATAGCCTGTGAGTACTCCATCTTCTGGTCCATGGCCCTTCATATGTGCAATAATTTCGTCATCGCCGGGGGGCTGGATTACCTGACCGGTTTCCTCAGCGGGAATTGGCTGGGGGCGGTCCAGCTGGCCGTACCCGTGGTGGGCATCCTGGCCGGTCTGATCGTCCTGCCGCTTGCGCGCGTCCGGATACGTGACTTCATCCGTGCCAACCGGGCCGATTCGGCCATCTACTCCTCCTGGCGGTCCATCTGGTTCATCGTCCTCCTGCTCATCGAAGGCTGCACCGCCCTCTTGTCCGTCCTGCCGTGATGGGGCGGCGGAGCCCGCTGTGGAGGCGCCCCCCGCTACGCCAGCGGTGACACTTCACTGAGTCACCACACGACCTGTGGCAGACTTGCAGTAATGGGCGGCGGCGCACGGCACCGCGGACACCAGGTGGCCATAGGCGACCGTGACCGTTGCGTCGGTTGGACGGGCTGAGGCCCGGCAAGTCGAATGAGGGAGCTGGCAATGACTGAAACGGAACGTCGGGATGATGTCCTGCATGTGGTGGGGGGCAGGCCCCTCCACGGGAGCATCGAGGTGCGCGGCGCCAAGAACTTCGTCAGCAAGGCCATGGTGGCCGCCCTTCTGGCACCGGACGTGTCTGTGCTCAGGAACGTGCCGGCCATCCGCGACGTCCACGTGGTCTCGGACCTCCTTCGCCTGCACGGGGTGAACGTCGACGTCAAGTCCCATGAGGGCGTGGTCACCATCGACGCCAGGCATGTGGAGCTGGCCGACGTGGCGGACGTGGACACCCTGTCGGGTTCCTCCCGCATCCCCATCCTCTTCTCCGGGCCCCTCCTGCACAGGCTGGGCGAGGCTTTCATCCCGGCCCTGGGCGGCTGCAGGATAGGCAGCCGCCCCATCGACTTCCACCTGGAGACCCTGCGCAAGCTGGGGGCCGATGTGGACAAGGAGCACGAAGCCGGCATCCACATCACCGCCCCGGACGGGCTTCACGGGGCCAAGATCCACCTGCCCTACCCCTCGGTCGGGGCCACCGAGCAGACCCTCCTGGCGGCCGTCCTGGCCGAGGGGAAGACCGAGCTTTCGGGGGCGGCCACGGAACCCGAGATCATGGACCTGGTGGCTGTCCTGCAGAAGATGGGCGCCCAGATCTCCGTGGATGTGGACAGGACCATCCGGATCGAGGGGGTCAAATCCCTCAAGGGCTTCACCCACACGGCCCTGCCCGACCGGATCGAGGCGGCCTCCTGGGCTTCGGCCTCCCTGGCGACCCATGGCGACATCTTCGTCAAGGGGGCCCACCAGCCCGACATGATGACCTACCTGAACGTCTTCCGCAAGATCGGCGGTGAGTTCGACGTCGAGGACGACGGGATCCGTTTCTGGCATCCGGGCGGGGACCTCAAGCCCGTGGCCATCGAGACCGATGTGCACCCCGGGTTCATGACCGACTGGCAGCAGCCCCTGGTGGTGGCCCTGACCCAGGCCAAGGGCCTGTCGATCGTCCATGAGACCGTCTATGAGAACCGTTTCGGCTTCACCGAGCCCCTGATCCAGATGGGGGCCACCATCCAGCTCTACAGGGAGTGCCTGGGTTCCTTGCCCTGCCGCTTCCGTCAGCAGAACTTCAACCACTCGGCGGTCATCTTCGGCCCCACCCCCCTGACCGGCCGTGACATCGACGTCCCCGACCTGCGCGGGGGCTTCAGCCACCTGATTGCGGCCCTGGCCGCCTCAGGGGAGTCCACCGTCCACGGCATCTCCCTGATTGACAGGGGGTATGAGGACTTCAGGGACAAGCTGGTTGCCCTTGATGCCCAGATAGACTGACCCGGATGGACCGGGGCAGGGTCGGCGGAAGGTCGGAGAGATGAAGGACCAGACAGGCGATCCGATGTTCGGGTTCGAACTGGAGTGCGGCGATGCGGCCGTTTCCCCACGCGGCCTGGGCATGGCCGTCGAGGCCTTCCTGAAGCTCCTGGCCGTCGCAGAGGCCTCCGATTGGGAGGTCTGCATCCTTTCCGGCCCTGGCATCCGCTTGGAGGCCCGTCCCGACCCTGAGGTGGAAGAGGGGGCCGTCGTCCGGGCAGGGCGGGCCCTTGACCGGATCTCAGGGGTGGTTTCGGCCCGCCTGGAGGACGTCGAGGCGGCGGTGGCCATGCCCGAGGTTCTTTCCTCCCTGCGCAACCTGATACGTGAGACCGGGGCCGCCGTGGCTCTTGACACCGCAGTCTCCGCAGGGATGCCTCAGGGCCAGGAGGCATCGGGTCCATCGGGTCCATCGGGCGCATCGGACGCAGCCCAACAGGACAGTGACGCCGCCGCCGACGATTCCTCGCGCCTGGCCCTTCCTGATGCCGTCGGACCGGTCAGGTTCCGCCGCAGCTACTGCACGGCCGAGACCCTGTCCAGGGTGGACCGCCTCCTCGACTTCAATACGGTGCGCTCCTTCGGGCATGTGAGGGGGGTCGTCGACAAGGTGATCCTCCAGCGGACCCATCGGACCCTGGGCTTGGTGGACCAGGTCACAGAGAGCAGGGTGAACGTACGTTTCGGTCCCCTCCTGGACAGGCGGGTCGTCGAGCTGCACGTGGGCACCCTGGTCGATGTGGCCGGTTTCATCCGTTCCCGCAGGGGGCGGCTCCTCCACGTGGAGGCCCTGGAGGTCTCCTCGGCTGAACAGGGCGACGGCCGCCGGGCCTATGCCGGCGACCTGGAGGACCTCCTGGATCCCGGCTTCATGGGTGGGGCCGGACCCGTGGAGTCCGTCCGGCGGGTCAGAGGGGCCTGCCGTATCCATGACGGTCTGAAGACAGGTGGTGCATGATGGCAGAAGATCCGATCCCGACTCCATACCCCCGCAGGGCCCTTGTCGACGCCTCTGTCCTGTTGGATGTGGCCCTGGGCAGGGCAGGGGCCCAGGCTCCCGCCCGCTTCCAGAGGTCCCGCAAACTCCTGGACGATGCCATTGAAGGGGAGTTCGAACTCCTCCTGCCCTCCTCCATCCTGCTGGAACTGACCAGTCAGTGCGACGGGGTCATCGGGACCCGTCCCCGCCTGAACAAGCGCGAGGCGGACAGGAGGAAGAGGGTGGTGGATTGGTGCCGCGCGTCCGGCCTGTCCATGGTCGACCTGACCGCCGACGCCGCGCTCTGGTTCGCCGCTGACACGCCCTTCCAGGTGCTCAGCCCGGGCGAGGCCTCGGTCCTGGCCAGCGCCCGATACGCCCATGCCGAAGTGGTCTACACCTGGGATGATTCCTTCATCAAGGCCGTCGACAAGGCCGACCGTCAGGCCCCCTGCGGGGTCAGGGTCTGCAACCCGCCTCTCCTGCCCGCCGTCCAGGAGGACCTCTTCACGGCCATGGAGGTGGCCGAGCACTGAGCTCCGGATCCGGATTCGGGGCCGGTCACGGAGGCCGGGGACCGAGACATGCCCCGAAATGCCGGCCGGAATCTCCCCGCCCGGGTGCAAAATGAAGGCATGGCTTCGAAAGGCAAACCGTCACCACGCTCAGCGGTGAAACCTCTTCCGGACGAACAGGTGGTCCGGCTGGGTCGCCGCCATCACCTGGTCGACCCCACCCGGTACTACCCGACCGGGCACAGGATTCCCCAGCTGGACGAAATCGACGGCCAGCATCCCGCAGGCACCACCCGTCTTCTCAAAGGGGTGTCCGACGTGGTCCGCGATTCCTGCAAGGTCTACGCCTGGGGCCTGGAGCAGGTCCCCGAGACCGGGCCCTTCATCACGGCCGCCACCCATGTGACCCAGTTCGATGTATTCATCCCCATGATGGCCCTCTTCCACCTGGGCCGCCGCCCCAGATTCATGGCCAAGGCTGAGATGGGCCGTTGGCCCCTGGTGGGCAAGTGGTTCCAGATGGTGGGGATGCAGCCGGTGGATCGCCGTTCGGGCAAGGCCCGGACCATCGAGGAGGAGTCCATACGGATCCTGACCTCGGAACGGCCCCTGACCATATGGCCCGAGGGGACGGTCACCAGGGACCCGCTCAAGTGGCCCATGTCCCTGAAGCCGGGTGTCGGCTTCATCGCCCTGGAGGCCTCCCGCAGGGCCGGCCGCCAGATCCCCCTGTACCCGGCCATCACATGGGGGGCCGCCTCCATCAACCACAAGTGGCCCTGGCCCCGCAAGAACGTGGTCATGTGCTACGACCACCAGATGGATTACTCCGACCTCCTGGAAGGCTGTGACGGGTGGGGGGAGGACCCGCCCGATCAGGCCGTCCACGCCCTCTGCGTGCGTCTGCGGAACAGGATGGAGGAGGTCATGGCGGAAATCAGGGGGGAGGAGCCGCCGGCCGAGGGATACTTCGACTACGTGACCATGACCCGACGTCCCAGGGACGAGCAGTGAACCCGGACCCTTCCGGCCTGCCAACCCGCCCTTGGTGGCGTGCATGCCATAGGATGGTGGTGCACACGGGGCCGGCAGACCGTGCCAGGCCCGAAATTCGTTGAAGGAGGATGATGACGAAGGTCGCTGTATTGGGTGCCGGTGCCTGGGGGACCGCCTTCGGCCAGGTGATGGCCGACGCGGGCAACCAGGTGTGTATGTGGGACATCCAACCCGAGGTCGTCGAAGACATCGGGAACAACCATCGCAACATCGCCCGTCTGCCCGTGGTGGATCGTCTGCCCGACGGCGTGACCGCCACCGCCGACAGGGCCCAAGCCGTCGCCGGCGCCGGCATCGTGGTCGTGGCCATAGCGGCCCAGCATGCCAGGGAGGCACTGGAGGGCTTCCGGGGCCTCCTGGAGGAGGATGCCCTGGTCGTCTCCCTGATGAAGGGAATCGAGCGCGGCAGCGGCAAGCGGATGGACCAGGTGGTCTGTGAGACCCTTGACCTTGACCAGGCCCGCTTCGCAGCCGTGTCTGGACCCAACCTGAGCAAGGAGGTGGCCACCCGACAGCCGGGCGCCACGGTGGTGGCCAGTCCGGACGAGGCCACGGCCATGACGGTGGCCCAGGCCTGTACGACCTGCTATTTCAAGGCCTTCGTCTCCACCGACGTGGTCGGCCTGGAGATGTGCGGGTCACTCAAGAACGTGACCGCCCTGGCCGTGGGCATGTCACGGGGGGCCGGATACGGGGAGAACACGGCGGCCATGATCCAGGCCCGGGGCCTGGCGGAGCTGACCGCCCTTGGCGAGGCGGCCGGGGCTCAGCCCAAGACCTTCGCCGGCCTGGCCGGGGTGGGCGACCTGGTGGCCACCTGTGCCTCCCCCCTCAGCCGCAACTACACCTTCGGCTTCAACCTTGGCCAGGGCAGGTCCATCGAAGAGGCCACCCGGGTGAGCAAGGGGGTGGCGGAGGGCGTTCCCACCACGGATGCCGTTGTGGGCCTGGGCCGGCAGTTGGGTGTCTCCACCCCACTGGCCACGGCCATGAGCCACGTGCTCAAGGAGGGTCTGTCCTGCCGGGGAATGATCGAGGAGCTTTTCGGCGGTCCGATCACCGAGGAGTGAGCCGGCACAGGCAGGGCCGGTACCGGTAAGAAGCCGGTCCTGCCGACAGGGGACAGGTGGGGGCCGCACCGGGACCTGACCGGTGCGGGTCGGCCCTTGCACGCCTGTGACCATCTCCTCCTTGTGTTGCATTCGTGCCGAGCTTGTGGATGATGGTTCCCTCTTAGCCAGGTGCCCTCCGCCTGGGCTACGGTGCTGTTTCGGATGGGAGGGCGGACCCTTGCAATCGGTCCGCCCCGGATCGCAAAGTGCGCCAACCGCCGGCCTGGCCCGCCCCCCTGCCGTTCCGGCGGGAGGTGTGGGGCCCGGCCATCAGGCTCGGCCGGGTAGGGCGCAGGCAGGAGCAGGAGAGAAAGAACATGGAGAAAAAACGCATTGTCGTGCTGTATGGAGGTCGTGCCGATGAGCACTCCATCTCCTGCGTATCCGCGGCCGGTGTCCTCAAGGCCATAGACCGGGAGCGCTACGAGCCCATTCCGGTGGGAATCACCCGGGATGGGCGGTGGGAGACGGGTGGCGAGGACCCCCGCCAGTGGGGTCTGTCGGGCGGCGACCTTCCCTCGGTCCGCATGGGGGAGGGGAGCAGGCCCGTCCTCCTGGACATCTCAGCCGGCTGTGACGGCTGGTACCTGGGCGGCCCGGCCGACGGACCTGAAAGCCTTGGCCACATCGACGCGGTCTTCCCCGTCCTCCATGGACCTTACGGGGAAGACGGCACCGTCCAGGGGCTCCTGGAAATGATGGGGGTCCCCTACGTGGGCTGCGGCGTCTTCGCCTCGGCCGCCTGCATGGATAAGCACTACACCAAGATCCTCCTCGAGGAGGCCGGTCTCCCGGTGGCCCCCGGAATCACGGTGGACACCCGCCTCCTGGGGGAGGGTGCAGGCGGCGTATCCGAGGCCGGACAGGACCTGCTGGCCCAGGTGGAGGCCGCCGGGCTGGCCTACCCGGTCTTCGTCAAGCCGTCCAGGGCCGGTTCCAGCTTCGGCGTCACCAAGGTGGATGGGGCCGATGCCGCCTCCCTGGCTTCGGCCGTCCAGGAGGCCGCCCGCCACGACTGGCGGGTCCTGGTCGAGGAGGGTGTGGAGGGCCGCGAGATCGAGTGCGCCGTCCTCTGCCCCCGTGCGGGACAGGAGCCCCGGACGGCCTGGCCCGGCGAGGTCGTTCTGGACCGTCCCGAAGATGATGATGCCTTCTACGACTTCGACAGCAAGTACATGGACTCCTCGGCCTCCCACGTGGAGGTTCCCGCCGACCTGCCCGACGAGACCCTGCAAGAGGTCCGCCGGACCGCAGCCAGGGCCTTCCAGGCCGTGGACGGGGCCGGACTGAGCCGGGTGGACTGTTTCGTGGCCCCGGACGGCCGGGTCATCGTCAACGAAATCAACACCATGCCCGGTTTCACTCCCATCTCCATGTATCCCAAAGCCTGGCAGGCCACCGGCCTGACCTACACGGACCTGATCAGCGAGCTGATCGAGGGGGTCCTGGCCTGAGTCCAGAGCCTGGGCCGGGTCCTGGACGAAGGGGCGCCTTACTTCACTCGGTCCCGCCCTTGGACGCGCCCCCGCCTGCGGCCGGTGCCGTCGTTTCCAGGCCGGCATCCTGGACCAGGTAGTCCTTGCCGGCCAGGGCCCTGGTGGCCGCGTCCTGCATGTCGGCGGCGGCGACCCCCTGCTTGGCGAACATGACCACCTGTCCCGTGATGCCATAAGGGGTGAAGCCCTGGAACTGGACGATCGGCGGGTTCCCGGCCATGGTCATCCCCTCGGTGGCTGCGGCCACGGTCCTGGCGATGGACTGGGCGGCCAGGGTCATGTCCGCGTCGCCACGGAGGGTGAAGGGGACGGTGTTGGCGGCCTCGCCGGCCTCGGGTATCTTCTCCAGGGATGTGGTGTTGAGGATGGAGTTGGGTATCAGCATGCGGTTGCCGGCCCGGTCCACCACGATGGTGTGCCTCCAGGTGATGTCCTTGACGGTGCCCGTGGTCCCCGAGATGGTGATGATGTCGCCGGGCTGGATCACCTTGCTGGCCATGAGGCCGAACCCTCCCACGATATTGGCTATGGTGTCCTTCAAGCCGAAGGAGAGGGCAAGGCCGCTGACGCCCAGGGCGGCGACCACGGTGGAGGGATTGATGCCGAAGACCGGCTGGAGGACGGTGGCCGCCGCGAAGATCCATATCAGGGCCCGGACTATGTTGATGAAGATGGAGGCTGAGGGGACGTTGGAACGGTCCAATGCCTTGCGCAGGGCGGCGGCTGCGAGCTTGGAGGCCAGGGCGGCGCAGATGGCCACGATGACCAGGAGGAGGAGGCGGCCTGAGTTCTGGCGGAACCAGGTCAGGACCGCCTGGCTGAAATCGGAGACCTCCTGTTGCGGCCTTTCCAGGGTGTCCAAGGGGGTGTCCGCCAGGATGGCGTCTGCGCCGCCCCTTGCGGCCGACTGGCCCGGCCCGGCCGGCCGGGCCGGACCCTGCATGGTCGTCCCCCACCTGCCGGAACAGGCCGACAGGGATGACTGGCGGACGTCAAGGGTCGCCGCCTGGCCGGTCACGCTTATGCTCGACATGTCTGCATCACCGCTCTCACGACCTCATACTCTCATATTTTCACCCCGGCGGCAGGTTTCGCGACGGCTTCGCCGGCAGGGGCGCCCGCGCCGGCGGGGGTCTGCGCCGGGCGGGGGAGGGGGGCCAAGACCTTGTCCATCCAGACGTGGGGGCAGCGTTCGTCCTCGTCGTGCACCCCGGTGCTGGCGTAGCCCTGCTTCTGATAGAAATCCTCGACGGCCTCCCTGGCGTGGAGTTTGATCCTGTCGGCCCCCCTCTGCCTGGCCACCAGCTCGGCCTGGGCCAGGAGTCCGGCACCCAGGTGCCTGCCCCTCCATTCCTTGACCACGGCCACCCGTCCGATGGTCCATTCGCCCAGATCATCTTGGAAAATGCGGCACCCGCACACGGGGGTCCGCCCGTCATAGGCGACCAGGTGAAGGCTGCGGTCATCCATGTGGTCGAATTCGTCATGGAAGCCCTGTTCCTCGACGAAGACCTGGTTGCGGATCGAGCGAGCATCCTGTGTCAGGTGGTCAGACAGTTGGTAGCGCATGGATTACCTCCCTTGAGCATGACGGAGGGGGAGGCGGCAACTCATCCGCCCGAGCTGAGAGACCCTCGCCGCCCAGGGAATAATGTAGCAAGGAGTCACGGTCTGCGACAGTGCCCCGGGCAGGTCGCGCCACCCCTGCCTGATGGCCGAGGTTGCGGTCCCTCCCGGCAGCCGTTCCCGCGGGTTTCCGCGACGCTTCCAAGGACCTTCTGTAGCGGCTTTTCTGTAGGCTGGACCTGTCTGCAGGAGGGAGATTCCTGCCGGGGAAGTCAATCGGAAGTCACTCAGGAGTCAATCCTGTGGATTGCAGAGGGAGGACCATGGGGTCGTCAACAGGAGCAAACCAGGGCCGGGACGCCGGCATTCAGCCTGCCGGAGCCCGGTCGGTCGGGAGGCGCATGGACAGCAATCCGTCCCTCCATGACCGGGGGGCGGAGGAACCGCGCTGTGAACGGGAACATATGCTGTCTGGCCGTCTCTACGACGCCTCCGACCCGGAACTGGCCGGTCTGCGGGTGAAGGCCCACGAGCTGTGCCGCCGCTTCAATGCATCCGGCGAGGAGGACCGTGACCTCCGTGAGGACCTCCTCGGCCAATTGATTCCCGACAGGGGCCAGGACAGCGACTTCATGGGACCCATTTATTTCGACTACGGGGTGTTCACCACCCTGGGTTCACGAATCTTCGCCAACTTCAACTTCACCGTCCTGGACACCTGCCCGGTGGTGATCGGCGATGACGTGATGATCGGCCCCAACGTCACCCTGGCCACCCCCCTCCACCCCATGCGGTGGCAGGAGCGCAACCTCCGCCGCAAGCCTGACGGATCCCTCTACGACTGGGAGTACGGGGCCCCCATCACCATCGGGGCCAACTGCTGGATCGCATCCAACGTCGTCATCTGCGGAGGGGTCACCGTGGGAGAGGGGTCCGTCATCGGGGCCGGGTCGGTGGTCACACACGACATCCCCGAGAACTCCCTGGCCGTCGGCAACCCCTGCATGGTCCTCAGAACAATCACCGAGGCGGAGAGGATGGACCTGCCCGAACCTTGCCGACCCCTCTGAGCCGGGTGGGGTCCTCCCCCGGAACCCCTGCCATGGCTGGGTTGCAACCGGAGGTTGACAGGTAAACCGGGTTGCATTCAGCCCTGCAACCCGAAGCTGGTGGCGGCCTCCGTCCTTTTCCACCATCATGGGTGGTATCGGGTGCCCGGCGGATCCATCGGACCTGCTGATGCCGATGTCCCGGTGGCGGAACCGGACAGAGGCCCTTCCGGGACCCTGAAGAGAGAAGGGATCGGCCGTGTCATTCAGAGCGAATCTGCAATACCTGCGTTCGCAGCGGAGCATGACTCAGGAACAGTTGGCCATGCTGGTGGGCGTCTCCCGCCAGGCCGTCTCCAAGTGGGAGTCCGACAAGGCCTACCCGGAGATGGACAAGCTCCTGGTCATATGCGACCTGTTCGGCTGCACCCTGGATGACCTGGTCCTGGGTGATGTCAGCAGGCCGGGATCGGGCCAGGGGCAGAAGGGACTGCCGGGCGCGGGTGAATCGGGCGGTCCGGCAGGCGATGGCGGTCCGCAGGCCGGACCGGAACGGACCGGCAGACCCGGCGGGTCAAGCCAGACGGAGCAGGCCGGGGGGGATGGCCAGCCTGTCCGGCCGGTCGACCCACACGGCCACGAAGGAGGGGAGGGCTGGCAAGAAGGTCAAAATCAGGCGGGTACGACGGTCGGGACCGGACGTTCCAGCAGGGGCGTTCTGTCCGGTCCGGACGGCCCCTCATCCGGTCAGGCGGCACAGCCGGTCACGGCATCGGCCGGCGGTGAGGACGTGACCGGATATGATGATTTCCGCCGCTCGGACAGCTTCCGCGTATCGGCCGGCGTCACCGCCATGCTGGTCGGCCTGGCCCTCTCCGCCTTCTTCGCCGGCGACGGCCATGGGGACGGCACACGGGGTGCTCTCGCCTCCCTGGCCCTCATGATGGGAATCGCCGTGGGCCTGGCCTTCCTGATCCCCGCCGGGATGCGACGGCATGACTTCCGCCGCCGCCACCCCTTCGTGGCGGAGTTCCATACGGATGAGGAGCGGGCCAGGGCCTATGAAGCGCGGAGCTGGGGACTGGTCTGCGGCATCGGAACCATCCTGGTGGATCTGGGCATCGTGGCCTGTGGAAGGGGAATCTGGCGGTGGCCCGATGGAACCGTCGGCATGGTCTTCCTCCTCTTGCTGGCCGCAGGCGTATTCATGATCCAGTACCCTTCCATGAACCTGCATCTGATCGATGTCGACAACTACAACAGGGACCGTGAAAGGGAGGAAGAAGCCCATGACTCCCATGTTTCACAGGGTCTGATCAATGCCATAGAGGGAGCCGTCATGTCGGCGGTCACCCTGGTCGCCTTGATCATGCTCTTCACGGGGCACGAGAATGACCTCTTCGGCTTTGACATCCCCTTCTGGTCTCTCTGGGTGATCGGAGGCATCTTCTGCGGGCTTCTCGGGGCAATCAGCCGGGTCTTCACCTCCCTTCGGAAGTGAAGACCCGGACCTGTCCTCTCAGGCGGTCGCCGCAGCCTTCCCGGGGACCTTCCCTGTGTTGGGGGCCTCCTGGATCCTGTTCATCCAGAAGGTGATGAGGGTCATGCAGCCGGCCGAAATGGCCACGATCATGACCTCCGCCAGGACCAGGGAGATGTGGCCCTCACCCGACATGACGGAGAAGGCGATGTAGGCGAAGAGGGAGTAGGCGATGGCGAACCCGAAGAGGTTTCTGAGCGCGCTCAGGCGCTTGCGGGTGGTCTGGGCCGGGGCCGAGACGATCAGTCCGTCCAGGATGTTGCCGGCCACCAGCACCACCAGGCTGGCGGTCAGGGCCCCTATGACCAGTGAGATGATGAAGAGGGGCTTGGTGGAGCTGACGGCTGCGGAATACGCATAATCCTGGTAGGCCAGGTCCACATCGTTATAGGCGTAGAAGGCCGCTATTATTATCCCCAGGATGAAGAGGGCCTGAAGGACGATGACCGATTTCCTGATACGCTTGTCTATCTGCATTGCACATCCCTTTCTCGGTGGCCGCCGCCCTTCACCATGGAGGTTGATGGCCCGGCGGTCAAATCCCGATTTCCAAGCAGGCTGTCGGGACACTTCCTTGTGATACAAGGATATGTCCATGTTGTTTGACGATTCAGTGAAAGGGAGTGAACGGTTTGTGACCGATTTTTGGCTTGCCAATGTGGTTGAGGTGTGCTATCTTAAAAAAGTTGTGTGTTTGGACCGTAGCTTTGTGCCGCCGGTATGAACACCTGGAACGACTTGGAAGAACAACGTAAGGGAGTCATCATGGCAGCTCGTTGCGCGGTGTGCGGCAAGGGCCCGCAGACCGGTTACAGTGTTTCTCATTCGCATATCCGTAATAAGCGCGTCTTCCGCCCCAATCTCCAGTCCGTGCACACCACGGTGGATGGGGAGAATGTCCGCATCCGCGTCTGCGTGAAGTGCCTGAAGGCCGGCAAGGTGCAGCGTGTGGCTGCCTGACGCTGTCAGGTGACGGTGATTGTCGGTGGGGACCCCCGGGGCTGGCGCTCCGGGGGTCCTCCCATATCCGCAGGAGGCGGAGTTCGGGCGTAAACTCCCGATATAGCCTGTGGTGAGGAGGTCGGATGCCATGACGGAGGGTGCGAGTGTCACCTTGGACAGCCTGGTCGCCAGTGAGATGACCAACAGGCGCCGGGCCAACGCCCTGAAGTCCTTGGGGGTCGTCACCCTGCGCGATGCCCTGACCTACTATCCCTTCCGTGTCACTGACCCCGTGCCGGTCCGTCCGATCCGTCAGACCAAGCTGGGCGAGCCCAGCGCCTTCGCGGGCAGGGTTGAGGGGATCAGGGTGGTTCCCTTGAGCGGAAGGCGGGGATACCGCCTGGATGTGGCGGTAAACGACGAGGAATCCGCCCGCGCCTATGGAGGGGCAGCCGCCCTTGCCCGCCTGGTCTTCTTCTCCCACAGGAAGTCCTATGTGGACTGGATGGCAATGCGCCTGCGGACAGGGGTCACGGTGGTGGTCGCGGGGGAGCCGACGACTTACATGGACCAGCTGCAGTTCACTCACCCGGAGACCCTGGTCGTCGCCGGGGATGAGGGGTCCGATGGCTCCGGTCTGACCGGCCCTGCGTCCGGGTCGGTCAGACCGGATGCCGACAGCGTCCAGGCCGCCCTGGCCCGTGTCTGCCGCCCCCGCCCGGTCTATCATGCCAATTCCCGCATCTCCTCGGATCATATCCACGACAGCATCCTGGGCTTCATCCGCCTCCTGTCCGCTTCGCACGGATCCGGCATCGAGGATTCCGCCCAGGCGACGGGGCAGGAGGAGGGGGTCCCTGTGGGGAGGACCGGTGTCGCGGAGCCGTCGGCCGGTGGGACCGGGGGCGGGCCCCGCTCCGGTATGGAGGATGCGGGGATCTCCGGTCAGGAAAGGGAGGCATTCGCCGCCGCCGTGCCGGACATCCTGCCTGAAGGGGTCCGGGCCGGGAACGGTTTGGAGCACAGGGCCGCAGCCTTTCTGGGTATGCATGACCCCGATTCCGTCAAGGATTTCGCCGCCGCCCTGAAAACCCTCCGTTTCGAGGAGGCCTTCGTTTCCCAGACGGCCCTCCTGCGCAGCCGCCAGGAGGCCCGCAAGGCGGATACCTACGCCTGCCCGAATGTGGGAGCTGATTCCCTGCGCGACCGCTTCATAGCCTCCCTCCCCTTCGACCTCACCCGGGGGCAAAGCGAGGTGATAGAGGCCATCGGCGAGGATATGTCCCGTGACTGCCCCATGCAGAGGCTCCTGCAGGGTGAGGTGGGTTCCGGCAAGACCGTGGTCGCCCTGGCCGCCATGCTCCAGGCCGTCGAAAACGGTTACCAGGCGGTGATGGTGGCCCCCACGCAGGTCCTGGCCGAGCAGCACTTCGAATCCATCGGCAGGATGCTGTCCGCCATGGGTGGGGCCGGTGGGGCCGACAGTGCGCAGGGCGAAGCAGACAAAGCAGGTACGGGATCGGATAAGACGCCCAACATCAACCGGTCGGGTCCGGTCCCCCTGGTCCTCCTGACCGGGGGGATGCGGCTGAGCGAGCGTCGCCGGGCCCTGGCGGTGGGCGCCAGCGGGGAGCCCTGCATCGTCATCGCCACTCATGCGGCTTTTTCCAAGACCTTCCAGGTGCCGAACCTGGCCCTGGCCGTCATCGACGAGCAGCACAGGTTCGGGGTGGAGCAGCGCGAGGTTCTCCGACGCAAGTCCGACCGGTCGCCCCACCTCCTGGTCATGACAGCCACGCCGATTCCCCGGACCGCCGCCATGACCTGGTTCGGCGACCTCGACATCTCCCTTCTCACGGAGCTTCCGGGTGGTCGCAAGCCCATACGGACCGTGGTCATCCCCGAGTCAGACGCCTCGACCATGGCCTCCATGTTCCTCCACCTGCGCCGACGGGTGGAGGCGGGGGAACGGGCCTATGTGGTCTGTCCCCGCATCGATCAGGATGACGCTTCCGGGACGGCCGAAGGTGGTGGGCCTGGCGGACCGCAGGGACCGTCCCCCCGGCGCCGGACCGGATCCCGACCGCCCGCAGTGGGAGGTGGAGGGGACGTCGAAGAGGAGACCCTGGACCTCATCGACCCATATGGCGACGTGTCGCAGGAGGCCGATGGGGAGGGGGACAGGCCCCCCCTCCACTCCGTGGAGGAGATCAGCTCCCGTCTGGCCTCCCTCCCGCAGTTCGACGGGATACGACTGGCCACCCTGACCGGGCGTGATGACGATGCGACCAAGGGCCGGGTGATGGCCGACTTCGAATCGGGCAAAACCCCCGTCCTGGTCTCCACCACGGTGATCGAGGTCGGGGTGGACGTACCCCTGGCCACCTGCATCGTCATCTTCGACGCCGACCGGTTCGGCCTGTCCCAACTCCACCAGCTGAGAGGGCGGGTAGGGCGAGGCCACCGGTCCAGTTGGGCCTTCCTGGTCTCACGGGCCGAGCCGGACTCACCGGCGGCCCGCCGTTTGGATGTGATCCGCCGATCCAACGACGGCTTTGAAATAGCACAGGCAGACATTGAGATCAGGGGGGCCGGCGATGTGCTGGGTGACGCCCAGTCCGGGGGCCGGTCATCCCTCAAGCTGCTCAGAGTGGTCAAGGACTCCGACATGATCGCCCGGGCCCGTGACCAGGCCGCCGCCCTCCTGAAAGAGGACCCCGGCCTGAAGGGGGAGGTGGAGCTGGCAGGAGCGGCTCTGGACTTCATGCGGGGCAACGAGACCTTCCTTACCAGCACCTGACGGATGACCCCCCGGCCGTCGGCCGCCCACCCAACCCACTGCTCCACCGTGGATGAAAGCGTGAAAGGAAGCCAATGCGCATCATCGCAGGCAGGTTCAAAGGCCTGCCCATACCGCCCGCCCTCAAGGGGACCCGCCCCACGACCGACCGGACCAAGGAGGCCATCTTCTCCCACCTGTCCTCCTGGAACATGTTGGATGGGGCCAGTGTGCTGGACCTCTACGCAGGCACCGGGGCCCTGGGGCTGGAGTCCCTCTCCCGGGGGGCGGGGAGTCTGACTGCCGTCGAGTCCTCCAGGCGGGCCGCCTCGCTCGTCTCCAAAACCCTGGGCCTCATGCGGTCCTCGCCCTCATGGGGGGAGGGGATCCAGGCCAGGGTCTTTCCCATGACGGTCGAACGTTTCCTTTCCACGGCAGCGGACGAGACCTTCGATCTGATTTTCATGGATCCCCCGTATGCCGTCGATTCCCGGGACTGTGACAGCGTTCTCGCATCCCTAGTCTCGACGGGATCTGCCGGGCCGGGGACGGTCATCGTCCTGGAGCGCTCGGCGCGCTCCGCATCACCCCGGCCTCCCGCAGGCTGGTCCGTCACTGAAACCAGGACTTATGGGGAGACGGCCGTCCACTACCTGGAAGCGGAAGGCGGGAAGGGCCCTGAGGCCGGTGAGGAGGGCCAGGACTAAGCGGGCCCGGTCGGGGGCTGACGCGGTTGCGCCCCCCCCCCCCCCTCCGTCCACCTGCTTCACCGGCTGACCGGGCCGTCATCCTTGACCGGGTGCGGGCCTGGGCCCACCCTCCATCCCAACCCCTCCAACGTCTTCCTGTCCTTTTTGTCCAGCCTGTCGCAGTCCAGGCGTCCAATCAGGTCCGGACGGATCCGGGAGGTGCGTTCCAGAGCCTCGTCCCTCCTGAAACGGTCCACCCTCTGATGGTCCCCGCTGATCAACACCTCTGGTACCGTCATCCCCCTCCAGGTGGTCGGCCTGGTGTATTGGCGGTGTTCCAGGAGGGGTTCCTCCCCGGTGTATGATTCCTCGACGATGGAATCGGGGTTGCCCATGAAGCCCGGAAGGAGGCGGGTTATGGCCTCCAGCATGACGGAGACCGCCACCTCGCCCCCGTTCAGGACATAGTCGCCGATGGAGTACTCCCTGACGTCAACCCCCCTGGACCGGTAGTAGTCCGGAATGCGGGCATCATAGCCTTCGTAGCGACCGCAGCCGAAGACCAGGCGGGATGCCTGGGAGAGCCCGGTGGCATCGGCCTGGGTGAAAAGGGGGGCCGAGGGGTTGGGGAAGATGAGGACCGGATCCGTGGCCTGTCCCCCCGCCCTGCCCGTGCCTCCCGCCCCCAGCAGGTCGTCCAGGCACTCGGCCCAGACCTCGGGTTTCATGACCATCCCGGCCCCGCCGCCCACCGGGGTGTCGTCCACGGAGTGGTGGACGTCATGGGTCCAGTCGCGCAGGTTGTAGGCCTTGATGGTGACCAGGCCCTTTTCCTGGGCCTTGCCCAGCAGGCTCAATCCGGTTATGTCGAAGTATTCGGGGAAGACGGAGACGATATCGATCTGCATGTCCACAACTCTACCCAAGAAGCCGGGAGCATGGATGGCGTCTGTCTGGCAGGGTCATCCTGGCCGGTGCTACAATAATCCCGTCTTCGGCCTGTGAAAAGCGGCAAAATCGTTCGGTTGGGCGGTATTCGCCCCCGGCCCGGTGCGGCAGTGTGCCGAGGACGTCATCAAAGCAGCCAGAGGGCCTTCGTCTTTGCGGATAAAGCAATGGACGGCATCCGATGATGCCATGCTGTACGGATCGTGGAGATGACTATGCGAAGAGTCTGAATGCAAGGAGCGGACAATCCATGGTCAACCATGTGAACAAACGAACCAACCTATCCATCGTCGGCACAGCGGGCCTTGCCTTCTGTGGCATCCTTCTGGAAACCTCGCTCAATGTGACCTTCCCGGAAATGACCGGTTACTTCCACACCGGACTCAGCACCGTTCAATGGCTGACCACGGGCTACCTCCTGGTGGTGGCGTTGACGGTCCTCGGGGCGGCCTGGCTGCAGCATTCCTTTTCCACCAGGTCTCTGACTGCGGTCAGCGTCGGCATCTTCCTGGTCAGCGATGTGATGTGCATTCTGGCCGGGAACTTCCAGGTTCTTCTTGTCGGCCGCCTCCTGCAAGGGGTGAGTACCGGCATCATCCTGCCCTTGGTCTTCTCGCTGATCATGCGGAAGATTCCGCTGAGCATCCAGGGAAGGTATGTGGGAAGTGCAGGTATGGCCGTCGCCTTGGCTCCCTCCCTGGGTCCCACCTTCGGCGGAGCCGTCGTGCAAATGACCTCCTGGAGATTTATTTTCCTGATCATCCTCCCCATCGAGCTGGCCTTTGGCATCCTGGCCCTGGCCATGGCCGACAGGGAGGAAACCCGTGTCCAGCCCTTCGCAGGCGGCCAGTTCGCCCTCCTGGCCGTCTTCCTGGTCGGGCTGACCCTGGCATTGAGCACTCTGGACCGGCCAGGTCCGTTGACCTGGGGCTCACTGGCGGTCGGCCTGGCCGGGTTGGCCGGTGGCATCCACCTGCTGACCCATCAGCATGAGCGGCTTATTCAGACGGATGTTTTCTCCAATCGTGCTTTCACCCTCTGCCTGGTCCTCTATTTCCTGATTCAGTTCATCCAGATAGGGCTGACCTTCGTCCTTCCCAACATGGCCCAGTCCGTCCTCGGAAAGCCATCCACCGTGGCCGGCCTGATCCTCCTGCCGGGCAGCCTGCTGTCGGCCCTGTGTCAGCCCATCACCGGGAGCTACCTGGACGGGCATGGTTTGAGCGGCCGCCTGCTGGGCATCGGTTCCGTCGCCTTCCTTCTGTCTGCCACGGGCTTTCTGGTCCTTCGCGCTCGCCTGTCCGTACTGCTGATGGTCGTCCTATATGCCTGCTACATGGTTGGGGTGGCCTGTGTCTTCAACAACCTTCTGACTGTGGGTCTCCAACACCTGCCTGAGGCGAGGATGCAGGACGGCAACGCCCTCTTCAACACCCTCCAGCAGTATTCCGGGGCCGCCTCCACCGGCGTCCTCGCGGCCATCATCTCGGGTCTGCCCAGGATGGGCCATGTGGGCGGTTCTACGTCATCCGCCTTCCAATTCGGAGCCTCCTGGGCCTTCGTCTTCATCTTCGTCGTCGTCTTGGTCATGGTGGTCGTGGCCTGGTCCTTGAACAGGAGCCTTGCAGGGGAGGAAGAGGAGCCCAGGCTGAACTGATTCCCACCCGGCGAAAGGGGAGGGTCTATGGCCGCAGATCCACCACCCACCGGCCCAGGCGGGAGGCGACGGCCCGGCAGAGTTGACCAGACGCGGGTACATTGAGCGCCCCTGCCCAGGCGGGAGGCGACGGCCCGCTTCCGGATGGTCAGTGCAGGAGCTGCGGAATCATGCCGATTGCCCACAGAACCAGAATTACCGCGTAGGGCCAGAGGTGTGACCTGGTGACGGCGATGAACTCCCGGATGAAGGCGGCGGGCCAGTAGTAGCCCTTGGTGTGGCAGCCGATCCCGTCGGCCTTGAGCCCCACCCTGCTGGCGTATTCGCTTGCCCGGAACACGTGATAATCGCTGGTGACCAGGGCCACCCTGCCCGTTTCGGACTCCCGCCGCCACTTGAACCGCCTGGGGCCCACCTCCTCCTCGGTCAAGGGGGTGCGGGCGTCGATGATCTCCTTGGAGTACCGCAGGTTCTCCAGGGTCGTGGTGGACCGTGACTCCTGCAGGATCTTATCCTCGGGGACATGACGGACTTCCACCAGGTACTGCTTCATGGCCTGTGATTCGCTGACGGCCTCGTCGGGTCCCTTCCCCCCGGAGACGATGAGCATGGCCCGCCGTCCCTGCCTCTCCCAGAGTTCCAGGGCCCTGTCCAGCCTCCCCCTGAGGAGGGGGGTGGGTTGGTCTCCCTTGAGGCCGGCCCCGTGGATGATGATGTAGTCGTACCGCCTGCGGCGGGGGAGCTTGCGGTAGAGCCAGGAGTAGAGGAGGAGGGCCAGGAAGGAGAAGAAGAACCAGGTGCCCTCCAGGGTGATCAGGCCTGCCAGGCTGATGGCCCAAGCGGGGGCCTTGAAGGTGTTGAGGACGGGGAAGAGGAGGACATAGCCGATGATGGCCAGGGCCAGGAGGAGGGGGAGAAGGGTGGAAAGGGAGGCCCCCTCGTGGCGGATGACGATGATGCCGTTGACGACGAGGAAGACCACCGAAACCACCGGGGCCAGGATGACGATGACGACCACGGGCAGGAGGAACCACCGCCTGCCGAATTGCAGCAGGAGGACGGCCGACAGGGTCATGGCGAAGAGGAGGAACCATATCGCGTTGCGGAACTGCCGGGGTTCCTTGTGGAAGTCCCACAAAAAGAGGAGCCCGAATACGATGCTCGGCGAATAGAGCAGGAGCAGCTGGGCAAATTGGTACATATTTCATCCCCTACATCGGACGGTCCGCATAACGGGTCGACGGCTGCTTCCAGAGTAGTCCATGCGCCATGTATCCGTCCGGCAGGACCTTTTAGACACACTTGCGCCGGTTTGGGTGTGTCAGACGGTGTTTTGGTGAGATGATTCAGTTAGGACCTCTTGACTGCTCCGTTCCAGCGTAGTGAACGGACGCATCATCTTTTCCATGCGGGTCGAGGGGGAGGACAGATACGTCGTGCCGTCTCTGTTTTCAGTGCAGTGCGGGGTGAGAATTATGAATTGGGGTTTGGAATGAAAGTGGTCATTTTCTCCACCTGCGTGGTGGACCTCATGTTTCCCAACGTCGGGAAATCCATGGTGGAAGTGTTGGAGCGGTTCGGCTGTGAGACCTATATGCCCCTGCGGCAGATCTGCTGCGGGCAGCCCACCTACAACAGCGGCTACGTCAAGGAGACCCGGCATGTCATGCGCAACGAGGTCGACGCGCTGACGAGCGTGGACGCGGACTACATCGTCGGACCGGCCGGCTCCTGCGTGAACATGCTCAAGGAACTCCCCTTCCACATGAAGGACGACGACCCGGCCTATGTGGCCAAGGCCAGGCAGGTGGCCGACAAGACCTACGAGTTCTCGCAGTTCCTCTACCGGGTGTTGGGGGTGCTGGATGCGGGCGCCGAGCTGGATGCCGTGGCCACCTACCACCGCTCCTGCCACATGACCCGTCTCCTGGGGGAGCGGACCAGCCCCTTCGTCCTCCTCGACCACGTCAAGGACCTGAAGATGATCCCCCTGCCCCACATCGAGAACTGCTGCGGTTTCGGCGGGATGTTCTCCATGAAGGAGCCCGAGATCTCCCGCCAGATGGTCGATGAGAAGGTCGACGACGTCCTGTCCACCAATGCCTCGGTCCTCATTTCCTGCGACCCGGGCTGCCTGATGAACATCGGCGGCCGTTTCAACCGGCGCGGGGAGAAGATCACGATCATGCATCTGGCCGAGGTCCTCAACCACAATGTCGATATGAGCCGGGTCAGGTACGTGGAGGGGTCCCGGGGGTCCCGGGTCCAAGAGGCCGCAGGGTCGCCCCGGATGTCTGAAAGGAAGGAGGCCCTGGTATGAGCAGCATGGTCAATGGAAAGAAGGCCGCGCAGTATCTGAAGACGAGCGATGCCCCCTTCCTGACCAGGGTCAAGGAGAGCGAACAGGACAAGTTCGCCCAGCAGGCCGTGGCCAAGGCACAGGACGCCCAGTGGGTCAAGAGGGAGGCCGCCCGCCAGGAGCTGGGCAACTGGGAGGAGTGGCGCAACCTGGGGGAGCAGATACGCCAGCACGTCATCCGTTACCTGCCCGATTATCTGGAGGAGTTCTCCGACAACGTGGAGAAGCGCGGGGGACACGTCTTCTTCGCCCAGACCGACGACGAGGCCGCCCAGTACATCAAGCGGATCGCCATCGAGAAGCAGGCCAAACACGTCGTCAAGAGCAAGTCTATGGTCACCAGCGAGATCAACCTCGACCCGGTCCTCATGACTGTGCCCGGCCTGGAGGTCCTGGAGACCGACCTGGCTGAGTTCATCCTGGAGGAGGACGACTGGGACCAGCCCACCCACCTTGTCTTCCCGGCCCTGCACAAGAACCGGGAACAGGTCCGTCAGATCTTCGCGAAGAAGCTGGGCTACAAGGGCGACAACGATCCCCAGCACATGGCCCGTTTTTCCCGCACCGTCCTGCGCAAGCACTTCCTCGAGGCCGACATGGGAATCACCGGCTGCAACTTCGCCGTGGCCGACACGGGCATGATCAACCTGGTCACCAACGAGGGCAACGCCGACCTTGCCATGTGCATCCCGAAGACCCAGGTGGTGGTCATGGGGATGGAGCGCCTGGTGCCGACCATGAAGGAGGCCGAGACCATGGACAACATGCTGGCCCGGTCCGCCGTCGGTCAGAAGCTCACCTCCTACCTGACCTACACCTCGCCACGCACGGGTCAGGAATCGGACGGGCCGGACGACTTCTATGTGGTCATTCTGGACAACGGCCGTTCCAACGCCCTGGGAACCGATTTCGAACCCATCCTCCAGTGCATCCGCTGCGCATCCTGCCTGAACGTCTGCCCCATCTACCGTCACATCGGCGGGCACGGCTACGGGTCCATCTATCCCGGCCCCGTGGGCTCGGTCCTGTCGCCAGTCCTGGATGGGGGATACGACGACTTCGGTGATCTCCCTTACGCATGCAGCCTCTGTGCGGCCTGCACGGCCACCTGCCCCGTCAAGATCCCCCTCCACCAGCTGATGATCAAACACCGCAAGCTGATGATGGACGATGAGTCCAAGGCCGGGCTGATCGACGACATGGTCATGAGGGTCGTGGGGCTGGGAACGGGCCACTCCTCCCTCTTCCGCATGGCCCTTGGGGTGGACCACACCATGTTGGCCCCCCTGGCCAAGAAGGAGCCCGAGACGGCCAGGAACCTCTTCTCCAACGGGAAGCACGTGGAATGGATGCCCTTCGTGTTCGGGGGCTGGACCCAGGTGCGTGACCTGCCCGACCCGCCCAAGCACAGTGAGAACTTCAGGAGTTGGTTCATCAGGCACAAGAAGGAGCAGGGAAAGGGCGTCGACGGGAGCACCCTTCCCGACAGGACGGCCGAGAGGGCCGGGAAGGGAGCGCAGGCATGACCGATCGAGAGGTATTCCTGGACTATCTGGCATCAAAGAGCGGCAGGCCCCGCCACCAGCTCAAGGACCACCCCCTGGTGCCGGTCAACGATCTGCCCGAATCGACCCTGTCCGGCCACAGCCAGGATGAGTTGCTCGAGATAGCGCGGAAGAACAGCGAGGCCGTCCACGTCGACTTCCGGACCTGCACCAAGGCCGGTCTGCCCGGTGCCCTTGATGATTTCATCGCATCCAAACGGGCGGACAGCGACCATGTCATGCTGCCCACCTCCGACCTTTTCGCTGACTTCGGACTGGAGGGCTGGCGGGACGCTCTGAACCCCGCCCCCACCTTCTGGAAGCCTGGCGCCAGCCGGGAGGAGAACATCAAGACCGCCGACGAGTCAGGTACGGCCATCGCCTTCGCGGACTTCCTCCTGGCCGAGTCCGGCACCATAACCGTGGCCACCACGCCGGGGCAGGGGAGGGCCTTCCACTTCCTGCCCGTGCACTATCTGAGCATCATCCGCAAGTCCCGGATCCTGCCCCGCACCCGCCAGGCCATGGACTACTACGATCCCGCCCTGGTCTCTGGCGAGTTGAAGACATCGAACATCAACTTCATCACCGGTCCGTCCAACACCGGCGACATCGAGATGGTGATCGTGGTCGGGGTGCACGGCCCCCTGGATATGACCTACCTGGTGGTTGAAGACATGTAAGCCGCCCCTCCCTGTGACCCTGTGACCCTGTGACCCTCGACCGCCCGGGTCCTGGGGTCCTGGGGTCCCGGAGTCCCGGAGTCACAGGGTCCTAGGGTCACAGGGTCCTAGGGTCACAGGGTCCTAGGGTCACAGGAGCAGGCAGGGCAGGAGACGGGCCCGGGCACAGACTCCTTTGCCTTGGGGCGCACCGGGTCTTGTGCCGGGGCCCTGCCCGGTGCAAACCTCAGGACAGGCCGGGCAGAAGGCCTCCTGGAGGGTCGATGGTGATGTGGCCGGCTTCCAGGTCGACCTGGGGGACCAGGGGCTCGACGAAGGGAATCAGTCCCTTGAGCCCTTCCTCATCCCCGGGATGACCGGTGCCCGCCTGCGGGGTCCCCATCGTGATTTCGAGTTGCTCCTGGGCCACGCCGTCCAGGACATCGCTGACCCGGCCGACCACCTGGCCGGCCGGCAGACCCAGGCCGTTGCCTTCGGCCATGCGGACCTCCAGGCCGATCAGGTCGGAGGGGTACCACATGTCCTCCTCGGCAAGTTCTTCAGCGGGGTCGGCCTCCACGTAGAGTTCGGTTCCGTTCAGGGCCTCGGAGGCGTTGCGGTCGTCGACCCCCTCGAAGAGGACGATCCAGCGTTGCTTGTAGCGGCGGGAGCGGACCACGGTGAACGCCCGGCCCTCTTTGGTTTCCAGACGGGAGCCGGGGGAGAAGCGGCGTTCGGGTTCGTCGGTGAAGGCGAACACGTTGACCTCACCTTTGAGCCCCTGGGCCCGGCCGATACGACAGACCCTCAGAAGCTGACGCTCCTGAGGGTCCTCGTCATGGTTCATATGATTGGAAGACACGGCGGCCTTCACTTGCGGACATCCATGATGTCCACACGGACCTTGTGGTCGGCCAGGGCCTGCACCACGGTGCGGATGGCGTTGGCGGTCCTGCCGCCCCTGCCGATCACGCGGCCGATGTCTTCAGGGTTGACCCGCACGCGCAGGAGCTCGCCCCTGTTGTTCTCGTGTGAACGCACCGACACGTCATCGGGGAAGTCCACGATGTCCTTGATCAGGTGTTCGACAGCCTGTGCAAGCATGTTAGTCAGCCCTTCCAATCATTTGATATGCGGTCACTCGGCCGCTGCAGGGTTCTCCTCGTTGCCGGATTCCGCTGCGGCTTCCACCTTGTCGGCATCAGCTGCCTCGTCACCCTTGGGGGCCGCCTTCTCGGCCGCTGCCGCGGCCTTGGCTTCGGCGGCGGACTTGGCGGCCTTCAACTTCTGGGCCTCGTTCTGGGCCTGCTCGATGCGGGCCTGGGCGTCGATCTCGGACTGGGGGACCTTGAGGGTGCCCTCCTTGCCGGGGAGGTCCTTGAACTTCTGCCAGTCGCCGGTGATCTTCAGGAGGTTGAGCACGGGCTCGCTGGGCTGTGCGCCCACGCCCAGCCAGTACTGCGCGCGCTCCGAGTCGATCTTGATGGAAGAAGGCTGGGTGTTGGGATCGTAGGTGCCGATCTCCTCGATGACCTTGCCGTCGCGCTTCTTGCGGGAATCGACCACGACCACACGATAGAAGGCATAGAACTTCTTGCCCAGTCTCTTCAGACGAATCTTGGTTGCCAAAATGGCTCTCCTTGGTACTTTGTGCGCCCGACGGCATCCATATGTGGGGCATACGGCCCCGCTGGGCATGTTCCTCACGGCCGGCGGCTTGAGAGGGCACCTCCGGACATGAATAACAGGGACCAGTATAGGTCAACCCCACGATAGACGGATACAGTGCGCCAGGAGACTCGGAGCGGGGCGGGTCGGCGCGGGCTCAGTCCCCTCCCGGGCGGTTGGAGCCGATCCCTGCCACCAGGCCCAGGTGGTCACTGCCCGGTATGCGGACTGTCTTCATGCAGGTGGGGGACAGCCCGCCCGTGAGCAGGATGTGGTCGATCTCTATGAGGGCTGGAAGTCCCCAGCCGGCAGGGAAGGTCCTGTGCTCCCCCCTCCGGAGGCTGAATGAGGCATCCCGGAAGCCTCCCCTTGCCAGGAGGGCGCGGAAGGAGGGGTGGTGGAAATCTGCGTTGAGGTCACCCATGACCACCGTTTGGGTCGGGCCGTCCGCACTGGACAGCCCGGTCAGCCCGGTCAGCCCGGACAGGCCTGCCCCCCAATCCGCCGCCCCGCGCTGGGGGGATTTGGGGTGGGCCGATGCCAGAAGGATCGTCCGGCCGTCCATCCGGACCTCCATCACGGGCACGGTGGAACCGGGCATGGAGATGGAGTCGGGGCTGCTGCAGGCCGGGCGTCTGCGGCTGTAGAGGACGTTGTAGCCACCGTTGTCATCAGGGCCCGGCAGGCCGTCCTGCCGGTAGGGGAGGGACCGGTCAAGACCTGCCGCCTTCAGGGAGGCGACCAGGCTGTCGCTGACCTCCTGGAGGGCCAGAAAGTCGACGGAGTCACGCTCCACGGCCCTGACGACGGCCCTGGGGTCTGCCCGACCGTAACGGCAGTTGAGGGTCATGACCGTGAAGGTGCCGCCCTTGCGGGCTGCCGGGGGTCCCGCCTCCATCCCCACCAGGAGATGGTCCAGGTGGAGGGGAAGTCGCAGGGAGTATGAGAATCCCAGAAGGGTGACCAGGGTCACTTCCAGAAGGGCCAGCAGGCACTGGGCCCAGTCCTGGGCCAGGACCGACCAGACCAGGAGGATCAGGAGGGGGAGGGCCAGGAGGTCGATCAAGGCGATCAGTTCGATCAGGGGGCGGTGACGGTCAGCCCCCGGCGGCAGGTATCGAAGGCCTATCCAGACCGCCGTCACAATCAGGAGGACCGTCAATGTGGTGTTCACCCTACCGCAGCTCCTTGCGCCCGGTCATGCTCTCCTTCCAGCCCTCAGCGACCGAAGAGGCCACCCAGGGAGGGGGGAAGTTCGGGCATGCCGTCGGGCATCTGAGGGGCCTGGGGCTGCTTCGCGAAGGCGGACCCGTCCGGGGACCCGCCGGACCTTCCCTTCCCGCCGGACAGGCGTTCCCTCAGGGCCTTCTCCTCGGCCTCCCGTTTCATGGGATTGCCGGACTTGGACCTGCCCTTGCGCTTGCTCTTCTTGCCGCCCTTCTTGCCGGCCGATCCACCCGGACCCATGCCGGGGAATGACCTCATGCCGTTGGTCATCCGCTTCATCATCTTGGCGGCCTGTTCGAATCGCTGCAGAAGGCCGTTGACGGCGGAGACGGTGGTCCCCGCCCCATAGGCGATCCGGGCCCTGCGGGAACCGTCTATGATCTTGGGGTCGCGGCGCTCCTCGGGGGTCATGGATTGGATGATCGCCTGGGTCCGGTCGACCTCCTTCTCGTCGAACTGTTCCAGTTCCTTGCGGTGTTGGGCCATGCCCGGGATCATTCCCAGGATGCTCTTGAAGGAGCCCAGCTTGCGGACCTGCTGGAGCTGGTCCAGGAAGTCGTCCAGCCCGAAGTTCCCCTCGGACATCTTCCCGGCGGCCTTTCGGGCCTCCTCCTCGTCGAACTCCCTCTGGGCCTGCTCGATCAGGGTGAGGATGTCGCCCATGTCAAGGATGCGGGAGGCCATCCGGTCGGGGTGGAACACCTCGAAGTCCTTGAGGCCCTCGCCGTTCGAGGCGAAGAGGATGGGTTTGCCGGTCACGGATGCGACGGAGAGGGCGGCGCCGCCCCGGGCGTCGCCGTCGAGCTTGGAGAGGACGACGCCGGTGAAGTCCACGCCCTTGTCGAAGGCTTCGGCCGTGGCCACGGCATCCTGGCCGATCATGGCGTCGATCACAAAGAGGATCTCGTCGGGCCGGACGGCATCGCGGATGTCGCGGGCCTGTTCCATCAGCTCCTGGTCAACACCCAGGCGGCCGGCCGTATCGATGATGACCACGTCGTAGAGCTTGTCCGTGGCGATCCGGACCGAGTCGCGTGCCACCTTCACCGGGTCGCCCGTGGCCTGACCAGGGGAGACGACATCGGAGCTTTCGGTCTGCACGCCGGGCTCGGGGGCGTATACGGGCACCCCGGCCCGTTCGCCGACCACCTGCAGCTGGGTGACCGCATTGGGCCTCTGCAGGTCTGCCGCCACCAGGAGGGGGGTGTGGCCCGTGTCCTTGAGCCAGTAACCCAGCTTGCCGGCCAGGGTGGTCTTGCCGGCGCCCTGAAGGCCGGCCAGCATGATGATCGTCGGCGGGTTCTTGGCGAAGTTGAGGGGGCGGTCCACCCCCGCCCCCAGGATCCGGGTCAGCTCGTCATAGACGATGGAAACCACCTGCTGGGCTGGGTTCAGGGCCTGGGAGACCTCCTCGCCCAGGGCCCGCTCCCTGATCCTGCCGGTGAAGGAACGCACCACGTCCAGGGATACATCGGCATCCAGCAGGGCGCGGCGGATCTCGCGGATGGTCCCGTCGATGTCGGCCTCGGTCAGTTTCCCCTTGGAACGCAGATGGGTGAAGGCCTTGGAGAGCCTGTCGGTCAAAGAACTAAATGCAGCCATAATGCTCCAAGTCTAACCGTCAGTGGGGAGATTTCACATCCTGCCCACCTGTGGCCGGTTGGGGTCCAGGTGCGGCCGGGGTGCAGGCCTGGCCCCCGGCGGCGGCATGCGGCTCCGCCCGGGTGACGGGGCACGATAGCATGGTGGCGAGGGGACAGTGCCGTCCGTCGCGCCTGCACATTTCAAGGCGCGGACAGCGGTCCGTGCGGTCGGTGCGCGGGGCGGGCGGAACGAACATGAGCCGACGGCGTGGACGAGAACCACGCCGGAACAGAGAAGGATTGCAGAAGATGAACGACATTCAATGGGGTGCCGGTACCGGTGGGGGTATGGATTTTCTCATGCACAGGCCGCAGGGCAGGACCATGTGCGTCAATGCCGAGAACCCTCGCGGGGGCAAGGGCAGGGCGGCCATGACGGCAGGCCCCTTGGGGCCCTCCCGCAAGGGGACCCCCTGCCTGAACGACATACAGCCGGGGAGCAGCGTGGTCCTGGCGGACCTGGAGGGGCCGGGCATCATCCGCCACATATGGATGACGGTCTTCGACTCCACCTCTCCGACCGGCCCCAACGTTCTGCGCAACCTGATTTTGGAGTGCTACTGGGACGGGGAGGAGACTCCTTCGGTCTGCGCCCCGCTGGGCGACTTCTTCTGCTGCGGCCACGCACAGCCCTGCCGGGTGGAGTCCCTGCCCATCGCCGTCTACCCCTCCCGTGGGTTCAACTGCTTCTTCCCCATGCCCTTCCGCCAGGCCAGGATCCTCCTGCGCAACGAGCACGGTGAGGCGATCCCCGCCTTCTTCTATCAGATCGACTACACGGAGGTGGACGACCTGCCCGGGAATCTGACCTACTTCCACGCCCAGTGGCGGCGGCAGAGGGAGACCAGGTTGGCCGAGGACTACACCATCGTGGATGGCATAAGGGGGTCCGGGCTCTACGTGGGGACCTACCTGGCGTTGACCGCCCTGGAGAGCAGGTGGTGGGGCGAGGGCGAGGTCAAGATGTACATAGACGGAGACGGGGAGTACCCCACCTGGTGCAGCACCGGGACCGAGGACTACTTCGGCGGCGCCTGGAGCTTCGGTGGCAAGGATGATGCCGGCAGGACCGTCGAGGAGACCTACAGCGGGGCCTTCATGGGCTACCCCTTCCACTCCCGTCAACTGGTCGGCCGCCAAAGCGACTTCTGGGACACGGACACGCCGGTGACCCGTGGGCTCTATCGCTGGCACATTCCCGATCCGATCTGCTTCCGGGAGGATCTCAGGGTGACCATCCAGCAGATGGGGTCGGAGGAGCAGGGATGTTTCGAACGCCAGGACGATGTCGCCAGCGTGGCCTATTGGTACCAGACCGAGCCGCATGAACCCTTCCCCCCGCAGGTCCTGGAGTCCTCCGAAAGGGATCGGCGCCCCCGCTGAGGCCGCCCTCCCCGACCTTCCCCGGCTTTTTCTAACGATGTAACTGTGCTATTGTAACTTTTGCAACGTTGCAAGGGCGGCCGTTGCGGCCGCTCCTTGCCAGGCATCGATGTCCGATGCAACGGCTGAATAGCCAGTCAGAGAGAGGTATGCAGGGACCGCATACGAGTCTGCGCCCTGTTCGGAAAGGAGTCATGTCAGCATCATGGGTTTCTTCAATGAAGAAGGACGCTGGGGAGGTGGATTGCGTTTGCCGAAACAGGTGGGAAGATGGCTCAAGTTGCTTTTGAGCCTGATCGCGGCCCTGGGCATGGTGGTCTCCACCAGCGCCTGCGGCGGTGCACAATCCCAGAAGGTCCTCTACTTCTGGAACGGCCTGACCGGTGACGACGGTCCGGCCATGCAGAGGATTATCAAGGCCTACAACGACCGCAATCCGGAATACAAGGTGGTCTTCCAGCCGATGAACGGCGGGGACCTGACCACCAAGATCTACAGCGTCATGCAGACGGGACGGAACATACCCGACCTGGTCATCAACGACTCCTTCACGGCGTCCGTCCTCCAGAGCCAGGGTCTGCTGAATCCTTCGGAGACCTGGACCAAGTACCAGCCGGAGCTCAAGGAGTCCAATTTCCTGCCCCAGGCCTGGCAGAACACGGTCAACAACGGGAAGTCCTATGGGATCCCCCTGTACATGTTCCAGATGGCCATCTATTACAACAAGGACCTGATCAAGAAGTACGGCCTGGAGTCCATCCTGGACGACGGCCTGGTCACCACCGACGAGATAGCCTCCATGAAGGGCAAGCTCCCCAAGGGGGTCTATGGGCTCTGCCTGGGCAACCTCCCCTGGGCCATGATGTCCCTCCTGTACAGCGCGGGCGGGAACATCGAGGACGGGGTCAAGGACATGACCGCCGACGAGTGGCGCAAACCCTTGAAGGCCCTGCGCGACCTGAACGACCAGGGGATGCTCTCCCCGATAGATTCCGACGGCGAGCAGGTCTTCGCCTCCGGCCATTCCGTCTTCGGGATGCTGGGCACCTGGGCCCAGGGGAACATGTCCAAGACCCTGGGCAAGGACAAGGTGGGGGAGGCCAACACCCTTCAGTACGGCACCGACCACCCCTCCAACTTCCTCTACCAGCAGTCCTGGCTCCAGCTCAAGGACAAGAACAGGCCCGAGGAAAGGGTCAAGGCGGCTGCCGACTTCATCGACTTCGTCTACCGGAACTGGATGATGTGGTCCGACGTGGGCTCCATCTCGCCGGCTTACCGGGATCTGAACAACCCCGAGTACGGCAAGTTGATCCAGGCCTCCTTCACCAACGGCAAACGCGAACGTGAGTGGATCAAGACATCCAACTACCTGTACGGGGGCTACGCAACGGCCGGGTGGGGGTCCTTCACCGACATCGTCTACAGCAACATCTCGTTGGAAGACGGTTTGAAGACCCTCGACCTTATGACCCAGGGACAGATCCAGATTCAGGAGCAAGCATGAGCGTACAGAGCACGACGGCCGGAGCCAAGGACCCCGGCAGGCACAGGCCTCTGGGGCAGAAGTCCTTCTGGCATGCCTTCCCCTACATCGCACCGCATATGCTGGTGTTCGCGGTCTTCGGGGTCATACCCATCTTCTTCGGCATCTACCTGGCCTTCACCAGGTGGAACCTCGTGGGCAGCCCCAAATGGGTCGGCCTGGAGAACTTCAAGCTGATCTTCGACCCGTCCACCTACTTCTATTCCATCTTCTGGCGTGACCTCTGGCACACGGTGATCTTCGTCCTGATCAGCGTCCCGCTGACCATCGTGGTCCCCCTCCTCCTGGCCTGCGCCCTGCAGAAGAAGGGGCTGAAGGGGGTCGGCCTCTTCCAGGCCATCTTCTACGTGCCCGGCCTGATATCCGTGGCCGCAGGCGCCCTGGTCTGGAGGCTGGTCTTCAACTCCCAGTTCGGCCTGCTCAACACCACCTTCAGGTGGGACATCAACTGGCTGGGCAAGCAGCCCTGGGCCTGGATCACGATCTTCGTCATGAGCCTGTGGGCGGGGATCGGCGGCAACCTGATCATCTACCGCTCCGCCCTTTCCGGCGTCAGCCAGGACCTCTATGAGGCGGCCTCCGTGGATGGGGCCGGTCCGGTGCGCAAGTTCTTCAGCATCACCCTGCCCGCCATCAAGCTCCCCCTCTTCTACACCACCATCATGACCACCAGCGGGGCCTTCAACGTCTGGGGCCAACCCCTCATGCTGACAGGCGGCGGGCCTGCATATTCCTCGCAGGTCCTCCTGATGGACATCCGTAATCTGGCCTTCCCGTCCGGCCCTTCGGCCGCCGGCATGGCATCGGCCATGGCCCTCCTCCTGGGGATCATCCTGATGTGCATCTCACTGGTCCAGATCTTCTTCATGAACAAGGAGGACTGACATGAGTTCAGCAACCCTCGATCCGACCCAGGCAGAAGGCAGACTCATGCCCCCCGGGCCAAGCGCGGTGGCGGCGGACAACCGTGAGCCGCCCGAGAACAAGAGCAGGATCTTCACCCCCTCGCTGGCGGCAGTCTACCTGGTCCTGATAGTCCTGGCGGTCATCTGGGTGATTCCCGTGGTCTACACGGTCACCACCTCCTTCAAGTCACCGCAGGAGTTCCTGGAGAACGCATACAACTTCCTGCCGGCCCACTGGGTGACCGAGAACTACATGACCCTCATGCAGGCCTCCGCCTCCTACCCGGTCTTCAGGTGGTTGGGCAACTCCCTGGTCATCTCACTCTCCCACGGGATCCTGGCCGTCTGCGTGGTGGCCCTGGCCGGATACGGATACTCCCGCATCGACTTCAAGGGGAGGGACACCCTCTTCTTCGTCCTCCTCCTGATTTCCATGTTCCCCGGCGTGGTCAACATGATCCCCTCGTACAGGATCGTCGCCACCCTGGGCTGGGTGAACTCCTACTGGTCCTGCATCATCCCCGGACTGGGCAATGTGGCCAACATCTTCCTGGTCCGCAACTTCATGAAGGGAATCCCCAAGGAGATCGACGAGGCGGCCGAAATCGACGGCGCCGGTGACTTCAGGATCTTCCGCAGCATCATGCTGCCGGCCATCCGACCCATCCTGATCGTCATCTTCCTCTTCGCCTTCACCGGAGCCTGGAACGACTTCCTGTGGCCCACACTGGTCTTCAACGACATCAACAAGACCCCTGTGACCGCCGGACTGCAGCTCCTCGGCAACCAGATGATGCAGTACAACCAGATGGGGACCCTGTGCGCGGCCACCTGCCTGGCCATCATCCCCACCCTCCTCCTCTTCGTGTTCGCCCAGCGCTACTTCCTGCAGTCGCTGAACATCACGTCCGGACTCAAGGGGTGACCATGGACGCGGGCGGAAAAGCCGGCGGTCCCCGGACGGGTCGGGGGACCGGTTCGCCGGCCCCCATCGGGAGGGGGGCCGAGAAGGCCCTGATGATGGTTGCGGCCGCGATCAACGTGGTCATGGCCTCGATCACCCTCTTCATGTACTCGCCCTGGTTCAAGGACAAGGGGTACGACATCCTGTCCAAGGCGGGGAAGATCTCGGACATGGCCGCGGTGAACAATGTGGCCACGGTGGCCCAGACCTATGGACTCATGGTCCTGGTCATGGGTGTGGTCACCTTCGTCGTGGCCGTCCGGGCCCTGAGGCCCTCCAGCATCGTAAGGGGGGTGGAGATCTGGCTCTTCTGCTGCATGGTCTTCTCCCTGGCCACGGCCGACTGGCTCTCGCTGATCGCATACAGCCTGGCCTTCGTCGCCTACCTGGCCCGGAACAAGGCCATCCGCCTGTCCCAGGCAGGGGGCTCCCAGGGGTGACCCCACCCGTGGGGCATGCCCCGGTCGAGGGCAGAGGGCGATAGCCGGGCCTCGACCGGGGTCCAGGCCGGTTTGGTGCGCCCATGATTTATCGAGGGCCCGTCCATAGGGACGGGCCCTTTTCCTGTCTTATGAGGTCAGCGATCCTTCCGGCGGGGACGGCCCCGCCGAGGGGATGCCGGTATCATCCCTCCAGGTGCCAGGCGGACCCCTCGGCGGTGTCCTCGATGGTGACGCCGACCTGGGCCAGCCGGTCCCGGATGGCATCGGCTCGGGCGAAGTCCTTGGCCCGCCTGGCCTGGTCCCTGGCCTCCAGCTGGGAGCCGACCAGACCTTCCAGGGCTGCGGCGGCCCTCTCGTCCGAGGGGGCCGCGCCGGACTCCCACTGCGGGTCCAGGGGATCCAGACCGAAGACGTCGAGCATGGCCCTGACCTGCAGGAGGTCATCCTTCACGTCGACATCCTCCCGGCCCTCCTCCGCCTCCTGGCCGGACAGGGCGGCGTTGTCCCTGCGGATGGTGGCGAAGACGGCGGCCAGAGCCTGGGAGACATTGATGTCATCGTTCATGGCATCCACAAAGGCGGGGGGGAGGCGGTCGGCATCCAGGCCGGTCACCTGCTCCCGGGAGGGCTGTCCGCCCAGGGCCTGACCAGCTCTGTCGATGAAGCCGCAGATCCTCTCGTAGGCGGCTCGGGACTCCCTCAGGGTCTGGTCCGACCACTCGAGCATGGAACGGTACTGCACGCTGACCAGGGCGTAACGGACGACCCAGGCCGGATGCTCCTCCAGGACCTTTTTCACCGACAGGCCGTTGCCCAGGGACTTGCTCATCTTCTCGCCCTTCTGGGTCACCCATGCGGTGTGCATCCAGCGGTGGGCGAACCCCCAGCCGGCGGCCCGGGATTGGGCCATTTCGTTTTCGTGGTGTGGGAAGCGCAGGTCCAGCCCGCCCCCGTGTATGTCGAAATCGTCACCCAGATAACGGTGGCTCATGGCCGAGCACTCCAGGTGCCAGCCCGGCCGGCCCGTACCGAAGGGGGTCTGCCAACGGGCCGTCATGGGGTCGGTCGGCTTGGATGCCTTCCACAGGGCGAAGTCCCTGGGATCGCGCTTTCCGGGCTCCTGGTCGTCTTCCGAGGGGTTGTAGGGGTCGTCGGCCCCGGATGCCTGGGCATCCACGCTGGGCCCCATCCTGTCGGCGACGGCGGCCTGCTCATCGGCGGCCCGGCTCCCCTCCCCCTGGTGGGTGAGCTCACCGTAATCGGGCCAGGAGGACACGTCGAAGTAGACATTGCCCGAGGGCTCCCCGTCGGCATCGGGAACCACATAGGCATGGCCCCTGTCGACGATCCGCCTTATCAGGTCGATCATGTCGGGTATGTGGCCTGTGGCCCTTGGCTCGTAGGTCGGGGGGAGGGCGCCCAGGGCATCATAGGCCTGTGTGAACTCCCGCTCGTATATGTAGGCCCGTTCCCACCAGCGCTGGCCCGCCGCCGCCGACTTGGCCAGTATCTTGTCGTCGATGTCGGTCACGTTCCTGATCAGGGTGACCTGATAGCCCAGTCTGGTCAGCCAGCGGCGGATGACGTCGAAGGCCAGGGTCGTCCTGATGTGGCCCACATGGGGGGAGCTTTGGACGGTGGCGCCGCACACGTAAATCCCCACCTGCCCGGGCACGATGGGTCGGAAGGGGGTCACCTGGTGGCAGGCCGTGTCGTACAGGTGCAGGCCGGCTGCGGCCCGGCTGACACCACCCTTGGAAACATGCGGTTCTGAGCTCATAGCCATACTGACGAGGGTATCCAGCCGAGACGACATGAGGGGCCGGTCGGGGCCAGGCGTATGACCCCCTAGCCACTCCTGTGCAAGAATGGGGGTATGGCTAAACCAAGTGTGCTCGTCGTGCAGCATGTGGAATGGGAGAGGCCGGGGCGGATTCTGGAGAGCCTTCAGGATTGCGGTCTGGGCGTGGACATAGTCAATGTGGTCGACCGGAAGAAGCCGGACCTGCCGGCCCCCGGTGACCTGGCCGGCCTGGTCCTCATGGGAGGGCCCATGGGGGCCGCCGACTATGACCGCCATCCCGGGCTCAAGGCCGAAACGAAGTTGGTCAAGGCCGCCCTTGCCGCGAATCTGCCCCTGCTCGGAGTCTGCCTGGGCCACCAGATTATTGCCCGGGCACTGGGGGCGGCCGTCACCAGGGCCCGGCAGCCGGAATACGGCATCAGCCCGGTGCGCTGGGTGGGGGACGACGACGACATCGCCATGTGGAGCAAGAGCACGGATGTCCTCCAATGGCACGCGGATGAGGTGAGCCTGCCGGCCGGGGCCAAGCTTCTTGCCCGATCCCGCCGGACACGCGTACAGGCCTTCAGGGCCGGTTCGGCCCTGGGCCTCCAGTTCCATCTGGAGGTGACCCTCCCCCTCTTCGACGAGTGGATGGATCAGCCCGAGATGGTTGCGGACATGGATCGTTCCAAGCTGGAGGAGATCAGGGAGGGTCTGGTTGAGACCATGCCCCAGATGCAGCCGCTGGCCGATTCGATCTTTTCCGCCTTTGCGGCCCGCTGCCTCACTTTCGCCGGACAGGCCGGGTGAACCTCCATCCTGTCGCAGAGGCCGGGATCCTTCCGGGATCGGCCCGTACCTCCGCCCCACTCCCGGAACAGGCTCACTCCAGCTGTTCTCCGATGGCCAGCCACTCCTCCTCCAGGTCGGCGGACTGGCCCTCCAGCTCCTTGAGCCGGCTGTTGAGTTTGTTCAGGCCCTCGTAGTCACTGGGGTCATGCTCGGCCATCCTGGCCTCGACCTGCTCGCGTTGGTCCGTCAACTTGGACAGCTTGCGTTCGATGGCGGATGACCGCTTGGCCAGGTTCCTGCGTTCCACCCTCTCCCGCTTGGCCTCGGCCGGATTGTCCGCAGGAATCGAGGGTTCCTCGGGTGCCGGCCCGCCACCGCCGGCCGCCCCGGCGGGCCGGGATGCATCCGTCCCCGCGGGGGCCGGTCGACCGTCCTGGCCCCCTTCGACCATGTCCAGGTAGTCCTGCACCCCGCCAGGCAGGTGGACCACCTTGCCGTTCATCAAGGCGAACTGCTGGTCGGTCACCCGTTCCAGCAGGTAACGGTCGTGGGAGACGACGATCAGCGTGCCCGGCCAGGAGTCGAGGAGGTCTTCCATGACCGCCAGCATGTCCGTGTCCAGGTCGTTGCCGGGTTCGTCCATGATCAGGACATTGGGCTCGTCCAGGAGGATCAGGAGGAGCTGCATCCGCCTCTTCTGGCCGCCTGATAGGTCCTGGATCCGGGTCATCAGCTGGGAGCTGGCGAAGCCCAGCCTCTCCATCAGCTGGCTGGTCGACACCTCCTTGCCATCCACCATATAGGTGGGCTTGTAGCGGCTGAGGACCTCCTTGATCCGGTACCTGCCCAGTTTCTCGAGTTCGTCCAGGCGCTGGGTGAGGACGGCGAAACGGACCGTCTTGCCTACCTTGACATACCCGGCGGTGGGTTCCACCCGGCCGTCGATGACGCCCAGGAGGGTGGACTTGCCGGCCCCGTTCGCCCCGACGATGCCGAAGCGGTCCCCGGGACCGATCAGCCAGGTGACATCGTCCAGGACCTTGCGTCCACTGACCGTCCTGGTCCGGGCCGTCCTGGTCCCGTCCGCCCCCTCGACCTCTTCAGTGACCCGGACCGACCCGGTGACCGGGGTCTGAGGGTGGAGGGAGGGGACCAGCCCGACCTGTCCGGTCCGCCCGTCCGCCCCGTCTGCATGCTCTGCGGAAGGCTGCCCGGCTAGGGGCTCATCCTCGTAGATCTTGGTGACCCCGTTCAGGTCGACCACCTGCTTGCCCAGACGGGCCGTGGCCATCTGCCTGAGCTGCAGGGTGTCACGCATGGGGGGGACATCTGCTATGAGCTCCCTGGCGGCCTTCACGTGGAACTTCTGCTTGGTGGCCCTGGCCCGGGCCCCCCGGGTCAGCCAGGCCAGCTCCTTGCGGGCCAGGTTGCGCCGCTTGGTCTCGGCCAGGTCGGCCTGTCGGTCACGTTCCACCCTCTGGAGGATATAGGCGCTGTAGCCCCCCTCGAAGGGGTCGATCACCCCGTCGTGGACCTCCCACATGGATGAGCAGACCTCGTCCAGGAACCAGCGGTCGTGGGTGACCAGGAGGAGGGCGCCGGAGTTTTTGGACCAGCGGTTCTTCAGGTGTTCGGCCAGCCAGTGGATTGTGACCAGGTCCAGATGGTTGGTGGGCTCGTCCAGGGCCAGTATGTCCCAGTTCTTGAGCAGGAGGCGGGCCAGGTCGACCCGTCGGCGCTGCCCGCCCGACAGGGTCCCCACCCTGGCATCCAGCTCCAGACCGCCCAGGAGGGCCTCGACGATGTCCCGGGAGGAGGTGTCGGCGGCCCACTCGTAGTCGGCCCGGTCTTCCAGGGCGGCCTTTCTGACCGTGTCCTCATCGTGGAGGGGGTCCCTCTGTTCCAGCAGGCCGAAGGTCAGCCCGCCCCGCCTGGTCACCCGCCCCTGGTCTGGTTCCTGCCGGCCCGCCAGGAGTTTGAGGAGGGTGGACTTCCCGTCTCCGTTCCGGCCGACTATGCCGATCCTGTCCCCTTCGAAGACCCCCTGGGTCACATCGGTGAAGATGGTCTTCGTGGCGAAGGAGAGGGATACATGTTCCAAACCGAGATCGTAAACGGGCATGATTCCTTAATCTACCGCCAGGCTTGGATTGCCCCGCCCCCTTCCTCTGCGGGCTCAGGGCCGCACGGGACGTCCCGACGGGACCTTGTCGCTCAGGGCCTTCGGACCACGGGTGACGGCGACCGCCCCCGAACGGACCAACTCGACGATGCCGAAGGGCCTGAGCAGGCCCAGGAGGGCTTCCAGCTTGCCCTCGGCCCCGGTGGCTTCGATCGTCAGGGACTGGGGATGGACGTCGACCACCCTGACCCTGAAGAGGTTGACGATTTCCAGCACGTCGGACCTGGTCTTCTCATCGGCCTTCACCTTGATCAGGACCAGCTCGCGCTCCACCGCGTCGGCCCCCGACAGGTCGACGATCTTGAGGACGTTGACCAGCTTGTTGAGCTGCTTGATGATCTGCTCCAGGGGGACGGCTTCGACGGCGGCCGTCACGGTGATCCTGGAGATGTCGCTGCGCTCGGTCGAGGAGACCGACAGGGAGCTGATGTTGAAGGCCCTCCGGGCGAAGAGCCCGGTCACCCGTGCGAGGACGCCAGGACGGTTCTCCACCATGATGGACAGGGTGTGGCGCTCCGATGCCCCGGCCTGTTCGGGATTCTCGATCATATCCGTGACCTCCTGCTTCACTCGTCCCCGGTCTTCCGCTCGTTTCCAGTCTTCCGCTCATGCCCGGTCCGCCGTCTGATCCTGACCTGGGCCACCCCTCCGTCCGCAGGCGGGAGTCCTTGCGCAGGGGCCTGCGGGGATGCATCCACCCTGGCCCGATCCTGCATGGGGGTTGAAGGGCCGGCGGCATCGTCGGCCGATTCGGCCCCGGACCCGGTCCCGGCATCCAGACGCCTGCCTCCTGCAAGGCCTACGCGGGCCAGGGGAAGGACCCCGGGGCGGTAGATCAGGTCGTCCAGGGAACCGCCGGGGGGCACAAGGGGCCAAACGGCGGCCTGGGGGCTGATGCGGAAGTCGATCAGGACAGGACGGTCATCGCTCGCCTGGGCCTGGGAGATCGCCTGGAGGGCCTCCTCCCGGGTTGTGGCCCTCAGCCCCATGCAGCCGTAGGCCTGGGCCAGGGCGACGAAGTCGGGCGCTTCGACCTCCAGGCCGGTCGTCCTGCCGGGGGCGGCGTCGGAGGAGGTCGGCCGGCCCTTCATGTACTCGTCCCATTGGTCGATCATCCCATAGGAGGCGTTGTCGAGTATGGCGATTTTCAGGGGCAGGCCCTCTTGTCGGGCCGTGGCCAGTTCCTCTGAAGTCATCTGAAAACCGCCGTCGCCCGCTATCAGCCAGACGGACCGGCCGTCCTTCAGGTCGCTCACCCCCCTGGCTGCCCCGATGGCTGCGGGCAGGCCGTATCCGCTGGTCCCAAGCCCGCAGGAGGTGACCCAGGAGGAGGCGGCCTCCAGGTCGATGAACTGGCTGGCCCACATCTGATGCTGGCCCACGTCGGTCACCCAGACCGTATCCGGGCCGGCCTGGGAGCTGATACGGCCGATCACCCACTGTGGTGCCAGGGATCCGTCATCCGGTTCTTCGAAGGTGGTCGGGTAGGTGGTCTTCCAACCCTCCACTACTCGCCACCAGGAGGTCAGGTCCGGATGCCCGCCCGAAGCCTTCGCCTTTTCCACCCTGGGGATCAGGTCATCCAGGACCAGGGCGGCGTCACCCACGATGGGGACGTCGGCCCGCCTGTTCTTGCCGATTTCGGCCGGGTCCACATCGATGTGGACCACCCGGGCGCCCGGGGCGAAGGAGGCGGGGTCGCCGGTCACGTGCTCGTCGAACCGGGCGCCGATCGCCACCAGGAGGTCGCATGCCTGGATGGCCCCATTGGCCGCAACGCTCCCGTAGATGCCGGGCATCCCCACATAGGCGGGGTCTGAGTCGGGGATGATTCCCCTGGCCGGCAGGGTGGTCACCAGGGGCGCCCCTGCCACCCTTGACAGGCGGGCCACCTGCCTGCCGGCGCCGGACCGGACCGCCCCGCCCCCCACGTAGAGGAGGGGGCGGTGGGCGGTGGCGATCAACCCGGCGGCCTCGGTCAGGACCCGGCCATGGGCCCGGGTGACGGGGTTGTATCCGGGCAGGAAGGGCTTGAGCGGACGGGTGTAGCGGGTTTCCGCCTCCTGGGCGCTGGTGGTCACGTCGACCACGACCGGGCCCGGCCGGCCGCTTGCGGCTATGTGGTAGGCCTGGGTCATGACGGAGGGGATATCATCCGCCCTGGTGACCAGGTAGGAGTGCTTGACGACAGGGTAGGTGATCCCCACGATGTCGGCCTCCTGGAAGGCATCGGTGCCGATGGAGGAGGCAGCCACCTGGCCGGTGATGACCACCAGGGGGACGGAGTCCATCATGGCATCGGCGATCGGGGTCACCATGTTGGTGGCAGCCGGGCCGGAGGCCACCATGCAGACGCCGACCTTACCGGTGGACAGGGCATAGCCCTCGGCTGCATGGCCAGCCGCCTGCTCATGCCTGGTCAGGGTGAAGCGTGGTCCCGACAAGTCGTCCAGGGCCTGAAGAAGGGCCAGGTTCTGGCCGCCGGGAACCCCGAAGACCTGAGTGACACCCAGGTCCATCAGGGAGCGGACCAGGGCCTGCGCCCCGGTCATCCTCTCCCCATGGCCAACCGGCCGGGCCTTGTCGTCCGACCTGTCATGAATCGAATTGAACGCTTGCAGGGGGGTGGGTTGAACCATGTCATCCTTTCCGACAACCCGGGAGCCCGTCCAGCGGACCCCGTGTCAGTCATTCTATGCGTCCCGGCCGGTCTTTGCGGCCTCCCGACGGGCGTCCAGGGTCTTCCACCCCATTTCCGCCGCTGCCAGCTGGGCCTTCCGCTTGCTGGTGGCCCTCCCGGTCCCGATGACCTCCTCGTCATCGCCCAGGCTCAGCCTGGCCGTGAATTCCTGGGCGTATTCGGGTCCGGAGACGGCCATGGCGTAATGGGGGTCCCCCAGGCCCATCTCGTGGGCCTTGACGGTAACGGATGTCTTCCAGTCCAGGGCAGGACCCTCGGTGGCCACCTCGGCCAGGGTGTCGTCGATCAGGGCATGGACGGTGACCCTGGCCCCCTCTATCCCGTGCTCCAGGAAGACGGAGCCGATCAGGGACTCGACCGTGTCGCAGAGGATGGAATCCTTGTCGCTGCCGCCGTTCTCGGCCTCACCCTTCCCCAGGAGGATGTAACCGCCCAGGTGGAGTTTGGTCCTGGCTATGGCCGACAGGGCCTCTTCCGAGACGGCCTTCGCCCTCATCTTGGCCAGCTGGCCCTCGGTCATGTCGGGATGGATGCGGAAGAGGGTCTCTGTGGCCACCAGTTCCAGGACGGCATCGCCCAGGAACTCCAGACGCTCGTTGTTGGGCATGCCTGGATGCTCATGGGCGTAGGAACGGTGGGTGAGCGCATGGATCAAGAGTTCCGGGCTGATCGTGGATTGCAGGGCCCCGAAGAGTTCCCCCGTCGGCGTGCCGGCCTGGTCATCCTGCGGGGGCCGGCCGGTCCCCGTCCTTTCCTGCTCGTCGTTTTCGGTCCTGCCGACCATGCCATCACCTGACCTTTCGTTCCTGTGCATCAAGTATCCACCTGTATCGATCCATCGGCGTGGCAGAACCCCCCGGTGGCCCGTCAACCCCCGCCTGGGGACCGCCCCGCCTGCGGGGAGGGGGGGTCCTGCGGAAACAAAAGAACCCCGCCACCCGTCGATGGCAGGGTTCCCTGGCGTCAGCCGCTCCCGCGGCCTCGGCCCTCAGCTCACTTGCTGAACTGCGGCCGGATGGCGTCGCGGTACATGCGGCCGTGATACATCCCGCAGCTGGGGCATGCCATGTGGGGCAAGGCCGGAGCTCCGCAGTTGGGGCAGGTCACCGTGGCGGCGGCTTGCGTCTTCCAGTTGGCGCGACGCGAATGCGTGTTGGCGCGCGATGTCTTGTACTTAGGCAGTGCCATGACTTTCCTCTGTTTCGATCGAATGATTGAGCTTAAGCGTAGAGCAGTTTAACGCGGGGTCTGGTCTTTGTCATCCCCCGCACCGATATGCGCGGGTCGCCTCCCGGTGTCAGCGCCCGGGTTTCCCACCCTCCTGGCCGGGCTCCTCCGGGGATTCCTCAAGCTTGCGCTTGATTTCCTCCAGGGCAGACCACCTGAAGTCGGTCACCTCATGATGGTGGTCCGGATGCTCGTTCAGGTTGATCCCGCACTGAGGGCACAGACCCTTGCAATCGGGTCGGCAGAGAGGTTTGACGGGTAGGGCGTCGACCAGTTCGTCTCTCAGGAGGGCCTCGAGGTCGGCGAAGGCGCCACCCTCGGCCAGGGGGTATTCCTCCTCGGCCTCCTCGTCCTCGCCGACCACGAACTCTTCCTTCCCGTGGTACTTCTCTTCAGGGGGCTTGTAAGGGAAGAAGGCGACAACATCCAGATCCAGGTCCCGTGAAATCGGGGTCAGGCAGCGGACGCACTCGGCATGGAGGGGGGCCCTGACATGGCCGTTGAAGATCAGACCGTCCACAATCGAGTCGAAGGAGCCTGAGACGTGGACCGGGGCCCCCTCCTTGACCCCGCAGATCGTGTCGCCGATCCCGTCGGGTGCGGGGAAATCGGCATCCACCTGCCTGCTCCGACCTGCCCTGGCCGCCACCTGGGCCACTGAAACCGCCCAGGGGGAGTCCTCCGGTCTACTCATCTGCCCGTCTCCTCATGTCCTGCATTCATGGCTCGCGCCGCCTCCTGCTCCCGGGTCTTGAGGACCCCCAGGCCGGCGTTCACGTCCTGCTTGAACTTGTCCAGCTGACCATCCAGGGCCTGCATGACCTGGGCGGCATAACCGTCGGCCCCCTGCACCAGCTTGTCGGCCTGCGCCTGTGCCTGGTCGATGATGGTGCGGGCCTTGTCCTGGGCGATGGCGACCACGTTCTCCTGCCCTGCCAGGAACTGGGCCTGGTCGCCCGCCTCCTTGACGATGTCCGCCGCCCGGCTCTGTGCCGCGGTGACGGTGGCGTTGGCCTGCGTCTGGGCGGCATCCAGTCTGCGCTGGGCCTCCCTCATCAGTGCCGACGCCCGTTCCAATTGGACGGGGAGCATCTTTTTGAGGTCGTTGAGCTCGTCGGTCAGCTCCTCCCGGTCCAGCTTGACCATGCCCGGGCTGAGGATGAGGGACTTGGAACCGTCCAGGGTGGACTGGATCCTGTCGATGATGTCATAGACGGTGGTGAACTCCTCGCGGGACTTGTCCCCTCCGGATTCGTCCAGGTCGGCCCGGGAGGGTTGTTCCTGGGCGTGGTCTTCCCGCATGTCGGGCAGGGAGGCCAGATCGATGGGGGCGCCGGTCCGTGAGGCTTTGATCTGGGATGATTCGGTCGAGTCGTCCTCCGGGACGGAGGGGTCCATGACCGGTTCGGCGCCGGGCCGGGAGGACCCGGACCCGGGCACCCCGCCTCCCGCCTGGGCCGGTCCCTCAGCCTGTCCGTCCGCAGGGGCCTGCGATCCGTCCGTCCGGTCGGCCGCCATGGCCCCGTCCTGTTCGGTGGCCTCCCGCCGGAAGCGGACATCCACCCCCGCCGTGTCGTCCGAAACCTGCGTGCCCTTGGGGTCTTCCCCCGTCTGCCCGTCTGACTTTTCCACCATCATCGGCCCTTCTCCATGTTCAGTACACCGGTGAGCTTGTCCACCACGCTGTCGGGCACCATCCCGGTGATGTCGCCGCCGTGGCGGGCCACATCCTTGACGATGGTGCTGGATATATGTTCCTTGACCGGGTCGGCCGGCAGGAAGAGGGTCTCCACCCCGGCCAGTTTCCTGTTCACCAGGGCCATGCCCAGTTCGGCCTCGTAGTCGCCGTTCTGCCGCAGGCCCTTGACGATGACCCCTGCGCCCACCTTCTTGCAGTAGTCCGTGATCAGTCCGTCCGTGGCGCTCACCGTGATCGACCCGAATCCATCGGCATCAAGGGCCTGCCGTATCATGGCCACCCGCTCGCCCTCCGAGAAGAGGGGGGTTTTCGTCGCGTTTACGGCCACCACCACGTGGACCGATTCAAAGAAGCAGGCACACCGTTCGATGACATCCATGTGCCCGGAGGTGACCGGGTCGTACGACCCGGGGCAAACAGCTATCGTCATGTCTTATACACTACCGCGCCACCTGGAGACGGCGGTCGCGGCCGGTCCCCGGCGGGTCAGCGCCCGCCCGGCCGTTTCCGCTTGGCAGAGGCCCGTCCGGTGGCTAGCATGGGGGGCATGGTTCCTTCATTTTCCCAGTTGACCCCATCAGGTCTCCCCTGCGAATCCGCCCTGCCCGCCATGGATGCGGACCAGCCCGTCTCCCCCCTGTCCGACCCGGATTCCTCCACCGGCACGGCCGTTCTGGAGCGGCCCGAGACCAAGGAGGAGACGGAACGGAGCGATGAGGGCGACGCCGACAGGTTCGCCCACTACGTCTCCAAGGATCGCATAGCCGAATCCCGTCTGACCGGTCGCCCGGTCGTCGCCCTCTGCGGCAAGGTCTGGGTCCCCAAGCACGACCCCTCCCAGTACCCGGTCTGCCCGGACTGCAAGAGGATTTATGAGGAGATGACCCGGGGCGGGAAGTGATCGTCGGCCGGTGACTCAGGCCCAGGCCGCGGATAGCCTGTCGATCTCTTCCAGCTCCTCCCCGGCGAAGTCCAGGTTCTCGAGGGCCCCCAGATCGTCGAGGATCTGCGAGGGTCGGGAGGCGCCGACGAGGACGCTGGTGACCGCCCTGTCCCGGAGGAGCCAGGCCAGGGACATCTGTGCCAGGGATTGGCCCCTGGACCTGGCAAGGTCGTTGAGCTTCCTGGTGATTTCCAGGCGGGCGGGGGTCAGGTCCGACCTCTTCAGGAAGCGTCCGCCCCTGCCGATCCGGCTGTCATCAGGCACCCCGTTCAGGTAACGGTCGGTCAGGAGCCCCTGTGCCAGGGGACTGTAGGTGATGACGCCCTTTCCCGTGGCTGCGGCCGCCTCCTTCAGCCCGTTGCGCTCCACGGTCCTGTCAAGAATCGAGTAACGGTTCTGGCAGATGACGAAGGGGCAGTGGAGTCCGTCCAATATGGCGCAGGCCTTCTTCAGGGTGGGTCCATCGTAATTGGACAGGCCCGCGTAGAGGGCCCGTCCGCTGGTAACGGCCTGATTCAAGGCCCCCATGGTCTCTTCCAGGGGGGTGTCAGGATCTGGCCTGTGGTGGTAGAAGATGTCCACATAGTCAAGATTCAGCCGCTTCAGGCTGGCATCCAGGCTGGACAGGAGGTACTTGCGGCTGCCGCCGTCGCCATAGGGGCCCGGCCACATGCCATAGCCGGCCTTGGTGCTGACGATCAACTCGTCCCTGTGACCGCGGAAGTACCGCGTCAGTATCAGTCCGGCATTGCGCTCGGCCGCCCCCTCATCGGGTCCGTAGTTGTTGGCCAGATCGAAGTGGGTGATCCCGTGGTCGAAGGCGGTGAAACAGATCCGCCGCATCGTATCCATGCTCGACAGGTCGCCGAAGTTGTGCCAGAAGCCCAGGCTGATGGCAGGCAGCCTCAGCCCGCTGGTCCCGCAGGGCCGGTACGGCATGGAGGAATAACGGTCCTCGGCCGGCAGGTAGGTTTCCTCTTGGAATGTCGTCATGTCAGATCACCTCGGTCAATGTGGGGATGACGGGCTCGCCCTTCATCAGGCTGAGGGCGCTGATGGGCATTTCCGACAGGGAACGGGCCCGGTGTTCGTTGGCCCGGGGTAGGGCGTCCCTACCCTGGTAGGAGGTGTCGGCCTGGCCGTGGACCATGTAGTCGACCAGGAGGTCCCGCCACCCCTCGTCGGGCCGGAAGGAGGCCAGGGCTTCCTCGTCCCCGGCCACCACGTGTTCGGCCTCGGCCAGGTTGTACTCATATGAGCGGTAGGCCAGCTTCCTTCCAGGAAGGTTGGCCTTGCCCACCGACTTCTTGGCCACGGGCTCCATCCTCCCGGAGGCCCCTTCGCGCTCGGTCAGCTTGTAGACCATGGCGCAGGTCGGCGCCCCCGACCCGGTCACCAGCATGGTACCGACCCCGTAGGAGTCCACCGGGGCCGTCTGCAGGGAGGCGATGGCGTACTCATCCAGGTCGTTCGTCACCGTGATGGTCGCCTTCGTGGCCCCCAGGGCGTCCAGCTGGTTGCGCACCCGCTGTGCCAGGGAACCCAGGTCGCCCGAGTCTATGCGCACACCGCCCAGATCCGGTCCGGCCACCTCCACGGCCGTCTTGACCGCATCCTCCACGGAGTAGGTGTCGGTCAGGAGGGTGGTGTTCCTGCCCAGGGCGTCGATCTGGGCCACGAAGGCCTCGCGCTCGCTGTCATGCAGGAGGGTGAAGGAGTGGGCCGCCGTCCCTATGGCCTTGATTCCATACAACCTGGCGGCCAGGAGGTTGGAGGTGCCCTGGAATCCGCCTACCACGGCGGCCCGGGCGGCTGCCACCGCCGCCCCCTCGCTGGCCCGCCTGGCCCCCATGTCCATGCAGGGCCGGCCCTTGGCGGCCGAGACCATGCGGGAGGCCGCCGAGGCCACGGCTGAATCGTAATTGAGGATGGACAGGATGATGGTCTCCAGGAGGGTGCACTCCCCGAATCCGCCTTCCACCTGGAGGATGGGGGAGTCGGGGAAGAAGAGCTCGCCCTCCCTGTACCCCCTGATGTCTCCCGTGAAGCGGAAGTCCTCCAGCCAGTCGATGGTCCGTCCGCTGACGATGTGGTTGTCGGAGAGGAAGCGCAGTTCGTCCTGCGTGGGGTGGAAGTCCCTGATGGCATCCAGGATCCGGCCCGTCCCGGCGACCACCCCGTACCGTCGGCCTTCCGGCAGGTGACGGGTATAGACCTCGAAGACACACCTGCGGTCGGCGGTGCCGTCCTTGAGGGCTGCGTCAAGCATGGTGTATTCGTACATATCGGTCATCAAGGCGGTGGACGCCTCTATATTTCGATTCATGGGACCCCATTCGCGGTAGAAGCGGGCTGGTGCACGGCCCTTATAGCGCTTCCAGTCTAACCGTCCTATGCGATTGTCCGCCGGATTGTGCCTCCCCTTGCAATCGCCCCAGCGTGACGGGCGCCAGGGGCCCCTCATCGCAGGCGGGCGGGGATAGACTGGCCACATGAGATTCGTGACCTCCATCTACCGGTTCGCCCTGGCCGCCCTCTGCCTGGTCGGCATGCGTGACGCCTGGCCCCTGGGTGCGGTCGGCAGGTGGGTCTACCTGACCTATCAGGGCAATCTTGCCCTGGCCCTGGTCATGCTCTGGGCGGGTGCGGCCACCCTCCTCAAGGGGGTTCAGCCGCCTGCCTGGCTCAAGGGTTGCGTCACCTTTTACATGGCCCTGATAGGGCTGACGGTCCGCCTGTCGGCCCAGGGGATCCTGCCGGCCGGCCCGACCCTCCTACCCGGGATCGACGTCGCCACCCTCCTCCAGGTGGTCACCCCCATCATGGCCTTCGTCGATTTCATTCTCTTCGATCCCCACCGCCGCTTCGCCTGGCACTACACGCTGACCTGGCTGGCCTACCTGCCCGTCTACATCGGCTTCGTCCTGGTACGGGCTTCCGTCAGCCCCCATGGCGGACCGGGGGCGGGAGGGAGCCCCTATCCCTCGGCCCTGCTCGACCTTTCCCATCTGGGATGGGGGAGAATGACCGTGAACATGGCCGAGGGCCTGGTCTGCTACTTCGCCCTGGCCCTGGCCCTCTTCCTGGTTGACAGGATCCTGCCGGCAGCCACACCCTTGACGGCCGGTCCGGCCCGGGGCCGGCGGTAGGCAGGGGTCGGACCTTTGCCGTTTGACGGTCCCAGCCGGCCGGGCCTTGTCTGCTTGCCCCTATAGCGTGTGAGGAAATGAACGGGCGGCCTTGTGCCGGGCGGACGGTTCCTGCGGTGAGCGGTCGGATATGGGAGGAGACACCTGGCCCGTCACCCTGGTCTCAGGGGTCCTGGCGGTGTGCGGTCGAACATGGAGGGAAAGGTGTGATTCCATGGTGGAGAACAATGACAGATCAAACGGACAGGTGACACCCAGGTCGGACGGCAGGGCCGTGGACCAGTTGAGGCCGGTGACCATAACCCGCCACTGGACCGATGCGCCCGAGGGTTCCGTCCTCATCCAGTGTGGCCAGACCAGGGTCATGTGCACGGCCACCTTCACCCCCACCCTTCCCCGCTGGCGCAAGGATTCCGGCCTGGGCTGGGTCACTGCCGAATACGCGATGCTGCCCCGGGCCACCAGTGAGCGCACCGCCCGCGAATCCGTACGTGGGAAGGTGGGCGGCAGGACCCAGGAGATAAGCCGGCTGATAGGGCGCTGCCTGAGGGGGGTGGTCGACATGAGGGCCCTGGGCGAGAACCAGGTGCAGATCGACTGCGACGTGCTCCAGGCCGATGGGGGCACCAGGACCGCCTCGGTGACCGGTGCCTACGTGGCCCTGGTTGATGCTCTCACCTGGGCGCAGGAGAACCACCACATCGCCAGTGCGGACAGGGTCCTCAAGGACCAGGTTTCAGCGGTGTCGGTGGGGATCATAGACGGAAGGCCCGAGCTGGACCTGCCCTATGTCGAGGACAGCCGGGCCATGACGGACATGAACGTGGCCATGACCGGCTCGGGTGACTTCATCGAGATTCAGGGGACAGCCGAGGGCAGGCCTTTCAGTGCGGACGAACTGACCTCCCTTCTTTCCCTGGCCGCCAAGGGGAACAGGGAACTCCAGGAGGCTCAGCGTCGGGCCCTGGCGGGGGACTGAGCGGACAGGCAGGTGCATGATGACGGGAACAGGGCTGCCAGGGGGCGTGAAGGTGGTCGTCTCCACCCACAATCGGGGCAAGCTGGTTGAAATCAGGCGGCTCCTGGATGAGGCCGTGGGGGAGGGGGCAGCCAGGATACGGCTGGTGACTGCCGGTGAGTTGGGTCTGCCCGACCCGGTGGAGACCGGGGTCACCTTCGAACAGAACGCCCTCCTCAAGGCCCGTTTCGCCTCCAGCCGTACAGGTCTGCCCGCCCTTGCGGACGACTCGGGGCTCGTGGTGGACGTGATGGGGGCTGCACCCGGCATCCTTTCGGCCCGGTGGAGCGGCAGGCACGGTGATGACCAGGCCAACATGGACCTCCTCCTCGCCCAACTGGAGGACATCCCCGATGGGGCCCGGGGGGCGGAATTCGTGTGCGCCGCGGCCCTGGTCCTTCCTGGGAACCGGGCTGCCGCAGGGGCCGGTGCGGCTGATGCCCGACCCGGCCGGGCGGACCCCGACGGGGGCCCAGCCGGGGCAGGGGGGAAGGATGAGGTTGTCCGCCTGGGGCGGATGCGGGGCAGGATCGCCCGGGAGCGGGCAGGGGAGAACGGCTTCGGCTACGACCCCATCTTCATCCCGGACGATCAGCCCTCTGTCCTGGCCGGTCGTGTCCCCCCACTCACATCCGCCCAACTGACACCTGACGAGAAGAACGCCATGTCTCACAGGGGCAAGGCCTTGCGCGCCATCGTCCCCTGTCTTCTTGCCGCCTTGGGGCAGGAAGAGGCCTGATCATGTCAGGGCCTGTCCGCAGTAAGGGTGAGGGGGACGGTCCTGGCGGTGCGGCAGGGTCCAGCCGGAACACCGGTGACGGGGACGACTTCGAGCGCCTGGTCGCCCCGCAGGCGAACGGAGGCGTGGGTCGGACCGATACCGTCGGTCTCGTCCTCCAGGTCATGATCGTCTTCTGCGTCCTGGCGGCGGTGGGCAGCCTGGCCTGGATACCCATAGCCCAATGCATCCATGGCCGGCAACAGACCTATGAGGCCGAGGCGGCCCGCCGGAGGTTCTCGGCCTGGCCCGAGGGGGAGGCATCCTCCCACAGGCGCAGGGCCGACGAGTACAACCGCAGGCTTGCCGCCTCGGGACAGACCGTTCTGGGAGAGGCCCCGGACCCCTTCGTCAAAGGCGGCGGGGGAGGTTCCCTCTCCGGCAGGGACCGGATCTACCGTGCCCTCCTGGATGACGGGCACGGGGTCATGGGGACGATCATCATCCCCGGCATTTCGGTCAAGATGCCCATCTACCACGGCACGGCGGACAGGGAACTGGCCCGTGGTGCGGGCCACCTGTACGGGACCAGCCTGCCCGTCGGCGGGAAGGGCACCAACGCCGTGATCTCGGGCCACCGCGGTCTGCCGGGTTCGCTCCTGTTCACCCGGCTTGACGAGCTCAGGCGGGGGGATGTCTTCTACGTCGAGACCTTGGATGAGACCATGGCATACCGGGTAAGGTCCATCGAAGTGGTAGACCCGGATGACATACACCTATACAAGGTCGTGCCGGGACGTGATCTGGTCACCCTGATGACCTGCACACCGTACGGGGTCAATACTCAACGTCTGGTTCTGACCGGGGAACGCTGGGATACGACCCATCCAGCCCCCTATCCGGAGGGGGGTCCGGGTGATGGAAGACTGGTCGGAGGTCTGGTCGCGCTCGGCCTCTCCCTCCTGGGTCTTCCCCTGGTCGGCCTGGCCCGCAGGAAGGGGCCTGTCCGTCACAGGTCGGTCCACGGCGGTCCACAGGGGTGCTGAGTCCGGGTTTCATCTGTCGGCGGAATCTGTCGCCGTCGTGGCCCGAATTCTTCCCTTTTCCGCCGATGCCCTTGTGCCGGTTGGACTCCTGCGGCGTGTCGACATCAAAAGTGAAACGAAACATCATGTTTAATTAATTAAGCTTACTAACAAATGTCTCGATAGTGACCGATGATGTTTGTCATCAGCAGTTCAAGGGACGCATCGCAAGGCGAAATTTCCGGCCTTGTGGTTCCGGACTGCTCGTGGGCACCACCGCCGGCCGGCAGGATGAACGGGCAGGCGGCAGATGAAGGAATCCTGCGCGACGGTCTGTCACAGGGGGGTGAGACCGCAGGCGGGGGCAAGAGGGCCGTCGCCCAGGAAGGGCGGCGACAGCAAGCGTCGAATCGTATCGACATAAGGAAAGTTCCGATGATTCGGGCGGTGCCGGCCGTCAAGACCGGTCCGGCGGGTCATGGGTGAGGACCCTGCCCGCAGGTTGGCATTGGTCCCGGACGTTGGAACGGTAAGGAAAATGATGCACAAGCAGGCATGCAAGTCCGGCAGATTGGCCGCCGTTGCCGCCATGACGGTGGCCTTCGGGCTCTCCCTCATGGGGGCCGCACCGGCATCTGCGGCACCGGAGGGGGTGGTCGAGTCCTTGGACAAAAACGCAAGGATCGTCCTCACGGGTGCCCAGGAGGACCACCAGTACAGGGCGGTCCGCATCGGCACTTACGGGAGGGCCACCGTAGACGCTCCGGGCAATCTGACCAGCCTTGAGGTCGGGACCGTTGACGACGAGGTCGTGAAGAAGGCCGTGGACAGGGCCTTCGCGGCCGCCAAGGCCAAGAACGACCTGCCCGATGATCCGGTGGCGGAGGCCGCCTTCGCCGACAACCCCATAGGCCGGATCGCCACAGAGTGGCTGGGCTTTCATGACGGCAAGGTGACAACGAACCGTGATGAGACCTCCAACATGGAGAGCGCGGGGTTTGCCGGCCCCCTGAGGGATTTCGTCACCGAGTTGACCCATGATGCCGATTTCCAGGATCTCGTGGTCAAATCCCCTTTCATATCGGAAAAGGAGACGGACAAGGTCATCATCAGGGGCGCCCTTGATGGAGCCACCCCTGTCGAGGGGAAGATCCCCATGCCCGAAGGCCTCTACATCGTCGAGGACACCACGGGTCTGGAAAGGGGGACTGATGTAACCTCGAATTCCATCCCCATGCTGGTGGGCACCTGGGTGGGTGCCCGCCACAACCGTTTCCTCAACAACGACGAACACTCCGCCATGCCCACCCTGGGCGAGGTCCGGGTGAAGCGCAGCTCGGTCAATCTGAGCAAGCGGTTGGTCAAGGACCAGGAGCGTGGGGCCTCCGCCTCGATCGGCGACTACCTCAAGTACCAGATCGACACCCAGGTCCCCCTGACCACCGGATACGAAGGCTTCACATTCAAAATCACCGACACCGCAGGGCGCGGCCTGGACTTCATCAACAGGTCCAGGAGCGAAGACCCCGCCCATGGCTACCTGGTGCAGACCTCCCGTGATGGCGAGGAATGGACCGACCTGCGGAACGGGGCCGGGCAGACCGTCTATACCGTCACCACGAACTCCTCCCAGGCGGACCGCGGCCAGACCCTGACCGTCTTCGACTTCATAGGCATCCAGAAGATGACCTACCAGACCAGGATCCGGATTACCTACTCCATGCAGGTGAATGACCAGGCAGGACCCGACAACCTCAGCAACGTCGCCGTACTCAGGTATTCAGACGACCCCAACGAGGACGGGATCGACCCGGACACCGGTGAGACCATGTCGACCAGTGAGATAACGGCGGACGGCGAGGATGGGCAGGAGGGCGACGCCCGGGCTTATGTATACGCCTTCTCCCTGCACAAGCAGGACAAGTCCACGGGCCATTCCCTGACCGGCGCCCGGTTCACCGTCACCCGGAAGGGGGACCAGACCCCGATCGTCTTCCGTCCGCAGACCAAGGAGGGCAGCCTTGAAGCCCAGCCCGGCTCATATAAGAAGAGCGTGGACCAGGGCGAGATCAGGGCCGATGAGAAGGACAGGACCACGGTCCTGACCGTCAGTGACGCGGACGGGAGCAAGGGGCTCCTCCACCTTGCCGGACTCGGCTCCGGCGTCTACACCGTCACGGAGGTCAAGGCCCCCGACGGTTACTCGGAAGCTTTCAAACCCTCCTTCGAGGTGACCATCGCCCCGACCAGGACCCAGGTTGCAGGCCGGGAGGTGGTCGACGCCTCCAAGCCCCTGATCGGCAATGCGTCCGACGACTGGGACCTGGTCCCCGCTGCCGTCGCCACCCCCCTGACGGAGAATAGCCTGATCAATGTGAACAACGTGCATACCGTCACCCAGCTCCCCATGACGGGAGGGGCCGGCATCGCGCTCGCCCTCCTCGTCTCCCTGCTTCTCATGATTTCCGCAGGCCTGCTGGTCGTGGTCAAGTCCAGGCGTGCGACCGCGGGGGCCTGATGAAAAGCCGCCCCCGGCCGGGTGCCGTTGATGTGTGACGGCCATGGGCGGGGGCTGGGCCCTGACCGAAACAGCGGGAGCACTTCCCCACTCCCGGGGTCCGGGTCCGATTGCAAGAAACAAGGGTGCATCCGCATCGGCGCGGGTGCACCCTTCCTTGTCTTGTCCGGCAGATCGCCGGTTGAGGGGGCAGGCTTCTTTTCACCTGTCCTTTTCCGCGTCTGTACCTGAGGCCAGTCTTTCGTCAGCCCCTGTAAGGCCGTATATTCCCGGCCGGTGGGGGGGGGAGCGTTGACTCCGGTGCGCGAGATGGGACTTGAACCCACACGTCCGAAGACACAGGAACCTAAATCCTGCGCGGCTACCGATTACGCCACTCGCGCCCTGCCGGGAGGTGAGGAACCCGGTGCCACCCATGGTAACAGCTCTTGGACGGTCTGCGGGGCGGAGTGGTGGAGGCATGCTGAAGGAGCGGCTAGGGGAGCGGGGGAGTGCAGGAGTGGAAGGGTCGGAAACCGGGCTACGGGTTAGAAGGAAGGCGATAAGGGGGAGAGCCACTTGACAGAATCGAACTGTCGACCTTCTCATTACGAGTGAGACGCTCTGCCAACTGAGCTAAAGTGGCCTGTCGCCTTGCTCCGAGGACCTGCATGCCAGATTCCGGCTCAATGCGACAAAGATAAATGATACATGATGCCCGGGATAAGGTCATCCGGTCAGGAACGTGTTGTGTCGGCGGCCGTCGCCCACCCTGCGGAACGCCGGCCTGGGTGTACAAGCTTGTTGACAGAATGGGGGCATGACCCTCGACGATTTCTATGCCATCATTCCCGCCGGTGGCGTCGGGACCCGGCTCTGGCCCCTCAGCCGCCAGGCCCGCCCCAAATTCCTCTTCGACCTGCTCGGTTCGGGCAGGACCATGATCCAGGCCACCTTTGACCGGTTGGCCGGCATCTGCGGGGGCGACCACGTGGTGGTCAGCACGGGTCAGTCCCATGTGGATGCGGTCCGCCAGCAGCTTGGCGCCCTGAGCGACGACGCCATCTTCGCCGAACCGGTCCCTCGGGATTCCACGGCCGCCATAGCCCTGTCCACGGCAGTTCTGGCCAGAAGGCACGGCGGTTCCATCGTAGTGGGCTCCTTCGCCGCCGACCATGTCATCCGTGACGACAGGGCCTTCACAAGGTCGGTGGAGGAGGCCGTGGCCGTGGCCAGGGCCGGATACGTGACCACGATAGGCATGGCCGCCTCCCGCCCCTCGACCGCCTTCGGTTACATCCACCAGGGGGACTCCCTGGCCGCCGACATCCCCCAGGCACCGGATGCCTGCCTGGTCAGCGAATTCGTGGAGAAGCCGGATGCGGCCACGGCCCAGGCCTATCTGTCCACAGGGGAGTACAGATGGAATGCCGGCATGTTCGTCATGAGGGCCGATGTCCTCATGGAAAGCCTGGAACGTTTCGTCCCCGACCTCTACGGGTCGGTCATGTCGATCGCCGAGGTCTGGGACCGGGGTGGCGACCAGCGGCGCAGGGCCATGGAGGAGTACTGGCCCGGCATCGAGAAGATCGCCTTCGATTACGCCGTGGCCGAGCCCCTCTCCCTGGCCGGCGGCGTGGCCATGGTGGCAGGCGGGTTCGGTTGGGACGACATAGGTGACTTCAATTCCGTGGCCGCCCTCCTGCCATCCGCCGACAGCCGGAACATGAAGATCCTGGGCGATGCTGACAATCTGGTCTGCCTGGACTCGGCTGGAGACATGGTGGCCCCGGCGGCGGGCAGGACCGTGGCCCTCCTGGGGGTGGACGACATGGTGGTCATCGACACCCCTGACGCCCTGCTCGTGGCCCCCCGTGCCCGCAGCCAGGAGGTCAAGGACCTTGTGGCCAAGTTGGCCGAGTATGGCCGCGACGACATCCTCTAGGCCGGACGGGACCCCGTCGTCTGGCTCCCTGGCTTTCACCTGGCCCCTTGGCCCTGGCCGGGTCGACCTGCGGGGATGACCTGTCCGGGTGGACCCCGGCCTCCGGGTCGCCCGGGAATCGGGTTGCCTTTTGTTTTCTTCTGTCCGCTTTTGTGAGTACTTTTGGAGTCATCCAGGGTGGTGCCGCCCCCAGCGCGGCACGGGGCCCTGGATACCGACGAAGTCATGAAAGGACCTGATTCCAATGGCCATCAATCCCCCTGTAGATGCGACCAAGACCCCGGCCTGGGCCGCCCTGCAACATCATTTCAACGATTTGCAGGACAAGGGCATCGACCTGCGCGAGTGGTTCGCCGACGACCCTGAACGTACGGAAAAGCTCAGTTTCGAGGCCGGTGACCTCCATTTCGACCTTTCCAAGAATCTGATAACCCCCGAGACCCTGGGCCTGCTGGCCCAGCTGGGCAGGGAGGTCAGACTGGACGAGCGGATCGAACAGATGTTCAACGGGGTCCACATCAACAACACCGAGGACCGGGCCGTCCTCCACACCGCCCTGCGCCGGCCCGCCCAGGAGGAGGGCAGCCTCATCGTCGACGGGCAGGATGTGGTCAAGGACGTGCGTGAGACCCTGGGCCGCATGTACGACTTCGCCGACAAGGTCCGCTCCGGCCAGTGGACAGGTGTGACCGGCAAGAAGATCCAGACCGTGGTCAACATAGGCATCGGCGGGTCGGACCTCGGCCCTGTCATGGCCTACGAGGCCCTGAAGCCATATGCGGACGCCGGGATCAGCGCCCGCTACATATCCAACATCGACCCCAACGACCTGGCCGAGAAGACCCGGGACCTGGATCCGGAGACCACCCTCTTCATCATCGTCTCCAAGACCTTCACCACCCTGGAGACCCTGACCAACGCCCGCGAGGCCCGCACCTGGCTCCTGGAGAGCCTGTCGGCCAAGGGGGTCCTGGACGGCTCCGAGGCAGGGCGTGCCGAGGCCATCCGCCGCCACTTCATCGCCGTCTCCACGGCACTTGACAAGGTCCAGGCCTTCGGCATCGACCCGGCCAACGTCTTCGGCTTCTGGAACTGGGTGGGGGGAAGATACTCGGTGGATTCCGCCGTGGGCATCTCCCTCGCCATCACGATCGGCCCCGAAGGCTTCGAGGACTTCCTCAAGGGCTTCCATGAAATCGACGAGTATTACAGGAAGACCCCCTTCGAGCGGAACGTGGTCGCCCTGATGGGACTGCTGAACGTCTGGTACGTCAATTTCTTCGGCGCCCACTCCCATGCCGTCCTCCCCTATGACCAGTACCTCCACCGCTTCCCCGCCTACCTCCAGCAGCTGACCATGGAATCCAACGGCAAGTCGGTGCGCTGGGACGGCACCCCCGTGACCTCCCTGACCGGCGAGATCTTCTGGGGGGAGCCCGGGACCAACGGCCAGCACGCCTTCTACCAGCTGATCCACCAGGGGACCCGTCTGATTCCGGCCGACTTCATAGCCTTCGCCAACACTCCCAACCCCGCCAAGGACGGGGACCAGGACGTGCACGAGCTCTTCCTGGCCAACTTCTTCGCCCAGACAAAGGCTCTGGCCTTCGGGAAGACGGCCGATGAGGTGCGGGCCGAGGGGACCGACGAAGCGATCGTCCCCGCGCGTGTATTCACGGGCAACCGGCCCACCACCTCCATCTTCGGCGATGAACTGACGCCCTACGCCCTGGGCGAGCTGATCGCCCTCTACGAGCACATCACCCTGACCGAGGGGACCGTGTGGGGGATCGACTCCTTCGATCAGTGGGGTGTCGAATTGGGCAAGAAGCTTGCCAAGGAGATCACCCCGGCCATATCCAGGGATGACCAGGCCCTTGCCGAGCAGGACCAGTCCACCCGTTCCCTGATCGAGTTCTACCGCGCCCACCGCCGCTGAGCGGGCTGACCCGTCTGAACCCGGGGTCCGGCGGGAAGCCTTATTCCGCCGTTGCGGCGGCAGTGGGCGGGCCATGCGCCCGGCTTCAAACAGGCCTACTCATGGTCGTCGCACCTCGGACGTCGGGGTGTAGTACAATGGCGAAGTTGATGTGCCGGATCGGGACTGCCGCATAGGTCCACGATTCCAGGGTCCAGCCGCTCACGGCGGCGGATCGGCACGGCCTGTCGGCAGACCGGCAGGCGAGGATGTGCGCCGGATGGGATTTTCGACCCCCTTCGGTGCCTGGAGACATGCGCTGATATGCGGCGGCGATGGAGGAACAGCATGAACGTCATTGACGAATTCGACGCCAAGCACATGAAGCCGGCCGAGTCCATCCCTGATTTCCGCCCCGGTGACACCATCGAGGTCAACGTGAACATCAAGGAAGGCAGCAACACCCGTATCCAGGCCTTCACCGGCGTGGTCATCGCCCGTTCGGGCGCGGGTGTGCGCGAGACCATCCTGGTCCGCAAGGTCAGTTTCGGCGTCGGCGTGGAGCGCCGCTTCCCGCTGCACTCCCCACAGATCGATTCGATCAAGGTCCTTCGCCGCGGCCGGGTCCGCAGGGCCAAGCTTTACTACCTGCGCAACCTGCACGGCAAGGCGGCAAGAATCGTGGAGCGCCGCGACAACAAGCCGGCGGCGGACAAGGCCGAGTAATACGGCCTCCTGCCGAAGGCCCCTGCCTCCTTTCGGAACACGACCCGGGTGCACTGACCTGCCCCCGGGTTTTGTGTATCCGCCTGCGGGGCCGGAGCACGGGTCTGTGTAAGGTGTAGAAAACAAGACCGGACGGTCCCAGGGCCGCCGGACAGCCCTGAGCCGGCAATCGGCGGGACCGGGCTGGCTTGACGTTACTCGAGGAGTGCAGCATGGTGAAGGGGAGGCATGGGCGGTCGGGCGATTCCGACCCGTCCGGTACGGCACTGGAGGTCCCCCCGCATGCGGGCGCAGGTGCCGTCAGGAGGAAGGGTCCCGCCCATGCAGCCCCTGCACGAGAGGACGAAGGCGGCGGGCTCAAGGAGCTGGCCATCGACCTGGTGGTCCTGATTGCGGCATTCGTCCTGGTCAGGGTCTTTTTGCTGGGCCTCTACGTCATCCCCTCGGGTTCGATGGAGGACACCCTGGGCATAGGGGACAGGGTGATCACCACGAACGGGCTTACCCGCAAGCTGGTCAAACCCCGGCGGGGCGACATCGTCGTCTTCGTCGATCCGGCCGGTTGGTTGAGCAAGGAGGGGTCATCAGGCGGACCGTCCATCATGAAGAGCGACTTTCTGATCAAGAGGCTGATCGGCATGCCGGGCGACACGGTCGAGTGTGCCGGTTCGGGGGCTCCGGTCAAAGTGAACGGGGTGGCCCTGGACGAGACGTCCTACATCAGGCCGGGTTCCGATCCCAGCGCCTTCGCCTTCAAGGTCAAGGTGAGTGAGGACCATGTCTTCGTCCTGGGAGACAACCGTTCCAATTCGGCCGATTCGCGCTACCACCAGGGGGACGGCCACAATGGCCTGGTTCCCATGGAGAACATAAAGGGGACGGGCCTGGTGACCTACTGGCCACTGACGCATTGGAAGATGCTCAACAACCGCCATTCGGCCTTCGACGGGGTTCCGGCGCCCGGCGGGTCGGGTGCGGCTTACGCAGGTCCGGCCCCCTCGGATGCGGGCGAAGCGGCCTCGGGGACCGGTGCGGCCGGGTACGGGACCGGACGCTGAAGTGAGGGTCGTTCCCACCCTTGAGCTGGAAAAGGAGCTGGCCCTCCCCGGGGTGGATTATGTCGTCGGCCTGGATGAAGTGGGCCGGGGGGCCCTGGCCGGCCCGGTCATGGTCGGGGCCTTCGCCCTTCCGGTCTGTGGGCTGGCCGATCTGGCCGTTCCCGATGGGTTGGCGGATTCCAAGGCCCTCACCCCGCGCCGCCGGCGGATCATGTATGACATCCTCCTGGACTGGGGGGCCGGGTGGGCCGTCGGGGCCTGCAGCAACGCCGAGATAGACAGGTGGGGGATCGGCCCTGCCCTGGGCCTGGCCGCCCTGAGGGCCTTGGACGATCTGGAGGGCCGCCTGGGGGAGGGCCGCGCTGGGGAGGACCCCTGTGACGGGGATCGGCCGGACGCCCATCCGGAAGGGAGCAGCCACCCGGGGCCCCGGCCCGGGGCCGACAGGGTGCCGCCGGTCCTGGCGGCCATCCTGGACGGTCCCGTGGATTATGTGACACCGGCACTGGGGTCATACGGGGCCCCGTCGCTCCTCTCGGACCCGGCCGTGACCTGCAGGATCAAGGGGGACTCCACCTGTGCCAGCGTCTCGGCCGCCTCCGTCATGGCCAAGGTGACCAGAGACTCCCTCATGGTCGACCTGGTCCGGGCCCACCCCCGGTTCGCCCCATACGGGTGGGAGAGGAACAAGGGGTACGGTTCACGGGAGCACAAGGCTGCCATAGCGGCCCTGGGCCCTACGACCCTTCACAGGACCAGCTGGCACCTGTCCCCGTGACCCGGGTTCCCCTGCCGGCGGCAGGGGAGATCCATGGTCTGTTGCCGCGACAGGTTACTATCGGATGAGTCGGAGGACATGTCAGGGGCTGTCCTCCGGAGGGAAGAAGGTAGGAGATGACCAGGAGTTCACAGGCGGGCGGGCGGTCCGGACGGCCGTCCATGTTCGAGGTTGCCCGTCTGGCAGGGGTCTCCCATCAGACCGTCTCCCGGGTGATCAACCATTCTAAGGACGTCTCCGAATCCACCCGCTTGCGGGTTCAGGAGGCCATTGACGCTCTGGGTTACCGGCCCAGCAACTCCGCACGGGCCCTGGCCTCCCACCGGAGCAGGACCATCGCCCTGGTGGCGGGTGGAACCAGCCTGTTCGGTCCTGTCTCCTCCATCACCTCCATAGAGAAGGTGGCCCGCTCCCACGGCCTGTTCATGTCGGCCATGATGGTGGATGAAAACGCCTGTACGGCCAGGGGGTTCAATGAGCTCTGCGGGACCTTTCTGGAGCAGAACGTCGACGCCTTCATCTTTCTGACGCCCACCGACGTCATGTTCGAAGCCGCATGCAGGGTGCAGGTGGCACAGCCCAGGGTCATCGTAACCTCCACCCATGGGGCCCTGCGGGCCGACGAGGCCCTGGCCCAGGGGCACGGCCCCGGCCCGGTGGCCATGGCGGGGATAGACCAGTGGGGGGCCGTGCAGAAGGTGGCCCGGCTTCTGGTGGCAAGGGGGCACCGGTCGGCCCTCTACCTGGCCGGCCCGCCCGAATGGAGGGATGCCGCCACCAGGCTGGCCTCCTGGCAGGCGGCCTGCGGCATGCTGAGGATAAGAACGGCCATTGTGCACGCCGGATCGTGGGAGTCGCGCGAGTCTTACGCCCTGATGAATCATCTGATCGACGAGAGGGGGATGGCCGGGCGCTCACTTCCCACCGCCATCGTGACCGCCAATGACAACCAGGCGGTCGGTGTGGCGCGTTCCCTCCACGAACACGGGTACCGCATCCCCCAGGACGTGAGTCTGGTCGGTTTCGACGACATCCCCACCGTGGACAACATGTACCCCCCATTGACAACGGTCCGCCCACGTTTCGAGGATCTGGGGACCGTGACCATGCGCCTGGTCCTGGCCCTACTGGGGCAGGGCCAGCAGGTCGTGTTCCCGGAGACCGAGCATGGCGTGGGGCTGATTCCGGCGGACGTGGTCCAGCGGCGGTCGCTGGGGCACGCCGTCCGCAGGTGAGCCGGCATCCCGTTTGCCTCTTCAGCAGGTTGCCGGTAGACTTGTACACAGGAACATGTTAGCGTTAACAACACCCCTTGTGAGCGGGTTCGACAGGGTCGATGAGTCACGGGGCGAGTGCGAAGGAGCAGGACAATGGCGGATGCAGACAGGGAGGGACAGGAGAGGTCCCGGTCGACGGTGGCGGATGAGATCAGGCAGGGGAAGACCTGCCTGGGAATCGAATTCGGCTCCACCAGGATCAAGGCGGTCCTCATAGACGGAACCTACCGAAGTCTGGCCATGGGGGACTTCGACTGGGAGAACCACCTGGAGGACGGGTTGTGGACATACTCCCTGGATGAGGTCTGGCAGGGGCTCCAATCAGCCTATGCCTCCCTGGCCGCCCAGGTTGAGGATGAATATGGGGTCAAACTCACCAGGATCGGATCCATGGGCTTCTCGGCCATGATGCACGGCTACCTGGCCTTCGATGCCCAGGGCGGGCTTTTGGTTCCCTTCCGTACCTGGCGGAACAGCAACACCCACGAGGCCCACGAAAAGCTTTCCCGCCTCTTCCAGTACAACATCCCTGAGCGTTGGTCCATCGCCCACCTCTACCAGGCGATCCTCAACAAGGAGGAGCACGTGCCCCGTGTGGCCTACTTCACCACCCTGGCAGGGTACGTCCATTGGAAGCTCACCGGGCGCAAGGTGATCGGCATCGGTGACGCCTCCGGGATGTTCCCCATCGACTCCTCCAGGATGGAGTTCGACCGCCACATGCTGGCCCAGTTCTCATCCCTGCCCGAGGTGGCCGCCCAGCCCTGGAAGATCGAGGACCTCCTGCCTACCCCGCTGGTTGCCGGCAGCGATGCCGGCAGGTTGACCGAAGAGGGGGCCAGGCTGCTCGACCCGACCGGGACCCTTCAGGCGGGCAGCCCGGTGGCACCTCCGGAAGGTGATGCCGGCACGGGCATGGTGGCCACCAATTCGGTGCGCAAGCGGACAGGGAACGTATCCGCCGGCACGTCGATCTTCGCCATGGTGGTCCTTGAGCACAGGATGGAACGCCTCCACCCCGAGGTGGACCCGGTGACCACGCCGGCGGGTGATCCGGCCGGGATGAGCCATGCCAACAACTTCACCTCCGACCTCAACGCCTGGGTCAAGGTCTTCGGCGAGTTCGCCGAGGCGGCCGGCCTGGACATGGGCGCGGACGACCTCTATGCCACCCTCTTCAACCAGGCCCTGAAGGGCGACCCCGACGCCGGCGGTCTGATCAACTACTGCTTCTATTCCGGTGAGTTCCTGGCGGGACTGGAAGAGGGCCGGCCCGTATTCGCACGGGGGCCGGAAAGCAGGATGAGCCTGGCCAACTTCATGAGGGCCCAGCTCTTCTCGGCCTTCTCGCCGGTCAAGATCGGCATGGATGTCATGACCAAGGACGAGGGGGTCAAGGTGGACACGCTGGTGGGTCACGGCGGGATCTTCGCCACTCCGAAGGTGGCCCAGAAGATCCTGGCCGCCGCCTTCGACACCCCCATCAAGGTCATGTCGACCGCGGCCGAGGGGGGCGCCTGGGGCATGGCGGTCCTGGCCGACTACCTGGGACACGCGGATCAGGACCTGGCCGATTACCTGGACGGGAGGGTCTTCGCAGATGCCCGTTCGGTGACCGAGGAACCGGACCCGTCCGATGTGAAGGGATTTGAGACCTTCTTCGAACGTTTCACCCAGGGTCTGCCCATCGAGAAGGCGGCCGTTGAGGCCATCCCCCTGGAGGGATGAAGCCCGATTGCATGCCAGGCCGTCCCTCCATGGCGGCGCTCGCGGCCGGTCTGGCCGCAAAGAAGAAGGTAAGGAGCACGGAAGATATGGCGACATTGAATGATTTCCCCCCGCAGGTACGGGCCGAGGTCAAGCAGGTGCGCGAGCAGGTGGCCACACTGCACGAGCAGCTGATCAAGTGGAATCTGGTGGTCTGGACGGCGGGCAACGTGTCCCAGCGCCTGAGAACGGCCGACCTCATGGTGATCAAGCCCTCCGGGGTCCGTTATGAGTACCTGACCCCGGCCTCCATGGTGGTCACGGATCTGGATGGCAACGTGGTGGACGGCACCGAGGCCCCCAGTTCGGACACCCTCTCGCACGCCTATATATACAGGCACATGCCTGACGTCTTCGGCGTGGTGCACACCCATTCCACCTATGCCACGGCCTGGGCGGCCACCGGGAAGAACATACCCTGCGGCCTGACCATGATGGGCGATGAATTCGGCGGCCCCGTCCCGGTGGGCCCCTTCCGCCTCATCGGCTCCGAGGAGATCGGCAGGGGGGTGGTGGAGACCCTGAAGAAGTACCCGCACTCCCCGGCCGTCCTCATGCAGAACCACGGTCCGTTCACCATCGGCAAGGATGCGGAGGCCGCCGTCAAGGCCGCCGCCATGACCGAGGAGGTGGCCCACACCATGTGGGCGGCCAGCCAGCTGGGTGACATCATCGAGATAGCCCCCGAGGACATAGCCAAGCTCAACGACCGCTATCAGAACGTTTACGGCCAGCACTGACCGGTTCGGCCGCCGCACCTGGGGGACCATTGAGCACCCGGATGGGCGGCCGGACTCGCGGTGAAGGGGCCCGATCGCCGGCCGGCCCGCGCTGAGCCGCCGACAGGGCGGGGTGGCCGTCCAAAACGCCGAAGAACAAATGCAAACCAAACAAGAAAAGGAAGCAGACATGACAATGCCCAACCCATTCGAAGGCAAGGAACTCTGGTTCGCCGTAGGATCCCAGGACCTCTACGGTGAGGAGACCCTCCGCCAGGTCGCCGTCCAGGCGGCGGACATAGCCCGGACCCTGAACGATTCGGGGAAGATCCCGGTCAAGCTGGTGCTCAAGCCCACCCTCAAGGACTCGGACTCCATCCGTAATTTCATGGTCGAGGCCTCCTCGGACGACGCCTGCATCGGCATTGTGGCCTGGATGCACACCTTCAGCCCGGCCAAGATGTGGATCCGGGGGTTGGAGCAGCTGCGCAAGCCCCTCCTCCAGCTCAACACCCAGCACCATGTCGAGATCCCCTGGGAGACCATCGACATGGACTTCATGAACCTGAACCAGTCCGCCCACGGCGACCGTGAGTTCGGTTACATCCTGACCCGCCTGGGCATCCCCCGCAAGATCGTGGTCGGTCACTACACCGACCCCGAGGTGGCCGAGAAGATAGGGACCTGGGCCCGTGCCTGCGCCGGCTGGGATGCCGCCAACCACATGAAGGTCTGCCGTTGGGGCGACAACATGCGCGACGTGGCCGTCACCGAGGGCGACAAGACCGAGGCCGAACGGGTCTTCGGGGTCTCCGTCAACACCTGGCCGGTCAACGAGCTGGTCTCCTACGTCTCGGATGTGAAGGAGGGGCAGGTCAAGGACCTTATCGAGGATTACAAGCGTGAGTACGTCGTATCCCCCGAGCTCCTGGATTCCCGGTATGACTCCCTGGTCGTGGCGGCCCGTGAGGAGGCCGGGATGCGCAACATGCTCCAGGCCATCGGCGCCGATGCCGCCGTGGATAATTTCCAGGACCTGGGTGGGCTGCGCCAGCTGCCGGGTGTAGGCGCCCAACGCCTCATGGCCGACGGGTACGGGTTCTCGGCCGAAGGCGACTGGAAGACCTCCGTCCTGATCAGAATCGGCAACGTCATGGGTTACGGCCTGAAGGGCGGCTGCTCGCTGATGGAGGACTACTCCTATAACTTCGTGCCCGGCCATGAGGAGATCATGGGCGCCCACATGCTTGAGGTATCTCCCACCCTGAAGACCGATGGCAAGGCCAGCCTGGAGATCCACCCCCTGTCCATCGGCGACAGGGAGGACCCGGTCCGCCTGGTCTTCACCGCCACCCCGGCCACCGGTGCCGTCGTGGTCTCCCTGGCCGATGTGCGTGAGCGCTTCCGCCTGGTCATGAACGTGGTGGATGTGGTCGAGCCCGACGGGTCTCTGAAGAATCTGCCCACGGCCCGTGCCCTGTGGAAGCCGCGCCCCTCCCTCAAGGTCTCGGCCGAGTGCTGGCTGAGGGCCGGTGCCGCGCATCATACCTGCATGACCACCACCGTGGGTCGTGAGGCCTGGGAGGACTTCGCCAGGATAGCCGGCGTCGAACTGGCCACGATCGACGAGGGCACAACCCCCGATCGTTTCGAGAAGGACCTTGAACTGGCTGAGATCAAGCACAGGTTGGACAACCAACACTGATCCTCTCGCAGCCGTTCCGCCATGGTGCCGGAACGGTGGCGAATCCATGGCATGGGGCCGATGTCCTGAATGGGGCATCGGCCCCATGCCATGTCATATGCATCTGCTGCGACCCGGAGGCCGCCCCACCGGGGAAGTCGGCCCTTTAGCCGGATTCCCCCAGTGCCGGCCAGGAGGCTCGCCGTTCGGCTCTCGGGTGGGGGAAGGAGCAGGGGGCATACCGGGCGAATCCACACCGCTCCGCTCTTGGACAGGGCGGCAGGCTCATGGCGAGGGTACGGAATGTGGACCGGGTGCATCGAAGAGTTGATAAGAAGGTATAAATATCTGATACCTCCTAATGAAATCAAGTATGATGTCATGTTTTATAGTGGACAAAGTTGTGTTTTTAATCATGTAATGTTATACTCCATTTGAGGAGCTTGGGGTTTCAGATTAAGCGCGCACATAGCTGATACCGTTGTCAGAGTGACGATGTCGGGCCATTTGAGTGCCTGGCTCGTAAACCCCGGCTCGAACACAAATAGAGAGGGGTTTGCAACCATGCAACTCAGTAAATCCATAGGTGGGAAGGTGGCCAGGGTTACCGGCGTTGTCATAGCCTTCGCCACCTGCGCGGCCGGCCTGGCCCTGATGCCGGCGGCTTCGGCAGACGACGCCACCAAGAAGCCGACGGGCACGACCTTCACCAAGGATGATGACTACGTCACTGGCGAGCTCGGTGCGGACATGGCCGACCACACGCCCCACCTGACCGTTGTCAAGTACCTTTCCCTGAAGCAGGGCATCACGCCTACCGGCTCTTCGCAGCAGGGGGCGGAATTGGCAAAGGACAACACGCCCGGCAAGGAAATCCTGTTCGAACTGCAGAAGATCAAACCGGATGGACCGATTTCCGCGGTCGATGCGCAGGCAGGAACGGGCTATAAAGTCGATACGGGCTTCGGTGTCGAGGGAAGTCTGGTCGGCTTGACCGACAACAGCGGTACCATTACGGACTGGCGCAAGCCGGGTGCGAACAGGCTGCCCACCGGAGACCCCGTCGATCTGCCCAAGATCACCCAGGAGGGCACTGCGCCCGACACCTGGTACTCTCCCAGCTACTTCATCCTCAAAGAGGACACGGACAATTCGCCCGCCTTCCAGAAGGGCGTCTACGATAAGAACAGCTACAAGAAGGCAGAGAACTCCTTGATCACCCTGCCCTACCAGACGGTGAACGTCACCTCTTACGATGACGGTACCAAGGACAGCGCGGTGGTCAATGTCTTCCACCTGCATGTGTTCCCGAAGAACATCTCCACGAAGCAGATCAACAAGCGGGTCACCGGAATCACAGGGTCGGACGGACAGCCGAAAGAGGTGCCCGTCGCCGGAGACAAAATCTCCTATGAGATCACCCAGCATGTGACCAACAAGTATGGGGGTGCCAGCCACACGAACGACAACGATCCCGAACTTGATGTGGGCGACCTGGACCCGGACAACACCACGACTCCACAGCTGAGGATCGTGGACCGCATGTCTTCGGCGCTCAAGGACATGACCAACGTCAAGGTTTCACTCAAGAAGACCGACGGCAGCGAGATTCAGCAGCTGGTACAAGACACCGATTATTGGTTCACGTCTTCTCCGGACGTCCCGGCGAGAATTCAGGCAGGCGGCGGTACCATGTTCGACGCCAATGAGGCAGGTCCAGGCACCATGTACTACGTCTTCGACTTCTTCAAGAATCCGACCAGCTTCAAGGGCTACATGAATGGCGTGACCGAAGCCAACATCGTCATCGATTTCACGACGACGGTGACCAGCTCCGGTGACTCCACCAATGCCGCCCCGGGAACCCTGTCCAACTCCGTGGCGGTCGACCACGTCGGGCTCAAGGGGGACGACGGCAAGCCGACCGATCCTGACCACAACGATACGAAGACGATGACCGCAGGTGCCCAGTTCGGCAAGGTCGATAAGGGTGGTACCCCCCTGGAAGGTGCTGTCTTCAGGCTTTCACAGGGCATCGTTGACGGAAAAGATATGCACAACACCTATCTGGCGACGGATGGGAAGTTCCATCCGGAAGGCAACCTGCCTGCGGGTGTTTCCTTCTATGAGGCGACATCGACCCATAACGGCATCGTCACCTTCGTCGGCCTGCCTGTCTTCGAGACCAAGGACGGGAAGACCGCGGTCCAGGCGGATCTGGTCTGGAACCTGAGCGAGGTCAAGGCTCCGGCAGGCTTCACCATCCCTGATGATTACTTCAAGGAAGCAATCAGCTTCAAGAAGGTCGGAGGCCAGACGGTCGACCAGCTGATCAAGCAGACGAACTCGAATGCCCTCAGCGCTGATGTGACCATCCCCAAAGGCTACAACTACACGGGCAGCCTCGACGGGATAACCGATGACCAGGGGACTGCTGTGAGCCAGGCTGTGATCAACTTCAAGCCCGGTGAGCCCGGCAGGCCCATCACCCTGCCTCTGACAGGTGGCCGTGGCATCATCCTCCTTCTCGTGGTCGGTGCTCTGATCATGGTTGGTGTGCTCTATGCACGCAACAGGAGGGGCAGCGCCGTCCACGCTGCATGATCCCCTGGGAATGTCCCGTGAAAATGACGGGACTCCAGGGTCTGTGAAGGGTGCCGGGTCTGAGGGAAGGACCTGAGGGTCCGGCACCTGTTTGACGGATCGGATTTTCATCGGGGCGTCCCCGGCCATCGCAGGGGACGCCGCCGGTGGAATCTCCCATTCGTTTGATTCTTGTGGCCGCATGTGGCCCTCCCTCATCGAAGGGATTGAGCCCGTGACCACGGTTGGAGGAGAAGAGTTTAGAGGAGCGGCGACATGAAGGGGAACATAAGGGTAAAGGAGTCGATTGGGGCATTCGTATGCGCGGTCATAGTGACCCTGTCTGCATTGCTCGTGTTGCCCATGACGACCGCTGCGGCCGTTGACGCAGATGATGCCGCGCCAGACCCGCGGTTGACCGTCCACGTGGTCACGGGTGGCGGACAGGATGACTCGATGGGTCATCTGAGCGACCAGGATGTCCAGTCCGATCACATGAAGCCTGCGGGGAGCGGATACGTTTTCAAGGTCACCCGTCTGGATGGGGTGAAATTCAAGCGGTTCATGGCCGGGCTTGAAGGGAAGGACAAGTCTTCCTTCAAACATGCGGCGAGAACTGTGAGCGACCACATCGCGGATTACCGGGATTCCAGTGGAAAGTTCTTTTACGGATCAACGGATTCAGAGGGGATCGTAGCCACGAAGACGACCCCTTCGACGACCGGGGTCTGGCTGGAGGGAGCTGATTACCTCCCTGCTGAGGGCCTCCTGTCCGGGGGGAAGGCGGCCCGTTTCGACGGCAGTGCTTCGGACCCCTCTTTCTGGCTTCTGTCGCTCGTCGGAAAACCGAAGGGCGTTCAGGTCAGTATGGAACCCGTTCTGGTGGAGTTGCCGATTCCCGGTCTCGAAGGCCGTCCGGCACAGTATGACGTGGATGTCACACCGAAGATGACCATACACCGGGAAGGCGGCACAGGTGCAGTGGTACCTGCTCGCCGGCCCGGGGGCGGCGGGAAGCTGGCGGCCAGCGGGCTGGGGCTTGAAGGCCCGGTTCTTGCCATAGCGGTATCCGCGGTCATCGGGCTCTGCCTGACCGGCTGTTCGAAGACGCGCGAATCGCAGCGCGTATCAGGGGGTTTGAATATTAATGAGTAAGGAACAAGAAAGGAAGATGGGTTTCCGCCTGGTCGGCTTCATAGCCGGTCTGGCCATGCTGTCGGCCTCCCTGCTTGCCACGGCGGCCCAGGGGGCACCGGTGGCTGCCGCCCAGGAGGACCTGGGCAGGCAGGTGTATGCCGCCGGGAGCGGCGGTGCCGCGGGTGCGGTGTGGCACCCTGGTCTCCCCAACAAGGCAACAGAGGGGACGGACGCTTACAGCGACACCAGGCCACGTTGGACCAAGGTGGCCAACATCAAGGCCAACTGGCTGTCCACGGAGATGGAAGACGGCGAGAAGACGGCTCTGTCCAAGCGGGACATCTACTTCACTGATGATAACGCCACAGGGGCCGTCGACAGCAATACGACTTCGATGACCATGCTGTATTCCACTTATGATTGGGACAAGAATGAGCATGGCGATGCCGACACCAATTACAAGACCCACCCGGTCATGGAATTCCAGTACGACAGCACACAGGATGGGACGACAGGGCGTTTCACCAATGTGAAACAGTTCTCATCCATGGCCGTCGGCGTCTATGACAGGAACAACAACAGGGGCAATGACGCCCCCTTGAGCGTCTACTTCTGGAGCTGGGATGGCGGATGCGATGGTCAGACTTACGTAACTTGCCCGACCAGGCGCAACGACACGGGCGGTACTGTGAATTATGCCTCCGTGGTGAGGGTGACCGCCGGCAGCCCGGACATCTACGTAGGCACGATGCCGGCCCCGGGGCACAGCGCAGGTCTTCCGGAAATGACGAAAACCTGCAATAAGGGTTCAAAGTGCTCCTATTCTTATTCAAAGGACAAGTTCTTCGTCGACTATAAGGAACTGACGGGTGGTGAGGTGAATCCGACCACTGGGTACCTCTATCTGCAGACCGATCAGGCAGGTACCCTGGATGCAGGAGCAGTCGGGTCCGAGGCATTCACGAACAATATTTATACAGATAGGTCCAATTCCTCCAGCTCAGGTGTGGTCATATGGGACCCGGTGTCGGGTGACTATGCCTTTTCCAACGGCATCCAGCCCGGTGGGATGAGACCCTACCTCCTCGATGCTGCCAGTCCCAGCGGGACGGGTAAGATCGACGATTCGCCGTCGAAGAATGCGGTTGTTCAGCCGCCCTGCTTCACAGAGAGGTTGAACATCAGACGTTCGAATGTGGTCGATGCGCCCTTGGTGACGGGAGACGCTTCGGTGGATTGCAATGTCGACACGACGTCCAGCAATTACAGCAGCCAGAAAATCTACGTAAGCTCCGACATGGGGATGGACTCACTGGGCAACGCCTACTATTCGGTCATGCTGGGCGACAACGCCTCCCAGGCCGACCACTTCACCTCGATCGTCAAGATCAATGTGGCGAAAGACAAGAAGGGCAACATCGAAGACGGCACCTCGTGGACCCCATGGACCTATTCGGTGGTGAAGAAGATCAAGCCAAAGTATGAGGGACAGCACTGGGGTATGTCGGATTGGTATGCCAATGATCCGGGGGCCAACAGGATGACTGGCTGCCCCTCGGTGGGATGGCCCACGGATTCGCAGGTCCGCGGCATGGGCATCATGAACGGGAAGTTCATCCTCGGCCCCACCTTGCGCACTTGCTATTCGCATGTCAATGCAAAGTATCCCGTTCAGGAGGATGATCCAGGGTACATCTTCGACGATCCTGGTTACAGGGATGACAAGGGGAACCTGATATACAACAGCACGTACGATGATGGGAATGGCCACCATAGCAATGGCAGGTCGGGTCTGATCACGCGCATGCTGCAGATAGACCCCCTCTCCGGAGAGGCCCAGATAGCGAATTCAATCGGGGACGAACCGGGCCGCACGGTGAACCAGTCAGGGTCCATAGACCATTACAGCTATCAGGCTCCAAACTACATCCGGGATTTGGGGTCCCCGCAGGAGCTCAAGGTCATTTCGGGGACCATCTACCACATGCACGACAAGCAGGAGGGTGATGACTCCCCATATGCCAGGGACGGGAACGACACGGTGACCAATGCCGTCGTCGCGCTCTACGACGCGAAGACCAACGAACTGCTTGCAACGACCCTCAGCGGAGGCACCGGTGGTTACAGCTTCATTCTGAGTTCCACTGGCGACTACTATGTGCGGGTCGTCCAGCCAGCCATCAGGGGTGTTGCGGCCCATCAGGTGTGGGGTTCGACAAGCAATGCACTCTTCAGCGACACCGCCACTTCCACCTCCGTCATGCACTGCCAGGGGGGCGATCTGCCCAACAACAAGGAGGGGAAGTGCTTCGGCAGCCGGCCTTCCCCCTTCCAGGAACCGGACAGTTCGTCTACCGATCCAAAGGAATGGAGCATCTATGCCTCCGTCCACATGGGCGGTGACGGTTCCGCGCCTGTCGCTGATTTCGGGCTGAGCACCGATGGCAGCTATGGAGACGGCGGTGACAGTGGAACCGGGGCATCGGCCTTCGACCCGCTGAAATCAACCAGGGCCAAGTTGGGACCGGTCCTGCAGTCAGGTGAGGATGCTCTGCATCTGGGCCCGAAGCGGGGACTGTACCAGGATGGTGCCGAGTCTGAAGACAGGTCGGCATCTGCGCACGATGGCACCGATGACGGCGTGGGCATCAAGGCGGTCGACCCAAAGGACGGGACGGTCGGGACCATCCCTCTGCAGGGCACAGGTCTTGTGGCGGGCCAGAAGTACAAGCTGGACATCGATGTCGAAGGCCCGCTGGCCGAAGGTTCTCAGGTGAAGATGTGGGCCTACAGGAAGAACGATGTCAACAATGGCGATCCTGTGGCTGTCAGTGAATTGCTCCAGGCGAAAGCCGGCAGGAAGAACCAGATGACACTGTCCATCCCCGCAGACAGGACCAGTGAAAAGTCAGAAAATCAGGCATGGACCAGGTTCATCGCAGTACCGGCAAAACCCGGCGGGGGCGCTTTCGAGCTCCCCATCGACGACACGACCGGCTTCTATGCACAGCATGGGAAGGAAGGCAAGGAGGGACACACCTGGTGGACTGTGCCTGGCGAGGTCGAAGATTACAGGCTTACGACTGTCCAGTCCCTGGTCAGGATACTGGTCTCCGTCGATCGGGTCGAGTCGAAGGACGGCAAACCGGTCAAGTTCCAGTATTCCATAGATCCGGTCCTGTCCGGCGAGGATGGCAGCGTGTCAACAGACAGCGATTCGCTGACCCTGCCGGTCGGTGACGACGTCACTGTCGGTTCGTCGGCCATCCACATATACAAGGGGCTGACCGGACCTGATTCGAAGGTCACGATCAGGGATGAGACGAACAGCGATCCCGATGCCAGCAAGAGGACCTATGATCTCATGTCGGCGGTCTGCTTCCCCACGAACGGGGGGTCGAATGCCGGCATGACCACCCAGCTGGCCGCATCCGCAGGAACCCGGATCATCAATCAGGTCGTCCTCAAGGGGTTGGCGCAGAGCGCGAACGACCAGGATATAACGTGTCATCTGATTTACGGGCACCCTGCCACCTTCAGCCTCCCTCTGGCAGGCGGACGTGCCCTCGGCAGGCATCTGGGCGTCGGGTTCATGTCGGCGGCCTGTCTGGCCGCCCTGGTCCTGGCGGGTTGTGACATCGTTCGCAGGAGGTTCTGAGCCGGTGGAAGCAGAAGGGCCCGGTCTGCCGCATGTCAGGATGCGACATGCCGGGTCCCTTCATGCCCATAGGCGGAGTCTTCCGGCCCGTTCCCTCCTGGTCCTCGTCGTGGTCCTCCTGTTCGCCGTCGGTTGGCTCCTGCTCAGCCGGGACATCTTGGAGAGCCGCTGGCACAGCCATGTCGCATTCGAGGATTCCACGGTCTATGACCTTGCGGTCAAGCGGCTGTCGCCCGAACGACTGCATGGGGTCAAGGAGCGGATCCGCCGGTACGACCGCTCCCTGAGCGCTGCGGACCCGGGCGATCCCTTCACCCCCAGGAGCCTGAATGCTCCCAAAGGCTATGCAGGGCTTCTTTCCCAGGTCGATCCGGCAATGATGGGCTACCTCCAAGTCCCCTCGGCCGGTATCTCGCTGCCTGTGTATTACAGGTCCACGGACGGTGACGACCCCATGGACCAGGGGGCGGTCCACATGGCGGCCACTGCGATCCCCAGCGATGTCGATGGCATCCATCCGTTCATATACGGGCATTCGGGGTTGGATGGCTACCATCTCTTCGACGATTTGGAACTGACCAAGAAGGGGGAGGACTTCACGGTTCGCGTGCTTGACCAGACCTTCCATTACAAGGTGACCGACATAAGGATCGTGCGTCCGGAACAGATCGAAGTGCTCGATACGAAGTATGGGGTCAATCAGGTCACCCTGATGACCTGCACCCCCAAGGGGGTCAATGACCACCGCCTCCTGGTGAACGGGGAATTGACCGGGGTGACTGGGCCACGGGTCGTCCGCGAGGATGACCCCTCGCCCGACATCCTTCTGGTGACGGCCATCCCCCTGGCCGGGGGTATCATGGGAATGTTCCATGTGGACCGTTGCCGCAGAGGGCCTTCCGCCCGCTTGGGCAGGCATGCGAGGAGGACGAGGTGAGAGTGCGATCGGGTCCGCGCAGGGAACGGTCCCATGCGTCCACAAGCCCGAACCGGGTCCAGAGGCGTCAGTGGGCGCACAATGCCGTCGACCTCCTGGTGTTCCTCATCGGGATGGGAATCTTCCTCTATCCCCTGATCGCATCGTACGTGAACTATCGGGAATCCTCCTCCCATGTGGACTCTTATGATGCCATCGTCGCCGGGCTCACCCCGCAACAGAAGCAAAAGATGTGGGAGGATGCCAAACAGTACGACAGGGAACTGGGCATCCCCTCCCTGCGTGACCCGTTCAAATACAAGACCGTGGCCCCCCCTCTCAACAGGTATTACAAGATGCTCAACGTGGACGGCAAGGGGATGATGGCCTACATCGACATACCCAAGATATCCGTCAAGGTCCCCCTCTACCACAGCACCTCGGACCAGGTCCTCACCAACGCCACCGGGCATATCCCGACCACCCACCTGCCCACCGACAACAGGACGGTCCACTCGGTCGTCACGGGGCATACAGGCGAGGTGGGGCACATCATCTTCGACAACCTCACGCAGATGCGGGTGGGTGACGTCTTCCAGATGAGGGTCCTTGACCATCACATGAGCTACCGGGTGGACCAGATCAAGATCATCCTCCCGAACGAAGTGGACAGCCTTCAGCCGGTCGACGGCGTAAACTACGTGACCCTCCTGACCTGTTACCCATACGGGATCAACTCCCACCGGCTGATCGTCCGGGGGCGTTACATCGGAGACAACATACCCTCTTCGCAGCCGACCGGCGCCCCCAGATGGATGCTATGGGTCCTTTTGGCCCTCTTCGTCCTCAGCGCCGTCGGGCTCTGGCAGGTTTCCAAGAAGAGGCGTGAATACCGTGCAGGCCCGGCGGTCGCCGTGGAAGGGTCTCCGGTCCATGACCGGGCGGGGGAAGCCGACGGTGCAGGAGATGCCGACGGTGCAGACGGCGGTTCCGATCAAGCCCTGCCGCGAAACAGCGGGGATTCCGGGGATTTTCCGTCGCCGGGGCCCGCCCTGCCACGGGATTCCCCCGGGTGAGTGCCCCCGGCCCAGGACAGGAGGCGCCTGTGCAGGCGAGGCGGGGAAGGCGGCCCTCGGGCCGCTTGGTAAGAGGTCGAAGCCTGGGCCGGTCCGGTCATCCGCCCATGCTTCCCGGTGGTTTGCGCCAATCCGGGGTGAACCGATGATGATGGGAGACGCAGATGATGAATGACGGGTGGGGAAGGCATGTGCGCGGTCCCGAGGAGGGGCCGGGCAGGGCCCGGGACGGCGGATCCGCAGCCCAGCAGGAGGGTCCGCGGACCGAGGTGAGAGGGAATCGGTCTCCCTCCCGGCTCGCCAGACGGCGCAGACAGCTCGACGTGCTTTATTACAGCCTCCTCGTCCTTGTCATCGTCTTCGCCTGGGCAACATTGGGGCTGATGATGAGAATAGGGTTCATCCCTGTTTTCAACCTCGGCTACTCCTGGTTCGACACCCACATCTTCTACTTCTTCGGCATCACGGCCCATTGAAATCGCGCCTTTCCGCCGGCAGGCCAGACCTGATGGGGTGTCGGTTGCTTTCGCATCCGTCCACATTTCCCTCCTGCCGAAGATTTCGGCCCCGGGCGGTTTATCGTTGAGCCGGGCGTGGGTGAATCGGACCTTCCTTGAATCCGCGCCGTCGCTCCTCCCGGCCGGTACAGCCTGTCTGTGGCGGACCGGCGGTGTCCGGTGGGGCGGAGGGGAGGAGGCAGGGCCGACCAGCGCCCTGGTTTTCCCTGACAGGTATGGTGGTTGGCGCAGACGAGCGGCATGAAGGAGGACAATCATGGCAGGAGTGCCGGATATATCGCTGTCGGACGGTTCCCGGATTCCCCAGGTGGGTCTTGGGGTGCTGCGTGTCGATGACGGAGAGGTCGGCGGTGTCGTGGAGTCGGCCATCGCCTTGGGATACCGCCATATCGATACCGCAGCCGGTTATGGCAACGAAGGCGGTGTCGGCAGGGGGCTGAAGGCAAGTGGGTATGATTCCGGCCCGGCGCGCAGGTCCCTTTGGCTCACCACCAAACTGCGGGATTCCGAGCAGGGCTACGATTCGGCCCTCAGGGCTTTTGACCGGCAGATCGGCCTTTTGGGCACCGATTATGTGGACATGTACATGATTCATTGGCCGACCCCATTTGACTGGCGCGCCGACCAGGTCTGGAAGGCCTTCACCCGCCTGAGGGATGAGGGGAGGGTGCGGACCCTGGGGGTCTGCAATTTCCTCCCCGAGCACCTGGAACGCCTGCATGCGCAGACGGGTGAGTATCCGGCAGTGGACCAGATCGAGCTCCATCCCACCTGGCAGCAGAGGGATGTCACGGATTTCTGCAGGAGGAAGGGGATAGCGGTCGAGGCCTATTCCCCCATCGCCAGGGGGGCCGATCTCGATGCCGGTGACGGTGTCATAACCGCAATCGCCGCCGCACATGGGGTCAGCCCGGCGCAGGTCATCCTCCGTTGGCATGTGGAGAATGGCACCATAGTCATACCCAAGTCGGTCCATGCCGACAGGCAGCGGGAGAACCTCGACCTCTTCGGTTTCAGCCTGTCCCAGGCGGAGCATGCGGCCATCGATGGCCTGGACGGGCCGACACGGGCCGGCCACGACCCGATGACTTACGCGTACGCCTGAGGGGTTAGGGACGACCCGGGGGAGGGGTGCCCTGTCTCGCCACCCCTCCGTTCCGGGACAGTGAGCTGCTCAGAGGAGACATGGAGGTGGAGGATTCACATGGCCAGACGGCGGCGGCCGGACAGGAGGGCGAACGGGACGGAGGCGGGCCTGGAGCCCACGCCCGTCATGCCGTCTTACGGGAGGAAGGGCTTCCGGTCCACCTCACCCTGGGAGGCCTTGCTCATGTTCCTGGTGATCGCGGTGGTGGTGGGTGTGACCATCGGGATCATCCTGCCCCGGGTCGACCGTCAGGCGGGCCGGCTGACGGGGATGTACTCGGCGACTGGGGATGCTGCCCAGACGCTGGCTGGGCTGAAGGTCGACGATGCCCCCCGCCCCCATCGTCAGTACAGGCGGGATTCATTCGGATTCAAGGAGACGGATGCCGACGGGAACGGGTGCGACATCCGCGAGGATGTCCTCTCCCGTGACTTGGAGGGGGTCCGCTATACGAAACCGGGCGGCTGCAAGGTGTCCGGCGGGGTCCTCCATGACCCATACACCGGGAAAACCGTGCAGTTCGTGCGGGGCGCCCGGACCAGTGCGGCCGTGCAGATCGACCATGTGGTGGCCCTGGAGAACGCCTGGCGGTCGGGGGCCTGGGATTGGCCGGCCGGACGACGGCTTGAGTTCGGCAATGATCCTTACAACCTCCTGGCCGTGGACGGGCCGGCCAACCAGGAGAAGGGGAGTGCCTCGGCGGCCGATTGGCTGCCCGAAGACGTTGGCTACCGCTGCCGGTATGTGGCACGGCAGATCGGGGTCAAGGACAAGTACTCGCTCAGTGTCACGACCGCCGAGAAGCAGGCCATGCTCGGCGTCCTCCATGGCTGTCCGGGCCAGTCCCTGCCGGAGGACCGCTGAACGGAGATTCCCGCCGACTGGCAGAGATGCATCCAGGCCGGGATGATATACAGCTGTATCAGCTCCTGGACCCTTCCGCATCCCCCTGGGCCTGCTGCCGTAGTCATTCCCATGTCTCGACCGGTGCCTGCACGGTGAGATCAATGGAGGGACGTGTCGAAGCGCGTCCGCCGGAGACCCCCAACGCCGGTCAGGTTGACAGACCAGGAGGATTTCTCCTATACTGATTTTTGGTCACAGTTGTACCAACGTCGGAAGAAGTCGATACGACGGGAAGACGACGAAGTGCAGTTGAAGAGTGCCGTTCAAGGAGGAATCATGCGCAAACTTGACAAAGTGGTGGCTGCGGGCTTACTTGTGACCTCGGTCCTCACCGTCTCCGCCTGCGGAGGGTCCGGCAAGGATCAGGGTGCAGGCCAGGCCGCCGGTGCCGGGGGCGAAACCTCCAAGGCCAGCGGACAGCTGGTTTTCTGGGGGTGGGGAAATGGAATCAAGGAGCTTATCGCGGCCTTCGAAAAAGCCAATCCGGGTGCGAAAGTGAAATTCAACAGCTTCGGATCGGCAGCCGACACCCAGGTCGCCCTGTCGAACGCCATATCGGCGGGTAAGGGAGCCCCTGACGTCACCATGCTGGAGGATCCCACGGTGGAACAATTCGCCATCGAGGATGGGCTTGTCGATCTGAGCGAATTCGGGGCGGACAAGTACGTCGATGATTTCGCGCCGGGTCCATGGAACAAGGTCCAATACGACGGAAAGCCCTTCGCCCTGCCCATCGATTCGGGTCCGGAGGTCTTCTTCTACAACAAGGCGGTGTTCGACAAGGCGGGCGTGAAGGAACCCCCGAAGACCTGGGACGAGTATTACCAGGATGCCAAGAAGATCCGGGCGGCAGGCGCATACATCACCAACAACGCCGGTGACAAGAACAGCTATCAGCCTTTCACCGCCCAGGCCTGGCAGGCGGGCGCGAAACCCTGGAAGGTCGAGGGGGAGAAGATCACCATCGACATGACCAAGGACGCCGGCATGAAGCGGTACATCGACTTCCAGCAGAAGCTCATCGACGAGGACCTGGTGGACACCAAGATAGCGAACTGGTCGGATGATTGGAACAGGGGTCTCAATGACGGGTCGATCGCCTCGCTGACCATAGGCGCCTGGATGCCGACCAACCTGGAGTCCGGTGCGCCCGCCCAGAAGGGCAACTGGCGCGTGGCCTCCCTCCCCCAGTGGGAGGAGGGGCAGACGGTATCCGCTGAAGACGGTGGGTCCGCCCTTGTCATCCCCAAACAGTCGAAGAACAAGGCCAGCGCATGGAAATTCGTGGATTTCATGACGCATGGCGACGGGGCGCAGGTCATGGCCGACAACGGCACCTTCCCCTCGCTCAAGAAAATCCTCAACTCAAATGACTTCACCTCCAAGAAGAACGAGTATTTCGGGGGGCAGGAAGTCAACAAGGTCCTGACGGAGGCCGCCAATCGCAAGGTGACCAAATTCCAATACCTCCCCTACAACCCGTTCGCCCAGTCGACCTACGGGGATTCGATAGGCCGGGCCTACCTCAAGCAGACCACCCTGGAGAAGGCCTTCGAGGACTATCAGAAGCAGCTGGTCGACCATGGGAACCAGCAGGGCTACAAGGTCAACAAGTAGACGGAGAGGTCACGGGCCCGGCGGCGATGAAGGCTTAGATCCCTGGCCGCCGGGCCGGGTGGTGGTCTTGGTCGGGCGGGGCCCCGGCGGGTCGGCAGGCGGAACGGTCTTCCACGAAGGAGGAAGAAGCGATGGGACGGTCAAGAGGGGCGGACGGCACCCGGGAGGAGGTCGACCGGCGCGCGCCGGTCGATGACGGCGGGAGCGGTGGAAGAAAGGCCGCGAAGGATTGGCGCGGGTGGAAATTCATGGGACCCTTCGTCCTGGTCTTCGCCTTCGTCTTCATCCTTCCGGTCCTGTATGCCATATGGTTGAGCCTGTTCGAGAAGAAGATGGTGGGCGGGACCTCCTTCGTCGGCTTGGACAACTACCGGAGGCTGCTGGCCGACAGGCAGTTCTGGTCATCGGTGGGCCGTGTGGCCCTTTTCACGGTGGTGCAGGTTCCCGTCATGCTGGTTCTCGCGGCGCTGATGGCTCTTGCGATCGACTCGCTCAGGCTCCACGGGACCAGGTTCTTCCGCATCTCCACCTTCCTGCCCTACGCGGTGCCGGCGGTGGTCGCCACCCTCATGTGGGGTTTCATCTACGGCGCCAAGTACGGCATGGTCGGCTCCCTCAACTCCTGGCTGGGAACGCACATCGACGTCCTCCAGCCGAGCGTCCTGCTCGCGGCCATAGGGAACATCAACACCTGGGAGTTCACCGGCTACAACATGCTGATCTTCTATTCCTCCCTGTCCACGATCCCCCACTCCCTGTATGAGGCCGCCGCCATCGACGGGGCTTCCGAGTGGCAGATCGTCGGCAGGATCAAGATGCCAGAGCTGAGGGGGTCTCTGGTCATCACCGTTATTTTCAGCATCATCGGGTCCTTCCAGCTGTTCAACGAACCCTCTGTCCTCCAATCCATGGTCCCGGGCAACGCCATCACCACCTATTACACGCCCAACATGTATGCATACAACCTGAGCTTCATGGGAGGCCAAAGCAACTACGCCGCCGCCCTGGCCATCGTCATGGCCATCATCACCATGGCGGTCGCATACGCTGTGCAGCTCAGAGGAATGAAGGAGCAGATGAAATGAGCGAAGAAGACCGGGTCGCTTCGGGGTTGGCCGCGAGTCTGAGAGCCAGGCGGAGGGAGCGCAGGCAGGCCAGGAGGATTGCGGCGGATGAAAAGGCGGAACGCAGGCGCGCCGCCAGGACGGGCTTCTCCAGCCCGGCCAACCCCCGCCGCAGCTGGCCCCTGACCCTGGTGGCAGGGATATTCGCGGCCTACTGCCTTTTCCCCCTGGTATGGCTGGTCATCAATTCGACGAAGACCCAGCCCGATTTCATATCGACCTTCGGCCTCGCCTTCGGGCATCGTTTCGCCCTCTGGGACAACCTGGTCGCCGTCTTCACCTATCAGGACGGCATCTTCGGCCGCTGGCTGCTCAATACCCTTCTCTACGTGGCACTCGGAGCGGGAGGGGCCACCGTCTTGGCGGTGCTCGGTGGCTATGGTCTTGCCAAGTTCCGCTTCCCCGGGCGCAAGGCGGTCTTCGCCGTCGTCATAGGTGCCATCAGCGTCCCCGGCATAGCCCTGGCGGTACCGCAATTCCTCCTCTTCGCCAAGGTGGGACTGACGGACACCCCCTGGGCTGTGATCATACCCAGCCTGATTTCCCCCTTCGGCCTCTACCTCATGTGGATATTCAGCGATCAGGCCGTGCCCACGGAATTGCTGGAAGCCGCAAGGGTGGACGGTGCAGGGGAGTGGCGCACCTTCGTCCAGGTCAGCCTTCCCCTTCTGGCGCCCGGCATCGTGACGACGGCCCTGTTCACGATCGTGGCCACATGGAACAACTACTTCCTCCCCCTGATCATGCTCAAGGACTCGGACTGGTACCCCCTGCCCATCGGCCTGAACCAATGGAAGGACCAGGCATCCACCGCCGGCCAGAGCGCCATACAGAATCTGGTGGTGACCGGCAGCATGGTGACCATCATCCCCATCATCGTGGCCTTCCTCCTCCTGCAGAAGTACTGGCAGTCCGGCCTGGCCGCCGGAGCGGTCAAGGAGTGAGCGGGTGCGGACGGGTTGTCCGGGAGTGAAGGCGGCCGAACCGGCGAACCATGAGTTCGGCCACGGGATGCAGGAGTCGAGATGAGCTGGGAAGAAGACGGTGAAACCCTCCGGGCCGGCGGGATGCATGGGGAGGGGGGGCGTCGCCCCCACCGCTGGCCTGCCCCCCTGCCCGGTCATAGAAGCGCCATATGGTACGGGGGCGATTACTACCCCGAGCAGTGGCCGCGGTCGGTCTGGGATGAGGATGTCGATCTGATGGTCGAGGCCGGGGTCAACATCGTATCGCTGGGCATCTTCGCCTGGGCCAGGCTGGAGCCCAGTGACGGGGTATGGGATTTCGCCTGGCTGGATGACGTCATCGGCCGTCTGGGCCGGGCCGGCATAGCCGTCGATCTGGCCTCCGCGACGGCCACGGCCCCACTCTGGCTCTATGAGCAGCATCCGGAGGTCCTCCCGCGTGAGAGGGACGGGACCGTTGTGAATGCCGGGACCCGCCAATCATGGCGGCCCGCCTCCCCGGTCTTCAGACGGTACGCCCTGCGGCTCTGCCGGGCCCTGGCCTTGCATTACCGGGACAACCCCTACGTCGTAGCCTGGCATGTGGGCAATGAGTATGGCTGGAACAATGCGGCCGACTATTCGGACGACGCTGAGGAGGCCTTCCGGGTGTGGTGCCGCAAGCGATACGGGTCCATAGAAAGGGTCAATGAGGCTTGGGGCACGGACTTCTGGTCCCAGCGGCTGCAGGATTTCGCGCAGATCCTGATCCCCCGGCATGCGGGGGGAGACGACGCGATGACCAATCCCGGCCTGGAGCTGGACTTCAGACGATTCTCCTCGGACTGCCTCCTGGACTTCTTCAAGGCCGAGAGGGACGAGTTGGCCGCCGTCACCCCCGACAGACCCCTGACGACCAATTTCATGGTGTCCACGGACCAGTGCCCCCTGGACTACGAGTCCTGGTCCCGTCAGGTGGATTTCGTGTCGAACGACCACTACTTCCATTCCGGACCCGGTCACTTGGACGAGCTGGCCTGCTCCGATGCCCTGGTCTGCGCCCTCGCCTGCAGACAGCCCTGGTACCTCATGGAGCATTCCACCTCGGCCGTCAATTGGAGGTCTTACAACCCCCCGAAGCGGTCGGGCGAGCTGGTGCGCGATGCCCTTGCCCATGTTGCGCTGGGTGCCGACGGGGTTGACTTCTTCCAGTGGAGACAGTCCCGCACCGGGGCGGAAGCCTTCCATTCGGCCATGGTCCCCCATGCCGGTGCGCAGACCGACATCTTCCGTCAGGTACGGCAGCTCGGCCGCCTCCTGCAGGTCCTCTCGGCGGAGGGGGTCACGGGCAGCCGTGTGGATCGGGCGCAAGTCGCCATCCTCTTCGATGCCGGAGCCGAGTGGGCCTGCGGTTGCAGGACACTGCCGGACAGGGGCGTCGACCATTGGAACCAGGTCCTGCTCTGGTTCAGAGCCCTCCTGGACTGCGGGGTCAGGGCCGACGTGGTTCCCGTCAAGGGGGATTGGTCCTCCTACGCCGCCGTGGTCCTCCCCGGCCTGCTGACGGTGAGCGACGCCCAATCCGATCGACTGCACAGGTTTGTGGACGGGGGAGGCCACCTGGTCGTGGACTTCGCCAGCGGGATAATGGACGAGGAGATGCACGTGGGGCTTGGAGGATATCCTGCGGCCCTGCGGGACCTGACGGGGGTCAGCGGGCAGGAGATCGTGGCCCTGGGCAGGCAGGAGGCCGGAGGCGGACCCCTGCAGCTGACCTGCGGGGGCCTGGGGGGAACCTGGGCGGTCCAGGCGGATGTAAGGGGGGATGAGGTTACCGTCCTGGCCCGGTACAAGGGGACCAGGGCGCGTTCCTTGGGATTGGATGGCCTGCCTGCCATCACCCTGCGAGGATGCGGCTCGGGATCCGTGGCCTACCTTGGCTGCGGCCTGGAACTCGACGACCTCGCCAGGGTGATTGGCCGGCTGTTGCCTCCCGGCTTTTTCCACGCAGACCTGCAGGAGGGGGGCACACGCGATCCGCGTCTTCTCCAGGTCACCCGTCGCGGGGCGGATGGTGATTTCCTCTTCGCCTTCAACCGCGGCGACGCGGTCATCGCAGAAGTCCCCCTGCCCGGGGAGGCGGTCGTCCTCTATCGCAGCCGGGCGCTCTCACATGACAGCCAGGACGCTTCCAAGGCGTATGCTATGAAGGTCAACGGCCTGGTCGTGACCCGCCTGTAAGGGGGGACGGCCGGTTCATGGCCTCGTGCCATGACCGGAATCCCAACGGGCCGGCGGCACCGACAAGGGGCAAGAAGGCATGAACGAACAGGGCGGTCAGAGAACAAGACGCATCACCCTGCGCGATGTCGCTTCGCGCGCCGGGGTCTCCTTGAAGACCGCATCCAACGTCGTCAACGGTTCCGGCAGGATGTCCGCGGCGACCCGCAAGAGGGTCCAGGAGGTCATCGACCAGTCGGGCTACAAGGTGAATGCGGCGGCCCGCAACCTCAACAGGAACAAGACGGGTTTCATCACCTTGGCCGTCCCCTCCCTGACGCCCCCCTACCTGTCCGAGCTGGCCAACCGGGTCATAGACAGCGCCCGCCTCAAGGGATATGCGGTCTACGTGAGCACCTATGCAGAGGGGTCGGCCAAGGGGGCCAGGGACCTACTGCGCTCATTCAACAACACCATCAGCGACGGAATCATCCTGTCCATGTCGGAACTGGAGGATTTCACCACGTCCGACCTTGACGTCTCCTACCCCTTGGTCTGTGTGGGCGCCCGGGACACCAGGGGGGTGGCCGACCACGTCATGGTGGATGACCGGGCCAGCGCGGCCATGGCCGCCGACTACCTCTTCGCAAGGCAGGTCCGTTCCCTTGCCGTTGTGGGCCTGCACCAGCGTTTGGATGAGGGCCGTCTCGGCTCTGCCCGCGAGGGCAATGCGGAACTGCGCATGAGGGGGATACTCGAGGCGAGCAGACGACGGGGGGTGGAGATAGACCGCCGTCTGATGGGGGTCACCGGGTACGACTGGTCCCTGGGACGGGGCTACCTGACCATGCAGTCCATCATCGACTCCGGTGTCGGCTTCGACGGGGTGGTGGCGTTGAACGACCAGCTGGCCATAGGGGCCCTGTCCGCCCTGACCGCCAACGACATCGACGTGCCCGGCCAGGTCCAGCTGATCGGCTTCGACAACATAGAGGAGTCCGCCTACCTGCAGACCCCCCTGACCACCATGGACTCCCGTCTGGAATGGATATCACGCACCTCGGTGAACAGGATCCTGTCGCGGATAGGTCAGGCCGGTCAGGAGGCCCGCACCCTGGTCAGCGAGTCAAGGGTCATCGCCAGGAACACCACCAGATGAGTCCCCCCGGTGGGACAGGGCAAAGGGACAGGCCCTTGGTCACCCCTCCCGCTCCTGCCCGTCGGCGGTCCCGGATCCACCCTCTTCCGTCACGGACGGACCTGTCACTTCGGCGTTGAGGGGCCGGTCGGGGTCGGAGATCCCGCCGTCTTCGGATCCTGCAGCAGGGCCGGAAGCGGGACGGGCCGCCGGGGCGTGAATCACATGGACATAGCGCAGAAGCATCCGGGTCATCTGCCGGCCGGATCCGGCTCCCTGGCCACGCACCCCGAAGTAGACCAGGAGAACCATTCCCAGGCAGATGACCGCTGAAATGCGAAGGGCCCACTGGACGCCGAAGATGTTGGCATCGATCTGGGTGGTGGGTGACCCGCCCAGGGACCTGTGCCTGATGCCGGTGATGGATTCCATGATGATGACCAGGATGGGCGCCCCGACCGCACCGGCGATCTGCCGGGCAGTGTTGGTCACGGCAGACCCTGCGGACACATCCCGGGGGGCGAGGTTGTTCAACGACCAGGTGGTCAGGGGCATCAGGGTGAAGCCCATGCCGATCTGCCGGATGAACTGGCAGATGGAGACCAGGCCGATCCATGTCCCCGAGCCGATCATGCTCAAGGCGACGGTCCCCAGGCAGAGGATGGTGCAACCGGTCAGGGCGACGGGCCGGGCCCCCCACCTGTCCAGGAGGCGGCCGCCGAAGAACTGGGCGATGGCCGTGCCGATGGCCCCGGGCAGCATGACCAGGCCGCTCATCGTGGCCGTGTAGCCCCGGTCGGTCTGTATGTACATGGGCAGGATCACCGTCACGGAGCTGAAGGCGAAGAAGGACATGGAGGCGATGATGGTCCCGACCGTGAAGTTCTTCACCTTGAGGACCCGCAGGTCAAGCAGGGGGCTGGTCCGGTGCAGCTGGCGCAGGACGAACCAGACGATGCCGAGCAGACCCACCAACATGAAGGGCCAGGTCATCAGGGAGGTGATCGGATAGTTCTCGATGTTGGTGAAGCCGTACATGAGCCCGCCGAAACCGACGACGGACAGGCCGACCGAGAAGAAGTCCGCCTTGATGCCGCTGTCGCGCTCGCCGAAGTTACGCAGCCATATGGCGGAGACGATCAGGGCCAGGGCCCCGCAGATGCTCAACGTCAGGAAGATGGAGCGCCAGCCGTTGGCATCGGTCTGCCAGCCGCCCAGAGTCGGGCCGATGGCCGGGGCGACGCTCATGGCCAGGCCCACGGTCCCCATGGCCATCCCCCTCTTGGACAGGGGGTAGATGGAGAAGACGGTGATCTGGAGGACGGGCCACATGGTCCCCGTGCCGATGGCTTCCAGGATGCGGCCCAGGAGGACTATGGCGAATGAGGTCGACTGCCAGCTGAGCAGGGATCCCAGGGTGAAGACCGTCATGGAAGTGATGACGATCTGACGGGTCGAAAAGCGCTTGGTCAGGAAGCCTGTCAGGGGGACCATGACCCCCATGACCAATTGGAAGACCGAGGTCAGCCACTGGCCCGTGGTCAGGTTGATATGGAATTCCTTGACGATGGTGGGCAGGGCGCTGGCCAGCTGGAGCTGGGTGAAGTTCCCCAGGAAGGTGATGACCGTGAGGATCGCCAGCGAGATGAATGCTTCATGGGTGAGTTTTCCGTCCGCATATGCCCGGTTGCCTGTCAGCGTCCGTCCCTGTCCGGCGAACTGCTTCTTCCTCATGCACAAACCACTTCCTCTATGTATCCGCAGGGCGATGACCAACCAGTGAGTGCCGGACGCGGCTTGAAAGACCGCCCGCCGTGCAATGCCAGACGGGGCGGGCACATTCCGGTACGTCGTCTCCTACGCGGCCGGAAGGCACATAAACAAGGGAAATCGACACTCGATACCCTGCGAGAGAACATGTGAAAGCGCGTCCAACAAGAAACATATAATACACCCTCCTCCGTGGCGGATCGGCTGTTTCCCGCAGCGTGGACAAACCTGGGTTCAGCTCTCCGAGCGTTTCAAGTATGCTGTGGGAGTCCGCTCGGTTATCCTGGGAGTGGATGCGGCCGGCCACCCCTGGCGTGGCCGTCCTGACGTTTGACCTGTGGCCTACTACTTTGAGGAAGGGAAGCATGCGCAACCATGTGCCCGCGCGTCCTGTAGCCCTGCTGGCGGCCCTGTCCCTGGCGGTCTGTCTGGGCGGGTGCGGGGACAACGCCCTCCCGTCCGACCAGACGGCGACGGCGGAGGACCCGGTGCTCAGCGGCGAGTTCGCAGGCTCGGGCGCCTCCTCCCAGCAGAGCGCCAACGAGGCCTGGATCGCCGGCTTCCGGGCCCTGCACCCCGGGGCCAGGATTTCGTATGACCCGGCCGGTTCGGGAGCAGGGGTCAACGCCTTCCTCAACGGATCGACCATCTGGGCGGGCACCGACGCCCCCCTCACCCAGGCCCAGCTCAAATCCTCGGAATCAACCTGCCAGGGCGGAAGGGCCTTTGACATCCCCGTATACGCCACCCCCATAGCCGTGGCCTACAACCTCCGGTCAGCCGGCCTGAACGCCGTGGACCGTCACCTGAGACTGGACCCCCAAACCATGGCGATGATCTTCGACGGGGGCATAACCAACTGGAATGACGCTCGCATAGCCCGGCTCAACCCGGGCGTCGACCTGCCCGACCTCGACATCACGGTGGTCCACCGGTCCGACAAGTCCGGCACCACCAAGAGCTTCCTGAGTTACCTGCATGACACGGCCGGGTCCGCATGGCCCCACCCGGCAGGGGAGAATTGGCCCAACGACCTGGGGCAGGCCGCCAAGGGGACAGCCGGGGTGGTCATGACCCTGAACCAGGCGGAGGGGACCATAGGGTACGCCGACGCAGCACAGACCACCGGTCTGGGGACCGTCGCCGTCAAGGCCGGATCCTCTTACACGCCTCCCACCACGGCGGCCGCCGGCAAGGCCCTGGAGGCGGCCGGGTTCGATTCCGCCGCCAGGGGGGCCGGCCGCCTGGTCCTGAAGGTGGACCATGCCGGTGCAGGGGAGGGGACCTATCCCATCCTTCTGGTTTCCTACGACGTGGCCTGCCAGGTCTACCGGCGCGATCCCGACCATGAAAAAGCGCGGTTCGCCAAGGAGTGGCTGACCTACGTCATCGGAGAGGAGGGGCAGGAGGCGGCCGCCAGGAATGCAGGCAGCGTCCGGCTGGGCCCCTCCCTGAGGAAGAGGGTCATGACCTCGGTGGAAGCGATGGAGGTGGATTGACATGAGCTCTGCAGGCTATTCGGCCGGGTCGAATGGGGGACCGGTCCCCGTGGGGACCGGGAAGGTCGAAGGGGCCAAGGGCCGCCCGGGTCCGGCAGGGACCGGAGGTGACGGCGACACCGGACGTTCGGGCAGACTGGCCGACCGCATCTTCAGATACTGCGCTTACGGGGCCGGCATCTTGATCCTCATCCTCCTGGCGGCCGTGACCCTCTTTCTGGTCATACGGGCCCTGCCCGCCTTCACCGGCGACCCCCGGGTGCGCCACGAGACCATCCTCTCGCTGAGCGGGGGGAGGGCCGGCGGTTTCTGGCAATATGTGGGTCCCCTGGTCTTCGGCACCGTCCTCATAGCCGGCCTGGCCCTCCTCATGGCCTTCCCCGTGGCGGTCGGCATAGCCCTCTTCATCTCCCATTACGCCCCGGCCAGGTTGTCCACGGCCCTGAGCTACGTGGTCGACCTCCTGGCCGCCATCCCATCGGTCGTCTACGGCCTTTGGGGTGCCCTGACCCTGGTCCCGGGGATCACCGGCTTCTGGAAATGGGTGTCCAGGCACCTGGGGTGGATCCCCCTCTTCGCGGGTCCGGTGGCGGCCCCTGCCAGGTCGGTGGCCACGGTCTCCGTGGTCCTGGCCGTCATGATCCTCCCCATCATCACCTCGGTCACCCGTGACATCTTCGTCCAGACCCCCCGCCTGCAGGAGGAGGCCGCCCTGGCCCTGGGAGCCACCAAGTGGGAGATGATCCGCCTGGCCGTCATCCCATTCGGCCGTTCGGGGATCATATCCGCCTCCATGCTTGGTCTGGGCCGGGCCCTGGGGGAGACCATGGCCGTCCTCATGATCCTCTCCCCGGGCTTCAGCTACTCCCTGCGCCTCCTGCGCCCGTCGACCAGTCAGACGATAGCCGCCAACATAGCCTCCCAGTTCCCCGAAGCGGACGGTCCCGGGGTGGCCACCCTGATCGCCACCGGCCTGGTCCTCTTCGTCATCACCTTCATCGTCAACTACACGGCCCGCAGGATCACCGGGAAGGTAGGTGCCAAGTGAGTCAGGTCCGTTCGCAAAAGCCCAGCCCGGACTTCGACAGATTCAAGCCCACCCGGTCCTCCATCCGGGCCCGCAAGCGCAAGAACGCCCTGATGACGGCCCTGGTCGTCCTCTCCTTCCTGGTGGCCCTGGTCCCCCTGGTCTCCGTTCTCTGGGTCAGCCTGGTCAAGGGGGTGCAGAGGCTGAACCTGGACTTCCTGACGCACAACATGAGCGGGGTGGTGGGTGGCAATCCGACCGCCTCGGGCGGTTATGGGGGTATCCTCCACGCCGTCATCGGCACCCTGGAGGTCACCTTCGGTGCCATGGCCATCTCCATACCGATAGGAATCATGTGCGCGGTCTACCTGGTCGAATACGCCCATGGCGGCAGGCTGTCCAAGGCGATCTCCCTCCTGGTCGACGTCATGAGCGGGATACCCTCGGTGGTGGCCGGCCTCTTCGCCTTCTCGATGTTCGCCACCCTGGTGGGCCCGGGCACGGTCAACGGCTTCTCCGGGTCGGTGGCCCTCTCCCTGCTGATGATCCCCACCGTGGTCAAGACCTCCGAGGACATGCTGGCCGTGGTCCCCATGGATCTGAGGGAGGCCGCTTACGCCCTGGGGGTCACCCGGCAGAGGACCATAACCAGGATCGTCCTGCGCACCGCCCTGCCGGGCATCGTCTCGGGGACCATCCTGGCCATCGCCAGGGTCATCGGTGAGACCGCCCCCCTCCTCATAGCCTCGGGCTTCATAGCATCGACCAACGGCAATCTCTTCTCCGGCCGGATGACCACCCTGCCCGTATACGTATACAACGAGTATTCACAGGGTCTGGCCGTCTGCGGCCCCGGGGCCGATCCCGCCTGCCTGGCCGATGTCAGGATGCAACGGGCCTGGGCGGCCGCCCTGGTCCTCATCATCATCGTCCTCCTGCTCAACCTTCTGGGCAGGTTGATATCCCGTCTCTTCTCGGTGGAGGCGAAGAAGTGAGACCGGGAGGGGCGCACAAGATGAAAGACTTGGAAGGAAGAGGAAAGTAGCATGGGCCAGCGGATAGACATCAACCACCTCAACGTCTACTACGGGGACTTCCTGGCCGTGGAGGACGTGAACATGAAGATCCAGGCCAACAAGGTCACGGCCTTCATCGGCCCCTCGGGCTGCGGGAAGTCGACGGTCCTCAGGACCCTCGACAGGATGCACGAGATCACCCCCGGGGCCCATGTCACCGGCCAGGTCCTCCTGGAGGGGCATGACCTCTACGCCCCGGACGTCGACCCGGTGGCCGTCCGCAGGGACGTGGGGATGGTCTTCCAGAGGGCCAACCCCTTCCCGACCATGTCGATCCGGGAAAACGTCCTGGCGGGCATCCGGCTGAACAAGAAGCATATCTCCAAGTCCGACGCCGACGACCTGGTCGAATGGGCCCTGAGGGGGGCCAACCTCTGGAACGAGGTGAAGGACCGCCTGGACAAGCCCGGCATCGGTCTTTCAGGAGGTCAGCAGCAGAGGCTCTGCATCGCCAGGGCCGTGGCCGTCCACCCCCAGGTCCTCCTCATGGACGAACCCTGCTCGGCCCTGGACCCCATCTCCACCCTGGCCGTGGAGGACCTCATCAACGAGCTGAAACAGGACTATACGATAGTCATCGTCACCCACAACATGCAGCAGGCGGCCCGGGTCTCCGACTACACGGCCTTCTTCAACCTCAAGGCCGTGGGGCAACCCGGTCACCTGGTCGAGATGAACGATACCACCACCATCTTCTCCAACCCCCATGAGGAGGACACCGAGCGCTACATCTCGGGCCGCTTCGGCTGACGGGGGGCATCCCGGGCCGCAGGCGGAAGGGCTCATGCCCCCTGCCTCAGTGACTGCTTCGATTCCTCCGGGAATCCCGGCTGGGTGAAGGGCCAGCCCCCTTTGCCGCCTTCGGTTTTCCCGGGCTTTCCGGTCCGTCCCCGTCGGCGGTCCCACCGTCTTGCCGGGCCGTCCCGGCCTCCTCCATGGTCCGCCCCTCCCGTCTGCGCTCCTTGTTGACGGTGGCGGCCGCTATGCGTTCGGCGGTCTTCTCGTCCTGGCCGCGTTCGATTTCACTATCATATACGTGGCGGTACTGCTTCTCGTCTTCTGCTTCCCAGTGCTGGTTGGGCATGGTCCTGCCTCCCCCTGCTCGTTTTCGCTCATGTCAGGTTCCGCGGATGGCCCCTTGCCTCCAAGGGGCGTCGTCCTGATTCAGATTCTATGGTGGCGATCCCTCATTTCAGGCTCATGGACCCGGTGAGGGGCGGGTGTGTCCCGGAAGAAGACAGAGAGGGCAAAGGGGTCCCGCGAAGTTGGGGGATGAGGCCATGAAGTATGAAGAAGGGCCGGTCGAAAGGGGGGAATGCCGATGCCTGTCTGACTGCCTGGCAGGTCGACGGCCGTCACAAATACGAAACGAAAAAAGCCTGTAGCTTATGTTATTCTTCTAATTGTCCGATCGCCAAATTAGACAACATAAAGGAAGAATATGCAAAAGCTATTCAGGCTTTCAGATAATGGTACCACAGTTTCCACTGAAGTGGTTGCGGGTGTCACGACCTTCTTCGCGATGGCGTACATCATCGTGGTCAATCCCTCGGTCCTCTCAACGGCTGGCATGCCGTGGGGGGCCGTTTTCATTGCAACCCTGATCGCCGCCATCATCGGCACCCTGATCATGGCATTGGTCGCCAATGTCCCGTATGGGGTGGCGCCAGGCGTGGGGCTCAACGCCTTCTTCACCTTCACCGTGGTCAAGGGTCTGGGCTTCACCTGGCAGGAGACCCTGAGCATGGTCTTCATCTGCGGCCTCCTCAACATACTGATCACGGCGACCAAGCTGCGCAAGATGATCATCAGGGCCATCCCGCCCCTCCTGCAGCACGCCATCGGCGGGGGCATCGGGGTCTTCATCGCCTATGTGGGACTGCTGAACGTGGGTATCATCAAGTTCAGCCCGGACAAGAGCTCGGCCGCCGGTGCCAATCCCGGCCTGACCGTCTTCAACACCCCCTCGGTCATCCTCTTCGTGATCGGTCTGCTCCTGACCGTCTTCCTCCTCGTCTTCAAATTCAATGGCAGGCTCGGCTTCATCAACAAGGCCGCCTTCGTCATCTCGATCATTGTCGTCACATTGATCGGCATCCCCATGGGGGTGACGGCGAAATCCGGTTCGATCGACCTGGGGCAGGCCTTCTCCCAGCTGCCGCAGACCTTCCTGGCCATCTTCACCAAGGACGGCTTCCCCGCCCTCTTCTCCGACCCCGCTAAGATCCCGCTGGTCCTGGTGACCATCTTCGCCTTCTCCCTGTCCGACACCTTCGACACGATCGGCACCTTCGTAGGCACCGGCCGCCGTTCCGGCATCTTCTCAGCAGAGGATGAGAAGGCCCTGGAGTCCGGTTCCGGATTCAGCTCCAAGATGGACAAGGCCCTCTTCGCGGATGCCACCGCCACCTCCATCGGCGCCCTCTTCGGCACTTCCAACACCACGACCTACGTGGAGTCCGCAGCGGGCATAGCGGCGGGTGGCCGCACCGGCCTGACCTCGGTCGTCATCGCCATCTGCTTTGGCCTGAGCGCCCTCTTCGCCCCCCTGATCTCCGCCGTCCCCTCTGCGGCCACGGCGCCGGTCCTGGTCATCGTGGGTTGCATGATGATGAGCTCCTTCAAGGAGATAGAGTGGAGCGACCTGTCCGAGGCCATACCCGCCTTCTTCACGGCCATCTTCATGGGCTTCGCCTACTCCATCTCATACGGTGTGGCCGCAGGCTTCATCACTTACTGCCTGACCATGACCTGCAAGCGCAAGGCCAGGGAGGTCCACCCGATCATCTGGGGGGTCGCAGCCCTCTTCATCCTGGACTTCGTTCTTCAGGCAGTCCTGTGAACGTACGGGCGGGCGGGAACATCGGACCCCGCCCGCCCTACGGGGTCCGTCCTCCTTATGAGCGCCCCCGCCCCTGATGAAGGGGAGGTGGCGGTGAGACGACAGAGGGGGCGGTGTCCGACCTCCTCACGGGGCCGGACACCGCCCCCCTCCTTCTGTAATGGCTGCATATGAAAGAGGCCATGCATCCCGAGGGTGCATGGCCTGGATGACCTTTGTGCGCAGGCCGGTTTAATACCAACCGGTGGACTGGGAGTGGGACCAGGCACCACAGGGACTGGCGTATCGTCCCTGGATGTAGCCCAACCCCCATAGGATCTGGGTCCTGGGGTTGTTCTGCCAATCCGGCCCTGCGGAACCCATCTTGCTGCCCGGAAGGGCCTGGGGTATGCCATAGGCACCTGAGGGGTTGGATGCGTTGGTCCTCCAGCCGGACTCACGGTTCCAAAGCTGGACCAGGCAGGTGAATTCGCCCTCGCCCCATCCCCGGGACAGGACCAGGTCGTGGGCTATGGCCTGGGAATCACCCACCGGTGCCGTGGTGCTCGACGAAATGGTGGGGTTGGCGGGGGTGGAATCCGACGTACCCGCGCGTCCTGTCCCCACCAGGACGACCTTGTCGACCGGGGCCTGCTTGACGAAGGAGGCGAAGACGTTGCTGGTCAGGTGCTTCCTGCCTGCTGCGGTGATCAGGCTCGTGGTCTCCATGACCCCGTTCCTGCCCTCGGTCTTCACCCTGGTCGTCCCGGTTGGCAGGCTGTCGGTCTTCTCCTCGATGGTGTTGAAGGGGATGTCCGAGTTCTCCGTCTTGACCTGGGCGTCGGCACGCTCGATCGTGATGACGGTCTTCTCGCTGACGGGTTCGTTCAGGGCCGGTGTGACCATGTCATCCGGCTGCAAGGTGATGTTGCCCGTCTGAAGGACCGATCTGACATCCGTGAAGTCGTTGCCCAGAACCACCTTGTTCTGTCCGTTGATCTGCACGGTGACATAGGATATTCCGGCGTTGGCGCCTCCTGCCCCGTTCCTTATGGCCTGCCTGGCCGAACCGCGCGAGACCTCCATGTCCTGCGTGTCCGTGGCCGAGAAGGCGGTCACCCCGGGGTGGGGGGTCGAGTCCTTGGCAGTGTAAAAATCGCGTGAGATGAAACCAGCGCCGATGACCATACCGATGACGGTGACCTCTGCCGCCAGACGTATCCACTGACGCTTGGTCAGTGCTCTGACTGCGGCCATCCGCCTTCTGCCATGGTTCGCCATGTCGCTCCTATATCCGACCTGCAGATCCTCGGTGATCTTGTCCCGGCGCCGAAATGACGGCACCGGCGTGCGGCTCCTGACATGTGAGAAGCGCCACCGGAAAACACACAACCTTCATAGTACAACCGGGGTCGGAAGTACACAAACCGACCCCGGGACTCCGGACATCGACCCGGGGATACGCCCTTCAGGCCTTGTTCTGGACAGGCACATCGGCCTGGCGGGCCTGCTGGATCAGGTCGTCCAGGTCGGAGGCCCTCAGGGCCCCGGCCTGCTTGAAGATGATCTGCCCGTTCTTGGTGATCATCAGTGTGGGGACGGCCTGAATCCCGGCCGCCGCAGCCAGGTCCTGATTCTGGTCTATGTCGACCTTGCCGAAGACGATGTCCGTGTTCGCGTCCGAGGCCTTGTCGAAGATGGGGCCGAAGGCCTTGCAGGGGCCGCACCAGGTGGCCCAGAAATCGATGAAGACCAGGCCGTTGTCCGTGATTGTCTTTTCGAAGTTCTTCGCGTCGAGTGCTCTTGTTGCCATTGTGTCTCTCCTTGTTCCGGTTCTTCAGACCTGCCCTGTGCCCTTCCGTGCATGTGGCGCATCCCCGGGGGTCTGCTCCGCGAATGGGGTGCCGGCGGGGTGCCGGTGGTCATCACCCGCTCTGGCACTCACCGGTCTGCAACCATGCTCACCCATCAAGCATTCCATCAAGGCTGGAAATATGCTCTTGGTGTAGCCGTCCGGGATGTCGCGGCGGCCGTCGAACGGGGAATCGATAATTGATGCCATGCCAGTGCTGAATGACGAGATACCGGATGACGACGACTTCGACGCCGGTCGTTCGCGTGGGGAGTTTTCGGGGGTGACCCCCGAAGACTTCATGCGGGGCGGCGAGGGGGGCAACCCGCCCGGATGGTTGGACCGGGGGGATATCGAGCGGGCCCGCCGGCAGCTCCCCATCGCCTATGTGGAGGTGGTCCCGGTCAGGGTGGACGAGATGGGCGCCGTCAGCCAGGCGGGCACCCTCCTGTGCGTGGGGGAGGACGGGAACATAGGCCGCACCCTGATCACGGGCCGGGTCCTCTACCACGAGACCATAAGGGAGGCCCTGGCCCGCAACATATCCAAGGACCTGGGCGAGCTGGCCCTCCCCATGCTACCCACCAGCCCCCAGCCCTTCACCGTGGCCGAGTTCTTCCCCACCCCCGGGGTCAGCGAGTTCTATGACCCCCGCCAGCACGCCATAGCCCTGTGCTATGTGGTCCCGGTGGCCGGCGACTGCAAGCCGCAGGACGAGACCTTGGACGTGGAATGGGTGGACCCCCGGGGCGATATGCTGGAGACCTTCATCGGCCAGATGCCCAACGGGCACGGCTCGATCCTGCGCCAGGCCCTCTCCTGGGCCGGTGCCCTGTGAGGGTTGGTGCCCTGTGAGGGCCGGGGCAGGCAGGCGGAAGCCTGGATCCGAGAGGAGGGACAGACCTGCGCATGGCCGGCGAAGGCTTGTCTGACGGAAGGGAAGATGGCTGTGAACCAGACGAGAATGGACCTGCACAACACCATATACAGGGCGGGGGGCGGTCTGCCCGTCGTCCTCATCCACGCCTTCCCCGTGGACCACAGGATGTGGGACCGCTGCGCCGCGGAACTGATCGACCTGTGTGACCGGTCCGGGTTGGATCCCTTTCCCGTCTATGCACCTGACATGCCGGGAGCCGGCGGCAGCCCCGTCCCCACGGCGGCGCAGAGCGGACCTCTTGCAGCCGACGGCGCGTATACCCAGGCTTTGGACCTCATGGCCGACGCCCTTGTGGACCTGCTGAGGTCGACCGGGGCCAGCCGGGCCATATGGGTGGGACTGTCGATGGGGGGATACGCCGTTGAAGCCATCTGGAGAAGGCACCCGGAGACCGTGGCGGGTCTCGCCCTGTGTGACACGGCGATGAAGGCGGATGCCCCCGAGTCGCGCAGCCGTCGGCTGGCCATAGCCGATGAGTGCCTGCGGGAGGGTCATGTGGACCCGGTCATGGGCTTTGCCGACGTGCAGGAGGGGGACTCCACGGTCAAGCGCTCGCCCTGGTTCATCAGGGAGCTGGGGGGGGTGGATCCGCTCGCAGGACCCGGGCGGCGTGGCATGGAGGGAGCGTATGGCGGCGGGACGTCCAGACCAGACCCACCTGGCCGGCACGATCGACGTGCCGGTGGCCATGGTTTCGGGCCGGTGCGATCCCTCGGCCAACCCCGACAGGATGGCCCCGCTCATGCAGGCCATGGATTCCTGCCTGGTCAGGTTCACGGCCATCCCCGACTGCGGCCACTTCAGCGCGGTCGAACACCCCTCCACCGTGGCCCGCGCCCTCATGGACCTGGTCCTGACGGTCAAGGAGCGCGATCGGGAGATGCCGGGGGATCCTGCCCGGGTCGGAGGGTCGATGGGGCCGGACCGGCAGGCTGATGACCGGGGGGCCGGGCGATGAGCCGGATGCCCTCCCTTTTCTCCCCTCTCGCCCTGACACGTGTTCTTACCACACTCCCTCTGGCACAGGGGGATGTGGACTATCAGGTGGCCCGGAGGACCGACCCGGACCTCCTGCCCGGCCTCCTGACCCGGGGGAAGGCCGTGGTCATCCTGGTCCGAAGGGGCCGGGTGGCTGTTCCCCGGGGTCAGAGCCTCCTGGCCCCACGTCGGGCGGGGAGGATCCGTCTGGCCACCATCCCGGCCGCCTACCTGGCGGATGCCCTGGGCCTGGACCGATCCGGACCGGCTCCCGAGGCCCTGTATTATCTGGGTTCCAGGCAGGGGGCGGATTATCTTGCCCTGGATCTGGGGCTCCTGGAAGGTACCTGTCCGCCAGGGGCGGGGGAGGCCGGAAGGCTGGTCGACAAAGGTTTCGACTGGGTGGGGTTGGATGGGTTCGCCCCCCACGCCTCCCCCCGCCAGGTGGGCCTGGCCACCAGCGCGGTCTGCCTGAGCAACTGGCAGACGGGCCAGAGATTCTGCCCCCTATGCGGTTCTCCGGTCAGGGCCGCCCAGGCCGGATGGGCGCAGACCTGCGTGGGCCGGGGGGTGTCCCACACCCTCTTCCCCAGGGTCGAGCCGGCCGTCATCACCTCCATCGTGGATGCCGACGACCGCCTCCTCCTCCAGCACAACAGGGCCTGGAAGGAAGGTCTTGTCTCGGTATGTGCCGGCTTCGTGGAGGCCGGGGAGAACCTGGAGCACGCAGCCAGGAGGGAGGCCATGGAAGAGGTGGGGGTGCCTGTGGGTGAGCTCCGCTACATGGGTTCACAGCCCTGGCCCTTTCCTGCCTCCCTGATGGTGGCCTTCAAGGGGAGGGCCCTGGACACTGCCGTCCGGACGGACGGGGAGGAGACCCTCAGCGCCCGTTGGGTCTCCCGTGACGACCTGGTGGCGCTCATCGCCCGGGGGGATATGGAACTTCCCGGAAGGGCGACGATAGCCCGCAGCATGATCCAGGAGTGGTACGGTTCGGACCTGTGAGACCGTTGGGGGCATGGGCGAGCGTCGCCGCGGATGCCCGGCTGGCGGCTGCATCCGCCCGGTGCCGGGAACGGCGCCCCCAGGCGGTAAGATATCGGCGTAAGACGAGAGCCGTGGAAGGTGGACGATGACCAGCGAAGGGGTAAGGGATCCGAAGGAGCCGTCAGCCGGGTCTGGTCCGGTGATTGGATCTGAGCGGGGAGATGACGACTCCACCATGGTCATGCCCCCCATCGCCTCCGATGCCATGGAGGGGGGCCGGGACTCCCAGGTGGAGCCGGTGGACCTCTTTGACCAGACGGAGGGATGGAAGGCCTTTTCGGAGGTCGGCGCAGACCGGGGAGGAGGGGAAGGCGATCAGGCCATCCCTGTCAGACACCGGCGGTGGCCCCTTGTCCTCCTGTGCGTCCTTGCCCTCCTGGCGGCCTTCTTGGTCGGCGCCTTCTTCGGCGCACGGGAGTACTTCCAGCAGCGGGCCGCCCCCGGTGTGGTCTTCGCAGGGCAGAGCGTGGCCGGCAAGGATTCATCCCAGCTCAGGGAGCTTGTCACAAGTCGGACCGGGTCGGCATCCCTGAAGATCCAGGACCAGAAAGGGACCAAGGTCGAAGCCAGCCTGGCCGATCTGGGTGTGGCCGTGGACACGGACGGGACGGTCAAGGCCCTCCTGACGGCCAAACAGGGGAGTGATTTCAATCGGTTGAACCCCTTCCTACCCTCCTCCGTCCCCCTGGTCACGAAGGTGGACGAAGGGAAGCTCGACGACTTCCTGACCGACAGGTTCATAGGGGAAAAGGACCGGGCCCTCCCCTCATCCATTGCATATGACGGCCGGTCGGGACGGTTCCGGGTGCACGCAGGCAGGGGTGGCCAATCCCCCCGTCTGGCCCCGGTCAAGGAGGCCATAGACTCCCTTTCCAAGGATCCCGCTGGTCAACCCTCCGTAAGCGTCACCTACGATTCCGTACAGACGCCGATCAGCAAGGAGAAGGCGGATAAGGCGGCAGATGAGGCCAATCGGCGTCTGGTCTCCCCCATAGTCATCCAGACCGGCGACGACAACAGGATGACCATTCCCGCCGATAAGGTGGCGGCCTGGATCAAGCCGGAGTCGGACCTTCAGCAGGGTGCCATCAATCTGGATTACGACCGGGGGGCCGTCGCCGACTATCTCTCCACCGCCCTTCCGGGCAAGCTCAACAGGAAAATGGTGACCCAGACCGACATCAAGGACTCCAAAGGCAACGTCATCGTCACCACGGTGAGGGGGGTCGACGGCGTCCAGGTCAAGGGGGTCGACGGGACGGTCGGGCAGGTTGTGAAGGCCCTCCAGTCGGGAGACGGGGCGACCATCCAGGCCGCGGCCGACGTGACCCCCCACGATGTGAAGTCCAGGACCGTCAACTACGACATACCCGACGGCGACATGTGGATCAGGGTGAATCTCTCCGATCAGACGGCCACCGCATACAGGGGGACCACCCAGGTCAAGGTCTTCCCAATCTGCAGCGGCCGGCCGGTCGACGGCCGGGAGTCGGACACCGGCACCTTCTTCATCAACATCCGTTACGAGGTCCAGACCATGGTCGGCAGGGATTACGTGACTCCAGGCGTGAAGTGGGTCTCCTACTACAACAAGGGCGAGGGCTTCCACACGGCCAATTGGAACGGCACGGGGATAGCGCGGGGGGATCCGGCCCACTATGGCTCCCACGGCTGCATCAACATGAATGAGCAGGATGCCAAGTGGATCTACGACAACGCCCCCGTCGGGACCATGGTCAAGGTGGAGGGGCACGAGCCGGCAGGCCCGGTCCGATGAAGGCCCCGGCCCGGACCTTCGACCGCAGGATGGTCCTGGGCCGTCTCACTTGGCGTGTGTTTTGGACGCCTGGATGGGGCCTGGCGGTACGCTTGTATGTATGAATGAGGAAAACAGCGAACAGGTCACGAACCTGGAGGTACCAGACCACCTGCTTTATTCGCAGGACCATGTCTGGGTGGACACATCGTCAAGCCCTGCTGTGATGGGCGTGACCGAGTACGCCGAGGAACAGTTGGGAGACCTGGTCTTCCTGGACCTGCCCGAGGTGGGGACCCGGGTGCAGGCGGGCGACGAGGTGGTCGAATTGGAGTCCTCCAAGGCCGTCGAGCCCCTGGTGACCCCGGTTTCCGGGACCATCACCTATGTGAACAGGGATGCCTCGGATGATCCGGGCGTGATCAACTCCGACCCTTACGGGGAGGGCTGGATCATGAAGCTGGAACTCGAGGACGAGGAGCCTGAACTGATGACCGCAAAGGAGTACGGGGCTCTCATAGCAAGGCTGTCTTGAGCCCGGGGACGGAAGAGGAGCATGACGGCGGACAGGGAGCGTAAGAGGCAGGGGACGGTGTCCCGGTCCATTCCGGGGGTCGGCCTCAAGGGCCGGGGGCCCGCAAAGGGCCGTCCCATCCAGGTCACGCCGGTGGTCACCACCTTCGATGCGGCCATCCCTGACGAACGCATCGAGAACAAATCCTTCCCCATCCGTCTGCTCAGGCGGGCGCTGACCGGAGTCTTCGACCTCTGGGTCAGGCTGTCCACCCGGCTGACGGGGCGTCTGGGGTGGCATCCCAGGGTCGAGCCCTATGTGGGGTACGGCACAGAAGCCTACTCCAGACTCATATGCCGGACAGTCCTGGCGGATTCCAACCCCCACACCCCCCGGGCCATGAGGGGGATCAGGGCCCTTCTGACCGTCCCCTCCCCCCGCACTCGGGTGGCCATAGCCATAGACGGGGTCCCCATAGGAACCGTCCAGATGGCCGACTCGACCAGCTTCGAGGCCTTCGACAGCGGAAGGAACCTGAGCAGCGAATTCGCCTTTTCCGATTGGTCGGGCTACCTGGACCTGGTCGCCGAGCACGACCTGGTCCCCGGGGTCCACAGGGTCACATACCAGGTCAAGAACCGTCCGCCGGTCACGGCCCCCCTCTACATCGTCTCCGGGAAGGCCCGTCTGGGGGTGATCTCGGATGTGGACGACACCATCATGATCACCCAGGTGCCCAGCATGTGGAAGGCGGCATACAACTTCCTCCTGTCCAACCCCCATACCAGGGCCTCCGTTCCCGGCATGAGCGTCTTCTACAGCAAGATCCGGGACCTGGCCCCCCAGGCGCCCTTCTTCTACCTGTCGGCCTCCCCCTGGAACGTGGAGGGGTCGATCAGGGGGTTCATCGAGGACCATGGCTTCCCTCCCGGCCCCCTCCTCCTGCGCGACCTGGACCCCCGGCCCAAGACCTTCGTCCCCTCCATCGTCAGACACAAGATGGAGTTCATCCACCAACTCATGGCCGACTTCCCCGACATGCGCTTCATCCTTCTGGGTGATGACGGACAGAGGGATCCGACCACCTTCGCCGAGGTGGCCCGCAGGTATCCGGGCAGGGTCGTGGCCATCGGGATCCGTCAGCTGAGCCCCGGGGAGTCCAAACTGGGGGCCCTGACAGAGAGGACCTCCAGCCAGCCTGCCCCCGTGACCGACGTCCCCGTCTTCTACGGGACCACAGGTGCCAACCTGATGAGGACCATGCTGCCCTACCTGGCCGGTGTCCTGGAGGAGGAGCCCCTGCCCGCCTCAAGGCGCAAGAGGGGATGGGGCCGGGCCCGGCGGGGGCGGAAGGGCTGACAGGGATCGGCCGGCCGCCGGATCGGATGCAGGACGTGCACGGGCCGCGCTTATAATCGCCTCATGATTCCATCTTCGCTTCCCCTGCGCGGCGCATCCCATCGTCCTGTCCCCCCGGTGGCGGAGCGGCACCCGCAGGCCAGGACCTTCCATTCGGACACCTTCAACGACCCCTACGAGTGGATGAGGGGGAAGGAGGACCCCCGGACGCAGGCCTATGTGGCCGCCCAGAACGACTATTGCGACAGGAGGATGGCCCACCTGTCGGGTCTGAGGAAGACCCTCTTCGAAGAGCTGCGCGACCGGGTCAAGCAGGACGATGTGTCCGTGCCCACCCGCCTGCACGGATACTGGTACTACGGACGGACCAGGGAGGGGTCCCAGTACGGCCTGCAGTGCAGGGTCCCCGTCAGGGGGGAGGACGACTGGGAACCGCCGAAGATCAGCGCCGGGCCGGGGGAGGGCCTGCCCGGGGAGGAGGTGGTCTTCGACGCCAACGCCCAGGCCGAGGGGCACGACTTCTTCTCCCTGGGCACCCTGGACCTGAGCCGTGACGGCCGTTACATGCTCTACGGGGTGGACACCAGGGGTGACGAACGTTACGACCTGCACATCCGCGACCTGGATGAGGGCCGGGATCTGCCCGACCTGATTTCATCGGTCAGCTCAGGAGGGATCATCACCCCGGACGGCCGCTGGGTCTTCTACACCAGGATGGACCGGGCCTGGCGCCCCTGTGCCGTGTGGAGGCACCAGGTGGGGACCGATGCGGGGAAGGACGTCCGTGTCTTCGAGGAGGGGGACGAACACTTCTGGGCTGGGGTGGGGCTGAGCTATGACGAGGGCTCGGTCATGATAGCCACCTCCTCCAAGACCACCAGCGAGATCCTCATCCTCCCTTTGACCGACCCCACCGGTGAGTTCGTCCCCTTCATCCCCCGTAAGGAGGGGGTCGAATACGATGTGAACCTCAGCCGATTCGAAGGGGCGGGCCAGGGGGGCAGGGATATCCCGGTGGCCGTGGTCTACCACAACGTGGGCTGTCCCAACTTCTGCGTCGACCTGATAGACATGAGGGACCACCGACCCCCCTACCGCCTGGGGGAGGGGGTCCGCCTGGCTCAGGGAAGTCCCTACGGCTGCGAAGGGGGTGGACAGGTCGGGGAGCCCGTTGACCGTCCCTATGACGACCCCGGCAACCCCGCCATCCTGCGCGGTGCCCGGGGGCTGGCCATAGAGGGGGTGGGCTTCCACCGGGACTTCGTCCTCCTCAGCTACCGGTCCTCAGGCCTTCCCCATCTGGCTGTCACGACCAAAAAGGAGGCCCTCGAGGACTTCCTCCAGGGACGGCCCTGGAGGTTCCGCCCGATCGAACCCGGCCAGCAGCAGGGGGCGGTCTACTCGATCGGTTCCGTCGACAACCCCTCCTATCAGGCTCCCAGGCTCCGCTACGCCTTCTCCTCTTACACCCATCCCTCCCAGCTGCACGAACTGGATCCGGCGACAGGCCGGGACGTCCTCCTCAAGGAGGCTGAGGTCCTTGGCGGCTTCGACCCGGAAAGGTACGCGGAACGACGGCTCTGGGTCCGTGTGCGCGACGGGGCCCTGGTCCCGGTCTCCCTGGTCTGGCGGCGTGGGATGGTCCCCGGATTGGACGCCGACGGCGTGTACGGGTTTGACGACACCGTCATCCCTTCCCCCTCGCCGTCCGACCTTGAGGCCCTGGGCTGGCCGGGTAACAGGGAGGAGGGGGAGACGCGGCGCCAGGGTTCCCCCCTCTTCATCACCGGCTACGGGGCTTATGAGGTGAGTTCAGACCCCTCCTTCTCCATCGCCCGCCTCAGCCTGATGGACAGGGGGGTCCTCTACGCGGTGGCCCATGTGCGCGGGGGCGGCGAGATGGGAAGGGCTTGGTACGAGCAGGGGCGGCGTCTGCACAAGAGGCGGACCTTCGAGGACTTCGTCGACGTGACCGCCGCCCTTCAGGCCCGTGGATGGGCCGATCCGATGAGGACGGTGGCCAACGGCGGGTCAGCCGGGGGCCTGCTCATGGGGGCAGTGGCCAACATGGCCCCCCAGCTATACGCCGGCATCGAGGCGGATGTCCCCTTCGTCGATGCCCTGACCAGCATCCTGAACCCGGACCTTCCGCTGACGGTGACCGAGTGGGATGAATGGGGAGACCCCCTCCATGACCCCAAGGCATATGCCTACATGAAGTCATACAGTCCTTACGAGAACGTGGAGGACGCTTCGGAACGCAGGAGGCGGTTGGGAACGGACCACTTCCCCACGGTGCTGGTCACCACCTCCATGAATGACACCCGGGTCCTCTATGTGGAGCCGCTCAAGTGGGTGGCCAGGCTTCAGGAACCCTCGGTCGGGGCCGATGCCATGATCAAGATCGAGGCGGAGGCCGGCCATGCAGGCATCACAGGACGCTACAGGCAGTGGGAGGAGCTGGCCTATGAGAATGCCTTCTGCCTTTCGGTCCTACGGCCTGACGGAGGTGCGGCGGCCAGCTGAACGGGCAGGCCAGGCCCAGTCCTGCCAACCCCCTGTCTGACATGTGGTCATCAGGGGGCAGGTGAGGCCCGGCCCGCCTATGCTCGTGGTCATGGATGCAAAAACCGGAACCTCTTACCACATAGCCGTCGTGCCCGGTGACGGCATCGGCAGGGAGATAGTCCCCCAGGCTCAGGCGGCCCTGCAGAAGGCGGCAGGCGGCCAGGCCGACTTCATCTTCGACGACTTCGACCTTGGTGCCGAACGCTACCTGCGCGACGGGTCCATCCTGCCCGATGACGAGCTGGACAGGCTCAAGGGGGAGGACGCCATCCTCCTGGGGGCCATCGGGGACCCCAGGGTCAAGGCGGGGGTCCTCGAGAGGGGGCTCCTGCTCAGGATGCGGTTCGAACTGGACCAGTATGTGAACCTTCGCCCCACCAGACTCTATGAGGGGGTCTCCTCCCCCCTGGCCGACCCGGGCCGGATCGACTTCGTGGTCGTCCGCGAGGGCACGGAGGGCCTTTATGCCGGGGCAGGTGGATCCATCCGGAGGGGGACCCCGCAGGAGGTGGCCACCGAGGTCTCGATCAACACGGCCTATGGGGCGGAACGGGTGATTCGGTACGCCTTCCGTCTGGCCATGTCCCGGCGGCGCAGGCTGACCCTGGTCCACAAGAAGAACGTACTGACCAATGCCGGTGACATGTGGCAGCGCCTGGTCGACAAGGTGGGGGAGGAGTACCCCCAGGTCGAGAGGGAGTACCTCCACATCGACGCCTGCACGATATTCCTGGTGACCGACCCGGGCAGGTTCGATGTGATCGTGACGGACAACCTCTTCGGCGACATACTCACCGACGAGGCCGGGGCGGTGGTCGGCGGCGTGGGCTACTCGGCCTCCGGCTGCATCAATGCGGACGGCACATACCCCTCCATGTTCGAACCCATCCACGGGTCCGCTCCGGACATAGCCGGCAGGGGGGTGGCCAACCCCACGGCCGCCATCCTCTCGGCGGGCATGCTCCTGCGGAACCTGGGATTGGAAGAGGCGGCCGGGCGCATTGACAGGGCCGTCGAGGAGGACATCCGCGAGCTGGGTTCCACCCGGAGGGGAACCGACCAGGTCGGGCGGGACATCCTGGACAGGATCTGAGCCGCATTGAATCCATGCACCATCCCGGCGGTAACCTGGGGGTATGACGATGAATCCAGAAGATGACCGACCCGGCCGGGACCAGGTCGGCCCGACCGGCCCCGGGGTCCGTTCCGATTCCTCCGAGTCTGCCACAGGGGCGGGGGTAAAACGGCCCGAGGCAGATGGCCGTGGACCGCAAGCCGCTCCCGGCCAGTGGACGGGAACGGGCCAGCAGCCCGGCGGTCCCTCCCGGCCCCAGCAGTCCCGGACCGGTTACCCCCCGGCCGGGCAGCCAACAGCCCCTTGCCCTCCTGGATGGCAGCCAACAGCCCCTTATCCTGCCTCTTGGCAGCAGACGGCCCCTTATCCTCCGGCAGGTGGGTCCGCCCCCCTTCCGCAGGCCATGGGGTATGGCCCCGTCCCCTTGCAGCAGCCCGGCACACAGCCGTCCATGCCCTTCCAAGGGGCCTCCTACCCTCCTGCCTACCCTGTGTATCCCGCCTACAATGCCTATCCGGCTTATCCCCCATATCCCCCTTATCCCGCTTACTACGCGCAGCCCTTCAGCCCCTATCCGCCCGCCTACCCATATGGGCCAGGGGGGCGCCGCAAGGGGAAGAAGGCATACAACCCGTACGGCCTTTACGGTGATGTCTACGCGGCCCCGCCCGCCGCGCACACGAAGCTGACCGCAGGCCTCCTCAGCATCTTTCTGGGCATCCTCGGCATGCAGAACTTCTATCTGGGCCGGTACGGGTGGGGAATCGCCCAGGTGATGATAACCGTGGTGGGGGCGTTCTTCTTCTTCATCGGCCCTGCCGTCAACATCATCTGGGGAATCGTCCAGGGGATCCTGATCCTCACTTCCAAGAAGGGCTCCTTCTGGCATCGGGACGCCCGTGGTCTGGAGCTGGTCGATTGACCCTGGCGAATGATGTCCAGGGGGAGGGTTTCCGCCTGTACAAGGGGCGGGGGGAGTGCAAGCGGTCAGGCGGGAAGTTGGTGGCGGTCACCGTGGGGGTGTGCCTGGACGGGGACGGCCGCGTAGGCAATAGCGGACGGGGACGCATCGTGACCTGCGGCATCGACGGCGACTTCTTCATCGACGGCTCCAGGGACCTGACCGGTCCCGGCCGAAGTCCCGGACCGGAAGGGTCCCGGAGGCCTTCCTCCGGGACCCCCAGGAGGGACCTTGCGCACGGCGGGGAGGGACAGGACCTCCTGCGGGACCTGGAGGGGGCGGTCAGGGCCACACCACTGCCCCTGGAGCCGGCGAAGCTGGAAGGGGACCTCCGGGCCGTCATGGACGGGTATCCCGAAGCGGCCATCCTCGGCATCACCGCTTGGGATATCGTGACGGCCCTGACCAGGGCCCTGGCCCAGGCGGTGGACGGTTCCAGGGGCCCCGCCGCTCCTGCCCCCGATTCCTCCCAGGGGGGTGAGCGCGCTACGGCTGGTGGGAGGGCATCAGCAGACGAGGGCCGGTGGATGGGTCCCGACTGGCCGGATGGGTTCGTGAAACGATGGGGCGACCTGGACCTGGTCCTGATCAGGGACCGGCCCCGGGATCCCGTCATGCAGATGGCCGTGGACCAGGCACTGGCGGAAGGGGTGGCGGAGGGCCAAGAACCCCCCACCCTGCGGTTGTGGTCCTGGTCGGCCCCTGCGGTCGTCATCGGCCGCTTCCAATCCCTGGGCAACGAGGTGGACCGGGATGCCGCCCGCCGGCTGGGGTTCACCGTGGTCAGACGGACGACCGGGGGAGGGGCCATGTTCGTGGAGCCGGACAGGGTGATCACTTACTCCCTCTATTTGCCTGCCTCCTTCGTGGAAGGGCTGGACGTGGCATCCTCATACCGCCTGTGCGACCTCTGGCTGATCAGGGGGTTGAACCTGCTGGGTGTCAGGGCGGGTTGGCAGGGGATGAACGACATAGCCTCACCCAGGGGGAAAATGGGGGGCGCCTCCCAGCGCCGTCTGCCGCCGGCCGGCAGGGGGCCGGGTGGGATCCTCCACCACGTCACCCTCTCCTACACGGTCGATGCAGCCAAGATGTCACATGTGCTCAAGGTGTCCAAGGAGAAGCTCTCGGACAAGGCGGTGACCTCGGCCAGGAGGAGGGTGGACCCGATCAGCTCCCAGACCGGTCTGTCACGGGCCGACCTGGTCGATGGCCTCCTGGACACCCTTCCCGGTCTGGTCAGGAGCCTGTCTGCCGGGACGGTCGACCCGGACACCATGGCAAGAGCCGGTTCCCTTGCGGCAGGGCGTTATTCCGACCCGGCCTGGACGTCGGTCATCGTATGAAGGCTGGGCTACAATCGTGTGAGTTGATTGATCGGCACGGTCCCGCAAGGACAAGGGGTCAAGGACGATTCCCAGAGGTGAGGAGGTTTTCCTGATATGGCGGTGCGCAAGCCCAATGAAAGTCCCGACGAAGAGAACGCTTTGCGACAGACCGCCCTGTTCAAGCAGGTGCCCCGGGAGGATGCCGACCAACTGCTGGGAAGCCTGACGGAATATGTCTTCACCAAGGGGTCGACCATCTTCCGGCAGGGTGACAAGGACCACCGGATGTACGTGATCGAAGAGGGCAGGGTCAAGCTCATCAGGCAGGCTGCGGACAGGCGTGTCCAGCTGCTCAGCATCAACGGCCGGGGGGAGATCCTGGGCGAGATACCTGTCTTCGATCCCAACGGGGGGCCGCGTACCGCCTCGGCGGTGGTCATGGTCAACCGGACCAGGGTGGCCGCCCTGGAACATGACGCCCTGTTCAGCTGGCTCAACCAGCATCCCCGCGTGGCCGTCGACATGCTCCAGGTCCTGGCCAACCGGCTGCGAGCCAACAACGAGCGGATTTCCGACCTGGTCTTCATGGATGTCCCGGCCCGCCTGGCCAAGACCCTCCTGGACCTGGCCACCCGCTTCGGCGAGCCCTTCGAGCAGGGGCTCATGGTCCCGCACGATCTGACCCAGGAGGAACTGGCCCAGCTGGTGGGTGCTTCCAGGGAGACCGTCAACAAGGCCCTGATGGACTTCTCCAACCGAGGCTGGATCTCGCGCAGGGGCAGGGCCATCGTCATCTACCGGCCAGGTGCCCTCATCCGCCGTTCCAGGATGTGAAGGCCCTGCGTCCCCGTCCGGCCAGGTAGGCCTGGGGTCATAGAATGGTAGCCATGCCTGGAAAAAAGAGATCCATGACGGTGCGCCGTTTCTTCACACTCATATTGGCCTATCTCATGTTCTGCGTCGCGGGCGGCGTGGTTGTGTCCGGTTTTCTTTTTCCCGGCGTCTTTGCAGCCAATGTGGCGGCCAAGAAGCTCATGCCGGCCATGAACATCGACAGCATCGATTTCGACGTGACCGATCTGCCCCAGCAGTCCCGCATCTACGCTTCCGACGGCAAGACCGTCATCGCCACCTTCTATGCCCAGAACCGCATCGTCGTCCCCATCGGTGAGGTCTCGGACTACATGCAGAAGGCCGTGGTGGCCAGGGAGGACCGCAGGTTCTTCGAGCACGCGGGCGTCGACACCCAGGGGGTCCTCAGGGCCTTCATCCAGACATACATAAAGAAGGGTGACACCCAGGGGGGATCCTCCCTGACCCAGCAGTATGTCAAGAACGTCCTCATGAGCCAGGCCGAGGAGGAGAACGACCCCATCGGCGAATACCACGCCCGCGAGGAGACCATTGCCCGCAAGATGCGCGAGATGCTGATAGCCGTGCAGATGGAGAAGAAATACACCAAGGCCGAAATCCTCCAGGGCTATCTGAACATAGCCCAGTTCGGGACCAAGGTGTACGGGGTGGAGACCGCCGCGCAGCACTACTTCAGCAAGTCGGCCAAGGACCTGGACCCCGGGGAGGCGGCCACCATCGCGGCGGTGACCAAGAATCCCGCCCGCTTCGATCCCACCGTCAACGTTGAGGAATCCCAGGAGCAGCGTGACATCGTGCTGGATCTCATGCACCAGCAGGGTTACATCACCGCCAAGCAGAACCGGGAGTCCAAGGCCAAACCCCTCAAGGACATGCTCCATGTCAAGAGCGTCGACGCGGGATGCCAGGCCGCCGGAGATGCCGCCTTCTTCTGCGACTATGTGACCAAGCAGATCATCAATTCCTCGGAGTTCGGCAAGACCAGGCAGGACAGGGTCCGCCTCCTGAACGAGGGGGGCCTGCAGATCTACAGCACGATGGATGTCAAGGCGAACGAGGCCGCCATGAACGCGGCCCGCAACACCATACCGGTCGAGGACCCCAGCGGTTTCGAGGTGACCATCGCAGCCATCAGGCCGGGGACGGGCGAGGTGCTCGGGTTCGGGCTGAACCGGATCTACGACGCCACCGACAAGTCCGGAGGCACAAGGACGGCCATCAACTACGCCGTCGATCAGAACGACGGAGGGGGTCTGGGCAACCCCGTAGGCTCCACCTGGAAGCCCATCAACATGGCCGCCTGGATGAAACAGGGCCACTCCATAAACGAACCCCTGCGGACCTCGACCAACTACCCGGAGTCCGTCTTCAACTGCCAGGGTCCCGATGGGGTCAAATATGATTTCAAATCCGTCAACTGGCATGTGGAGAATTCCGGGGGCGGCACCGTCGGCACGGAGACCCCCCTCCAGGGTCTGATCAAGTCCCACAACACCACCCAGGCCTCCATGGCACAGCAGATAGGCCTGTGTGCAATCGCGGACACAGCCAAGGACATGGGCTACCACAATTCGATCTCCTCGGCCATGGACGTGTATTCCAATCTCCAGCCCCCCATGATCATCGGAGCCGACCAGGCCTCCCCGCTGACCATGGCCAACGTCTATGCCACCCTGGCGGCAAACGGCAAGGCCTGCACCCCGATCTCCCTGAAGAAGGTGATCAAGCGCAACGGCGAGTCCATGCCCATCCCCAAGGCCAACTGCCACCAGGCCATCGATCCGGCCATCGCGCAGACCGTGGCCTACGCCCTCAACCAGGGTGTTGTCCAACCGGGAGGCGAGGCCAGGGTGACCCAGTTGGACGGGGGCCGCAAGACCTTCGCCAAGACAGGGACCCACGAGAACATGTACATGCTGACCGGGGGGTTCGTCCCCCAGGTGGCGGCCTTCGTGGCCGTGGGCAATGCCGAACGACAGGACAGGGACAAGGATTCCTTCACCAACAGGACCATCAACGGTCGGACCATGCGCACCTGGTATGGCATGTACATAGCCACCCCGGCCTGGAAGGATTTCATGAACACCTACCTGGCCCAGGCCAACATACCGATTGACAACAACTACGGGAACCCGGACCCCAAGTATACGGGCGGACCGGATACGGGCCAGCCCGACAAGGGCCAGCCACAGCCCCGGGAAGAGGACCGGGACGGGGGCGACGACAGGTCCCGGCAGCAGGGACAGGGCGAAGACCAGGACGATGAACAGGAGGACGTGGACCAGTGATGGAGCCCCCTTTCTGACCTGCCCGCAGGCCTGCCTCATCGTCCCTTTTCCAGAGCGGCCCCTCCCGCGATGGACCCCTCCCGCGAAGATGGGGAAAGGCCTACAATGGGTCGAAAGACAATAGGCGGAAGACGGGTGGTCCGGCATCTTGTCACGGCCTGCACCGTTGCCGTTGCAGATGACTGTCTGCCTTCGGCGTCCCGCTGGGGGTCCGGTGCGAGGGGTCGGTTCCCCCACCCGTCCCCACGATGTGCAATGGGAGGTATGGGCATGGTTGATCAAGGAAAAAAGCCGGCCGGGGAAGGTGCCGGAGGCGGGCGAGGCCCATCCGGGAGGCCGGGGAAGGACCGGCCGGAACAGGACCGTGCCCTGCCCGCCCTCTTCAGGCCTTTCCGCCTGCGCGACCTGACCGTCCGGAACAGGGTCTGGATGCCCCCGATGGACATGTACTCCGTCTACAGGCATGACGGGATTCCCACCCAGTTCCACTACCAGCACTACGTTTCCCGTGCCCTGGGCGGTTTCGGCGTGATCATCACCGAGGCCACCGCCGTCAGCCCCGACGGCCGCATATCACCATGCGACGTCGGCATCTGGAACGACGAGCAGGCCCGGGCCTGGGCGCGGATTGCCGAGGATATGAAGGCCTCGGGGACGGCCCCCATGGTCCAGTTGAACCATTCCGGCCGCAAGGGGTCATCAGGGTGCTCATCCATGGGACACATCAACGCCACAGTGCCGGTCCAGGAGGGTGGTTGGCAGCCGGCGGGGCCCAGCCCGATCCCGTACGGGCATATGGACACCCCACGGGAGATGAGTGTCCGTGACATCCACCAGGTCACGGATGATTTCCGTTCCGCCGCCCGCAGGGCTGTGCAGGCCGGGTTCGCGGGAATAGAGCTCCATGCAGCCCATGGTTACCTTCTTTCCGAGTTCCTGGATCCCCTGATCAACAAGCGCGGTGACGAGTACGGGGGCGACCTGTCCGGCCGCATGCGCCTTCTGGTGGAGGTCACCGACGCGGTGCGCGACGTGATGCCCGTAGGCATGCCCCTTCTGGTAAGGGTTTCTGCAACCGACTGGGCCCCCGGTGGCTGGGGGTTGGAGGAGACCGTCGAGGTGGCCAGGGTGCTCAAACTGCATGGGGTGGACCTGATCGATGTGTCGACCGGCGGTCTGGTGCCCGGCGTCAGCATACCGGCCAAGCCCGGCTACCAGGTCCCCTTCGCCACCCAGGTGCGCAACCAGGCCCTGGTCCCTGTCACGGCCGTGGGCCTGATCACCAGGCCCAAGCAGGCGGACAGGATAGTGCGCAAGAACCAGGCAGACGCGGTCGAAATAGGCAGAGCCGCCCTCAGGGAGCCGTACTGGCCCTTGCGGGCAGCCTATAAGCTGGGAATGGACCGGGAGGACATCCACTATCCTGAACCCTATGCCAGGGGGGCTTACGGAATCAGCCGGTGATCGGGGTCTCTCCGTTGAAAATCGGCCGTGCGCACTGACGAGGGGTTGATGACATGCAGGACGATGCGGGCGAAGAGGCCGTGCCTGTGAGCGGCAGGACCCTTGTGGTCATGCCCACATACGACGAGCGTGGCAACATCCGCTCGACCCTGTCGGGGGTCCTGGCCCGCTGCCCCCAGGTGGACATCCTGGTGGTCGATGACGGATCCCCGGACGGTACGGGTGTGCTGGCTGACGGGATGGCCCGGTCCGACAGGAGGATCCGGGTCATCCACAGGGCCGGCAAGCAGGGGTTGGGCCCCGCGTATCTGGAGGGGTTCCGATGGGCCCTGGACCAGGGGTATGACACCATCTGCGAAATGGACATGGACGGTTCGCATCGGCCTGCGGACCTGGTCAGGATCCTTGCCGTCCTGGCCTCCGATCCCTGCCTGGACCTCGTGATCGGCTCGCGCAGGGTGAAGGGTGGAAGGACGGCCAACTGGCCTTGGTACCGTGACCTGATCTCCCGGGGAGGGTCCCTGTACGCCCGCATCATGCTGGGCCTGTCCGCAAGGGATGTCACGGCCGGCTTCCGTGCCTACCGGGCCCGCATTCTCAAGCGGATCCCGCTGGACCAGGTCAGGTCGAACGGGTATGTCTTCCAGATCGACATGCTGCGCAGGGTCCTGGCCTCGGGAGGCCATGTGGCCGAAGTTCCCATCGTCTTCGTGGAGCGGAAGGTCGGAAGCTCCAAGATGAGTTCCTCAATCGTTGCGGAGGCCATGGTCCAGGTGACCCGGTGGGGGGTGGAGCGCTTGCGAGAGGGATTGAGGTCCGTCCCCCGCAAGGCCGGATGCCGTCATTCGGGCCGCTGAACGTCAAACGGGTGCATTCCCTGGTGGCCGGTCGCAGTGCCCTCATGGAGCCGTTCGGGCCGCCCATTCACGCCGCTCGCATTGCACCCCCTCCCAGCCCGGGGCCCGCTAGGAGGGGCGCCCGGCGAGGCCCCGACGGCAGCTGAATGTGCACTTACATCGATATAACAAACACAAAAGCAGGTCGGTGTTCATTTCCGAAAGCGACCATTTCGGACTCCCACCTGAAGAGATAACCCGATGGGCAAGTACCGCCCCGCGACCAGGAAACCCCGAAAGAGTTTGTCAGACTGGGCGAATGTGTGCGATAATGTTCGAATGATATCCTCACAACGACAGCACCTGATACTCAATAGGCTACGAACGCGTGGGGCCGTCCGTATCACCGCCCTGTCCAAGGAACTGGGTGTCTCGGCCATGACCATCCGCCGGGACATTGCCGACCTGGCGGACAAGGGCCTGCTCAAACGTGTGCACGGGGGGGCGGTCACCACCTCCTCCCTCCTGGCCGAGCCCCTTTTCTCGGTCAAATCCCAGATGGACATGGGGCTCAAGGATGCCATAGCCCGCAGGGCCATCGATTACGTTTCCCCCGGCGATGTGATTGCGATAGGCGGAGGCACCACGGCCTACGTCTTCGCCCAGCATCTTCTCGAAAGCCGCCAGTGCGCCGGGGTGACCATATTGACGAATTCCATCCCCGTGGCCGAACTGGTCCAGGCCATGGAGAGCAAGGATGTGGAGGTCATCGTCACGGGGGGCGTCATCACCCGGTCCAACTCCCTGGTGGGACCCATAGCCGACAAGGTGATCTCCTCGCTGAGGGTGAACACCGTCTTCCTGGGGACCCACTCGGTCTCCATACCCAGGGGCTTCCTCATGCCCAACTCCCTTGAGGCCGCCACGGATATGGCCTTGATGGACATCGCCGACCGGACGATCATACTGACCGACCACACCAAGTGGAGCTGCACCTCGCTCTCCCTTTTCGCCGGATTCGACCAGGTGGATACCGTCATCACCGACGATGGGCTGGACGACCGGTCCATTGAAGCCACCCAGGGCCTGGTCAGGGAACTGGTCCTCGCCCATGCCGCCCCTGAGGGGAACCAGGAGCAGACCTCAGGCCTCCCCGCCGGTGGATCCGTACCCGGCCAGGCCTCCCTCCCCCCTCACGGTCGGGCGGCCGTGAGTGCAGAGGGGAAGACGGCGGGTCCAGCGGGTTCTTCCGGGTCCTCCCCATCGACCGCAGGTCCGGGAGGGACGGGTGCCGGCCAGGATCGACAAGCAGAGAAAGGCGCATGATCATGCTGTCAGAAGGGTACACTCCCCGCAGGTACGTACCGGGTGAATATGCATCCCGCCATATCCGCATCACCGCGACCAGGCTGGCTGACGGTCGCCGTTTCTTCTACATGGATGACGATCCCGCCTATGTCAGCGGGGCCAAGACCAGGCGACTGGACGACCCGCGCCCCCTGACAGATCGTTTCGGCCCCCGTCTCGATGCCGAGGGGAGGGAGGTCCCCTTCCAACCCCCGCAGATGAGGAGGGACCCTCTGACCGGCGACTGGATTCCCATGGCGACGGCCCGGATGAACAGGCCGATCACAGCAGGCCCAGGGGCAACGGCCAAGGGGAACCCCCTGGCGGCCAGGAAACCGGGAGACCCTTATCAGGACGGGGAGATTCCCGACACCGATTATGACGTGGTGGTATTTGAAAACCGTTTTCCCTCGATGATGCAGGTCCCTGGTGCCGACGTGCAGGAGGGGCATGTGGATGGGAACCCTCTGTGGCCGGTGAGGGAGGCCAACGGCCGTTGCGAGGTGGTCTGTTTCGATCCCAATGAGCAGGGTCTGCCTGCCGACCTCCCGGTGAGCCGTCTGCGTACGGTGGTCGAGGCCTGGGCCTTCAGGACTGCGGAAATTTCGGCCATGGACGGCATAGAGCAGATCTTCCCCTTCGAAAACCACGGCCAGGAGATCGGAGTCTCCCTTGCCCATCCGCACGGGCAGATTTACTCCTACCCCTTCATCGCCCCCCGTATGGAGCAGGAGCTCCGCCAGTGCAGGGCCTATCGCGAGCGCACCGGAGGCAACCTCCTGCATGACATTCTCCAAGGGGAGTTGGAGGCAGGGGAGAGGGTGGTCTTCCGCAACCGCACCTGGGTGGCCTATGTGCCTGCAGCAGCCCGCTGGCCCATGGAGGTCCACGTGGCCCCGGTCCGCGACGGGATCCTTACCCTTGACCAGCTCGACGACGACGAGCGCTGGGGCCTGGCACAGATGTATTCCACACTGTTGAAGAGGGGGAATGCCTTCTTCGACAGGGGGGACGGGCGGGGGATGGACCTGCCCTACATAGCCGCCTGGCATCAGGCCCCGGTCCGAGACGGTCGGCGGGAGGACTACAGGCTCAACCTCCAGTTCTTCTCCTTCCGCAGGGCAGTGGATAAAATCAAGTATTTGGCCGGGTCGGAGTCCGGCATGGCCGCCTGGGTTTCCGACACGACCCCCGAAAGAATCGCCGCCCGCTTCCGCCAGCTGGGACCGGTGGACATCGAAGATGAGGAAACAGCATGAATACTGTCCAGTTCATACAGGCCATGGACGGGGGTCCTGCCGGGACCGGGACCAACCAGGCTTCAGCCCTTTTCATCAGGGCCTACGGGCACGATCCCGAAGGGGTCTGGAGCGCACCGGGCAGGGTCAATCTGATCGGTGAGCACACGGATTACAACGGGGGGCTCTGCCTGCCCATAGCCCTCCCCCATCGGACCTTCCTCGCCCTGAGCCCCAGGCGGGACGACCTGGTCCACCTGGTCTCCTCCAAGGGTGACGGAAAGACCGTGGAGGTCCACCTGGACGGTCTTGAGGCCGGAGGGGTGCAGGGATGGTCCGCCTACCCCGTCGGTGTGGCGTGGGCCTTGCGTTCCATGGGGATGGACGGGGTGCACGGGTTCGATGCAGCCTTCGTCTCCAGCGTTCCGGTGGGCGGGGGGCTGAGTTCCTCCGCAGCCATGACCTGCTCCAGCGCCCTGGCCTTGGACGACGTATTCGGACTGGGCCTCGGCGGCAGCGACCGGGGGAGGGTCAGGCTGATTCAGGCCGCCATGATGGCGGAGAACGACATGGCCGGGGCCTCGACCGGAGGCATGGACCAGAACGCCTCCATGCGCTGTCAACCCGGTCACGCCCTCCGCCTTGACTGCCGCAGCGACCTGGATGCCATGCACAACGTCAGGCAGGAGGAGTTCGACCTCAAATCCATGGGGCTGGAGCTGCTTGTGGTCGACACGCAGGCCCCCCACCAGCTCAACGACGGCCAGTACGCCCAGCGCCGCCGCACCTGCGAGGAGGCCGCCCGGACCCTGGGGGTGAGCGACCTGAGGGTGGTGGCCGACCGGGTGAACGGATCGGGTGACCCGCAGACCGCCCTGGCCCGTGTCCTGGAAGCCCTGCCCGATCAGGTAAGCCGGCGGAGGGTGCGGCACGTGATCAGCGAAATCGGCAGGGTGGACGACTTCATCAGCGCCTTCGCCGCCCGCGATGTGGTCCGTGCAGGTGAGCTCTTCAACGCCTCCCACGACTCCCTTCGTGACGACTACCAGGTGACCGTGCCCGAGCTGGACACGGCGGTCAACGTGGCCAGGGCCGATGGGGCCTATGGGGCCAGGATGACCGGGGGAGGCTTCGGAGGTTCCATCATCGCCCTGGTCGATGCAGGACTTGCGGCACAGGTGGCCCAGGACATAGCGGACGAGTTCCGCCGCAAGGGCTTCCATGAGCCCAGGGCCCTGTCGGCCGTCGCTTCCTCCAGCGCCCGGCGGGAGGCCTGAGGTCCCTGGAGACCCTGGACTACACCAGACCCAACGGGGACAGGCAGGTCCTGTCTGCAGACTTCCTCTCGGCCGTCCAAGAGGTCCTTCTGAGGGACGGCCACTGAGATGCCCGGAGCCACTTGGCCCTCACCTTCCGTATAGTAGGTGTCAACCCTGCCGGCAGCCCTGGCCGGCCTGGGCGGACGCGCTGCCCGCCCAGGCCGGTCCTGCCGACGGGAACCTCACATCGAAGGAGCCTCATGGATAAGGCAATCATCACCGTCGTGGGCAGGGACCGGGTTGGCATCATCGCCGCAGTCACCACCTACCTGTCGGACCACAAGGTGAACGTGCTGGACATATCGCAGACCATCATCGACGGTTTCTTCAACATGATGATGATCGTGGACTGTTCGGACCCCGACATCCCCTTTGATGACCTTTCGGTCGGGCTGAAGACCCTGGGCCAGGGCATAGGGGTGAGGATCCGCGCCCAGCGCGAGGAGATCTTCACCAGCATGCACAGGATCTGAAGGGGGCCTCATGATCAGCATCGACGAGGTGGGTCAGACCAACGACATGATCGATCGGGAACGCCTGGATGTGCGCACCATCACCATGGGGATCAGTCTGCTGGATTGCGTCAGCGGGGATGTCGACATGCTCTGCCGGAACATCCACCGCAAGGTGGTCTCCCTGGCCGGCGACCTGGTGAGGACGGGGGAGGAGATCTCCCAAGAGTACGGCATCCCGATCGTCAACAAACGAATCACCGTCACACCCATATCACTGGTGGCCGCCGGGGCCTGCCACACCGTCAGCGACTATGTGACCGTGGCCCGCGCCCTGGACAGGACGGCCCAGGAGGTCGGCGTCAACTTCATAGGCGGTTTCAGCGCCCTGGTCTCCAAGTCCATGACCCCGGCGGAGCGTCTCCTCATCCAATCCCTTCCCGAGGCCTTGAGTCGGACGGAACGGGTCTGCGCCAGCGTCAACGTCGGGTCCACCAGGACCGGCATCGACATGGACGCCGTGGCCCTGATGGGCAGGGTCATCAGATCCCTGGCCCAGGCCACGGCCGAGACCGACAGCTCGGGCTGCACCAAGCTGGTCGTCTTCTGCAACGCCCCTGACGACAATCCCTTCATGGCGGGGGGCTTCCATGGGGTCACAGAGGGCGACGCCGTCATCAACGTGGGGGTCTCCGGTCCCGGTGTGGTCCGCACGGCCGTCGAGACGGCCCGGGGGATGAGCTTCGACCAGCTCTGCGAGACCATCAAGCGCACCGCCTTCAAAATCACGCGGATGGGTCAGCTGGTGGCCCAGGAGGCCAGCAGGCGGCTGGGGGTCCCCTTCGGCATCGTCGACCTCTCCCTGGCCCCCACCCCGGCTGTGGGCGACTCTGTGGGCGAAGTGCTCAGGGCGATGGGCCTGGAGGAGGTGGGGGCGCCCGGGACCACGGCGGCGCTCGCCATACTCAACGACCAGGTCAAAAAGGGCGGGGTGATGGCCTCCAGCTATGTGGGCGGCCTGTCCGGGGCCTTCATCCCGGTTTCGGAGGACCAGGCCATGATCGAGGCCACCTCGCAGGGGGGCCTGACCATAGAGAAGCTTGAAGCCATGACCTGCGTCTGCTCGGTCGGCCTGGACATGATTCCCATCCCGGGCGACACCCCCAGCGAAACCATCGCGGGGATCATCGCCGACGAGGCCGCCATCGGAATGGTCAATCAGAAGACCACGGCCGTCCGCGTCATCCCTGTCGCAGGCAAGGGGGTGGGAGAGCGGGCGGAATTCGGAGGCCTTATGGGAGGGGGACCGGTCATCCCCGTCAACACCAGGTCCTGCGCGGATTTCGTGAACCGGGGCGGCCGCATACCGGCACCCATCCACAGCTTCAAGAACTGACGAGGCGACAAGGGGACCCGCTCAGCGTCCCCCCTTGAAGCCCAGCTGCCTCCAGGCCTCATAGATGGCTATGGAGGCGCAGTTGGTCAGGTTGAGGCTGCGCAGGCTGGGCCGCATGGGGAGCCGCACCTGTTCGGCCACATGGGGGCCTTCCATGATTTCCATGGGGTCGGGGATGTCGCCCGGCTCCGGCCCGAACAGGAGGATGTCGTCCGGCCGGTAGTCCACTTCGGTGTAGAGCTTTGTGGCGTGGGCCGTGAAGGCGATGATTCTGGAGTCCGGCATTGTCTGCACCAGGTCGTCGAAATCCGGGTGGAGGACCACATGGGCCATGTCATGGTAGTCCAGGCCGGCCCGCCTCAGTTTGGTGTCGTGGAGGTTGAAGCCCAGAGGTTCCACCAGGTGGAGGATGGTTCCCGTCACCGCGCACAGGCGGATGGCCGACCCCGTATTGCCCGGGATCCTCGGTGAGTAGTAACAGAGGTGGGGCGTGGTGGTCCGGGTCCGCCCGGCCTCCTCGGCCTTCATCATCGCGTCGACCACGCTGATCGGGTTGCCGTGGGCATCGGTGACCAGTTCATCCGGTCCGTAGTTCGATTTCCGGTAGCCGTACTCATACATGGCCTGGACCCTGTCCTCGGCCCCCTGACCGCCCTGGCCGGTCTCGGGGGACCCTCCCGCCTCGCCGGCCGTCTGACCATCATGTCGCATCTGAACCCGTCCTCACTCACATGTCCGCCGTGGTTTGCGCCCTGCCAAGCCCCCGGCGGCAGATAGCCTACCTTCACCTTCCAACATGTGCCGCCCGATCGGTCCGCCACCGGCTCAACCGGGGGTCACGGTCGTGGTCCCCGTTCACAATTGGCAGACATGAGCGAGACCTTCACGAGGACGGCCCCCCCGGTCCCAGAGCCTGCGGAACCCGAGGCGTACAGGCTCCTGGCGGCCTGGTGGCGGGCCAATGCCCGGGACCTGCCCTGGCGGTTCGGCAGGACCACCCCCTGGGGGATCCTGGTCTCCGAGGTCATGAGCCAGCAGACCCAGATGAGCCGGGTGGTGCCTTACTGGACGGAGTGGATGGCCGTCTGGCCGGATGCCGCCGCCCTGGCCCGGGCCTCTTCCGCAGAGGTGATCACGGCCTGGGGGAGACTGGGGTACCCACGCCGTGCCCTGCGCCTGCAGGAGTGCGCAAGGAGGGTGACGCAGGAATATGATGACCGCCTTCCCGATGACTACCAGTCCCTGGTCGACCTGCCCGGGGTGGGCGACTACACGGCAAGCGCCGTCCTTTCCTTCGCCTTCGGACGGCGGGTCGCCGTCATCGACACCAACATCCGCCGTGTGCTCAGCCGGGTCTTCCTGGGGGTCGAGTCCCACGGGGGGACTGCCACCCCGGCAGAGCGGAAGATGGCCCAGGAGGTCCTGCCGGTGGGTGAAGAGGAGTCCGTGATCTGGAACCAGGCTGTCATGGAGGTGGGCGCCCTGGTCTGCCTGCCCAAGGCCCCCCGCTGCGAACAGTGCCCCCTCAGGGGGTCCTGCCTCTTCCTCAAGGATGGTCTGCCGGGCCTGGGCCAGGGGAGGACGCGCCCCCGCCAGGGCTTCAAGGGGACGGACCGTCAGGTCCGCGGACTGATCCTGGCCGCCCTGCGTGGTCATCCTGCCGGTTGGGTCCTGGACAGGGGGAAGGTTGAGGGTCTGTGGGCGGATCAGGCCCGCTTGGGGGCCTGCCTGGCCTCCCTGGACGATGACGGCCTGATTGAAATCCTGCCAGGGGGCTCCATCCGCCTGCCGATCTGATTGCCCCGGCCCGATTCGGGGTCCCAGACCGCCGACCCCTCCACCCGTTGACGGCATGCCCGGGGACTTCCTCACCGGTCCGGTCTAGACTTTGGTCGTATGGCCAAGCGGAAAATCAGTGAGAAGCAGCGCAGGATCTATCGGCGTCGCCGGATCGTCGCCCTCATCCTGGCTGCCCTCATCCTGGCCGGCCTGGTCTGGGGGGCCGTGGTCGGGGTCAGGGCCATCAGCGGCAAACTCCACCAGGCGGGTGGCAGGATGGCCTCCTCCATCCAGTCGAAGACCAAGTCCGGCGAAGACAGGGCTCCCGCCAAGGTGCCCGACTGCGGGCCTGATGACCTGGCCCTCTCCCTGAAGACCGACCAGCCCACGGCTCCTGTGGGAGGGGCGGTCACCTTCACCGCGGTCATGGAGCACAAGGGGTCCGTCAATTGCCTGGTCGACGGGTCCGACGGCAACCGGGTGCTCACGATCATGCGGGGGGAGGAGACGATCTGGAGGTCGGACTCCTGCAAGGTCCAGCCCCGAACCCTCCTCATGTCCAAGGAGGACAAGGACAGCCAGGAGATAACCTGGAACGCCGATGCCAGCGGGAAGGACTGCCAGGCCGACAGGGATCTGCCCAGGGTGAAGGCCGGATCGTATACGGCCCTCCTGGTGTTGAAGACCAAGGACACCGTCAGGTCCCAACCGGTGCCGATCATGATTCAATGACCGCCTGCCGTCGGTTCCGGTCATGAAGACGGTCCCGAACCGCCGGGACGGTTGATCCGGGACCGGGCCAGATGCGACACGCCGATTGCATCACAGTCCTTGGCCTGGTATATTTGAATCTTTGCATGAGGTATGTCATATTGCGGGCATACATCATCGAGGAGATGCCCGCGAATTGGCATATGGCGGCTGTTCGGCGTCTCCTGGTGAAGCGGGAATCATCGAAAAGGCGAGCGATAAGGAAAGTCCATTTTGGCTGCCAATAAAGCTGCAAAGAGTACCACCACCACATATGCACGCGCCGACGAAGCCGACATCAAGGCGCACAAGGCCTCCGACCGTGTCAACTTCGGTTCCATCCGTGAACCCATCGAAGTGCCCTACCTGCTCGGCGTGCAGACGGACAGCTTCGACTGGTTGATCGGCAACGACCGATGGAAGCAGAGGGTCGAGGATGACCGGGTGAACGGGACCCACACGGTCCCCACCGTCTCCGGTCTGGATGAGGTCTTCCAGGAGATCTCACCCATAGAGAACTTCGCCCAGACCATGAGCCTGACCTTCTCGGACCCATACTTCGAGGAGCCCCGCCATACGGTCCAGGAGTGCAAGGAGAAGGACTACACCTACTCCGCCCCCCTCTACGTGAACGCCGAGTTCGAGAACGGCGAGACCGGGGAGATCAAGTCCCAGACCGTCTTCATGGGCGACTTCCCCCTCCAGACCCCCCACGGGACCTTCATCATCGGCGGCTCGGAGCGTGTCATCGTCTCCCAGCTGGTCCGTTCTCCGGGCGTCTACTTCGACCGTACGCCGGACCGCACCTCCGACAAGGAGGTCTTCGGCGCCAAAATCATCCCCAGCCGGGGAGCCTGGCTGGAGTTCGAGATCGACAAGCGTGACGTCCTGGGTGTGCGCGTGGACCGCAAGCGCAAGCAGTCCGCCATCGTCTTCCTCATGGCCATCGGGATGTCCAAGTCCGAGATCCGCAAGGCCTTCAAGGGTTACCCCCTGGTCCTGGATGCCCTGGAGAAGGAGACCATAGAGAGCCAGGACGAAGCCCTGACCGACCTCTACCGGAAGATCAGGCCCGCCGACACCGCCTCCGCCGAGGCCGGCCGCAACCTGCTCGACTCCTTCTACTTCAACACCAAGCGTTACGACCTGGCCCGGGTGGGCCGGTACAAGATCAACCGCAAGCTGGGCCTGGAAGCCGATTACAACGACCGCAGCCTCCACAAGGAGGACATCGTGGCCACCCTGAAGTACCTGGTGACCCTTCACGCCGGCGGGCAGACCTTCACCGGCAGGCGGGACGGCCAGGAGATCGAGCTGCGGGTGGATGTGGACGATATCGACCACTTCGGCAACCGCCGCATCCGTCAGGTGGGCGAGCTGATCCAGAACCAGCTCCGCACCGGCCTGAGCCGGATGGAGCGTGTGGTCCGCGAGCGCATGACCACCCAGGACGCCGAGGCCATCACCCCCCAGTCCCTGATCAACATCCGCCCGGTCAACGCCACCATCAAGGAGTTCTTCGGGACCTCCCAGCTGAGCCAGTTCATGGACCAGAACAACCCGCTGGCCGGCGTGACCAACAAGCGCCGCCTGTCGGCCCTGGGCCCCGGCGGCCTCTCCCGCGACCGCGCCTCCATGGAGGTGCGCGACGTGCACCCCTCCCATTACGGACGCATGTGCCCCATCGAGTCCCCCGAAGGCCCGAACATCGGTCTGATCGGGTCCCTGGCCACCTTCGCCCGGGTCAACCCCTTCGGCTTCATCGAGACCCCCTATCGCAAGGTGGTGGACGGCCGGGTGACCGATGACGTGGTCTACATGACCGCCGACCAGGAGTCCGAGCACACCATCGCCCAGGCCAACCAGGAGATCGACGATACGGGACACTTCGTCGAGGACGAAGCCCTGGTGCGTGACGCCGAGGCCGAGGCCAAGGATGTGCCCGTCTCCCAGGTGGACCTGATGGATGTCTCCCCCAGGCAGATGGTCTCCGTCGGCGCCTCCCTGATCCCCTTCCTGGAGCACGACGAGGGCCACCGAGCCCTGATGGGCACCAACATGCAGCGTCAGGCCGTCCCCCTGGTCAAGTCGGAGCGGCCCCTGGTCGGCACCGGGTCCGAGTGGCGTTCCGCCATCGACTCGGGTGACGTGGTCCTCGCCGAGAAGCCCGGCGTGGTCATCTACGTGTCCGCCGACATCATCCGGGTCATGAACGACGACGGGACCCAGTCCTCCTACAAGTTGGCCAAGTTCCAGCGGTCCAACCAGACCACCTGCTACAACCAGGTCCCCCTGATCAAGGACGGGGAGCGGGTCGAGGCCGGCACGGTCCTGGCCGACGGCCCCGCCACGGAGAAGGGCGAGATGGCCCTGGGCAAGAACCTCCTGGTGGCCTTCATGCCCTGGAACGGTTACAACTACGAGGATGCGGTCATCATCTCCCAGCGCCTGGTCCAGGACGACACCCTGAGCTCCATCCACATCGAGGAGTACGAGACGGACGCCCGTGAGACCAAGCTGGGCGCCGAGGAGATCACACGCGACCTGCCCAACGTGGGCGAGGACGCCGTGGCCAACCTGGACGAGCGCGGCATCATCCGCATCGGCGCCGAGGTCGAGGCCGGCGACATCCTGGTCGGCAAGGTCACCCCCAAGGGCGAGACCGAGCTGACCCCCGAGGAGAGGCTCCTGCGGGCCATCTTCGGCGAGAAGAGCCGCGAGGTGCGTGACACCAGCCTCAGGGTCCCCCACGGGGAGACCGGCACCGTGATCGAGGTCAAGGAGATCACCCGTGAGGATGCCGAGGAGGACGGCGACGAGCTGCCCAACGGCGTCAACAGGATGATCAGGGTCTACATCGCCCAGCACCGCAAGATCACCCAGGGAGACAAGCTCTCCGGCCGCCACGGCAACAAGGGCGTCATCTCCCGGATCCTGCCGGAGGAAGACATGCCCTTCATGGCGGACGGCACCCCGATCGACATCATGCTCAACCCCCTGGGCGTCCCCTCCCGTATGAACCTCGGGCAGGTCCTGGAGCTCCACCTGGGGTGGATAGCCCACTCCGGCTGGGACATCAGCCTCGATCCCGACCTGGAGGCCGAGTGGAAGAAGCACATCCCGGCCGGCGCCGAGAAGGCCGATCCCGGCACGCCCGTGGCAACGCCCGTCTTCGACGGTGTGCGCCAGGACGCCCTGAACGGCCTCCTGCACACCACCCTGCCCAACAGGGACGGGGAGCGTCTGGTGGGCGACGACGGGAAGGCCGTCCTCTATGACGGCCGTACCGGCGAGCCCTTCACCAAGCCGATTTCCGTGGGTTACATGTACATGCTCAAGCTCCACCACCTGGTGGACGACAAGATCCACGCCCGGTCCACCGGCCCCTACTCCATGATCACCCAGCAGCCCCTGGGCGGCAAGGCCCAGTTCGGCGGCCAGCGCTTCGGCGAGATGGAGGTCTGGGCCCTTGAAGCCTACGGTGCCGCATACACCCTGCACGAGATGATGACCACGAAGTCCGACGACGTGGATGGCCGTGTCCGGGCCTATGGCGCCATAGTGCGCGGGGAGAACCTGCCGGCAGCAGGCATACCGGAGTCCTTCAAGGTCCTCCTCAAGGAGATGCAGTCCCTGGCCCTGAACGTCGAGGTCCTCAACGCCGAAGGCGAGGCCATCGAGATGAAGGACGAGGACGACGACCCCAACGCCGCCTCCAACGACCTGGGCTTCAACATCGGGGCCCGTCCCGATGCGGCGGCCAAGGCCGATCAGAGCGTGCCCGAGCCGGAATTCCGTTGATCCGACCGCCGGGCGGCCCCTGTGACCGCCCGGCCTTCACCCGCCAGGATCAGCTCGCCCGCCCCACCGGTCGGTGTCGGCAGGTCCGGGTCCTGGTCCGGCAGAGAACTTCACAGCAGTTACAAGATCAAAGACAGGACATAGAGTGCTGGACGTCAATGCATTTGACAAATTGAGAATCGGACTGGCCACGGCCGACGACATCCGCGGTTGGAGCTATGGAGAGGTCAAGAAGCCCGAGACCATCAACTACCGTACCTTGAAGCCTGAGAAGGACGGTCTCTTCGGCGAGCAGATCTTCGGCCCCACCCGTGATTGGGAGTGCGCCTGCGGCAAGTACAAGCGCGTGCGTTTCAAGGGGATCGTCTGCGAGCGGTGCGGGGTCGAGGTGACCCGTTCACGGGTCCGCCGCGAGCGTATGGGCCACATCGAGCTGGCCGCCCCCGTCACCCACATCTGGTTCTTCAAGGGTGTTCCCTCCCGCCTGGGATATCTGCTCGACATAGCCCCCAAGGACCTGGAGAAGGTCATCTACTTCGCGGCCTACATGGTCACCAGCGTGGATGAGAAGCAGCGCCACGACGACCTGCCCGACCTCCAGGAGGAGTTCGACACCGAGGTCTCCCAGCTGGAGAAGAAGAGGGACCTGGACATCGACAAGCGCGCCAAGAAGATGGAGGAGGACCTGGCCGAACTCGAGAAGTCCGACGAGGCCAAGGGCTCCATGAAGACCCGCCTGCGCAACGGGGCCGAGCGCGACATGGCAGCCATCCGCAAGCGTTACGACGACCAGATCCAGAGGATCACAGCCGTCTTCGACCGGTTCAAGGGTCTCAAGCCCGGTGACATGGAAGGTGACGTGGACCTCTGGCGGGAGATGCAGGACCGCTACGGGGACTACTTCGACGGCTGCATGGGAGCCGAGGCCATCAAGAAGCGCCTGCAGGACTTCGACCTGGAGGGGGCCGCCAAGGAACTCCGCCATGAGATCGACACCGGTTCCGGCCAGCGCAAGGCACGTGCCCTGAAGAGGCTGAAGGTGGTCTCCGCCTTCCTGAACACCGGCAACAAACCCGAGGCCATGGTCCTGGACGTGATCCCCGTGATCCCCCCCGACCTGCGCCCCATGGTCCAGCTGGACGGCGGCCGCTTCGCCACCTCCGACCTGAATGACCTCTACCGCCGCGTGATCAACCGAAACAACAGGCTGAAGAGGCTGATCGAGCTGGGCGCACCGGAGATCATGCTGAACAATGAGAAGCGCATGCTCCAGGAGGCCGTGGACTCCCTCTTCGACAACGGCCGTCGTGGCCGTCCTGTCACCGGAGCTTCCAACAGGCCCCTGAAGTCCCTGGCCGACATGCTCAAGGGCAAGCAGGGGCGGTTCCGTCAGAACCTGCTGGGCAAGCGTGTGGACTATTCCGGCCGTTCCGTGATCGTGGTCGGCCCCTCCCTGCGCATGCACCAGTGCGGCCTGCCCAAGCCCATGGCCCTGGAGCTCTTCAAGCCCTTCGTCATCAAGCGCCTGGTCGACCTGAACTACGCCCAGAACATGAAGAGCGCCAAGCGCCTGGTCGACCGCGCCGACCCCGAGGTCTGGGGGGTGCTGGAAGAGGTCATCTCCGAGCACCCCGTCCTGCTCAACCGTGCACCCACCCTGCACCGCCTGGGCATCCAGGCCTTCGAGCCCATCCTGGTCGAGGGCAAGGCCATCCACCTGCCCCCGCTGGCCTGCGCGGCCTTCAACGCCGACTTCGACGGCGACCAGATGGCAGTCCATCTTCCCCTGTCCGCCGAGGCCCAGGCCGAGGCCCGCTCCCTCATGCTGGCTTCGGACAACATCCTCAAGCCGGCGGACGGCCACACGGTGACCATGCCCTCGCAGGACATGATCCTGGGTCTGTACTATCTGACCACCGTCCGCGAGGGGGCCAAGGGCCAGGGGCGGATCTTCTCCAGCCTGGCCGAGGCCCGCATGGCCCTGGACCTGGGTGAGATCGACATGCAGGCCCGGATCCTGATGAGGGTCCCCGCCGACTTCGTCATGCCCAAGGACTGGGAGCCGGGCGAGTTCAAGGCCATCGACCCCGAACCCGGCTGCCCGGACGTGGTCAAGGAGGAGGTCTTCAAGGACGGCTCCAGGCTCTTCGCCACCAATTACGGCAGGTTCCTGTTCAACCGGACCCTCCCTGTGGACTACCCCTTCATCAACGAGCAGGTGCCCAAGGGCAAGCTGGCCGGGATCGTCGACGACATCGCCACCCGGTACTCCACCGCCCAGGTGGCCGCCACCCTGGACGCCCTGAAGGATCTGGGCTTCACCAGGGCCCAGTGGTCGGGCGTGACCATGGCCTTCTCCGACATCGTGGTGCCCCCCGAGCGTTCCGAGATCGTCAACGACTACCAGGGCCAGGCCGCCAAGGTCAACTCCCAGTACGACATGGGCCTGCTGACCGACGAGGAGCGCCGCCAGGAGCTGATCAACCTCTGGACCGAGTGCACCGACAAGGTGGCTGATGCCATGCAGGAGCACTTCACCCCGGACAACAACGTGAACATCATGGTGCAGTCCGGAGCGCGTGGCAACTGGATGCAGATCCGCCAGATCGCAGGCATGCGAGGCCTGGTGGCCAACCCCAAGGGAGAGATCATCCCCCGACCGGTCAAGTCCAACTACCACGACGGCCTGTCGGTCCTGGAGTACTTCATCTCCCAGCACGGCGCCCGCAAGGGTCTGGCCGACACGGCACTGCGTACGGCGGAGTCGGGCTACCTGACCCGCCGCCTGGTCGACGTCTCCCAGGACGTGATCGTCCGCGAGGAGGACTGCGGGACCATGCGTGGCCTGACCATGAAGGTCGCAGAGCGCGACGAACAGGGCAACCTGGTCCTGGTCAAGGCCGCCGACGGCGGTCCATACTCCCGCCTCCTGGCAGCCGATGTGATCGACCCCAAGGACGGCAAGACCGTGCTCTACAAGCGCGGCGACGCCCTGTCCATGGATGTCCTGCGAGACATGGTCGCCCACGGTGTCGAGGAGGTCAAGGCCCGCTCGGTCCTGACCTGCGAGTCCTCCCGCGGGGTGTGCGCCAAGTGCTACGGCTGGTCCCTGGCCACCAACAAACTGGTGGACGTGGGCGAGGCCGTGGGCATCGTGGCCGCCCAGTCCATCGGCGAGCCCGGCACCCAGCTGACCCTGCGTTCCTTCCACTCCGGTGGCGTGGCTTCGGCCTCCGACATCACCCAGGGTCTGCCCCGTGTCACGGAGCTCTTCGAGGCCCGTACCCCTAAGGGCGAGGCCCCGATCGCAGAGTTCCCTGGCACCGTCAAGGTGGAGGACACCGACCGTGGTCGCCAGGTGACCCTGACCCCCGACGACTCCTCGATCGACCCGCTGACCTACCCGGTCACCCGTCGTGCCCCCATGTTGGTCAAGGACGGGCAGCACGTCGATGCCGGAACCCAGCTGATCGAAGGCTCCGTCGATCCCAAGAAGATCCTGCGCATCCTCGGTCCGCGTGCGGCCCAGGTCAACATCGTCAACGAGGTGCACACGGTCTACCGCTCCCAGGGCGTGGACATCCACGACAAGCACATCGAGGTCATCGTCCATCAGATGCTCCGCCGCGTGACGGTCATCGACTCTGGCGACACCGACCTCCTGCCGGGCGAGCTGGTCGACCAGGCCAAGTTCAAGGCGGCCAACGTAGAGGTCGTCAAGAAGGGCGGCAAGCCCGCGGCCGGCCGTCCCGAGCTCATGGGCATCACCAAGGCCTCCCTGGCAACCGACTCCTGGCTGTCCGCAGCCTCCTTCCAGGAGACCACCAGGGTCCTGACCGAGGCCGCCCTCAACCAGAAGGTCGACGATCTGAAGGGTCTCAAGGAGAACGTGATCATCGGCAAGCTGATTCCGGCAGGCACCGGTCTGGCCCGCTACCGCAACGCGACGGTGGAGCCGGACAAGGCCATCAGGGACACCATCTACCCCAACTTCGGTCTGAACGGGGACGATACGGACCTGAGCGACGCCGACCTGAGCGATGTGGACTTCTCCAACATCGACTTCGGAGATCTGAAGCTGGGCGACGACTTCAACCCGGATGACTTCCTCAACGACCAGGGCGGGCAGGACCACCTTGACTCCGCTGACCAGTCCTTCGGGATGAACCTGGGCGACCCCCTGGCCCCGACCACCGGATCCGGCCAGGACGGCGCCGAAGGTGCAGCCCCCTCCGATAGCACCTCGAAGGAGGCGGACGGCCAGGCCTCCGAGGGTGACGACGCAGGTGACGGGCAGGACAAGCCTGCCGGCCCCGACAGCAGCGCCACCTTCTCCTCGGCCGATTCCGGTTCCAACCAGTGAGGTCGCCCTCCCCGGTGAGGTCCAGGCCCGCCGGGGCCGGCGGACAGGATCTCAACGGCCGGTGACCGCGGCCGCCCGATGCGGTCCCCACCGGTGTGAGGTCCCCCAGTGACTGGAGTAACCCAAAGCCCCGCCCCCGCTTCTTGCGGAGGGCGGGGCTTTTCGTTTTCCGTACGGGCCAGGGCCCGCAGGCCCAGGCGCATGGATGATGTGAAAGCCGCAGATGCTATGCGGCAGGGGAGCCGGACCTGCCGCCGGGCCTCCCGGTCATGCGGGAACCTAAACTGGAGCGTGGCCAGGCATGTGCCTGCCAAACATGCGACAGCAGGGGTACCGACCAGGAGGGGCAAGGCATGACAGAGGACAAGACCGCAATCGACGGACTGTACAACTTCAGGGATCTGGGCGGCATGCCGACCTCAGGCGGACGGATCCGCCGGGGCCTCCTCTTCCGGTCGGAGGCCCTGGCGGGTCTGACCGAAAAGGGGAAGCGGCAGATGGAGGCCTCCCCGGTCCGTCTGGTCCTGGACCTGAGGGCCGGGCAGGAGGTCAAGGCCATGCCCGACCCCGACCTGGCCGGCATAGACAACGTCAACATCCCCATGCTGGACGGGTCCATGCCCCTGGATGCCGATGACGAGCAAAGGAGGGAGAGGTCGTCCCTGGATGCCGCAGGCCTCCTCCGGCAGGCCTATCTCTCGCTGATCGCCAACAACGGGCCCGACTACGTCCAGGTCCTCCACAGAACCGCCGCCATGGCCGCCCAGGGGGCAGGGACCTTGATCCATTGCTCCGCCGGAAAGGACAGGACAGGCACCTCCATCGCCTTCCTCCTTGATCTGGTGGGGGCCGACAGGGGGGCGGTCATCGCGGACTATGCATCCTCCCAGGCCAACCTTTCAGGGGCGTGGGAGCGGTCCATGCTGGACCAGATCAGCCGGGCCGGCGTCCAGATGCCCGCCCGTCTGCGCCCGATGATCGTCCTGACCCCACCCGAGCTGATCACGCAGATACTGGACCGGCTGGATGAATCCTACGGGTCCGTGGCCGGCTACCTCCTGGAGATGGGGGCGGACCAGGCCGACATCGACACCCTGCGTCGGGTCCTGGTCGAGGACTGATTCCGCCGGTTCCTGTTTTCCCTACGGCCAGGGCGGGACCTAATCTGAAGGTATGAACGAGTCCAGGCAGGCAGATGACAGTCAAACCCTCCAGGCGGTGGACGACCTCCTGGGCGATCGCCTACGCCGCACGGATGGTCGTCCGTCCACCTGCCTGGTGGTGGCGGGGCCCCCGCGCAGCGGGAAGACCAGGCTGGCCCTACGGACCCTCCTCAAAGGAATGGGGGTCTTCGGCGACGAGCGGGCCTTCATGGCCGTCTCCGGCAGGGTGGCGGCCGATTCCGTCAGCCGGGAGGTGGTCCGGGCCAGGGGGTCTTCGGGGCGAACCAGGCCCGTGGGGACCCTCCAGGCCCTGGCCTTCCGCATGGTCTGCCGGGCGAAGGCGGTCTCCGTCGGGACGGGCCCAGGGGAGGGACCGGTCGGGAACCCCCTTCCCCGCCTTCTGAACGGGGCCGAACAGGATGCCCTTCTGCGCCAGGTGATGGCTGAGCATGTGGCCCATGTCGAGGCCGGGGACTCCTGCCAGGTCTGCACCCTCCTGGAACGGTACTTCGCCAGCGAGGGGGGTTGGTCCTCGGTCCTGGTGAGGGGGGAGGACCTCCCCGGCGATGACGGTGGGCATGTGGACGACCGCTTCATCGGCCAGTTGCGCGACATGTTCGCCAGGATGACCGAACTGGGCGTGGCCGATGGGGACGAGGACCGTGTCCTGGATGCACTTTCCTGGCAGTCTGTCGACAGGGACGAGCGGGAACGACTGGGCCTGCAGTGGCGGTTGGCCTTCGCCCTACGCAAGGAGTACGGGGGCAGGATCGTCTCCGCATACCCGGGTGAGTACCGTCTGGACCCGTCCATGCTCATGGTGGAGGGTGGCCGGGCCGTCGGCCAGGTCGATGACATCCCCTCACTCCTGGTCCTGGATGACTGGCAGGACGTGACACTGGCCGGCATGGGCTTCCTGCAGGCGCTCAACCGGGCGGGCTGCCGTCTTGTCCTGGTCGGCAACTGCGATGAGTCCGTCCAATCCTTCCGTGGGTCCTACCCGGAATATCTGTCCAACAGGGTCACCAGGGACCGGGTTGAGGACCAGGGTGATGCCGCCCCCTTCCTGGCGGATGACTTCGGTTGCCTGGGGGGCGTCCAGGTCACGCTGGCCGCCCGCCCCATCGTCGGACGCCCAATCGGTGGCAGGCGGCTCGCCGAGGGGCCCGCCTCCTATGCGGACCTGGCCGTGGCCAGGATCTCCCTGGGCATCCACAGCGAAGAGGAGGGGGAGACAGGGGTCCCTGCCCGCCCTGGGAAGATGCCCGCTTGGAAGGGGGCCCTGCCCATCGCGAAATATGACGAGGAGGGCCTGCCGGGGGACGGGAGCGTGACGGCCCGCCTCTTCCACACCCCGGCCGAGGAGGAGGACGACCTGGTCTGGCAGGTCAAGCAGGAGGCCCTGACAGAAAAACGGGACTGGAACGACATGGCCGTCATAGCCCATGACAACGCCACCATCCGTTCCATCGGCAGGAAGCTCCGCCTCCAGGGGGTCCCCGTACGGTATTCGACCATCACCCGCCCACTCAAGGAGGAACCGGCCATCCAGGGGCTCTTCTCCCTGATAGACCTGGCGGAGGTTCTTTGCGACCCGGACGTCCTGGCCGACATGACGGTGGCCGAGCGGGCCGCACTGATCAGGCGGGAGGTGAAGGTCCTCCTGGCCAGTCCCCTGATTCGTGCCGAGACTGCTGCAGACGGCCGGTCCAGGACGGTGAGGGTCCAGCATCTGGATGACTTGTGCAATACAATCTGTTCCCTGGTTTCCATCCGCGCCCAAGAAGGCCCTGAACCACAGGCAGAACAGTCTGACTCCGCCCAGACCGCCCATGTCTGCCCGACCGTCGGGTCGCCGTCTGCCGGCGTGCATCCGTCCGATGGTCAACCTGCGGATGGTCAACCTGCGGATGGTCAACCAGCTGACGGGCAATCTCCTGACCGGCAGCCCGCCGCCGACGGGGGGATGGGGTCGGACCGGATCACGGCCCTGGCTTCAGCCTGGCGGACCTACGCCCAGGCGGAAAGGGAGGCGAAGGCCGCCCGAGATGCCGGAAGGGGAATCAGTGTGGATGACTCCCTTCTGACCGCTGACAGGGGGGAGGGAGGGGACCTGCCCGACATCGACTCCCTTTATGCGCTCCTCATCCTGGATCCCCCGGTTTCGGCAGGTGCAACCGACAAGGGGGCCCGCCACCTGGTGTTGGCAGACCTGGATGCAGTGGCCGGCAGGGGGGCCGATGCAGATGTCAAGGCCCTGCGCAGGGTCCTGAGAATGGTCGACAGGACGGCGGCGGGCATACGGACCCTGCCGACGGCCGAACCCCAGTACGTCCTCTGGGAGGCCTGGCAGGCCGCCGGGGTGGCCGATGACTGGCAGACGGAGGCTCTCAGGGCCGATGCGGCCGGGGAGGAGGCCAACGACCGCCTGGATGCCATGATGAGGCTTTTCCAGTATGCGGAGGGTTCCAGCCAATTCGACGGGATCCGCCCCTTCATCGCCCAGGTGCGTTCCATGCAGATCGAGGCGGACTCGCTGGCCCACATAGGCCCGGTGGAACACGCCGTCACCCTGACGACCCCGGCCGGCGCCTCGGCCGGTGCCCAGGTCTGGCCCCTGGTCTGGATTCCAGCCCTCCAGGAGGGGGTCTGGCCCAACCTGGCCCCGCGTGACACCATGTTCGGGGCCGATGACCTGGCCGACCTCATCCTGCACAACGCCATCCGCAGGGCCGGTTCAGGCTCCCTGGTCCATGACCCCCAGCTCCAGTCCATCCTCTACGCGGAGAAAAAGGGCCTTCTGGTGGCCATGACCAGGGCGACCGAGCAGGTCCGGGTCAGCGCCGTCTGGAACGACGACCTGGTCCCCTCGGACTTCCTCTACGGTTTCCTCCCGGAGATGTATGAGCGCAGGCCCGATCCAGGTCAGGTCGATTTCTCTCCTGTCGGAGGCCAGGGTGGCCGGCAGGGCAGATATGCGGGCCTGGAACTGGGGGCCAGGGGTCTGACGGCCGCCGCCCGTTCCCTCCTCGTCCGGCAGGCCCTGGCCGATGATGGAACCCGCGACGTCCTGGCGGTCGAGGATGCCGCCAGGGCCCTCTCCATCCTTTCCGGCCAGGGGATTTCGGAGGCCGACTGCGCCAACTGGCCCTTTGTCTATGCCGATGGGACCGGTCCCGACTTCCTGAAGGCAGCGGAGACAGGTGGGGAGGGTGACGCTCCATCGACCGGGCAGACGACCGTCCAGGCCCCCCCGCCGGCCACCGGAAAGGACAGGGGGACAGGCCGCCCATCTGACCCGGCCCCGGCAGAAACCCGGACCGGACCGGGCGAGGCCGGCACGGTGGCCCTGTCGCCCTCCGCCGTTGACGGCATCTGGCTCTGCCCCTTGGAATGGGTCCTCGACAATGAATTTGCCGGCCCATCGCCTGGCGGCGTGGCCACCGCCTTCGGCAGCTTCATCCACAAGGTGGCCCAGGAGGCCACCATCCGCCAGCTCGACCGGCCCGACCCTGAAGGGTCCGGCGGTGACCCGGAGGTGCGCATAGGCAGGACCACGGATGCCCTCATGGACATCTATCGGGAGCTCCTGCCCCAGTGGCAGGCCCAGAACGACCCCTCCCGCATCTATGACATCCACAGGCGGGACAGCCAGGCTGCCGGAATCCTGCACAACCTGGCCTCCTACTACGTGCTCAGCACCTCGCCGGGCTACGCCCAGTACAAGAGCGCCCCCATAGAGGTCGGAACCCTGGTGGGGGTGGACAGCGAGCGCCCCTTCGATGCCAGCCTGGGCATGGATGAGATGGTCGACCTCTGGGCGGCCACCTACCCTTCCAACCGCCTGGGTTCCCAGGAACTCTTCTCCCTCATGTCCGCCCTGGCAGGCGGCTTCCCCCCTGCCCTGACCCCGGAGGTCCGGGTCCGTCTGACCGGCCGGATCGACCGGCTGGAGTACCGCTCCCTCTCGGATGGCGTCCACGCGCGTCTGGTCGATTACAAGACGGGGAACGTGAAGCCGGGAACTTACGCCTTCAACGACCTGCAGCTGGTCTGCTACCAGTTGGGTCTGGCATACATGTTCCCCGAGCCGGCGGGCCTGGCTGAGGGGGGAGGCTGGCTGACAGACGAGCAGATGGCCGCCCGGCCCACCACGGCCGCCCCCGTCAACCAGGCGGGTCTCTTCTACGTGGCCGAACACGAGGGGCCGTCCTGTTTCTATGGAGTTGAGAACGCCTACCAGCCCGCCCTCTTCGCCGGACGGAGGCCGGGGACGCGGTTGGGGCTGAACCCAGCCTTCCAACCTCGTTATCATGCAAAGACGGTAGGCACGTTCTCCGACCTTCCCCCATTGGGGGAGGAGCCGCCGGACGGCGTGTCCGCTCCGACCTGGAACCTGGTCCTCAAGGAGAGGGGGAGCCAGGCCGTCTGGGCCCTGACCATGATCGCCAGGGTCTTCTACGCGGCCGGGGTCAAACTCTCCGCGGCACGGCCCGATTCCCTCTTCGAACAGGGGCGCTGCCACGATCCCGACAGTGACGGTCTCTGCCCTGCCTACAAACGGCTCCTGCCCAACATCATGGAGGATGGACGATGAAGGTGACACCCGATCAGATGGCGGTGGTCCAGGCCCCGCCGGAGGACGACCTCCTGGTGGTGGCCGGGGCCGGTTCCGGCAAGACGACCACGATGACCAACCGGATCATAGCCCTGATCCGCGGCGGGGTACCCGCCGAGCAGATCCTGGGACTGACCTTCACCAGGAAGGCAGCGGCGGAACTCCTTTCAAGGGTCTCGGCAGCGGTCGCCGAGGAGGGTGCCTCGACCGGGGTCGGCGGACCAATCGATCCTGACAGCGGTTTCCTCAAACCCTCCGTCTTCACATACGACGCTTTCTTCCAATCCATAGTCCGCCAGTACGGCCTCCTGGTGGGAATGAGCCAGGACACCAAGCCCCTGAGCGATGCCGGGGCATACCAGCTGGCCGCCGGGGTCGTGGCGGACCACATAGACCTGGTCTTCCCCGCCAGCCGCTCCCAGTTGCGCTCCGCGCAGGCCCCCCTGGACGTGGACGACCCCCTTGCCGGGTATTCGGCCGCCACTCCCGGGGCATCATCCCTGGCCTCGCTGAGGGCCACGCAGGACGATCAGGATCTGGACGATGTCGGGTCCGGGGCCTTTGCCACCACCGTCAGGCAGGTGCTGGACATCACCCAGGCCTGCACGACGGCCATGATCAGCCGGGACTGCCCCGACTTCGAGAGGGCCGTGGACCGGGTGCGTTCCTGGGACCGGGCGTTCATAGACCATCTGGATGATCTTATAGGTGACGCCCCCATTCCGCCGAAGTCGCCGTCGAAGGGGAAATTCAACCTCCCCAAGAGGACCGAGAAGGACACCGACCAGACCTATGCCGTGAGGATGGAGGACATGCGCGACAGCCGCAGGGAGGTGAGGCTGGTCCAGGCCGACAGGCTGCGCAGGGTGACCAGGACCCGTGAGAAGCTCCTCACCCTTGCCGAGTACTTCCAGGCCGCCAAGCGCGAGGCCAACATGGCCCAGTTCGGCGACTTCACGGTTGCCGCCTTCCAACTGGTCACCCGTTTCCCCTCGGTGGGTGCCCAGTACCGGCGCCGCTACACACACGTTTTCCTGGATGAATACCAGGATACTTCCACTACTCAGGCCCTCCTCCTCTCTGCCATCTTCCATCCGGACCGGAGGGATGATGACCGGGGGCAGGAGGAGGAACAATCGGCCCCGGCCGGCCGGGGGCCGGTCGGGGCCCTGCCGCCGGACCGCGCCGCAGACCGTCTGTCGCGGCCGGGACGTTCGGCCGTGACGGCCGTGGGCGACCCCTTCCAATCCATCTATGCCTGGAGGGGGGCCAGCCCGGGCGCCTTCATGACCTTCCTCTCCCAGTTCGGCCTGACGGGCGGACGGGCGGCGGCATCAGGAAAGGCTCCGGCCTCGGTGCCGGTATACGGGTCGCGTGAGGAGGATCACCTCCATTCCCTGTCGCAGACCTTCAGGAATTCCGACCTGGTCCTCCAGGCCGCCAACTCCCTGACCGGGCTTCTCAGGGCCGGGCACGAGGGGGGGCGGCCCTCCAGTGCCAGGATGGAGGAGGTCCGGGTCAACCCCCTCCAGGCCCGTGACGGTGCCGACAGGGGGACCGTGGGACTCCTGGGTTATGACAGGGCAGGCCAGGAGATCGACGGGGTGGTCCGCTTCGCCCGCCTGGCCTGCCGCCTCTACGGGCGGCAGGCGGAAGACAGGCAGGAGTCGACGGTGGCTGTCCTCTTCCGTTCCAAGGCCAACATGCCCCGCTTCCGTGATGCCCTAGAAGCGGCCGGACTCACCTGCCGGGTGGTCGGTTACTCGGCCCTTCTGGACAGGCCCGAGGTCATGGACCTCCTCGCCCTCCTTCACCTGGTCTGCGATCACACCGATTCCGACTCCCTGATGCGCCTGCTGGCCTCGGCCCGCTTCAACATGGACCCCTCCGACCTGGACGCCTTTGCCGCGCTCGCATCCCAGATCAACGAGGACCGGCAGTTCCGTGCCCTGGTCGCCTCCGGCCTGGCCGATTCCGATGCGGACCAGGACCAGCGGCGGGCGGCCATCAGGCGGTATCGGGACCGCATGCCCTCCACCGTCTTCCTGGTGGACACCCTCATGGAAGACGACCTGGAATCCTCCTTCGGCCATGGGCCGGGAGCCGCGATCAGCGCGAGAGGGCGCAGCCTCCTCCTGCATGCCCGCCAGGTGGTCAGGCAGGCCCAGGCACAAGCCTCCGCCCCCCTGCGTCAGGCGGTCATGGGGGCTGTCGAAGCCCTGGGGCTGGACGTGGACCTGGTCGTGGGAGAGGCCGTCAGGGACCCAAGTTCCCCCCTTCATCCCAGTTCGGCCAAGGCCGCGATCGATGCCGTCATGGACCAGGTCGACACGTATATATCGGAGCTGCCTGCCGGGACGGCACCCACCCTGACCGGGTTCATGGCCTGGGTGGATGCCATGGACCGCAGCCCGGAACAGGCGGACCAGACATCGGGGCTGCGCACCGACGTCGAGCTCATGACCATCCACCAGGCCAAGGGCCTGGAATGGGAGGCCGTCGCGGTCGTTGGACTCAAGACGAAGACCTTCCCCAGCAATCAGGGGGACAATCTTAAGATCAGCTTCCTCGGTGAGGACCCGGGCGGGCTGCCCAGGTACGAGAGCACGGCAAAGACCTGGCTGGACAACCCCACCGCAGTCCCCGCACCGGTCCGTGCCGATGCCGACATCCTCCCGCGCTTCCCGCACGACAGCCCGGACGATCTGACCCCGGAAGAGGCCTTGGAGGCCATGGACCTGGCTGCGCTGGAGGACGAGTCGGCCGGCGACATCAGGCAGACCGGGGTGGACGACCAGGGGCGGCCCCTGGAAGAGTCCGATGGGGGTTACATGACCCAGATGGAGGAATACGGGGAACGCCTCCACCGGGACGAACGCAGGTTGGCCTATGTGGCCATGACCAGGGCCCGCCACGACCTCCTGCTCACATACAGCGACAGGGCCAAGGATTTCGAACCCTCCCTGAAGGAGGTCGGCAAGGAAGGGGAGGGGGCCGGACAGGAAGATCCGGAATCGTTCTATGAGCGGGTCCGTCAATCGGCCTCCAACTTCTGGACCGAACTGGAGCAGGCCCTTGGCGACCTGCCCGACAGGGAGTCCACGGGCTATGAGGCCTACCTGGAGGCTGGAGATGCCTCCGTCTTGCCTCCTATCGGTTTCTTCGCCGGGGAACATGCCCATGACTACCGGGAGGCGGTGGTCGGCTCGGCCCTGGCAGAAGCCGAACAATTGGCCGATCGCGGACAGGAGGAGGACCTGGTCTGGCCCCTGACCTTGGGCCCGCGCGCCAGGCAGGCCCTGGGGCAGAGCGCCATCTGGGCTTCCCAGGTCCGGTCCCGACCCGGAATCCAGTCCGGGAGCCGGCTCCCGGCGCCGGCCGTGGACGGGCCCCAAGATGATGACCCGGGCCGGGGAAGGAACCGGGTCCAGGACCAGACCGGGCAGGACTCTTCAGCGGCCGGCCGCAGGGCGGGCGTGGACGTCTCCACCTGGGGGTTGTCCCAATATGCCCGTTACATCACCCAGGAGCAGGTGGGCCGCCTGGGGGTTGGCGGTGATCTTCTGGAGAGGGATATGGATGCCCTGCGAAGGGTGGGACGAGGCCTTGTGAGCGGCGGAATCCAAAGCGTCACCTCCCTTCAGGCCCTCTCGGGTCTCAAAGATGGGGAGGAGGAGCGGGCCTTCTGGCAGGGTGTGGTCAGGCCGATTCCCAGGGTCGCCTCCCCCCTGGCCCAGGCTGGCACCCTCTTCCACGACTGGGCCCGTCGTTACATCCTGCCTGACATACCGCCCTCTTCCGGCCTGCTTGACCTTCCCGAAGAGGGGCCGTCCACGTCGGACTCGGCCGACGAGCCTGGCGCAGGGGCCGGCGGCGGGCAGGCCCCCCTGTCCGGTCTGCCCCCCGAGGTCATGGCTGAGCGGGCCAGGATGGAGGCCGAACTTGCGGATCGCAGGACAGGGTCGGACAGGGCCGGGGTCCAGTCCGCAGACCATGAGGTGGAGAACAGCCTGGTCACCTGGGAGGAGAGGCTGGTCCATTCCCCCTGGGCGGGAAGGACCCCGGCATGGGTGGAACGCCCCATCGTGGCACTCCTGGACGGCCGGCTTGTCAAGGGCAAACTGGATGCCGTCTTCTTCGGAGGCCTGGATGGCGAAGAAGGCAAGGCCTACACCATCGTGGATTGGAAGACGGGGCGCAGGCCCCGTTCGGCCGGCCAGGAGGAGATCAGACTGGAGCAGCTTGACCTCTACCGCCTTCTGCTTTCTCGCCTGGAGGGAATCGACCTGGCCTCCATCGATGCCTGCCTTTACTATGTAAGTGAGCAAGAACCGGATGACCGTCTCATCAGGGCCCTACCCAGAGATGAGGACGGAATCATAAGTCAGCTCCGCGACGGGCTCCCGCCCGCCAGTGACGACGACTGAACCGGTGAGGGCCGCCCGTGCGATCAGGGATCGACGGGCGGTCCTCGTCCTGTGAAGGGCGTGTACATGGAAGGCGCATCCCGGCCGAAGAGACCTGGGGATGACCGGGCAGACCCCGCCGATCGATCGTCGGCGACGGGTGCCCGATGTATGCCGGGCATGGCAGGAGAGCGAACAAGACCCTGACGGGGGTTTCCTCCTGCCCTGGCCCGGGGATAGGTGTGGGAAAGATGACGGACCTGGATTCCGGAAGGACCGCGAAGGCCGACAGGAGGGTGGCGGTGCGCCCCCTGGTGTGGGATGACGTGGACAGCCTTGTCGGTGAATTCGACCGGACATGGAAGGTCGACGAGCCTGAGGGGGGCGAGGTCTCCCGGCTGAGCGCCGCCCACTTCATCCTCCAGTACCTGACTGAGACGACCAGGGGGGCGGTCGCCACACTTGACGGCCGTTTCATGGGCGTCACCCTCCTGGGCGTGAAGGGGGACCCGGTCCTCTTCGACCGGGCCGCCGACCTCCTGCCCCAGGTGGACCGGCAGCTTGGGCGGACCGGGCTTGGCACCAGGTTCCTGGCCGATGCCGTCGCCTGGCGTGACACGGAGGTGGCACTGGAGGGCCAGGTCGGCCTGGACGGTCCGGAGGGCGCCGAACTCAAGCTCTTCCTGGTGGCCAAGGAAGCCCGGGGACATGGGGTGGGCAGGACCCTCTGGTCCGACCTTCTGGATTATCTGGCCGGCCACCGCGTGGAACGTTTCTATCTCCATACCGATTCCTCCTGCGATGTGGGTTACTACGACCATCAGGGGATGGAACGCCTGGCGGAGCTGAAGAGCGGTGACTACCCCGATTTCGCCAGGCGGATGGGGGCTGCTGCCGGCAAGGAAGCGGCCGGCGGCAATCTGCGCCCCGAGGGCGACTTCTATGAGGGCGTCGATGACATCTTCATCTACGCCGGTTCCGTACGCGACCAGATCAGGCGGGGGAGATGACCATGGAGGCAGAGCGATCGCCCTTCGTCAGACTCTTCACCTATCCGGGCGCCAGGGGCTTCTGCCTGGCGGCCGTGCTGGCCCGCGTCCCCCTGGGGATGATGGGACTGGGCATCGTCCTGGCCCTTAACAACATCTATGACGAATGGACCTCGGCCGGCATGATGAGCGCCGTCTACACCCTTTCGGCGGCGGTGGTGACCCCTGTCTACGCCCGCCTCTTCGACAGGTTCGGCCAGCGCCGGGTCGGTCTGGCGGCCCTCCTCGTCCAGGCGGCCGCCATCCTCACCTTCGCCTTCGGAGCCATGAACAGGGTGCCCTTGGGATTCCTCTTCCTGCTGGCCGCCCTGATGGGCCTGACCCAGTTCGCCTTCGGAGCCCTGGTCCGCACCCGCTGGGCCTGGGTCCTGCGTGACGACAGGACCAACCTGCTCAACACGGCATACGCCCTGGAATCGGGCCTGGATGAGTGCGTCTTCATCCTGGGCCCGATCCTCTCGGCCTACCTGGCCACCTCGGTCAACCCGGTCGCCCAGCTCTTCGTTCCTGCCGCGGCCCTTCTGGCAGGCGGCCTGGCCTTCTTCTCCATGCGTTCCACGGAACCCCCGGCCATCGTCAAGGTGGTCCCTGGCCAGATTGACGAGGGGGCCGAATCCCCGGTCGACGGGTCGGGGGCGGTCCTGCCGGGCAGGGGTGACAGGCTTGGAGGAGCCCGCAGCGCCCTCCTCTACCCGGGAGTCGCCCTCCTGGTTGTGGTGTTCATCGTCTTCAACATGAGCTTCTCCGCGGTCGATGTCTCGGTGACGGCCCTGACCAAGTCCTTGGGGAGGGAGGGGGCCGTCGGCCTCCAGCTGGCCCTGTTCGCCCTGGGCTCCCTGTGCGGGGCCGTCATCTTCGGCTCGGTCAGGCTCAAGGGGTCCCGTTGGCGCTACCTGGTCCTCTTCCTCTGCCTGCTGACGACCGGGTACGTGGTCTTCCGCCTGGTCATGGACAACCTGGTCTACCTGGGTCTGGCGGAGGTGGTGACCGGGCTATGCGTCTCGCCCATCTTCGCGACCGGCAACCTGATCGTCCGTGAGAGCGTGGACTCCCGCACCCTGACCGAGGGTCTTTCCTGGCTGTCCACCGGCGGCTCCATCGGAACCTCCTTCGGCTCCACCCTGGCCGGTGTGGCCCTGGACCGCTTCGGCCCCCATGGCGGCATGACCATCCCCGCCATCGTGACCTTCTGCGCCATACCGCTGGCCCTGGCCGGCTGGGCTCTGAGCCGACGCAGACAGGCCGTGCCTGACCCGACCCCCTGAGATCGTGATGGGGCTGCGTCCCCGTATGAAGGTAGCGTGAGCCTTATGAGCATGTGCGGCCACAACCCCGGGGATGCCGGCCGTCCGGTGCCGGGCCGGGGCCTTGCGCCCAGGAGGGGGAGGGTGGCTCCGGTCCGGTTGGGCCGGCAATCAGGACCGATGTGACCTTTACAACCGTGGTGCCGTCCGCAGGAAGGGCGGGACCGGAATAACGTCGTCCCCGCAGAGGCGGGGGCACAGATAACAGAAATCCAAGTGGAAATGGCAAAGAAAACAGAAGAACAGACCAACAAGCGCAAATCCCAGCAGGCGGGCGACCGCAACCGCAGCCGTAACCGCAAGGGCGCCAAGGCGGCCAACGGTCGCGGCAACGGTTCCGGCAAGGACCGTTCCGCGACCCGCAGGCGCTCCTCAGGCGCCATTCAGCGCGGCAAGGGGACGCAGACCGAGGGCAGGCTGGTGGCGCCACCGAAGTACCGCAAGGGGTCCATGCGCATAGTCCCCCTGGGCGGTCTGGGTGAAATCGGCCGCAACATGAACGTGATCGAGTACAACGGTCACATTCTCCTGATTGACTGCGGCGTCCTCTTCCCCGAGGAGGAGCAGCCGGGCGTGGACCTGATCCTGCCCGATTTCAGCTACATCAAGGACAAGCTGGACCAGGTCGATGCCCTGGTCCTGACCCACGGGCATGAGGACCACATCGGCGGGGTGCCCTACCTGCTCAAACTGCGTCCGGACATCCCCCTGATCGGGTCCAAGCTGACCCTGGGCTTCGTGAACGCCAAGTGCGAGGAGCACCATCTCAAGCCCACCGAGGTCGAGGTCAACGGCCGCGACAAGCTCAAGGTCGGCCCCTTCAACCTGGAGTTCGTGGCCGTCACCCATTCCATCCCCGATGCCCTGGCCGTCTCCGTGCGCACCCCAGCCGGCCACATCATCGACACGGGCGACATGAAGATCGATCCGCTCCCGCTGGACCACCGGCTGACCGACCTGCGCGAGTTCGCCAGGCTGGGCGAATCAGGCGTGGACCTGCTCATGGCGGACTCCACCAACGCCGAGGTCCCCGGCTTCGTCAAGCCTGAGATCTCGATCGCCCCTGCCCTGGACAAGGCCTTCGCCGAAGCCCAGCGCAAGATCATCGTGGCCTCCTTCTCCAGCCATGTCCACCGCGTCCAGCAGGTGGTCGACGTGGCCCACAAGTACGGCCGCAAGGTGGTGTTCGCCGGCCGCTCCATGGTCCGCAACATGTCCATCGCGTCGGACCTGGGCTACCTCCACCTGCCCGAGAACACCATCGTCGACCTCAAGGACGCCCATGACATCCCCGACGAGAAGCTGGTCTACATGTGCACCGGTTCCCAGGGCGAGCCAATGGCGGCCCTGGGCAGGATCGCCGACGGCACCCACCGCGACATCACCGTCAACGAGTTCGACACGGTCATCCTGGCCAGCTCCCTGATCCCCGGCAACGAGCACGAGGTCTACAAGGTGATCAACAAGTTGGTCCGCATGGGGGCCAAGGTGGTCAACCGCGACAACGCGGCCATCCATGTGTCTGGCCACTCCGACGAGGGTGAACTCCTCCACTTCTACAACATCATCCAGCCCAAGTGCGCCATGCCCATCCACGGGGAGAACCGCCACCTGGTCGCCAACGGCCTGATCGCCGTCAAGACCGGCGTGGACCCCCAGAACGTGGTCCTGGCCGAGGACGGCGACGTGGTGGATCTCTACCACGGCCAGGCCGCCGTGGTGGGTTCCGTGCCCTGCGGGTATGTCTACGTCGACGGGGACTCCGTGGGCGAGCTGACCGACGACGAGTTGGAAGAGCGCCGCATCCTGGGCACGGAGGGCTTCGTCTCCGCCTTCGCCGTGGTGGACACCGAATCCGGCCAGGTGGTCTCCCAGCCCAAGTTCTATCTGAACGCCGTGGCCGAGGACGAGAGCGAGTTCAAGGCCATCAGCTCCCAGATCGTGGACCAGTTGGAGGAGGCCATGGCCCAGGGGACCACCGGCACCTACCAGCTCCAGCAGCTCATGCGCAGGACCCTGGGAGGTTGGATTTCGCGCAAGCTCCACCGCCGCCCGATGATCGTCCCGGTCGTGGCCGACATAGCCACCGACGTCCAGCCCAAGAGCTGAGGCCGGGCAGGGGCGAAAGGTGCATATGCGGGCCGGTCCGGATTCCTTTCCGGGCCGGCCCCCCTCCATGAAACGGGCCCCCTGCAGCCGGATGTCAGGCAGAGGTGCGGATAGACTTGTAATGATTGCGGCCATCCCCTCACACCCCGCAACCCCGGCAGGCGGGGAGGGCGCGAACAAGCATCTGTTTGAACGAAAGGAAACCATGCCAGGAGCGAATCTGACGCGAGTCGAGGCCGAGGAGAGGTCCATCGTCGTCTCCAATGTCAAGTACACCGTGGACCTCGATCTGACCAAGGGGCCCAAGACCTTCACCTCCGAGGCGGAGATCGCCTTCGATGCCAAACCGGGGGAGTCCACCTTCCTGGATCTGATCGCCGACGAGGTGAGCCTGATCGAGTTCAACGGGAGCCGGATCGACCCGTCAGAGGCCTATCAGGACAGCAGGATCATCCTGAAGGACCTGGCTGCCCGGAACACGGTCAAGGTGCGTGCCCTGTGCGTATACTCCCACACCGGTGAAGGCCTCCACCGCAGTGTCGATCCCGCCGACGGCCAGGTCTACCTTTACAGCCAGTTCGAGGTGCCGGACGCCCGTCGCGTCTATGCCGTCTTCGACCAGCCCGACCTCAAGGCCACCTTCGACTTCACCGTGACCGCCCCCGCCTCCTGGACGGTCCTGTCCAACATGCCGGCCGACCGTGTCCAGGACCTGGACGCCCAGACCGCGGAAGGGACGCTGGAGGGCGGCAGGAAGGAGACGGCCAAGCGCTGGACCTTCCAGACGACCCCGGTCATGAGCTCCTACCTGACCGCCTTCGCGGCCGGCCCCTATGCCGCCTGGACCACCGAGTACGCCAACGAGGACGGCAGGACCATACCCATGGGCCTGTACTGCCGCCAGTCCCTCAAGGAGGCCCTGGCCAAGGATGCCGACTACCTCTTCGACATCACCAAGAAGGGCTTCGCCTTCTACGCCAAGACCTGGGACGTCCCCTTCCCCTGGGCCAAGTACGATCAGATCTTCGTGCCCGAATACAACGCCGGGGCCATGGAGAACATAGGCCTGGTCACGATCCGTGACAGCTACATCTTCGAGTCGAAGGCCACCGGCGCCCAGATCAACCGGCGGGTGGAGACCGTCCTGCACGAGCTGGCCCACATGTGGTTCGGTGACCTGGTGACCATGAAGTGGTGGAACGACCTGTGGCTGAACGAATCGTTCGCGGAGTTCATGTCGACCCTGGCCACGGCCGAGGCCACGGAGTGGTCCGACGACTGGACCACCTTCTGCATGGGGGAGAAGGGCTGGGCCCTGAATGAGGACCAGCTTCCCACCACCCACCCGGTTGTGGCGCCCATAAACGACCTGCACGACACGGAGGTCAACTTCGACGGAATCACCTACGCAAAGGGAGGATCCGTCCTCAAGCAGCTGGTCGCCTACGTGGGCCGTGACCGCTTCTTCCAGGGCATACACAACTACCTGGTGGCCCATTCCTTCTCCAACGCCACTCTGGCCGACCTCCTGAGAGAGCTGGAGAAGACCAGCGGGCGTGACCTGAGACAGTGGTCCAGGCTCTGGTTGGAGGAGTCGGGCATGAACACCCTGACCAGCCAGGTGTCCACAGACGACCAGGGGGTCATCACATCGATGACCATCGGGCAGTCCGCTCCGGAGGATCACCCGGTCCTCCGCCCCCACCGTCTGGCCGTGGGCTTCTACGACCTGAATGACCAGGGCCAGGTGGTCCGAACCAATCGTTTCGAGCTGGATGTGGACGGGGAGCAGACCGAGGTGGCAGCTGTGAAGGGGCTGAAGCGCCCTGGTCTCATCCTGGTCAACGATGATGACCTGACCTATGCCAAGCTCCGTCTCGACCCGGTTTCCCTCGCGTTTGTCGAGGACCACCTCTACCAGGTCGAAGACTCCCTGACCAGGGCCCTGCTCAGCCTCAACCTCTGGGACATGACCCGTGACGGCGACTACCCGGCCGAGCGTTTCATCAGCGTGTCCCTGAAGGCACTCTCCACCGAGCATCAGTCCACCAGCTTCCGCTATATCATCGCCTCCATCGGCAAAGCCTCCCGGGACTACGTGGCGGGACGCCGTCGCCGGCCGGTCCGCCAGCTGGTGGCATCCAGCCTATGGGATCTGGCCCGTAAGGCCGAGCCCGGTTCGGATGAGCAGTTCCAGCTGGTCAACGCCTACCTCTCCTATGGGGAGGACGCGGACTTCGAGGACAATGCCCGGGGTCTGCTCAGCGGGAACCTGAGCCTGGACGGGTTCGTGGTCGACAACAACGCCCGCTGGGGGATCATCACCGCCCTGGCCTCCCATGACCTCCTGGACGACGGGGAGATCGACCGGGAGCTGGCAGCCCGCGACACCATCGTGAACCGGGAGTTCGCCGCAGGCGCCTCTGCCAGCCTCCCCACACAGAAGGCCAAGGCCTGGGCCTGGGACGAGGCCCTGCACGACGAGGGGCTGACCAATTCCCAGATGCAGGCCGTGGCCAACGGGTTCTCCCTGTCCGGAGACGCGGACCTCTTCGCCCCCTATGTGTCGAAGTTCTACCAGAGTGTGGATTGGATCTGGGAGCACAAGACCTTCCACATGGCCGAGACCCTGATCAACCCCCTGTCGACCGGGGGCCTCTACCCCTACCTGGCCGACCCCGTGGCCCTGGCCAAGGGGGGAGACGAGTGGCTGGAGTCCCATGGTGAAGCCGACAAGGCCCTGCGCGGGATGATCATCCAGAACGTGGAGGACTCCCGCCGGACCCTCAAGGTCCGGGCCTACAACGAACGCCTGAACTGAGGGCCGCAACGGGAGCCCGGGCGGGCAGGGTCCATGCGGCCCCGCCCCACCGGGCTCCCGTCTTGTCCGGGCCTTCTTCCGGGCGGACTGCGGGTATCATTGGTTTCATTGACACAGGTGGGTTGTACAGGCCTTCCAATTGGATTGAGGAGCGGAATGCCAAGACTATTCGGTACCGATGGTGTGCGTGGGTTGGCCAACAGGGATCTGACCGCCCGGCTGGCCCTGGATCTGGGCGATGCGGCCGTGCGCGTGCTCGGGCAGGGATCCCAGGGTGACAAGGGTCGCAGGAGGGCCCTGGTCGGTCGCGACACCAGGGTTTCCGGCGACTTCCTCGCCTCGGCCCTGGCCGCCGGCATGAGCGCGGGCGGATTCGACGTGATCGATGCAGGCATCATCCCCACCCCCGGCATCGCCTACCTGACCGGGGTCCTCAACGTGGAGATGGGGGCGGTGATCTCCGCCTCCCACAACCCCATGCCAGACAACGGAATCAAGTTCTTCGCCAGGGGCGGCTTCAAGCTCCAGGACAGCAAGGAGGACGAGATCGAGAACGTCCTCGGGCAGGACTGGGACCGGCCAACCGGTGACGGCGTGGGCCGGATCTCCCAGGATTCCGCCACTGCCACCAACATGTACATAGACCACCTGGTCGAGGCCGTGGCCCCTGTGGCTCCCGACAAGACCCAACCCATGCCCCTCAAGGGCCTGAAGATCGTGGCCGACTGCGCCAACGGGGCCACCTCCGTTGTGGCTCCCGAGGCCCTGCGGAGGGCCGGGGCCGACGTGGTGGTCATCAATGCATCGCCTGACGGTTACAACATCAACAAGAAAGCCGGATCCACGCACCCGGAACAGCTTCAGGCCATGGTCAGGGCCACCGATGCGGTCATGGGGGTGGCCTTCGACGGGGACGCCGACCGCTGCCTGGCCGTGGATGAAGAGGGCAACATGGTCAACGGGGACCAGATCATGGGCATCCTGGCCCGGGCCAAGCAGCGAGAAGGCAAACTGGCCAACGACACACTGGTTGTCACCGTCATGAGCAACCTGGGCTTGAAACTGGCCCTGAGGGAGATGGGCATAGCCACGGTCCAGACCGCCGTGGGCGACCGGTACGTCCTGGAGGAGATGCTGCGAGGGGGCTACACCCTAGGCGGGGAGCAGTCCGGGCACGTGATCAATCGTGAGTTCGCCACCACCGGCGACGGGACCCTGACCGCCCTCACCCTGTCCAAGGAGGTGGTCCGTTCGGGCAAGAGCCTCAAGGAGCTGGCGGCGGACTTCCCCCAGCTGCCGCAGCAGTTGATCAACGTCCCCCACGTGGACAAGGCAGCAGCCAGGACCAACGCCAAGATCCAGGCCGCGGTGGAACGGGAGGAGGCCGCCCTTGGAGACACGGGCAGGGTCCTCCTGCGGCCCTCCGGAACGGAACCCCTGGTCAGGGTGATGGTCGAGGCCGCAACCCAGGAGGAGGCAGACCAGGTCTGCCGCCGCCTGGCCCAGGTGGTTGCGGACGAGTTGTCCATCTGATTTCGACGGTGCCCGGCCGACCCCCGGCCGCCTTGTACCGGCGGCTGATCAATCAGGCCCCTCGGGGCCACGGAGAATTCAGGAGTGTGCGATGTTTGCAAGCAAGGACAAGGTCGATGTGGAGCTGAGCCGGGAGATCGACCGGATGCTGTCCGAGGTGGGAGGGGACGGCATCCTCCCCATCGTCCAGATGGGTGAGCCCGTCCTGCGCCAGCCGGCGGCCGACTACAAGGGACAGCTGTCCAAGAAGACCCTCAACCGCTTGGTCGAGTGCATGCACCGGACCATGCTGGATGCCCCGGGGGTGGGGCTGGCGGCCCCGCAGATCGGCCTGGGCCTGCGCCTGGCCGTCATCGAGGACCATATCAGGGACGATGAGGACGACCCCCGTGAGATAGCCGAGCTTCCCTTTAGGGCCATCATCAACCCTTCCTATGAACCCGTGAGCCAGACCCAGGCCTCCTTCTATGAGGGCTGCCTCTCCTTCGAGGGGTATCAGGCGGTCCGCAGGCGTTGGCTGGACATCAAGGCAACCTGGCAGGACGTCTCCGGCAAGCGGCACGAGGAGGTCATGCACGGCTGGCCTGCACGCATCTTCCAGCATGAGACGGACCACCTGTCGGGGGAGGTCTACATCGACAAGGCCGAAATCCGCAGCCTGTCCTCCGACGAGAACCTGAGCGAGTACTGGGCCTTCGACCCGGTCCCGACGGAAGCCTCTCAGGAGCTGGGCTTCAGTATCTGAGTGCGATCGGTTCGATCAGATCGGGGCCGTCGCCCTTGACAGGGGCCACCTGGCGCATGGACAGGCGGGTTGACAAGCGGGCCCCCGCGCCGGCGGCCCGGGGGAGGATCGTCCCGCCGTCCACTTGAGGGTCCAACCAATCGTCGCAGAGGTCGTCATCCAAAAGGACCGGCATCCGGTCATGCACCCGGGCGGCGCCTCCTTCGGCCCGGGTGGTCAGTATGGTCGCCGTCAGTTTCCAGGCTGACCCCTCATCGGCCCTCCACCAGCTGTATAGTCCGGCCAGGAGGAGGGGGCCGCCCTCGGGTGATGAGAAGTAAAAAGGTCTGTGATCCCCATCCCACTCGTAGTAGCCGGTGGCCGGGATGATGGCCCGGTGGGACCGGGCCGCCTCTGAGTAAGTCCGTTTGTCTGTAGCCGTTTCCACACGGGCGTTGTGGGTCGGATAGTCCATGCGGTCGGTCGGCGACCAGGTGGGTACCAGGTTCCATGTGGCCGGGTTCAAGTGGCGGACCCCTCTCGCATCTTGGGCGATGATGGCGATCTGGCTGCCTGGGGATATGTTCCAGGAGGCGGCCGGAAGCCCCTGGGCAGGCCGGGCGTGGAACCTGGCTGCCAACTGGCTGTAATCAAGGGCTGCGGCGAATCTTCCACACATGGCGACGATTCTATCTCCAGGGGACGAGGGCGGGGTCTGAACGGCCGGGCGTGCGGGTCGGGACCCCGTATCCAGCGGGATGCAGCAGGCGGCAGGCGGGGAGGGGAGGCAGGAATCTTTGTACGTTCGTGTGACCATCCTTGCATTTGCCTAACATTTCCTGTTCATTGATGATTGCGAAACGCTGAGCTTGCTAACAAATCGGTTTCATTGCCCCTCCCGGCTTTTCGGGCCGCTTATACTGACTCTCGTGAGGGGCTGCAGCGCAGGGGCCGGCGGTTTCACCGATCACCTGGGCGCAGCCCACCGGATGTTGCAGATATTGTTCATCCGACGGTTGTTCGCGTGTGCGTGCAAAGACGACGCGACTGTATGAAGGAGACTGCGCATGCCTCAGAAAATCAAGGCCTCGGTGGCTTATGGAATAGGCAAGGGCTTCGCCCAGCCTGAGGAGATCGTCATCGACGACCCCATCGGTGCGGAGGTCCTTGTCGACGTCCAGGCTTCCGGCCTGTGCCATTCAGACCTCCATCTGGTTGAGGATGACGATAAGTTCTTCCCCTTCCCGGCTGTCATAGGCCATGAGGTGGCCGGCATAGTAGAGGCCGTGGGGCCCGAGGTGTCGGGGATCAAGGTGGGTGACCACGTGGTGGCCTCCCTGGAGCAGGTCTGCGGGCATTGCGCCAACTGCCTTAAGGGGCAGCCGCAATCCTGCACGCAGCAGCAGGAGTGCGTGCGTGCCCCGGGACAGAAGCCCCGCCTCTCCTTCCCTGATGGCCGTCCCATCACCCAGGCCTTCGGCACCGGCGGTTTCGCCGAGAAGGCGCTGATCCATGAGAACCAGCTGGCCGTCGTCAACAATCAGGTGGACTGGTCCGAGGCGGCCTGCATCGGCTGCGCCACCATCACCGGAGCCGGGGCTGTCATCAACACGGCCCATGTGCGTCCCGGCGACACCGTAGCGGTCATCGGCACCGGCGGCATCGGTCTGAACATCATCTCCGGGGCAAGGATCTGCGGGGCCAAGAGGATCATCGCCATCGATGTGTTCGACAGCAAGCTTGAGTTTGCGAAGAAGTTCGGCGCCACTGATGTGATCAACTCCAAGAACGAGGATCCGGTCGCCAAGGTCAGGCAGTTGACCGACGGGGGAGTGGACCAGGCCTTCGAGGCCATCGGGCTGACCTCGACCATGAAGCAGGCCTGGGACATGCTGGGCGTGGGCGGCACCGCCTACTGCATCGGACTGGCCAAGCCGGATGCCACGGTCAGCCTCGAGATCAATCCGGCCGACCTCCTCGTCCATCAGCGTGCCTTCAAGGGGGTCTGGATGGGGTCGACCAACATCAAGCATGACATCCCCATGTATGCGGACTTCGCCGTGGACGGCAGGCTGAACATGCATGACATCGTCAGCCAGCACATCAAGCTGAGCCAGATCAACGAGGCCTATCAGCAGCTGATCAGGGGCGAGGTCATCCGCTCCGTCATCACCGAATTCGACTGATCCACGACCTGACGGCCGATAGCCGGATTCAGGGCCGGCCCCCGAACGGGGCCGGCCCTTTCATGTCCAGCCCAGAATCGAAGCCGCAGGACCTGTCGTCCTCAGAAAGGCGTTCGCGGCCCCGTCCTGCCCTCACCGAGCCGTCTGCCGTCTGCCGTCTGCCGTCTGCTGTCTGGCCATCTGCTGTCTGCCGTCTGCTATCTGCTGTCTGGCCATCTGCTGTCTGCCGTCTGCTTTTGCCACCCCGTGCGGCATCCCTGCCTGACGCCCTGGGGTACGCCACCTCCTGCCTCCTTGTGAACGTCGGCCAGGGTCATTCGGCCTGCCCCCCGAGACCCTCCAGCTCTGTTCTCACCTTGTGGAGTTTGGCGTATATCTCGTTCCGTTGAGCGGTGGATCTGGCCCTGGCATGGTCCCCCGCCAGCTTGCGCTCCTGGGCTTGCAGGTCGGCTATGTGGTCGCGGTTGGCCACGCGGGCGTCAAGGTCCTCCGGGTCATCGCTGCCAAGGATCACCTGGGCGTTCAGACTCTCCCACAGTCCGTCCATGTCGTTGCCGGACATGGTCAGCCTGGTCTTGTCGGAGGGGGACCAGGGGCTGGAATACATGGCATGACGGGCCTCGTGCCCCACCTTGGTGGGCAGGGGCCGTCTGACGACCAGGCAGCAGGTTCCCCCGGCCGTACCGTCACCGGTTGTCCCGTCGGGAGCCACCTCGGCCTGGGGGTCACCGGCCAGGGCGGCCTGGCGGACGCAGACGAAGAGGATTCCGGGCGGACGGAGCATGGCCATGTGCTCCAAGGCATCCATGGGCAGACTCCCGGTCTTCAGCTGGACCCCGAGGACCAGGACTTCCTTTATCTTCTTGCCCTCATCCAAACCTGTGGTGGAGGGTCGGAGGAGGGAGAGCATGGTCACGGACTCGATTCCGTTGATGAAGTGCTGCTTGAGTCTGGTGGACACCGGCGGCCGGGTATAGAAGGCCGCCAGGGGCAGGAGGCTCTTGTCGGCAGGTATGGCGGATCCCACAGGCAGGTCCAAGGTCGTGGCTGATACCCCCAGACAGCTCGCTATTGTCATCGTCGACCACCCATCCCTTCGTCGTGACCGCCTGCGGCGGTTTGTGTATTCCTACCATTGTAGGAGACCGGTCCTGTGTGCGTTCCGGCCATCCCAGGGCGTGGAGAGGCTGAGGGGGGTTCCTGTCATAGACTGGTAGTGGCTGAGCCGGCGAGATCTCCATGGTGGAGACCCAGGGCGGCACCGATGTGGGCGGCTCCCGGCAGACATATGAAGGCGGAAGCATGGATGACATGACAATGAGCGATGAGGAACGCAGGCTCTTCTCCCAGTGGACCGAGGTGGATGGGGACATCGGTCCGGAACCCACGGCGATCGAGCGGATGGCGGTCTCCTCCAGGGTGGGGACGGCCAGGTTGGACAACACCCGCCGCCCCTACTGGTCGGTGCCCGAGGGAATAGACTGCATCAACGACATACCCTATGTGGATGACGGGTCACGGCCCCACCTCCTAGACCTCTACCTGCCTCACGAGTCGGTCGTCCGAGCCGGCAGGACCACCCCGGTCTACATCGACATCCACGGGGGTGGTTTCGTCTATGGATACAAGGAGCTAAACCGGAACTTCTGCACCCACCTGGCCAAGGAAGGTTTCGCCGTGTTCTCGCTGAACTATGGCCTGGCGCCAAGGAAGGACTTCATGGACCAGCTCAGGGACGTGAATCTGGCCCTGGCCTGGATAAGGGACCATATGGGTGAGTACCCCGTGGACCCGGGGAAGGTCTTCCTCACCGGTGATTCGGCCGGGGGAACCCTGGGCCTGTACACACTTGCTGTCGAGTGTTCCCAAGACTTCGCCCAGGCCATCGGGATCGTACCCTCCGGACTGCACTTCACGGGTGGGGCCTTCATATCGGGCCTGTTCGATCTGACCGGTTACGTGGACCTGACCGAGGGTGACTTCGACAGGACCGGTTCCCCTGTGGATACGCTGGCCTTCATGTCCCCCTGGTTCTTCAGGTCCTTCGGTGCCACCGGGGCCAGGCGGTATGTCGATCTGGACAGGATGGCAGGCCAGGTGGATTTCCCGCCGCTCTTCCTGAACACCAGCAGCGACGACTTCATCCAGGACAACAGTCTGGCCCTGGCGCTCGCTCTGAGCAGGCAGGGTAAGGTCTTCGAGCTGCACGACGTGAGACCGGCGAAGGGGGTCTCTCTGGGGCATGTCTACCCGGTCTGCATGAGCTGGCTGGAGGAGAGCCAAGAGACCCTCGAACGGATCAGGCGCTTCTCCTACGACCTGATCTGACGGCAGTCGCCGCTGTGCGCGCCACCCGGATTGTCCCCAACCGTGGCGACCGCACTAGAATGGATGTGTCAACAAGGACCCTACGGAAACAGAGGTGTTGCTATGGATGAGAAGACCCTGGTAGACAGGTTGGGCAAGTTGGAGACCATCGATCAGCTGGTGGATCTGAGCAAGGAGTTGGGCAAGCCCCTGGATTACGACAAAGCGGACCGCCTCTTCGGCAGAATCAATCAGACCAAGAACGATGCCGCCGAACTCAGCGGCGATACGATAGAGAAAATCGCAAAGGAAACCTTCGGTATCTGACCGGTTGCGGTTAGATTCAGGCCTGGTCCGCAACCGGTCGGATTGGTCGGCTGTGAGCCAGGAATGACCGCTTCTGGAAAAGGGACTGTAAAAAGGGCAGGTTGAGTGTGGAACGGGTGTCGCAGCCCGTTCCCCGGCCTGCCCTTCCGTTCCTGCAGGGGAGGGACGGTCCTGTGGTCTGCGGTCAGAAGGCTGAAATACCGTGGAGCACCTGATTTCGACAGGGGGAAGTGTGGCAAGGGCCATGCCTGCAACGGGAGCCTCCGGGCGGACCGTGTCGAAGCCGACATCGAGGAGGTGGGGGGCCGTCTCGTCACCGGACCCGTCAGGGGTCCATCGGAAAGACCATGACCGCCGGATGGGGGCCCTTGAGCTCTTCGACCGACTTCTGGGCCGTTACGGAAGGCAGGATTGGTGGCCGGCCGAGAGCGACTTCGAAATGATGGTCGGGTCCATTCTGGTGCAGCACACCGCCTGGGGCAACGTGAGCCTTTCCCTTGACCGGCTCCGGGCCGAAGACCTGCTCAACCCCGGAGCCATGGCCGGCGTGGAGCCGGACCGTCTGCAGCATCTGATCCGCCACAGCGGCTTCATGAAGGCCAAGGCCCGGGCCCTGTTGGGTTTGTCTGCCTGGTTGGTGGGAAGGGGGACGGCCGGTGCCGATGTCGAGGCCAGCGACGACCCCGGTCTCAGGGACCAGCTGATCTCCCTGCCTGGCATAGGACCCGAAACAGCCGATGTCATCCGTCTGTACGCCTTCGACCAGAAGTGCTTCATCTGGGACACATACGCCCGCCGTCTTCTGGGGGAGCTTGGCTACGACCACCTGGGCGATTACGAACAGGCCCGCCGCCACGAGGAGGGGTTCATCGACCTGGATTCGTTCGGTCTTGATGATCTGTGTGAGTTCCACGGGCTGATCGTGGCGGCCGGCAAGGAGGCCGGCAGGCAGGGCGGTTGGGATTTCCTCCTGCATGAATAGGGGTAAAGCACCGCCCCCAGTGCCCTGCTTCATCGAGAAGGGGGCAATGGGGGCGGGGCCGGTGACTGACGGGTCAGCGGTACTGCATGCCGCCATCGACGATCAGGGTCTGTCCGGTCACGTAGTTGGCCCTGTCGCTGGCCAGGAATGAGACGGCGCCGGCCACGTCCGCGGGGGTCTCCAAACGGCCCAGGTCGATGCTGTCCTTCATGTCCTGAAGGTTCTGCCCCTTGGGTTTGCCGTTGAGCTTGCCCATCTCCTCATCGATGTAGCCCCACATGGGGGTGTCCACCACGCCGGGGGCGTAGGCGTTCACGGTGATTCCCCTTGGCGAGAGCTCCTGGGCTGCCGTCTGGGTGAGGCCCCTGATGGCGAACTTCGTGGCCGAGTAGGCGGCCAGGATCGGGAAGCCCTCGAAACCTGCGATTGACGATGCGGAGATGATGTGGCCGTGCTCCTTGCCCAGCTCCTGGAACTTGGCCGCTGCGGCCTGGATGCCGTAGACCACGCTGAAGATGTTGACCTTCGAAATCTGTTCGAGCTGGTCGGGGGTGATCTCGGTGAAGGGGACGATCTGGCAGATGCCGGCGTTGTTGACCATCACATCGAAGGAGCCCAGCCTGGATGCGGCCTCATCGACCAGGTTGAACACCTGGTCCCTGTCTGACACATCGGTGGGGTGGAAGAAGGACCGGCGGCCGATCTTCTCCACCTCGGCCACGGTCTGCTCGGCCGACTCCCTCTGGCCCTCCAGATCGGCAACGACGATGTCGAAGCCGTCCTGGGCCAGCTGGAGGGCTATACCCCTCCCGATTCCCCTGGCCGAACCGGTGACGACAGCTACCTTGTTATCGCTCATTTGTCTCTTCCTAACCTCGTTGGTTCCTGTCTATGGGGCCGGTCGCAACTTCGGGCCAGGCCACCGTTGCCAGTCTATACGGCGGAGGTGGAAAAGCGGGGGACCGGGAGGAGCGGGCTGTGGCGTGGAGCCTTTGTCACTCCTTGCGGAAACCGGCGGCCAGTCCCAGCACGCCCGTCGTCAGGGCCAGGATCCCCGATCCCACCGGATCCGGGGAGAAGACCGAGACCAGTGAGATGAGGCCCACCACCAGGGCTACGACACCCAACAGGCGGCGGGGAAGACGGGGGTTTATGGCCACCCATAGGAGGAGGCAGGCGGCGAAGACGATGGCGAGTGAGGCCACCCAGGCCATGATCGGTGAATTTACAGGCATTGTTTACTCCTTGAACCTTGAAGTCATTGTTGGCCTTCCATCGGGTGCCAACGTCCTCATCACAGCTGTTCCTGCGCTGAGCCGGGGGTATCGGCAGCGGCAGGGCCGGTCCCGGCCCCGCCTCCCGTCACCTCCACTCTGTCCCGGTCGGGGTGTGACCTGTCCGGCATGAAGCCTGCCGCCAGGGCAAGCAGTCCGGAAACGGCGCCCAGAACACCCCCATAGACCGGGATGATGCTGAAGGCGGTCAGCAGACCCATCAGTCCGATGATGCCCGAGAGTGCTCCAACCAGGCGACGTGACGTCACCGGTTGGAAGGCTATCCAGATTCCCAGGGCCAGGGCCACCAGGGCCCCGATTATGCAGATCCAATCGGTCGTTCTCATAGGGTTCACCTCATGTTGAGTGGTTGTGTCAGGGCCGATTATCATCGAGTCGGCCTTGGGGTTCATGATCATGTCCTTCGCGATGAAGAAGGAGAAGGCCTGTCTTCCCGACACGTTCCTGCCCAGGCCGGATACCGGAAGAACCTTGTCTTTCCAACCGGTGGACAGGTTGATTCTCGCCAGTTCGACGTGGCCGGCATCGGCCTTGTCTCCCGACTTGTCGGGGGACAGCCACCAGGTGTGGGCATAACCGTCGTTGAAAGTTGTCAGGCTGTTAATGGAGTTCAGATCGTTCAGCTTCTGATCCCGTGTGATGGTCCTGGTCCTCCCGTCACCTGTGCCGGTGGCCATGAGGGAACCGTCCTTATAACGCCAGTACATGGTCCGGCCTTGAAGGGAGAGGCCTGTGGAATCCATGACGGTGCGCTCTCCCTCGCGGGGTGCTATCGGTTGACCGTCTTCGGTGGTCAGGGGGATGACCTTGCGTTCCCCCGTTCGCGGGTCCCACTGCTCAAGGGCGACCAGGCTTACATAGTCATCGCCCTTCTTGCCTTTGGTCAGGGTTTGAATGGCCTTTTGCGACAGCCCCAGTTTGGACATCTTCCCCACCTGGTCGGCGTTTCCGCCCTCATTGGCGAGGAAGATTATCTTTCCGCCGGAGCATGGAAGAGGTGACTGTGTCGCGATGGAGGTCTGAGAGAGGGGGTTCTCGACTTCCTTGATCGTCGCAGCCTGAAAGGACCCGGCTTTGACCAGTGAGCTGATCCGGGTCCTGTCCGGGGTCCTGGAGTCGTCACTGTTGGTCTCGGGCATGTCGAAGACGTAGGCCGAATCCCCGCAGGCGGAGAGGGATGGCTCGCTGGAGGCGGCGACGAAGGTCTGCCGTTCGATGGTCTGCCGTCCGATCCCACCGGTCTTGTCCAGGTAGACGATGTCCTGCTCTCTCCTGCCGTTGTCGGTGGAGTCGCCGCCGTTCAAGCTGACGTGTCTGATTCCGTCGGACAGGGGGGCATAGGCATACTGTCCGAACTGCGACCGTGTGCCGGGTGTCGGTTTACGCGTGGCCTGTGTCGTGCCATCCGGCTTGAACCAGGTGGCGGTGCTGTTGTCGGAGATGAAAAGGCCCTTGTCGGTCCAGGAGACAAGTGTGTTGCCGATTCCTTCTGTTTTGACCAGATTGTAAGTGCCATCGGGGTAGATGAAGGCCAGATATCCCGACTTGTTGGGTGGCAGGAGGGAATAGGTGTCGGCCTGCAGGTAAGTGACGGCGTAGACCTGGTCTATGTTAATTTTGTCCATCTTGACCACGCCCAGGCCATGGTCCGTTGGATACAGGGAATCCAGGGCGGCCCAGGCCAGGCCGACCAGGAGCATCAGGACCAGGCCCGCAAAACCGGCGATACGCACGCGATGATTCCTTCGTGTCCGCCCATTCGCGGAATGACCCTCTTCGTCTGTCCTCGTCTTGCTCTTCATCGTGCGTCGGCCCTCTCTGGCTTCGTGCGCCATGCTCTTGCGGTTGTGCGCCCCTGCTGCTTCTTCGCTTTGCTCCAGTTTAGTACAGGCCGGAGGCCATGTCACACCTTCTGGCCTGAAATGAGCTTTTCTGCACGGGGGTTGACGGCGAAGCTCCTGTCGATGGTGTTGGAATCACCGGCCCCGTGGATGATTTTCTCCAGACCCTTGACCTCGATGGTGTTGATGGTCTTGCCGGTGTCAAGATCCTGGCGGGTGATCGTCACCCGGTTGGGTTCATTGATGTGGTGATACCAGACGTCCACGGTTTTGTCGGAGAAAGAGGCCCAGAAACATGATCTGGACCAATTGTCCTTTTGGTAATGGGTTCTGTTCAGTCTGACGGTCTTTCCTGAGTTGACGTCAGTCCTCAAAAGGCCGCCGTCCCCATACCACCAGTAGAACTGGTCGCCGTGCAGTGAGTGGGAATCATACTGTGAATATCCTATCTGGTTTTCCTGGAAATGCACCGGTCTGGCCTCCTCGTCGACGAGGGGCAGGACACGACGATTTCCTGTTTTTGCATCCCACTGTTCTATGGTTGCATAGGAAAAGTTGTCGCCTTCGGTATCTTCGGCAGTGAGAAAGCGGCGAAGATCATAATCCAGATCATTGTGCTTCTGTTTTATTGTCGAAGAATTGCCTCCTTGGCCGGAGATAAAGACGATGCTGTCATTACTGCAAGGGGCATTATGAACGATGCCATTATCGGATGACAGGATATTGTCACGTGTTCTTATCGTTCTCGGGTGATAGTGATTGTCAACTATCAAAGATGAGAAGCGGATCAACTCTCTGCTGAGATTGACGCCATCGTCGGTAAGCTGATAGGCGTAGACGGAGCTTCCGCAAACACTGATGCTTGGAACAGGGTGGTCCGTCAGGAAGCGATGCTTTTCGGCTTTCTGACCGTCGAAAAGGACGATGTCCTCGTTGTATCCCTTCCCGTCCTCGGTGAAGCCCCCGTTATAGACTCCGACATGGGTTATGTTGTCTTGCAACACACCAAGCGTGTCCTGCGTGTCGACTTTGGGGCTGGGTACGACTTTTGGCTTTTGCCCCTCTGCCAGCCAGTAATCGTTGTCTTTGTCGGCGAAGAACAGGCCTTTTGGCGTCCAAGACACCTTGCCGTATTCCATATCCTTGGTTTTGACCAGTCTGTAGGATCCGTCGGCATAGATAAAGGCCATGTAGGTGTTTTCCGGAATGGTGGCGCTGGCCCGTTGCGGGACCAGATAGGCAGCTGCGTACACCTTGGAGATGTCTATCTGGTCGAGTGCAACGGTTTTCCTCGAAGCATCCAAGCGGGAACAACCCGCGCCGGAGGCAATCAGGACAAGTGATAGCAGAATGTAAACGGAAGCCCTGACTCGTTGACTGATACGATGCATCATGCGTTTCGTCCTCTCCGTTGATTCGACACCGTCGGCAGCGACATTCCTCAGGAGTGATGCGGGCCCCCTCCTCGTGAAGTCGGTGATTCAGAATCTCATGTATGTGATGGTCCGCAAGGACAGCATGACATCATTTGGATACACGCCCTGTCCGCAGTTGTATTCCGGATTGGTGCTTGTGCCCTCTCGATCCGTCACCTCCTTGTATACGGAAGCCACTTTCCATGTTGAAAGATGGTGGTTCGGATTATAGGGTGCCGGCTGGCGGCAGTCAAGATGTGGCAAGACGGGGGGGGTTATCAACCCCCTCGAACGGGGCCGTGTCACCTCTTGCATGGCGCCCCTGTCGGGAACCCTGCCTGGAGGCCGTATTCGTCGTTCCCTCCCGGCCGCCGGGATGTGGCATAGTCGAGAAGTCCACGACGGCCCCGTCCAGCCTCCGGCCGCCGGGATGTGGCGCCCCGCTGGGAGCCCCGTGCGCCGCAATCGGTCGACCCGCAGGTTCATCCGGCCGTTTCAACCCTGTGTCGCCGTATCGCCCATGCGGCCAGGATGGCTTCCAGGGTTCCCAGTACCAGAAGGAGGAGCAGGGCATTGCGGGAACCGGCGATGGTGCCCAATCGACGGTCGCTCGTCGTGGCCTGGCCGGCGGCCACCAGAGTGGCTGCCAGACTGCTGCCGACGGCGGCCGCGAACTGCTGGACCGTATTGAATATGGCGTTCCCGTCCGCCTGCTGGTCATCGGTCAATCGACGGAGGCCGTTGGTCATGATGTTGCCGAAGCTCAACCCGATGCCCAGCATGAAGAGGATGTAGAGGCACAGTATCAGCGTCACGGACAGGTGGCGGCCGCAGAGGGCGAACCCGAACAGACCGCACAGGGAGATCAGGCTTCCGCTGACGATCGGGACGACGGGTCCGAGCTGGTCATACAGCCTGCCTGACAGTGGAGCCAGAACGGCCCCAACCGCAGCCCCCGGCAGGACGACCAGTCCGGCTTGCAGGGCGGTGAGCCCGTTGACCAGTTGCAGATGATTCGGCAGGATGAATGAAAGGGCCAGGGCGCTGATTTCAAAGAGGATGAAGGCGCAGACCTGCATGGTGAACCTGCCGTCGGTGAAGAGCCTGACATCTATCACGGCTCCGGTCTCATGGGCAGCTCGCCAGGTGAACCAGACCAGGCAGGACAGGCCCGCCGCCAGAGCACCCGTGAACCGCCAGGACGACGGCCCGGCCGGGGCGTTGCTGATGCCGAAGATCATGCCGCAGAATCCGAGGACGATCAGGACAAGGTCGAGAGGGTTCACGGAAGCGGTCCTGCCTGTCACGGGCCTGGAGGGGATGCAGGTCAGGCCGAGCACCAGGGAGATGATCAGGAGGGGGACGAGGATGGCGAAGACGTATCTCCACCCTATGGTGGTCGCCACCAGCCCTCCGAAGGTGGGGCCGACCGCCGGCCCTATGGCCGTGATCAGGGTTCCCACGCCCATCATCGTGCCGATGCGACGCGGCGGAACCTCCTCCAGGATGATGTTGTACATGAGGGGGAGGGCGATGCTGGTGCCCAGACCCTGGACGGCCCGTCCCGCCAGGAGCATCCAGAACCAGGGTGCCAGGCCGTCGATGACCAGTCCGGCGAGGAAGAGGAGGTTGGAGCACAGGAAGAGGGTTCGGCTGCTGAACCGCCGTTTGAGGGTGGCCGAGAGCGGGGTGACGGAGGCCACAACCAGGAGGTAAAGGGTGGTCATCCATTGGACGCTGCCCGTCCCCACGTGGAACTGGTCCATCAGGGTGGGGAAGGTGATGTTCATGGCCGTCTCGACGATCACCCCGCAGAAGGACATGATCCCCGTGGCCATGACCGCTCCCACGACCCTCTTGGATATGCCGGTTTCGTTTCCGGATGGCATGCTCTCCACGGCCCTCATCTTCCCTCCCGTCCCTCGTCGTCGTTTCCGGATACGACCGAGGGTCTTTGCGTCGTCTCGGCCCCCTGTCGCTCTTTTTCGCCCGGTTGTGAGTTCAAGTGGATGAAGTAGGAGAGCACCCGCAGGAAGGTGTCGAGTTCCTGCCTGCTGAAGTTGTCGGTCATGGCCTCCCTCTGGGCCTGGATGTAAGCTCCTGCTGCAGCTCGGATGGGCTTGGAGCCTTCGGTCAGGCTGACGGTTTTCTGGCGGCCGTCGTCGGGTGACCGTCGGGTGACGACCAGTCCCTTCGCCTCCATCCGTCGCAGTATCACCGTGGCTGTTGACCCTCGGATGTCGAATTCGGCCTCGATGTCCCGCTGGGTATGGTCCCGCCCGTCACCAAGGAAGTCGATGATCGACATCTGGCTTCCGGTCAGGCCATACCCCCTTGCATAGGCATCCATTGACCTGGCCATCAGATTGGCGGCCCGCTTGATTTGTTTGCCGTAGTCCCCCTGTTTTTTGTCTTCTGACAAGTCCGACCTTCTTCCTTATGATTCATTAGCTACCTAACGAATCATCTCCGGGGTATAGACAAGAGGGACTATGGAACGTCGTCACTGCCGGATGTGAGAACGCCGGGGCCGTTTCATCCCGATGGCCATGGCCCCGATGGGGATTCCCGGCTGGCTTCGGCTGGCCCTGCCGGTCGTGGCGGTGTCGGCCCGGATGCCCGGTCTGCGGCATCCGGGCCGACGTCCTTATAGGGTTTCCGGCTTCTGCGCCACCAGCGAGAAGGTCAGGGGGATCCTGGGAAGGCCCTCAGGCATGACCCAACCCTGGCGCCCCTTGTCGTACTCCAGCATGGGGAGGGCCTTCCAGTCGCTGATGTCATGCTCTCCCAGGGCCCTGATGGTCAGGCCTGCGTCGATGAGGACCCCGGTCATCTCCTGGAAGTCGTGCGCCCAGTTGTGGTTGGTCGTGTGTGTGATTCTGGGGCCCGGGGTGTCGGCTTTCCCGACGATGCCTCCTGTCCTTTCCTCCTCGCCGTCATCCTGTCTCATCGTGTAGGTCTGATCGGTCTCGTAGGTGATTTCGGTCCCGCTGAACCAACCTTGCACGATGGTCAGGCCGTCCTCGTCCAGGGCGAAAAGGAGGGGGTGGGTGTCCCTGATCATGAAGATGCCTCCCGGTGCCAGGAGGGAGGCGATGGATTGTGCCCACTCCCGGAGGTCGGGCAGCCAGGTGATGGTGCCGACCGATGTGACGATCAGGTCGAAGAAACCCTTCTTGTCGGGCATGGCCTCGGAGGCGAAACGGGCATCACCTTCGACGTAGGTGATGGGGGCGTGGGCACGGGCGGCCAGCCGACGGGCGTGGTTGAGGGCGGCGGGGGAGAAGTCCAGCCCGTGGACCTCCCTGGCCCCCAACCTCCACCAGGTCAGGGTGTCATCGCCTATGTGGCACTGGAGGTGGAGGAGGCGGCGTCCCCGCACCGTGTGGTCGGGGAGGTGGTCCCTGAGCACGGCCATGTCTTTCATGACCACCGGGGTGAGGGCGGTCGGATCGTCGGCGAAGGCTCCCAGGTCGCCGTACCCTCCTTGTGCATGGATCTCGGCCCGGTCGTTCCAGTTCTCCCGGTTGTCGCTGACGTCGCTGGAAGGGGCATGTGTTCTGTCGGTCATGTTTCGTTCTTTCCTATGATTCGGTGGATGGGTTTTCCCTTGAAGGTGGCATCGTTCTGAGGACGATGCCGCAGCGGCACATTTGCATACGGCTTGATGGAACATGTCAATGGCATGACAAGAAGGCCCCGTTCGGGCTCTGTCGCCCGCAATACGGAGCCGGGCCGAAGCCGGGTGCTCACTGCTCTATGAAAATCGTCAGGTTGCAGTCTACGCTTCACAGGGGACGCCACACCGGTGGGGACGCCCATCCAAGGGGTCTGCATCCTGGAAAGCCACCTTGCCGCCCCCGACCCTTTCACCGGTCACAGCGACGGGTCGGGGCTCTGTGCCGGGGGCTTGGGGACCTGGTCCATATGGCCCGAGTAGTCGTGGTTGACGGGATTGGTGTTCCAGGGGTATGGCAGATTCACAGCCGGATATATCCGGTCCAGCAGGGCATAGGCCTGGGGGTCGTATTCCCGCAACTCGCTGCGGGTGTTCAGGGGGCCGCGGACCCCGTCCCATGTGTCCGTGGCGGATTCGGCCATGACGTTGAACCACATGGAGGTCAGGGTGGCGAAGTACTCCTCGATGTTGCCCATCAGGTAGGTGCAGGGCCACAGACCGGTCCGGGATGCATGCCGGTAGGCTTCTTCGAGTTCATGGGCGAGCGACCGGTCCTCCAGCTGGTTGATCCCCAGCAGGTGTATGGCATGTCCGAACTCGTGCGCCAGTATCGATTCATTGAGGTAGCGGGTCTGGTCGATCCCCTCCGTGATCCTTTGGATGTTCTTCGCCGATATCGAGGTGACCGGGTCTTCCACCATGCCGCCGTACCCCTCGACCGGACGGTCCATGATCTGTGCCCCTCCCCTGTGCTCGGGGATGTCATAGACATCCTCGTGGAATCCATAGATGGCGACTTCAGCCCCCTGTGCGACCATGGCCCGTGCGATGTCGGGCGCCTTCGAAAGCATGGTGTCGATGAGAGAAGCGGCGAGGAGCCGGGTGTAGTGGCTCACATCGTCGGAGGACTTGATGGCGATGCCACAACGGCAGTTGGTGAACTGCGTGTAGTAGTCCTTCCAGTTGTTGACCACGTAGGTACGATCGGGGTCGGCCTGCTGCCCGTGCCGGTTCCGAATGGCGGATCCGGTGTGCACAGTGAGCCGCCCCAGGGCACGGTGGTCCAGCGGATGCCGCGTTATCAGGGTGGTCCGTTTTTTTATCGGCTCATATACATTGAGAAGGTTCCACTCCACATCCTCGTCGTTCATCAGGTCGACCGGGCTTGCGTCCAGGGCCACGCGGAAATTGTCCGGATCGGCGGCGCCCTCGACCTCCTGGTCCCAATAGAGTTCTATGCGGCGGGGATCTATCATCTGGCTGAAAATCAACTTGGGTTGTTCGACGTGCGGCATTTCGGAATCTCCCTTCATTGCGGAACCTCCATGCACCTTCCATCCTATGTCGGGTGGCGGTGGAGGGCCATCGCCGGGCGCGGTTGCGTCAAGAAAAGCCACCGATTGTTCCCGATGCTTCACCCTGCCGGCGGTCCGCCGCCTGCCGGGGCCGGGGACCTAGTGCGAGTTGAAATGCCTCTGATTGAAGGTCCTGCGGTAACGGGTGGGGGTGATGCCGGTGTTCCGCTTGAAGGTCTTCATGAAGTACTTCGCATCGTTGTACCCGACGATCGAGCCGATTTCGTCGACGGTGTCGTCCGTTTCGACCAGGAGGGACTTGGCCGCCTCCATCCGGAAACGTTCGATCTCCCGGGAGATGTTGATGCCGAACCTTTTCTTGTATATGCGTGACAGGTAGCTCTTGTTGTAATTGAAGTAATCGGCGATCTGCTCCAGACTGATCGGCCCCAGGGCGTGGATTCTTATCCAGTCATGGACCGGTTGCAGCCCGTGGGGGTCCATGGGCTGCTCCCGGAAGGTCCTCCTGGTCTGCATGGTCACCTCATGCAGAATGCAGGCCAGTATGCAATTGAGGTACTCCTGGTCCCCTCCCATTTCATAGACGTCCAGGAGCTGGTTGGTGATGACATGGATCCTGTCCATGACCAGCTCCTCGCTGTATCCCGGCAGCAGGATGGAGGGACGGTCCGGTGCCCCGTCACCCGAGCCGGGCTGGTCCGCGGGGTGCAGGCCGGTCAGGCTGAAGTGGAACCAATCGAACTTCAACCCTCCGCCGATGGGTCGGAACCCCTGATGCTCGACCAGAGGGGGGACCAGGAGAAAGGTGCCGGGGCCGGCCATATACCGGTCATCGCCGATTTGGATGGGAAGGACCCCCTGGGTCAGGCAGATTATCTCATAGCTGTTGATGACCCGCCTGTCGTGCTTCCATCCGGCTTCGCCGATGAAGGTGCCCGCCGAAATGAGTTCAGGCAGGGGGTGGGGTTCCTCATCGCAGAAGTATGTCATTATAATCGACCCTGACCTTGTGGCAATCAGTAAAAATAATCTACTTATTCTGGATTCTACTACACCGGTCGGAACCGGGGCAGCCGTTACGATGGAACCATTGGCAGCAGGGTAGCAAGCGTACGGTCGAAGGAGAGATGCGCCGATGGTCACGGAAGCGGAACGCACGGTCAAGGATGACATTCAAAGCCTCTACCTGGGCAATCTCCGGACGGTCGAATATGACCTGGATCTTCCCTCCTCGGGGAAGAACGGGTCCCATATCACTTGGAAGTCCGGCGACGACCGATATGTCACCGATACGGGGAAGGTCACCCGTCCGGCGTATGGCATCGGGGACCGGACGGTGAACCTGACGGCCACCTTCTCAAAGGACGGCGTCGATGAAGAGGTCGTGTACGAGGTCAATGTACTGGAGGAGCGCAACCACATCGTCATCGACGCGATCCATCCGATAGAGCTGGAGCATGCGGTCGGCGAGACCTTCTACCTGCCCCAGGTCGTCGTTGTGAAGACGGACAAGGGGGAGGTGCTGCCCCAGGTCGTCGTCTGGGACGGGGGTGAACGGCGGCGGTATGACCAGGTGGGAGAACACCGGGTCACGGGGCATGTGGACGCAACGGATTATCAGGTCGCCGGAAGGGTGGTCATCAAAGAGCACCTGGCCGCGAAGACAAGTGACAGGAAGATGAAGGTCCGCCCCTTCCCCATGCAGGCCGTCCGTCTGACCCCCGGCAGCCCCTTCGAAAGGGCCCAGGGGCTGCGCCTGCGGTTCCTCAAGAGCGTCGACGACGATCAGATGCTGGTCAATTTCCGGCGGGCCGCTGGCCTGGACACCAAGGGGGCCCCGGACATGGTCGGTTGGGATACGCCTGATTCCAACCTGAGAGGGCATACCACAGGCCACTATCTGAGCGCCCTGGCCCAGGCCTATGGGGCCACCGGCGATCAGGGGATCCTTGGAAAGCTCGGATACATGGTATCGGAACTCGGCACCGTCCAGGAGGCCTTCGCCGCGCGGCCCGGAATCCATCCGGGCTTCCTCAGCGCCTATGACGAGCGGCAGTTCGACCTGCTCGAACAATTCACGACCTACCCGAAGATATGGGCGCCCTACTACACCCTGCACAAGATACTGGCCGGTCTGCTGGACGCCTACCAGGTCGCCGGCCTTCCCCAGGCCCTCGAAATAGCCAGGGGGATCGGCGACTGGACCCATGCCCGGTTGAAGCGCCTCGATCCCAGTCACCGGAAAAAGATGTGGGGCCTGTATATAGCAGGGGAATTCGGGGGAATGAACGAATCCCTGGCCACCCTGGCCCGGTTGACCGGTGACGACACCTACCTGGAGGCGGCGCGCTTCTTCGACAACGACAAACTCTTCGTACCCATGGAGTGGCACATAGACGCCCTGGGCTCCCTCCACGCCAACCAACACATTCCGCAGATCGTGGGAGCCCTCAAGACCTATGAGGCAGGGCATGAGGAACGGTATTACCAGATCGCCCGCTTTTTCTGGAACAGCGTGGTGGAACACCACATATACTCGTTCGGCGGCACGGGGGACGGCGAGATGTTCCAACAGCCGGATGTGATCGGCACCAGGCTCAATGAGAACTCGGCCGAATCCTGCGCCTCATACAACATGCTCAAGCTCACCCGGGACCTCTTCCCCTACGAGCCCGACGTGGAGAAGATGGATTACTACGAAAACACCATGGTCAACCACGTGCTGGGCACGGGCGATCATGAGGGCATCGGCGGCACCATCTACTTCATGGGCACACAGGCGGGGGCTTCCAAGACCTTCGACACCGACAACACCTGCTGCCATGGCACCGGTCTTGAGAGCCAGTTCCAGTATGGAGACAGCATCTATTACGAAAGCGGCGCCGGCCTCCTGGTCGCCCTGTATGTCCCGTCACGGCTGAAGACCGAAACGGCGGATCTGGCGATCGAAGCGGACATGGCTGACCCCGGTCGGGTGGCCATCCATGTCGGCAGGCTCTCCGAGCCCTTGATCCTGCGCCATCCCGCCTGGAGCCGTCGTATGAGCGTCCGGGTCAACGGCTCGGAGGTGGAGACGACGGAACAGGACCGTTACATGAGGGTGGACCGTGACCTGTCCGCCGGAGACATCGTGGAACTGGCCTTCGAACCTACCCTCCGCTTCGTTCCCACTCCAGATGTCCCCTCCCTTGTGAGCGTGGCATACGGGCCTTACATCCTCGCGGCCATCGACCAGGAGGAGGGGGGCATGGCCGACCTCCACGCCCACGACGCCGAAGAACTGGCGAAGAGGGTCACCAGGGAGCCGGGAACCCTGGTCTTCCACGTAGACGGCATGACGATGATCCCCCTCTTCGCCGTGGACCACGAGAGGTACTCCGTCTATTTCAACCGAGGCTGACCATGCAGATGGCACCCCGTGTGAGTAAACAAAGTAAACCTCAAAATAATACACCTTTTCTATATATTGCCCACCATTCCAGAAAAGCGGTAGAACCATGAAACATATAGAGAGCACCATCGAGGAAGTCAGAGACGACACCCGCTTCTTCGGACACCCACGAGGTGTCGGCACCCTGGCCCTGGGGAACTTCTGCAACTCGGCCGCCTGGGGTGCCTTCTACGCCTTGATGATCTACTACCTCTACACGCCCTTCTCCCAGGGGCTGGGCTTCTCGCAGGGGGATGCGGCGCTGATGATCGCGGGGATGGGGGCGGCCAACGGCCTGCTCAACATCGTCGGTTCCTGGCTTTCCGACAGGGTTCTGGGCATGCGCAAGGCCCTGGTCTTGGGGAACCTCCTGAAGGCCCTCGCCTTCTTCATACTGGCGATACCAGCGACCAGCCAGATGATAGGGCAGACCATGGCCTACATCTCCCTGGTCCTCCTGTCCATGCCGATCATGGGCATGTCGAACGCCTCCCTCACCGGGCAGATGTACCGCAAGGATGACGCACGCCGACGGGATGCGGCCTTCACCATCCACCAATTCGCCAATACGGTGGCTGGCATCATCACCCCCGTCGTCGTCGCCCAGATAGGGTTGAAGAACTTCCACATCGGGTTCGCCGTCGCCGGGGTCTTCGCCCTCCTGTACGGGGCCTCCATCTTCTTCACCCAGTACAAGTTCTTCGGCCCCCTCGGCGAGGCCCCCATCAAGCCCCTCTCGAAGGAAGAGAGCAGGCGGGTGCTCAAGTGGGGCGGCATCGTGGCGGCAGTGGTCGCCGCAGCCATCGCGGTCCTGGTCATCAGCGGCCATTTCAACCTCAACAGCGTCATCAACGCCGTGACAACCTTCGCCTTCATCGTCCCCCTCTGCTTCCTGGTCAACCTCTTCAACAAGAAGGACCTGACCAAGCGGGACCATACCCATCTGCGGGCCTTCCTCTGGTTCTTCATGGCGCAGATAGTCATGGCCCTCAGCGGCACCCTCCTGACAAGCGCCATAGCCATCTTCCTCGATAAGAAGGTCGACCGGGTGGTCTTCGGCTTCACCATCGCCCCCGGTTCCGTCCAGGTGATCTACACGGTCATGGACCTGATAGCCGGGCCGGTCTTCATCTTCCTGTGGACCAAGACCAGGGCCGGGAAGATCAGGACCACCTACAAGTACAGCGCAGGCCTCCTGGTCACAGCCCTGGCCTTCTTCACCCTGACAATCCCCGCCTTGATTCTGGGGGGCGGTACGGGTGCCCGGTACAGCCTCTGGTGGGTGCTGGTCTACTACTTCTTCATGGCCCTGTCGGATCAGTTGGTGGGCCCCATCGGCAGTTCCCTGGTTTCGGGCCTGTCGCCCGACTCCTATGAGACGCAGCTCCAGACCGCCTGGAACCAGACGGCCGCCATCGGCAACGCCATCGCCATCATCTTCTTCAAATTCTTCCAGACGGCCGACCAGCAGGTCTACCTCTTCCCGATCGTCGCAGGCGCCCTGGTCGTGGTCAGCCTGATCCTGGTCGTCTTCAGCCGTCGCATTGAAGGGGAGATGAAGGCATGACCGGAAGCGAAAGGACAGAAAGAGTAAAGGGGTTGGACCTGACATCGGCCAGGGACGCGGAGCCGGTGGGGTCGGTGTGCAGCAGGCCCATCGGCATCAGGTCCGCCAGTGTGGACGACGCCTTCTGGTCCGCCGAACAGGAGCTGGTGAGGACGGCCGTCTTGCCCTACCAGTGGAAGGCCCTGAACGATCAGGTTCCGGGAGCGGCACCCAGCTACTGCATGCACAATTTCAGGGCGGCGGCCGCGCAGAACAGACGTTTGTCGGCCCAGGCCAGCAAAGACGGCAGGGGGAATGCCCCCACCTACACCAACAGGGGGTTCAACTGCCTTCCCGAGGACCCCTCCCACCCTGATCCCGACAAGTTCTATGGCTATGTATTCCAGGACACCGACTTTTCCAAGTGGGTCGAGGCCGTGGGATATTCACTGGCCCACCACCCGGACGAGGAACTCGAACGCACCGCCGACGAGGCCATAGAAACGGTCTGCGCCGCCCAGCTGGAGAACGGTTACCTCGACACCTACTACATCCTCAACGGGATGGACCGCCACTTCACAGACCTGAAGGACCATCACGAGCTCTACTGCATGGGCCATCTGATCGAGGGGGCCATCGCCTACTACGAGGGGACGGGCAAGACCAGGCTGCTCCACGCGGCGGAGCGTTTCGCCGACTACGTGGCCTCGGTCTTCGGGCCGGAACCCGGCAGGCTGCATGGGTACCCGGGGCATGAAATCGCCGAGATGGCCCTGGTCCGCCTCTATGAGACGACTGGGGTCCGCCGATACCTGGACCTCGCGTCCTATTTCATCAATCAGCGCGGGACCGAACCCCTCTACTTCGAGCAGGAGGACCGGGAGCGGGCGGAGCACGACGGGGTCGAATACCAGCCCGACACGGACTGGCCCCGTCCATATGCCTACTATCAGGCACATGAGCCGGTGGCGGACCAGCGCCAGGCCGTGGGCCATGCGGTGAGGGCCGGCTACCTCTACGCCGGTGCCGCCGATGTGGCACGGCTGACCGGTGACGGCGCCCTTGATGAAGCGGTCCATGCCCTCTGGCGGGACATAGTTGACAGGAAGCTCTACATCACCGGGGGAGTCGGTGCAAACGCCGATTCGGAGTCCCACTCCTACGCCTACGACCTGCCCAATGACACCGGGTACTGCGAGACCTGCGCCTCGGTGGCCCTGGTCTTCTTCGCACGGCGGATGTTGGAACTCGACCCCAGGGCCGAATATGGGGATGTGATGGAGCTGGCCCTCTACAACAATGTGCTGGACGGGATGGCCCTGGACGGCAAGAGCTTCTTCTACGGCAACCCCCTGGAGGTCAGACCGCAGACCAGACGGAACCATGACCCCAGGTACTCTTACGTCCCCATCGTCCGCAAGAAGTGGTTCGGTTGCGCCTGCTGCCCGCCAAACCTGGCCAGGTTGGTGGAATCCGTGCAGGATTATGCCTACACGGTCGGCGAGGACGGGGCCACCGTATTCACCCACCTCTACATCGGCGGCCAGGTCAGCCTTGACCTTGCAGGGGGACCTTTGACCCTTTGCATGCATTCGGACCTGCCCTGGAGCGGAGGAGCCTGCGCGACCGTCAGGTTGGGTGCCGGTGGTGGCGGCGGGAGCCTGACCGCGCGGGAGTGCACCCTGGCCTTCCGCCTGCCGGCCTGGGCCGGGGGAGAAGCGGCAGCGGATTGCGTAAAGGTCCACCGGTCCTGCGCTGACGATGCGCCCATCACGAAAAGGGTCAGCCAGGGGTATCTTTACCTTTCCGGACCTTGGAGGGATGGCGACGGCATCGACTTCGACTTCGACATGCCCGTACGGGCCATGGCCGCCAACCCCCTGGTCAGTCAGGATGCCGGCAGGGTCGCACTGGTCAGGGGGCCGATCGTCTTCTGCGCCGAGGAACGCGACAACGGCGCCAACCTCCACCTCCTGCATCTTGATGGCCGTGCTTTACTGACGGACGGCAGGGGGATCGACAAGGCCCATGGAGGACAGGTGGAGGTGGAGCCCTTCACCTTCATGGCCGGTTCCGCCCCCGACGACCCTGGTGCGGCAGGGCATGTCGACCAGGTGAGCAGGCCCATGGTCAGGCTCCGGGTACCGGCATGGAGGCAGTCCGATTCGCAGGCGGAGACCAGGCCCCTATATGAACCGTGGGGTCCTGTCGTCCACGAGCCGGCCACGGCCCTTCTGATTCCCTATTTCGCTTGGTCCAACAGGGGTGAGAACGAGATGAGGGTGTTCCTGGACGTGGGGTGAGCGGCTGTGAGGAATCGTCTCGTCGGGACCGGGGATGGCTGCTTGCCTCCTTGGCGGTCGCTTGACCTCAAGCCCGCTTGAGGTTATAGAATCATTGCGGTTTCCCTGGTGACGGCGGCCGGAACGAGGCCATCCCGATCTGAGACATGCTGCAAGGAGGGCTTCATGGGTGACAAGGTCATTGACGAGCACTACCACCTGTCCAATGGGGTGGAAATCCCCAAACTGGGTCTGGGCACCTGGCTCATCGACGAGGACAGGGTGGCCGGAGCCGTGCGCCAGGCCATTGACATCGGCTACCGGCATATAGACACGGCCGAGGCCTACGGCAACGAACGAGGCGTGGGACGGGGGGTCCGTGAGAGCGGGTTGCCCCGCAGCGCCCTCTTCGTCACCACCAAGCTGGCTGCCGAGGCCAAGACATATGACCAGGCGGCACAGGCAATAGAAGGTTCGCTGCGGGATTTGGACCTGGACTACATCGACCTCATGATCATCCACAGCCCTCAGCCCTGGGATGACTTCCGGGGCGGGAACTATGACGAAGGCAACCGCCAGGCCTGGAGGGCCCTGGAGGAGGCTTATGAATCAGGCTCGATCAGGGCCATAGGAGTCTCCAACTTCACACAGGCCGACATCGAGAACATCCTCTCCTCGTGCACGGTCAGGCCCATGGTCAACCAGGTCCTCATGCACATAGGCCATACCCCACTTGATCTGATGGACTACTGCCATCGGGAGGGCATCCTCATGGAGGCATACTCCCCGGTGGCACATGGAGCCATATTGGACGACCCCAAAGTCTCTGCCATGGCGGCCCGCTATGGGGTGACTCCGGCCCGCCTCTGCATCCGCTACGATCTGCAGCTCGGCGCCCTTCCCCTGCCAAAGGCGGAAAACCCGGACCACATGCGTGAAAACGTCGACGTGGACTTCGACATCTCCGCGGATGACATGGAAGCGCTCAAGTGTATGACGTCCTTTGGAGGCTATGGCAAGGACGAACGCTTCCCGGTATTCAGCGGGAAGTAAATCGGGTTGTCCACCCGCAATCCGCTTGCGTGGCGAACGCGCCGACCACCCACATGGAGGCCTGTCATCCCGATAAGCAGGGGAACCGGTCACTGCTGCCGACGGTCTGACCCGGTTGCAGGTCCCTTTTCCCTATGCGGGTCAGACCGTGAGGAAAGAGGTCAACCTTGCCAGCCCGTCTTCCAACATGGAGGGTGGGCAGGCTATGTTCATCCGCAGGAAACCGTTGCCGTTGCCTCCGTAGATAGACCCGGGAGACAGGCATAAACCCGTACGTCTGCGCAGCTGCGTGCACATCTCCCCGGAGTCGGAGGTGAGGGCGGTGCAGTCCAGCCAGGCCAGATAGGTGGCTTGTGCAGGCACCAGCTTGACGTCCGTTCGGCACTCCCCGAGGGCCTGGCCCAGTCTGGTACGGTTGGCGCGGAGTTGTGCCTTGAGTGATTCCAGCCAGGCGGAGCCTTTGGTATAGGCGGCGATGGTGGCGGGTATGGCCAGGAGGTTGGGTTCGGCGAGTTCATCGGTGTTGAGTCCCCGGTCGACCAGCGCCCGCAGATACGGATCGGGGGTGATGACCGTGGCGGCGTGGAGGGCCGCCAGGTTGAAGGTCTTGCTGGGTGAGACCAAGGTGATGGTGTCTCCCCTCAGCGATTCGTCCAGGCTGAATGCCGGAGTGTAGTCAGGTCCTTGCAGGACAAGGTCCCCGTGGATTTCATCGCTGAGGAGGACCACGTGATGTTTCAGACAGAGACCGGCCGTCCGTTCCAACTCCTGCCGTGACCAGACGTGGCCCGTCGGGTTGTGGGGGTTGCAGAGGATCATGAGGGTTGTCAGAGGTTGGGCCAGTTTGGCCTCGAGATCAGCCCAATCAACCGAATAGGTGAGGCTGGTCCGGTCGTACACCAGGTCGCTGGACAGTTTGTGCCTGCCGTTGTTGACTATCGAATTAGTGAAAATGTTATAGACCGGTTCTTGGACCAACACCTGGTCGCCGACGTTCGTGACCCTTCGAACAATGGACGATATGGCCGGCACCACCCCGGTGCAGAAGGTCATCCACGAGGTCAGCGGCCGGGCCCGATGCTCTCGGACGTACCAGTCGGCGACCGCATCAAAGTAATCCTCATGCGGTTCCTCGTAGCCGAAGACACCGGTTGCCACTTTGTCCTGCATGGCCTCGATGATCGCAGGCGCCGTGCGCAGGTCCATGTCCGCTATCCACATGGGCAGCTCACCGGGGGCCACGTCCCACTTGACAGAATCGGAGTGGCGCCGGTCCGGTGCATCGGCAAAATCAAATTCGTCCATCTCAGCCCTTTCCGTCTTTGTCATGTCTTCATCGTCTCGCAGGCACCCGATGAAAACAGGATCGGATGCACAGCTCCGGCCTTGATGCAAGGCTGTTCAAGATCTCACGTGGATGTCGGTCCGCGAGGGGTCGATCCTGGCTGGGTCCATGATCAGATCGCCGACACCGCCGACCCTGATGACCCCGCTGATGGGGTTCTTGATACTGTCCACTTCCGAGTCTATCTCGGCATCGATGTCGGAGCAGTATTCGAAGGCCAAACCGGTGTGAATGAGCCTGCATTTCCTCATGACCAGCTTGTCGATGTAGCACAGGCCCTGGTCGCTCTCCACGGTGCAGTTCTCCAGGGTCAGGTTACTGGTGTTCCACCCCAGGTACTCGCCGTCGATGAAGGAGTCGGTGATCGTCACGTTCCGGCAATTCCAGAATGCGTCCTTGCTTATCAGACGCGAGTGGCTGATGGTCACGTCGCTGGCTCCGTCGAATGCATAGTTGCCGACAAGATCCAGATGGTCGGCCTTAATTCCGCTGCTGTCCTTGCCAAAGTAATCTCCGTTGACCTGGACCCTGTTCATGGTCACCTCCCGGCAGGTCCACAGGGTTTCAGCGGCATCGGAGAAGTGTGTGTCCTCCAGAGTGACCCCCTTGCAACGGCGGAAGAGCTTGGGTGCCTGGATGCTGCTGTCGGTCAGCGTGATGTCATCGGTGTACCAGACGCCCGAGCGTGACATCTCCTCGAAAACCATGTTTCGCGCATCTACGTGCCTGCAATACCACAGTGGGTACTTCCACTGGAAGATCACCCTGTCCAGGGTCAGGTTCCGTGCATGTTTGAGGGGGGATTCGCCCGGTCCGAAAGTGGTCCCGGTCAGGGTGGCATCGCACTCGCCGAACAGGGACCGCTCTCCTTCGAAATATCGGTTGTCATACACCGTTTTTGTCATTGGCACCTCGCGGGATCATTATCACGGTCTAACTGTACGACTTTGAGTTGGTTTAAGGTCAACAAAATACAACGGTTCGCGCAAGCGGCGACCGACTCAATCCGGGACCGGCGCCGTTTCCCGACCTTCGGAAGGGACCTGTGACCATACGGGCCGGGATCTTCCCTGTCTGATGATGGATTTTCCTGTGCCGATGGTGCTTTCAGACATCTGATGGTTTATGCCGATGTTTGTTGCCTGTGGCAAGGGGAGGTGGGCCGTTAAGTGTATATCGGGTTTTGCGGGGCCCGCGTATGGCCGGTGCCTGTAGTGATGGATGGGGGCCGGCGGCGGAGTGGCGGCGCTGTGCGTGCACTCCGGTCGCCGGCCCCCGGTGGGGTCAGGATTCCGGGCGTTATCTGGTGCGGGGGCGGTGTGCTGCTCCCCGGCTCTTGCGGAGGCCAGCCAGGATGAGGATTCCAGCGGTCAGGGTCAGGATTCCCGTGGCCAGGATGACGGCGGTGCTGCTGCCCGTGCTGGACAGGACGCCGCCGGACGGACCTGTGCCGTCGACGGACGGACCCGGGCCGTCGACGGGTTTGGCCGGCTTCTGCTTGGGGTCAGTGGGCCGGGTGGTGATGTCGGGTGTC
>NZ_JBANDZ010000001.1:1405454-1406073 GCF_037963085.1 Bifidobacterium favimelis | reverse complement strand
GGTGGTGTCGGGTGTCCAGTGGGCGGTGAGGGTCAGGTCGCGGGTGACGGGTTGGTCGAAGTCGTAGGCCTGGCTTCCGTCGTACCAGCCGTTGAACCGGTGGCCGTCCCTGGTGGGGTCGGCGGGTCTGGCGGCTTTCTGCCCGTCGGTGACCTGTTGGGGCGGGACGGGGGTGCCGCCGGCCGGGTCGAAGGTGACGGTGCGTATGGCCGGTGGCGCGGGCTCGTAGGTGTAGGTCAGGTGCTGGTCGGGTTGGGGGGTGCCGTTGAGGGTCCAGGAGATGGTCACGTCGGCCTGGCCTGCCGCGTGGGCGGGGGTGGCCGCCGTCCAGGAGCCGTCCGCATTGGCCGTCAGGCCCGTGGCCGCCTGGCCGTCGAACTCCACACCCGTCAGCACAACCAGATAAGGAAGTGCAACACTCACGGGGTTCCCGTCCCTGTCATTCATGTCGGTGTTGCGCCCCAGCTGCCCGTATTCGTTGTCTCCCCAGGTGTAGAGGTTGCCGTCCGAGCCGATGGCCAGGGAATGGTAGTTGCCTCCGGCGATGACCGGGGTCCAGGTATCGACGCTGGAGGGTTTGGCCACCATGCCCGGGGTTGGGTCATGACTGTCGCCGCCC
>NZ_JBANDZ010000001.1:1040125-1405160 GCF_037963085.1 Bifidobacterium favimelis | reverse complement strand
ACGTCCCAACTGGTCTTGACTGTTGTCTCCCCAGGTGTAGAGGTTGCCGTCCGAGCCGATGGCAAGGGAATGGTAGTTTCCAGTGCCGGCCTGGGTCCAGGTGTCGACGCCGGCTGGCTTGTTCACCTTGCCGGGCCGGTCGGTGCTTATAGTCGTGCCACGTCCCAGCTGCCTGTAGTAGTTGTCTCCCCAGGTGTACAGGTTCCCGTCCGAGCCGATGGCCATCGAATGATAGGAACCAATGCCGATCTGGGTCCAGGTGTCGACGCCGGCCGGTTTGGCCACCATGCCGGGGTTCTCATCCTCCCAATCGGTGCCACGTCCCAGCTGGCCATAGTAGTTGTCTCCCCAGGTGTACAGGTTCCCGTCCGAGCCGATGGCCATCGAATGCCGATTACCCGTGATGGCCTGGGTCCAGGTGTCGACGCCGGCTGGTTTGGCCACCATGCCGGGGTTTGCGTCCTTGGTGGCGCTGCCGGTGTCACGTCCCAGCTGGCTGTGGTTGTTGTCTCCCCAGGTGTAGAGGTTTCCGTCCGAGCCGATTGCGATGGAATGCTCGGCTCCCGCTCCGGTCTGGGTCCAGGTGTCGACGCCGGCTGGTTTGGCCACTATGGCGGGGTTCTCATCCCGGTCTGAGCCGCCGGTGTCGCGCCCGAGCTGACCTCTGTTGTTTTTCCCCCAGGTGTAGAGGTTCCCATCCGAGGTGATGGCCGATGAGTGGGAGGATTTCGCACTCACCTGTGTGAAACGGCCTGCTTCGGGCTGGGTGAGGGTGACGGTGGTGCCGCCGGCGCTGGGTCCGCGGCCGGGGCTGATGGCCCACTGCGGGTCGGCGGGCCTTGTCGCCACGGCGGGTGCCGGTGACGTGGAAGCGTCCGCAGCGGCGGGGGCGGTGCCTGCCAGGCCCAGGCCGGCCAGCAGGAGGATGGCCATCAACGGACGGCAGGTATAAATGGATCGAGACATGGACTGTGATTCCCTTCTTTGCGGGTATGCCCACCAATGTGTGAGACTCTGCCCCTCCCCAAGGGGACCATGTGAGCATGCACGTCATGGAGGGAAATGCAAGTTGAGCATAACATGCCGATATGCGCCATGGCTAGAGGGATTTTTGGAATAGGATTTGCTCATCCACTGGACCAGGCAGCGGGACCGGGACTCCGATCCGCGGTGACCCTTGTGTCGTGGACCACTGTGTTCGCGTCAGACGTCCTTATGGTCCGGTCAGGTTGCCATCACAGTTTCGGGATAGGACATAAAAGGAATAAAAGGGATTGACAAGATTGAGTGCGTGAGCATTTGCTCACTGCATATGAACCGGTGGGGGAGGACTGGTGGATGGGGCTTGCTGCAAGACCTCTTCCACATCTTTTATGAGACTTGACGTCTACATGTCGAGAGAGGCCGAGTTGGGAACAGTGAAGAAGGTCGAAGAACGGTATATCTGGCAGCTCTGACGGGTTGGGTGGTTGGTCCGGGACGGTCATACGTTGAGTACTGCATGATTATTCCTATAATGGCCATCTCGGAGGCGATTGACTTTAAAGGGGCTATGCATATCTGCCCTGGTTACAGATCAAGCCGTCGCCATGGTCATTCTGGGAGGACGGGACATCGGCGACGGGTCCAAGAGTGCAAATTCGCAGATTGTTTTGAGCTTCGATTGGACTGAGGTTTACAATTGAATATCAGAAGAAACGGTTGTGGGGAAGGCGAGAATCCTTGAACGCAAGCCTAATTGATACGATCACGAGTGTGGCGACGGCGGCCATAGCCGTCATGGGCCTTCTTATCTCGTTTTATCAGTTCCTCAAAGGCAAGGCCGAGAAGCGCGAAGCACAGGCCGTACTGATTGATGCCTGGTGGGTGAGAGTCGATTTCAATGACGACGATTCCCACGACAACCTCCACGTGAGACTACGCAAGGGCGCTAAGGAGAAGTTGAATTATGATATCCCAGTGGAGGACCCGAAACAGTATTGCACAGGAATAGCCATAAGGAATTCCTCAAATGCCCCGATCACGGACTTGCATGTGCATTCCTTTGGTTATGTAATGCAGAATGGTACGCGGACCCACAGGATTGAGAAAAAGCCCTTGCTGGTGCAGGCCCTCCTGCCGCCCGGAGAGTATATATGTCTGGAGATCAGCGATAGTGCAAACTTGACCAAATATGTGAGCGGGTGGACCTATCCAGAATCGGTGGAGTCCTACATGGCTAAGGTCAGGCCCATTCTGAACAGCGAGAAGTGGTTGGTCAAGTCCATAAGTTTCACAGATGTGAACGGTCGCCGCTGGAAGCGTTCCTATAAGCGGCATAAACTGACCCTCAAAAAACGTCATAGATTCATTTTGTAATTGCCTTCCAGACAGTGGGTCTGTGCTCGGTGAGCATGCTGGAGGGGTCGGTTTGCTCGGGGTCGCGACGGGCATAGCGGCCGTCCTTCGGGTGTCTGCGCCGGGGACCGCAGACTGCACGGTGACGGTCACGCGGACATGATGGTCCATGCCTGGTTTCCACGATGCGGTTGATGTCCGTGATGCCGCTGCGGGGACCGCCATAGGCGCTTCTGAGACGGACGCCGTGAGGAATGATGGAGTGCTGAGGTGCATGCGGAATCGGTGTGCGGACGTGGAATCAGGATATCCTGTTATGCCGGTGTCGTCAGGGTGCCCCGGATGCGATTCGAACGTCACTTTTTTGCAAGTCAGTTTTAAATTCTTCTCCTTTACAGGCCGTATGCTGCGATACGGCCTTTTTATTAGAAAATCGGTTCATAACTGATATCTGTCGCTTCTTCCGTTCATGCCAGTTGATTACCTTTGATAGGGATTTATCCGGAGGAGAGGAACCACGGAATGCTTGATTTCTCCGGGTTTTCCCAGTAGGTACACTTTTAGGTACACCCAAAAGCAATGGCTCTTCTGCGATCTAGCGGTTCTCTCTTTCATGGTCTTATCCCGTAGCAGTGATGAGCATGAAAGGTGAGAGATGACCCGGACTCGCAGTGCGTGGGGAAGTGTTTTCCCAAAGAAAAGCATGAATGGATAGGTGACAGCCTGGCTGGCCAGATATCAAAACCCGCTTGACAGCACGAAGAGGGTCAGTCGGCAGTTCGGGCCGGAATACTGTACGGAAGCGCATGCCTGGCTGGAACAAGAGCATTACCTGGTCATACTGCACAAGAAGGGAATACGAGCCTGGCAGCACCCATCAGAAAGAAACTCCAGGCCAACGGAGGGCGGGCAGGTACTGTTCGAGGATTACCTGCAGGAGTGGTTGCACCATCGGAAAAGAAATGGTAATTCCGACCTGCTGGGCTCAACGAAGAGGAACCTGAAAGCGGACATATCCCACTTCCTGCCGTACTTCAAAGACAGGCCGGTCGCGGGAATCACGACCGCCGACGTGCGCGCCTGGTATGAGGCCGACCATCCCGAGGGTCCCTGGGCGTTCTACAGGGCGTCGGTCCTGCAGGAGGCCTCGAACCCTACCTACGGTCCTCCACTGTTGGACAGCAACCCGTTTGTCCTTCCGATCAGGGAGCCCGCGCCATCCAAGCGACGGGAGCAGGAGCCGATTACCCCGGAACATGCCGGCAGGCTTGCCAGGGCCATGCCGACACGCACCAGGCTGAGCATCTGGCTGGGGCTCCTGGTGGGCGGATTGAGGATAGGGGAGGTGTGCGCCCTGCAGATCCGGGACATTGACCTAAACCACAGGCTCCTGCATGTAAGACATTCAGTCTGCAGGGGCCGGACGACGTTGGCCCCTGCAGACTCGGCCCGACGAAGACACTCTCCAGCATGCGGACCGTCCCCATCCCCGCAGAGCTCATCCAGACCATCCGCGACCACATCGACCGATACTGCGTCGACGAACCGGAGGCCATGCTCTTCCCGGCCGTCACGTCACCCGGCGAAGTCATGTCGCCAACCACGCTCGGCCAGCAGTTCCGAAATGCCCGGGTCAAAGCGGGAAGGCCGGACATCACCTTCCACTCGCTGCGCGCCACGCATGCGACCATGCTCATAATCGAAGGCGGCAGCCTGCGGGAGGCCATGGACGAGCTCGGCCACACGTCCGAGAAGATCGCCGTCAGGCATTACCAGCGCATCGTACCCAAACACCGGATCCCAAGTGGTTGAGAACCTCTCATACGCCTATCTGCCCGTTTCGGCAACATCCTTGACCAGCCAGATAGAACAACTCAAGGAGCGGCGGGACAGACTGGACCGGAGAATACTGGAACTCGAACAGATCCGAACAAGACAGAAGGAAGAAACGATCGAAACGTGGGGCCGCCTGCCCCGCACCCTGGCGACCTGAATCACGTAGATTATACGCTACCGTACGTCTTCAGGGGCAAACCATCGTGACCCAAGACATTTTTCCATAAACGGGTTCAGACCCGAAAGTGCGAGGCAGGTATTTCTTTTTATCTTGGAGTAATGCCTGTTTATTCGTCCGCCATTTTGTGGAGGACCTTGCCCAGGCACCCATTGCTGGATTTAATCTCGACCAGGTCGTTGCTGCCCGGTGCGTGAAGAGGTGTTAGGAAGACGGCCGATGTGTTTTCCCAATAGTCGAGCAGGGCCTTCTCATATGATCCCATAGGTTTGCCATGGTTGTCTGATTCCGGCCAGTGCCAGCTTCCTATGGCATCGTAGATGAAGGTGTCGATCACTATGCCATGCAGTGGATAGCTACTGAAGTAAGTGTTATGCACGTAGCGCATATGTCTGCAAGTGTCCACCAACAGGTGGTTGGAATCGGCGTCCTTCTTTCTCATTGCGTCCTGCTCGACCTTCGGGTTGGTCGACAGCCAGTTGCCACCCATGTTCGAGTCCGGATAGATGTAGGTTGTTCGGCCGAGTGCTGCTTGCTCGAAGGCGGGCAAGATCTCGAATCGCATACCATCGCTGAAGTTGATCTTGACCACCTGCCCGTCCGCCCTGATGTCGCTACGCGGGTACGGCGATTTGACGGCGTCTTTGACTGATTGCAGCAGGCGCGACTGCCCGTTGTTCCCGTATTTGTCATACCGTTCGTACTTGTTCTCCGGCAGTATCACCATGATGTCCAGGTCGCTGGTGTCGATGGCTGTCCCCCTGCCGTAGGAGCCGACGTAGAGGCTGTGCATCGTATCGCTGCTGCTGTCGTAGAACTCGGTGTTCACCGCCTTCGTGACAACCTTGTATCGGTCGGAGATTACTTTCCTAGTGTTCTTGTCGATGCTGTGGTTGCTTTTCGTGACCGTTGAGCTCATCCGGGTTTCCTTTCCTTAGTAATGGTGGCAAGCCGTTGTCTATTTCTTTATTCGTGATGTTGTCGTCGTTCTTCACCTTCAAGGCACGGCTGGCTCGACGGACCGCTCTGTCCGTGGTCTGCGGTGCCTGGGTGTTAATGTAGTTGACGGACTCGTTAAGCCGGGAAAACTCCTCTTCGAGCCGCTCGAGGGGAACTGTCCGGGAATGGATCTTCATAAGTAGGTTTTGGAGCTGGTCCTTCACCGCCAGATACTCGACGGCGGCCTTCCTGTGTGTTTTGATACGGTCGGGCAGGTCCAGCTCCTTGGACAGCGAGATGATGGCTGTCGATACGAAGGATGCCAGTGTAGAGGCCAGCTTCAGCCAGAACCGGTCCACGAACATGATTGAGAAAAGACCGACCGATGTCGCCGCGGCGAGCGTGACGTTGGTCACGGTCATCGCCAGTGAATAATGGGCCTGGATTTCGGCCTGCTTCTCCTGGATCTTATGGGACCACATGACGCGACCGAAGACGTTGCGTACGCAATCTTCCAGAAGGTAGTATTTGGCTTCTCCATCCATCCTGAGCATCCCTTTCCGTGGTGGCATCGTCGCAATACAACATGATACAACCTGTTCTCTTTCTCTCGTTTGAACTGCCGAATGCGAAATCGCAGCGCTGGGACCGAAAGGGCCCAGGAGCACACCATGGATGCGAGGTCCTGCAGCACGGAACGTGAAGCGGGTGTCTACCCCGCACCCCGGCGATCTGAATCAAGCCAACCATATGCTGCCGCACGTCTTCAGAGGTAGGCGCACCCCCTGAAGACGCTTGCCAATATGCATGGGATTTGACCGAGTAGGTTGTGTGCGTAGCTGGTACTTGCCGGGGTCGGGCACAGAAGGTGCTGCAGGCTATGTGCTCGGAAGTGCTACTGTCGCGTGAGTTTGGGACGCAGCATCTACTACCAGACGAGGATTATCTAAATATGGCAGTTTATGTTGATCGCAGATAATTATCAACGCGTGCCCTTCTCTATGTGGGTCTAATTTCCGTCAGCAGATTCGAAAGCTGTGAGATTCTTCAACACGCACTTCCTCTTCTCAAAAAAATGGATTGGGCTGTAGCCAAATCTGAGAATAGAGGTTTCGCCTAATAACTTCTTTCTGCTTTATCGGTATTACTTATCGCAACAGAGATTCAGGACAATGACTTTGTAGATGGGATGATACGGCACATTCTACATAACATATAGATCAAGTAGTTTGAAACAAATATAACTATGAATGCAGGTTCCGTTATACGCTGTGTTGTTTTAAGTTGCTTCGGTCTGCTTTGTTAAGATATGTACGTCTATCAGTTTGGAATAGTGTGATTCCTTTCTGACGGTGATTTCACAAAGGACATGAAAATGGGAAAAGTCAAGCGGTTACCTGACGAAGAAGTTGCATATAATTACTTTAAAGCAGTGCTTAAAGAGGATAATCAGGATTGCACAGGGCAAGAAGAGGACCAAGCTTTTGAGTCGTTTTCTGCTCATTTGGTGCTTAAGGGATTTTCATTACCATATACTGCTGTTGAAGACGGAATCGTCGGAGGTAATGAGGATGGGGGCATTGATTCTCTGTTTGCATTGCTCAATGGTCAATTACTGCCCAATGGTTCCCTCGACGAAATAGATACTCATTTTCTGTCTAAGCGGACGCCTCTTGATTTATACTTTATTCAATCAAAGAACAGCTTTTCTTGGAGAGCCGACGTTTGGCCGAAAATGGGTTCTGCGTTGAAGTTATTGCTCAGTGATCTCTCGCAGAGCCCTAATCTGCATAAGCTGGAAAAGAGCGGATTGAGCGATGGTATAAAAAGGTTCGCAATCAATTTGAATGAGACACGGCATGCCTTAGATAGCGTTATGCCTTTAATGCGAGTTCATTGTATTTATGTCTCATTTGGATCACGTGGCAAGCTTTCGGAACTAGCTCTCTCAAGAGGAGACATATTAAAAAATGCAGTTAAGAAGTTACTGCCAACAGATTCTGTGGTCGAAGTGGACTATTGGGATTGCATACAAATTGTCCGAGCCGGATCACAATCTGCTAATCACAAGGTTAAGTTACATATATACGACCAAGCCATAATCGAAAATGATCTAAAGGAAAATGAGAATGGGAAGAACCCAAAAAACTTTGTCGCTTTGGTTACGCTCGAGAACTATTTGAATTTCATTCAAAAAAAGGGCGGTAACGGAATCGATGATGATATGTTCGAAGAGAATGTGAGGGGTTATGCAGGTCATGCGGTTGATGTTAATAAAGCAATTCAGAAAACGCTGACAAGGGACAGCGATACACATTTTTGGTGGTTAAATAACGGAATCACTATTTTGGCGGATGAAACTTATGACAATACCAATACAGAGTGGGTTATAGAAAATCCTCTGATAGTTAATGGGTTGCAAACCTCTTATACCCTCTATGATGCGTTTGCTGAAAAGACGATAACCGCAAAACGACTCCAAGAATATTTATTAGTGCGAGTAATAACCAGCAAAGACGAGGGGATAAGACAAGATATCATAACAGGCACAAACAACCAGAACTCTATTAAAAAGCTGCAGCTTCATGCAAATGATGAGTTACAAATTCGAATAGAAAACTATTTGGCCGGTTACGATTGGTACTACGAGCGTCGTAAATACCAATATAAGAATAGTCACAAGCCTCAACGTAGGATAAGGAATTTAACTGAGCTAAGTCAAGCAGTGATGGCTTACAGACTTCTTGAACCGGATCAGGCAAGAGCTCGTCCTACGACTTTCCTTAATAAAAGTGGGGGTAAAGGCTGGGATTTGGTTTTCCCTGCGAATGTAGATATCACTTTGTACTTAAAAGCCCTGCAAGTGCAGGATAAAGTGGATACTTTCTTGAAAACACCTGAAGCACTGAATATATCATCTGATTCGACAAACGCCCGATTCTATTTGAATTCATGCTATACGTTGCAAAGCTCGAATGTAAAGAGTATCGATGGCTATAAGCAGTTACCGGTTTCAGCATTAAAAGATAAACCATCAGACAATGTTCTTAAACAGCTGTTAATGAAATTCGTGAAGGTGTCAAAGAATTTCGATTCTTCCACAATGAAAAACGATCAGCTTTATAAAAGTACCGAGTTTAGAGACAAACTCTTTGAAGAGATACTGAATGGTTAACTTGATGTTTTGCTATGTCAGCGTCCTTTATGTCGCATATGGGGGTTGAAGGAACAATGGGGGGGCATAGCCCCCCCCCTCCTCATATTTGTAACTTCAGTACCAGTTGTGGGAAAGCCAGAAGCGTTTGGCGCCACAAGGGTTGTTGTACCGGCCCTGGATGTAACCAAGCCCCCAGGTAATCTGAGTGGTCGCGTTCTCATGCCAGTCCGCACCAGCCGACGCCAGCTTGTTCGCCGGCAGCGCCTGCGGTATCCCATAAGCACCGGACGAAGGGTTCTCCGAATTCCACCGCTACCCCGACTCATGGTCCCACACCCACACCAGGCACTCGTACTGGTCATCACCCCAACCCTTGGTCGGAAGCATCGACCTGGCGATCTGCTTCGCCTGCTCGGGGCTCGCATGCGTGCCGTCGGTCGACACCGCAGTCGCCAGAGTCGTCGATGAGGACGCACACTGCCACATCATCCTGCCGCCCTTGCCCTGACCTGTCGACCCGGCCGGCACCGTGGTATTCATCGACCCAGTGTACCGGTAGGCCTCCGTCATCCCGGTGGAGGTGGGACCCACACCGATCTCCTCATTGGCCCTGGACCCCTGGTCGCTCGCCGGCCATCCTCGATGCCGCTCGGGAACGCATGCCTGGCACCCACGAAACTGCCACCGCCACGATAGATCTCCGTATGGGCCGCAGGGTTCACAACGATGTCACCCCGCTGCAGCGACTTGGCCGCGTCGGACATGTTCCCGCTCCAGGAGAAATGAGTGAACCCCATGCTTTGCAATATCGGCCCCATGTTGAACGTCGTGAACGGCCAACCATCACCGACCGGGAACCCAGCATGCTTGATCGCAAACCAATCCAGGCTCGAACAGTCGTAATCATGCTCCTAGTTGCGATGGGCCTGGCTGTACCCGTGGGACTGATCGGCCGCAATACCCTCCGCCCATGAGACATACGCCTCGGTTGTCGGATTGGGTGAATGTCCCACATCATCTACAAGAAGCTAGATAAGTGTCAAAATAGTTGTATACCGTTCTCGGGATCGAAGGTCTGCTTCATGCGGGGCTCCCGGTCCGCACCAGCGACCTGGATTAGGTCAATCATCGGGCTGCCGCACGTCTTCAGGGGCTAGCCACGCCCCTGAATACGCTTGCCAATGTAACGGGACCTACCAGATAAGACGAGATGCGAGCATTCGCTATCTTCCGGAGTCGCGCCTGTTTGTTCGTCCGTTACCTTGTGGAGGACCCTGCTCAATTCGCCGAAGAGGCCGGATGGATGCTCGACTGGGGAGGGACTATAGCCGACCAGTTATAAGCATCCTTTAAGCGGCCATAGAGCAGGGAAGAGGTCGGGTGGGTGGGGGCATGCTCGATAGAATAGCTGCACCATCGGCGGAACCTGAGCAGGACATCCCGTAGGAACCGGAGTACTCCTGGATGGGGCAGCCGCCCTGCGAATCGGGCACATGTCCGACTCCTGCTTGAACTCTTGGACGTGCCGATCACCAATGCTAGGACAATGTGCATGGGACATTCGTTCAGAACTGGTGCAAGCAGGACGGGTTTGCGGATACGCAACCACCAGGACCTGATCCTGCAACAGGACATCACCAACGTGCAAACAAGCAAAGGATGCACGGTCTCCAGTCAGGTAACTTTCAGGGTCCTTATACCGGCAGAACCATGCATTTCAAGAATGGGCATGAGCTTGTTGAGATTCATTAGTGGGAACGGCAGGACCCCGCACGGGATATGATTCTCTTTTAGCGCATGGACGGGTAGGATGTCCTGCTAGTTCTTCATAGTGAGAAAGGAGAGGGAATGGTAATTGAAAGAGTAATGTTCTGGGCGATAGTGGTCCTCTGTGTCCTTGTGGTGGTAATGATTCCATTTGCCGTTCTTGTGCGAACTCGGGATTCAGATCCCCAGAAAGGAGAGGATGGTAAGCACTTTGGGACATACCTGGTGGATTGGGTAAAAAATGCTTCAACGTGTGTGAAAGTCGGCCGAGTTGTATTTCTAGCTACTACGTTGTTCGCTTTTGTTGACCTAGTAATCATCCTTTGCTGCACGTTGATTTCCGCATACCAAAGCCATCCGAGTTGGTTTACCGGAGTTCTTAATGTCGTGTCTGTATTATTGGGGGCAATCGAGTGCATTATGCTCTTCGTCCTGCGAGGTAAGGCAAGCAATGATTATTTCCTCTGGATTTATGCCTGGTTCTTGATGTTGACTATCGTGTTATCTGTTGCGGCGTCATGTACATATTTCGATGGAAAAGCTGGTCTTGCTGGTGCTGATTCACTGATGGCTGGTGCCCTGATTCTGCTGACCGCAGTTATAACCTCTGTTAACCTACTGCTTTATATCCATGATCTCTGGAAAAGTGCCGGTGTCGAATGCCTACGCTGGTTCAAACGGACATTAATCTTCGAGGTGATCACCGTGGTCTTTGTGGTCGCAGTGATATTCGCGCCGCTCCTTGAGCGCTATGCTGAGTTTCCCATGGCTCTCGAGGTGTTCTTCACCATCGCTACCTGGGAATATTTGAAGCATATCTGGGATGAACGAATCATGCCCGCACAACAATAGGGCATGTCGCTACCCCACCAGGCCATAGGACGAACACGGTCCCTCCCCGACGGGAGGGATTTTCATTTATACAACCGGCAGGAGAACACCCAGAAGACCAAACCCATCAGACCAGACCAGAACATGCACCACAGGCAACCATCATCAGCCACAGCAGACCAATCAGTATCCTGACGATAACACAAACAAATATCAGGCACATCGGCATATCCAAAACCACCATCAGAAGCACCGCCAAACGACAACTAATTAAAGGATGGACTTCTTGTTGTCAAGACCGTGAAAACCCTCGGAAGGTGGAGTATGGCTAAGGTTCCTTTCGTGCAAGAGTACCGTCCCGATGCCGCCCGTCTCCTGGCCCTCCTGTCCAAGAGGTACGGGAGGCAGGACTGGTGGCCGGCGGATTCACACTTCGAAATGATGGTCGGCTCCATCCTGGTCCAGCACACGGCCTGGCGTAACGTTGACGTGTCCCTCCGCAGGCTCAAGGCATCGAATCTGCCCAGCCAGAGGACCCTTTCCCTGATGGATGAGGAGGAGTTGGCCGAGCTGATATGTCCCAGCGGATTCATGAAGGCCAAAAGCCGGGCTTTGAAGGGTCTGGCCACCTGGCTGATGGACCAGGGGTATGACGACCCCGACATAGTGCCCAACCAGGACCCCCGTCTCAGTGAGGACATCCTGGCCCTGCCCGGAATCGGAGATGAAACAGCGGATGTGATTCGTCTCTATGCCTTTGGGCAGAAGTGCTTCATCTGGGATGCCTACGCTCTGCGTCTGATGAGGACCCTGGGCTATCGGTCCATGAAGGACTACAGCCAGGCCCTGCGGCATCAGGATGAGTTCATCGACCTGGACGACTTTTCCCTGGATGACCTGATGGAGTACCACGGTCTGATCGTCACCGCTGGCAAGGAGGCCGGTCGGATCGGCAACTGGGACTTCCTCCTTATTGAGATGCCGACCGCCGCCGGGCGGTCAGCATGAAGGCCAGGGCCGATTCCGCAATCCCCAGGACGACCAGGAGTATGAAGGTGTGACAGGATCCGTCGATGGTGCCCAGCCTCCGACTGGTTTCTGCCACCTGACCTGCTGCGACCAAGGTGGCGGCAGTGCTGGATCCAAGGGCGGCCGCGAACTGCTGGACGGTGTTGAATATGGCATTGCCGTCGGCCTGCTCTCCTTGAGTCAGTTGCCTGAGCCCGTTGGTCATGATGTTGCCGAAACTCAGTCCGATGCCGAGCATGAAGCAGATGTAGAAAATGATGATGAGACCGTCGGGGAGTCGCCTGCCGGAGAGGGCGAATCCCACCAGGCCGATCAGGGAGATGAGGCTGCCTGAGAGAATGGGGAGTCGAGCGCCGAGTTGGTCGTAGATTCGTCCGGACACGGGAGCCAGGATGGCTCCTATGGCGGCCCCCGGCAGGACGATCAGTCCCGCCTGGAGCGCGTTTCGGCCGTTGACCAGCTGGATGTAGTTCGGCAGAACGAAGGACAGGGCCAAGGCGCACACTTCATAGAGTATGTAGGCGCAGACGTGGAGGCTGAACGACTTGCCCTTGAACAGGCGCACATCGATGACCGGCTGGTTCTGATGGGTTGCCCGGCGGATAAACCAGGCCAAAGCGGCAAATCCGACCAGCAGCGAACCGGTGAACCTCCAGGGCAAGGCCCCTGCAGAAGCGTTGCTGATTGCGAATATAAGCCCACTGAAGGCAAGGATGATCAGGAGGACGTCCAGAGGATTAAGCCCTGCATCCTGGCTGGAGGGGGGTGTTGCGCGAATACAAGCCAGACCGAGAATCAGCGAGGTCAGGAGAACCGGCACCAGGAAGACGAAAATGAACCGCCAACCGATGGTGGTGGAGACCAGTCCGCCGAAGGTGGGGCCTACAGCCGGGCCGATGGCGGTGATCAGGGTGCCGACACCCATCATGGTGCCGATGCGCCGGGCGGGGACTTCGTCCAGGATGATGTTGAACATGAGTGGCAGGGCGATGCTGGTTCCTAGCCCTTGAACCGCCCTGCCCAGAAGCAGGAGCCAGAAGTGACCTGCCAAACCGTCAATCAGTACGCCTGACAGGAAGAGGAGATTGGCCCAGAGGAAGAGTGTCCTGTTGGTGAAGCGGCGTTTCAGTTCGGCGGAAAGTGGGGTGATCGAGGCCACGACCAGGAGGTAGAGGGTGGTCATCCACTGCACGCCGTCGGTGCCCACGCTGAATTCCTTCATCAATGTCGGGAAGGTGATGTTCATGGCCGTTTCCACGATTACCCCGCAGAAGGACATGATGCCTGTGGCGAGTACGGCTCCTATGACCTTGGCCGGGAGGTTGTCTCCATCCGGCTGCTCCTGGTGCCTGCCGCCTTGTTCTCAGTCATGTCCATCCTCGACTTCCTGGGATTCGTCGGATCCTGAATTGAGCTCGATGAAGTAAGACAGGACGCGGTCGAAGGTATCCAGTTCCTTGGGGGAGAATCGATCCTCCATGGCCTGGTCCTGGGCCTGGATGTAATCCGAGGCGGCCTTGCCGAGCTCTCGCGCCTTGGCGGTCATGGTGATCACCTTCTGCCGGGCATCATGGTCCGCCCTTCGGATGGTGACCAGCCCACCCTCCTCCATGCGTTGCAAGGCGGCGGTGGCGGTTGATCGCCTGATATCGAATTCCTCCTCGATGTCGTGCTGGCTGTGGCTGCCTTCTGTGGACAGGAAGTCGATGATGGAGAGCTGACGGCCGGTCAGTCCGAATCTCGCTGCGTAGGAGTCCATCGATCGTGCCATCAGGTTGGCGGCTCGCTTGATGCTCTTGCCGTAATCCGTATGCATGTCGCTCACTTTCATTCGTTAGATATCTAACAAATAAAAGTAGGGGTATCGACAAGCCAGGTGTTTGGCTGTTGCGGGGGAGGGTGGGCTCAGCCCCAGGCCCTGGCTTCCTGCTCGATTTACATCTGGTTCTTGCCCCGGGTTTCCGGCACCAAGGCCAGGGTGAAGACCAGGCTGCCCACGTTGATGGCCGCGAAGAGGAGGTAGGTTCCGGCTCCGCCCAGGCGGCTCAGCATGATCGGGAAGAAGAGGGAGAGGGCGAAATTGCTCAGGTTCATGGCCACGTTGGAGTAACCCATACCCCGGCTTTTGGCGCCTGCCGGGAATATCTCGGCCAGGAGAAGCCAGGTGACCGGAGCCACCAGACCTTGGACGAAGACGATGTATACCATCATCAAGGTGATCATGACCCAGGCGGCCGTCTTGGATTCGTTTGAGGACCCAATGAAGAGGTAGGAGGCACCGATGCCGATCAGAAAGACAATGGTGCCGCCCAATCCCACGGCCAGGATGGTCCGTCTGTTGAATCGGTCGATCAGGCCCAGCCCGCCGATGACCGCAGCCAGGGCCGAGACCAGGATGACCGGGACCGTGGTCAGGATGGAGAGGGAGGGGTCGAACCCCAGGGTTGATATGAAGATGGTCGGGGCGTAGTAGTTGACGATGTTCAGGCCGGTCAGCTGGTTGATCATGGCCAGGCCGATGCCGACGACCAGGGCCCTGCGCAACCAGGGGGCCGAGAAGGTCGTTTTGGTGGTTTTGTCGTCGGACTCCTGGTGGTGCTGACTGTCCCTGACCGGGGAATCATAGGTGTCCCGCGCCTCGGACTCGTCACGGGTGGCGGCCAGGAGACTGACGGCCTCGGTATCAAGCCCGTGCCGGACAAGGTAGGCAGGGGAGTCGTGGATGACCAGGGCCACCAGGACAAGGAGGACGGCCGGGACCATGACGACCCAGAGCATGGCCCTCCATCCGGCACCCAGTTGGTTGAGTACGGCATTGACGGATACCGCCAGCAGCTGCCAGACCACAATCATGACCGAATTGATCGAGACCAGGCGTCCCCACTCCTTGACCCCGGTCATATCGGCCAGATAGATGGGAACGATGGTCGAGGTCATGCCGATGCCCAGGCCTATGATGGCCCGGTCCAGTCCCAGGCGGAGCAGGTTCGGTGCCAGGGCGCTCAGGGCGGCTCCGGGAACCGACCCCCGGTAAGGCCCTGAAGTGGACCTCATACAAGCGGCAGGCTGAATAGGGTCCCTTGGCCATCTGGCTGGACCCCGACAAACGAGATGCGCTTATCTGCGTGCCCTGAAGTAGGTGAACAGCTGATTCGCCTTGAGGGGGAGCAGCCCCAAGACCAGACCAATCTGCGGCAAAATGAGGGCGGACAACAGTATGGGAATCTCGACGATGAGCAGTTGCCGGGCTTGACTCTGACCTCTTGCGGCCCTTGCAATCAGGAATGCTCCGGCCGAACATGACAAGACGGCAGGAAGGCTCCATGCCAGCGTTTCCCAGGCAAGGATGATCCAGATGCTGCTCTTGCGAATGCCGCAGTGAAGGCCGTCGGCGATTTCGACCCAACGGGTGCGTATCGAGATGAATCCCAGTATGAGCGCAACGAGAGGCAGGGCCAAGGTGGATATCTGCTGGCCCGCGTTCGATACTCTTCCCAGCCGTTGAAGTTCCTGCCCAAGGAACTGTTGGCTCGTTGAACTGGGAGGGGGGTCATGGTGCCCGGAGCGCAGATTGCCGTGGCGGTAAGCAGGTCGGCTGCCTTGGGGTTGTCGGTGGTGATGGTTGCCCTGCACTCATCGAAGGGGCCAAGACTGGTGGCCGAGGGGTTCAGAATGGCGTAGGCGAGGCGCTGGTCGCGGCTGTCCTGCCCGCCAGGAGAATACGGCCGCTATGGGCATGGGGCCCTGATCCGTTTCCAGAATGTCGCCTGGTCTTGAGTGCAGGGTCTGGGACAACTGGCTGGAGATCCAGACACCAGTCCTGGCTTCGGTGGCAGGCGGTAGACGCAGGACCCGGGCCAGGCTGGGGGCTGCTTCGAAGCTGTCCATGGGGACTGAGGGCATGGATCGCAAGGTGATGGCGGGTCCTGCTTTGAGTGCTCCCGAGGAGCTGATTGGATGGTTTCCCGCGATTGTATGTGGCTCTGTTCGGGTGCCCTGCCTCCCGCGGGGTGCCTGTGGTCCGGCTCAGCGATATGCAGCCGGTGGGACTGATTCGTCCCTGGGATTGGACGAGGTTGATTGCAGCCTCGGATGTCGTCCAGGTTATTGCCTCTTGCTCCAAGGATATGATCATGCCCATATCCAGTCCAAGCGTGCACACGGCTGTGGTGAGAAGGGCAACCAGCCAGAGCATGGTGCGGTTCGCGCCACTGGAGATGTCACGCCAGGCTTCGGAGAGGATACCGGCAGGTTTCATGATTGTATTCCCTCTTCCGGGGTGGGGTGATCTACTGCGTTCCAGGTCATGGGGGCCAGGTTGATGATGCGGGTACAGGCCGCCCTGGTCCTGGGGTCATGGGTCGCGATTACTACTATGCAATCGACTTGTGCCAACCCTCCCAGGGTGCGATCCACGTCAGCGGCGGTGGACTGGTCCAATTGGGCCGTGGGTTCATCCACCAGAAGGAGGTCCGGGTCACTTGCCGGGGCCCCGGGCCAGCATGAGTCGCTGCGACTCACCACCGGAGAGTTCCCTGAATTCACGGGCGCAGAGGTGGCTCAGATGGAAGTCCTCCATGATCCCCGCGCCCAGCCTTCCGCTTCCTGGCGATTCCATCCCTGCCCCAGAAGGGGTTGGGTCACGTGGTCAAGCGCGGTGCGTCGCGGCATGCCGTGGGGGTTCTGGAAAACCCAGCGTATCCGGCTGATAACCGGCCGTTCGACCGTGCCGGAGGCTGGAGTGTCAAAACCGGCTATCAGGGAGAGTAATGTTGATTTGCCGGATTCCGAAGGTCCGCATACCCCTACGATTTCGCCGGGGTCCAGGTGGAAGTGCAGATCATGAAAGAGCCAGGGGCCCTGATGGAAGCGATGACCCAAGCCTATGGCCCTTACCTGTCGGACCGGGCCGGGGGGTATTCGTTTCCCGTTGCCTGCCCGGCATGGAGGCTCCAGCCGGCGGGTACCCATTTGGATCCTCTCGCCTGGGTCCAAGATCAATGGAAGTCCTACTCATGGTCCCGGCTTCCTTTCTTGGCTTGCGTGGACGGACAGACGATTCCGTTCAAGGCCTGACCCAAGCTGACCTGGTTGATCCTGGTCCCGTCCTCCTGCTCTTGTATCAGGGTGGCTTCCAAGGAGGACCCGACGATGGTGACCAGAATGGCGCTGGCCCCATCGGGGGATATGCAGGCCTTGGCTCCATCCTGGGCGAGGATGGCGGATGGGGGAACTTTGATGGTGCCGATGGGGTGGATCAATGACAGGGTGGCCTTGGGCCTCTTTGTGCCGGATCGGCCTTCCAGGCCCGGTATGCCTCGCTCTTCTCGACGGTATTGAGAAAGGTCTGGTCGCTGACCCTGCCATCAGGTAGGGGCAGATCGATACTCAGATCGAAGATTGTGAGACTCCTACTGCCTTGACGCCGATCGGCTGGGACCTGATAGGTCAGTCCGGTCAGTTGCCCGCCGTTCTTCATGATCTCGCTGCCTTCGGCCACCACTGTGTTCAGACCGGCCGTGCATTGGACCGGGGTGACCGTCTCGGTCGGCATCCATCGTCAAGGCGGTCACGGACGCCATTGGTGCCCCTCTGTCCTTGCGATACCTATACAGTGGTGCTTTCGAGGCCGCTCTGACGTTTCCTGAGGCCGGCTCTCATGAGTCTGTATGATGGCAAAGGGGAGGCATCAGGGCAAAATCGATTTTCGTAAGTTATGTGTAACCTGCACGAATCGGGAGGAACCGGTATGAGTGAACTGTCAAAGCTGCCCAATGTCGGGAAGGTTCTGGAAAGAAATCTCAACGCGATTGGAATCACCACGCCTGAGCAATTGCGTGCGACCGGCGCGAAAGAGGTCTTTATGAACATACGGTCCGAAGTCGATCCCGGGGCCTGCCTGCACATGCTGTATGGGATTCAGGGGGCTGTCGACGGTGTTCCTTATACCCGGTTGCCGGAAGAAACGACGCGGGATCTGCAGGATTTTTTCAACTCGATTCAAGACTGATGGGGGACCGGTGGGCAGGTGTGGTGACTTTGCCGCCAATTGATTCAGGTGGGAGGTTCGGGTGTGATGCTGGACTGCCATGTGTTCCGCCTGTGTGCATCATGGGTCAGTACGGGTTCATGGCGGGGAGTCCATCCAACCTTGGGAAGGGTATCGGTTGACGCTATTCACGAGTTCCGAGGTGATCGCCACCCCGATGCAACAGGGGCCTGGTGCGGATAAGTAGAGATGTAGGCTTCTTTGTTATGTGTGTGGTGCTCTCAGCAGAGTGCGTATCCACTCTATGGTGCTTTAGTGTTAACAAGGCGGTCTCCAAAAGGGCGTATCGATGATCTGATGGCTCTTGGATTGATGACAGGCAGAAATGTCCCGTGGTTGAAGAGTAGTGGACGCACGAACAAAGTGGGATAAGCACATTGTTCGGCACGTGTTGTCTGGTTTCGTGATTATCTATATTTGCACATGGCTTGTGCCCTTTGGGCTGCTTAAGCAATCCCAAAAGGGATGGGTATTCCTCCATGCCCAATAGCAGAACACGATTGTTGCCGCGGCAGGAATTTCCGAATTACCGCCCAGCAAGTTTTCTGATCATCAGTCTCATCCTTGGCCGCAAGACGTGATTGTACCTATGGACAGCGGTCGGCCGCCTGATAGCATCAGTCCATTCCTATGGGAGATACCATCAACGCGTCAACAGGGCATCGATGAAAAGGAGAAGTTGGAATATGGCATAGATGCGCAGGCGCAGTATCCATCTGACACGGTAGATAAGTACAGCATTAGGGGATTTCAAGGATATGGAGAAGCTCTGAGGGTGCGAGGTTGTGATGCAGATGGTGATGCCAGGCTGCAAGGGGCTGGAAATCGGGGATAAGGGAAAATCAATGACGACATGCCGAGGCGCCGGAACTGAGTGGAGGAGGCCATTCACTCCGTCGAACTGAATGACGGTTCCGTCACTCCTTGGATGTGGCAGACCATGTAGAGGTGGGTTGAAGGACAGATCAGCATCGAGGAAGTGATGAGTCTGGCCAAGGCCAATTACAGTCAGGAACCCACGACGGGTGCGAAGGAGGGAGAATCGGGTGAGTTGGCGAATCGCTGCCAAGGAACAGGCAATCATGAAGGGCTAAGCCGACCGGCGCTCAGGATCTGAAAGGTATGCTTCTCCGAGGGGCTGGGCATCCAACGGTGAGGCTGTCATCTTCTATGCAATAATCGCCCATGACCCACGAAGGATCTGAAGGTGGATCCGACCCCCATGGAGCTGGGGAAGCGGGACCGTGAACGGTTCAAGAGACTGGACAAAATGGCAGAACTGGGCGAGATCAGACCGTCTGGCAAGCACAGGAGTCGGCCGGCCTCTGCCGGGCCCATCAGCGCGGAAGAATTCGAGGCTACCATGGCTCCGGGCCGGCCTCGCGCCGAGGAGGGCGCCGGACGGTGACGACCCGGAGGGCCCGCACGCCCGCGGACGTTGACGAACTTGCCTAGGCCCAGGCCAAGAATGAGTGCCTTCTGCCGTATGAATGATTGGACTTTGAAGAACCGGAAGTCGCAGACTCGGGTGACGGTGACAGGATGGGGGACGGCAAAGCCTGGTATTTCCTTATGCCTGAATCGTCAGAGTGCCCCGGATGCGATTCGAACGCACGACACCTTCTTTAGGAGAGAAGTGCTCTATCCCCTGAGCTACCGGGGCAACAGATGAAACTATACCACAACTGGAATCAAGAAACGGTTTGAGGCGTTGTCTCCCATTGTTCCCGCCGGTTCCAGCCGGCTGCGGACGGCGTGTTATCGGAAGATCCATCGGGTGGAAGAGGTGGATTGGCCCGGGCGGTGCGCAATCCGGTGACAGGGGGCCTGGACGCGGGAGAGGGCAGCCGGGAGAGGATGTCCGCCTGAGATGGTCTGGGCGGTTCAGAGGACCGGACGTTTCAGACGGCCCGGACAGTGGGGACATTGTGGGGATAAGAGGGTGCCCGGCCGAAAGAGGCCGGCAGAGTCCTTGCTGCAGATACAATGTGAAGCCAGACGGGACACAGATCGGAGAGGTCGGTATGGCACGGTTCAGGCAATCTTTCCTGGTGCGGACGGTATTCGGCCTCCTGGCCAGGGTCCTGGCCCTTCTGGTCGTCCTTGACCTCCTGGCCTGCCTGGTCCCAGTCGATTTCTCCTCCATACCCTATTTGTCGGTGCTGGTGGCGGGCACCCCCTGGTTCATCCTGGTCGGCCTCCTGGCCCTGGTCCTTGCCCTGCTGTCCTCCAAGTGGTTCACGGCCCTGCTCATGATCATCTGCCTGGCCGTCAACATCTCCTGGCAGTACCCTTTCTACTCCGGTGAGGGCGACCTTCCGGACAGGGCCTTGAAGGCCGTCATGGCCGAGTCCCCGGACAGGGCCGACGACACGGCCAGGGTGATGACGATGAACGTCTACAAGGGCCGGGCGGATGCCGATGCCATCGTCAAGGCGGTCAGGGACAACCGGGTGGAGGTCCTGGCCCTCCAGGAGACCACGGCCCCCTTCCTGGACAGGCTCCACCAGGCCGGCATCCTAAAGTACCTGCCTTATGAGCAGACCGCTTCGGCCGACAAGAAGTACGGGAACGGTCTGTGGACCGCAGCCCCGATGGAGTCGCCCGCCAAGGATGACGTGAATTCGGTGGCCTCCCAGATGCCGGCAGGGTATATCCCCTTCTCGGGAGGCAGGACCAGGGTGCGCTTCGTCTCCGTCCACACCACGTCGCCGACCAAAGGCTACTGGAGCATGTGGAAGAGGAGCCTGGGGGAGGTGGGAAACCTGAAGGGCCACCAGGACACGAGATACGTCCTTCTGGGCGACTTCAACGCCACCTGGGACCACGCCCCCTTCCGGGACCTGCTGGGGGAACGTTTTCAGGATGCCGCCCGTCAGGCGGGGCATGGAATGACACCCACCTGGCCGGCAGACCGGACGGGGGTGCCCCGCCTGGTGGCCCTAGACCACATCGTCGTGGACAAAGGAATCCAGGCCGGTCAGTTGAAGACACTGAAGATCGACGGTTCGGATCACGCCGCCCTGCTGGGCACCCTGGTGGTGGATTGACGAAGAAGCCGGGGGAGAGGATGAGATAACCGCCCGGCATCCTGCCCTGTTTCGGAAATCAAATGAGATGCGGCACATGGCTGCCTTCAAGGACGGGAGGCCCGCAGGCATCGGACCGGCAGGGGCTGGCCCAGCATTTCGGCCGGGATGGCATGGGCCTGGCTCCATTCGCAGGAAGCTCTTGCCTACCCCCCGTTTTCCACCTTGTCGCTCAGTCCAGGTTTGACTGGGTGCCGGCACTCGCACCGGCGCTGGCCTGCTCTTCGCGGGCTGCATCCAGCTTGGCTCTGACCTGTCCGAGCAGCTCCTGGGCACGTTTGGCCAGCGCCTCGCCGATCTCCCACTGGCGCATGGAGGCATCCAGGTCGAGGCCGCCGGCCTCCAGGGCATGCACGGCTTCGATCAGCTGGTCCCGGGCCTGCTCGTAGGGGAGCTTGGCGATGGTCTCCCTCTCCTTCTCGCTCAGGGTCGAAGCCAGAACCGTCTCCTGCGGAGTCTGTCCGTCATCTCCGCCTGCCGTCTGATCCGTCTTCTTCTCGGATCCGGTTTCCTTGGCTTTCTCGCTCATCTTTCATCCTCTCCGTTTCGCTCGCTTGGCTTATTTTCTCACAGGTGCCGGGGACCCGGCTGAATCGGGCTCCGGCCGGTGGGTTCCGGTCACTCGGCGGAGGCCAGGGCCTCGGCCTCGATCCGTCCCCGCCTGACCGTGATCGAGAGCCTGTCTCCGGCCTGAACCTGGTCGGCCTGGCTGATCACCTTTCCGTCCGCCGCTTGGAGGACGGCGTATCCCCTGTTCAGGGTTGACTGGGGGGAGAGGGCGGTCAAGGTGGACTGGAGTTTCTCGACCGTCAGGGAGGCATCGTCCGTTATCCGTCTCAGGGCGATGTCCAGATGGACCCTGGCGTCGTCCACGAAGCGTTGGGGCTTGTCCAGCATGGTCTCCGGCCTGGTCAGGCTGGGCCTGTTGGCGTAGCCCTCGACCAGGCGGGTTTCCGTCTCCACCAGGGAACGTATCCGGGTGTCGATCCGGTGCCTGGCCTCCTCGATGATCTCACCCTGTTCGACCACGTCGGGCACGACCCGCTTGGCGGCATCCGTGGGGGTGGAGGCCCTGAGGTCGGCGGCCAGGTCGATCAGGGTCCAGTCGTCCTCGTGGCCGATTGCCGAGACGATGGGGGTGCGGCAGGCGGCCGTGGCCCTGACTACGGACTCGTCGGAAAAACCGAGCAGGTCTTCGAAACTCCCCCCGCCCCTGGCCACGATGATCACGTCCACGTCCGGGTCGGCATCCAGTTTCTGTATGGCCGCCACCACCTCCGGCGGGCACTGCGGCCCCTGAACGTGGGCATGGACCACGGTGAATTCGATGGTGGGCCAGCGCAGGCGGGCGTTGGTGATCACATCCCCCTCCGCCCTGGCCTGCGGTGCGCAGACCAGGCCGATCCTTGCGGGGAACTCGGGCAGGGGCACCTTGTTCTCCGCATCGAAGAGGCCCTCGCCCTTGAGCCGCCGCCTGAGCTCTTCTATCTGCGCCTTCAGATCGCCGGTGCCCACCCGGCGGATCTCGTCGGCCATGAAGCTCAGTCTGGTCTGCTTGACCCAGAGGTCCGGCCGCCCATGGACCACGACCCGGTCGCCCTGACGGAACTGCCTGGCCTGGGTGGCGAAGGTGCGGAAGCCCATGACGGACAGCGAGATGTCTTCAAAGTTGTCGCGCACCGTCAGGTAGGCGGATCCCGCCCTGCGGGTGTTGATCTCGACGATCTGGCCCTCCACCCAGGCTCCTGGCCACTTGGCCACGGCATCGTGGTATTTCTGGCTGAGAACGCTCACGGGCCAGGGGTCGTCGGCCCTGGTGTCCCTGGCCAATCTGGGCAGCTGGTCCAGGGGCCTGGGCATGAGACCCCCCTGGCCGCCGCCGGTGGCCATCGGCGAATCCATCCCTGTGCGCATATCCCACCTCCGGAAAACTATGCCGCCGGATTGTCCCCGTGTCTGTGATTCCCCGCTCCGCGCCTTCCTGCCGTTCGGAAGGAGGCTGGGGGTGGAATCGGGTGGGGCGGCATGACTACCCCAGATTCCCCCGACTCGGGGACATTCCTAAAGTCCCAGGATCTTCTTCCCGCCGCAGGAGGGCCATGTTCGCCTCTGGCATATCGCCTGCCGGGTTCTGGGCCCGCGGCGGCGGGATTCCCCGACTTCTTCCGGGCGGACAAGACACCGGGCTGGCCGTGCAGGCCGGCTGTGGACCCGCCGTGCCATCCCCGCAATCCCTGCCAGGTCGGGGGTCGCCGCCGCCTGTTTCCTCCGCCGGAGGCTGTAGCATTCATGTAAGAACCGGGGCCGCTGTGGGCCGCCTCAACGAAGGGGCCCTCCGGTCCGGCAGTTTCGAGATTGAGGTTGTGTATATGGCGCAGGATGTCGACGGCCGCCGTCGTCATGAGGGCACTGAACCCGGTGATATGCTCCGCGTGGGTCTGGATATAGGGTCAACGACCGTCAAGGCAGTCGTCCTCGGCAGGTCAGACGATCTGGACCAGGCACTTTTCAGCGACTACCGCCGCCACCACGCCAATGTCAGGCAGTGTGTGGCCGAGCTGGTCACCGATATACGCCTGTCCCTCTCCCGCAAGGACCTGGCAGACAACCCCATCAGCATGGTCATCACCGGGTCCGGGGGCCTGGAGCTGGCCAAGCAGCTCGGCGCCGAATTCGCACAGGAGGTCATAGCCGAGACCGAGGCCATCAACGCCACCTACCCCGAGGGGGATGTGATCATAGAGCTGGGCGGGGAGGACGCCAAGATCACCTACCTGAAGCCCACACCGGAGCAGAGGATGAACGGTTCCTGCGCCGGAGGGACCGGGGCCTTCATAGATCAGATGGCCACCCTGCTGAACACCGATGCCTCCGGGCTCAACGAGATGGCCTCCCGCTACCAGACGATCTATCCGATCGCCTCCCGCTGCGGGGTCTTCGCCAAGTCCGACCTCCAGCCCCTGATCAACGACGGGGCCGCCAAGGAGGACCTGGCGGCTTCCATCTTCAACGCCGTCGCCACCCAGACCATTTCCGGCCTGGCCTGCGGCCGCCCCATCCGTGGGAACGTGGTCTTCCTCGGAGGTCCCCTCTTCTTCATGAGCGAGCTGAGGGAGGCCTTCAAACGCCTCCTCCAGGGTCGGGTCAGTCGCTACATAACCCCGGAGAACGCCCACCTTTACGTGGCCTATGGGGCCGCCATCATAGCCGGTCAGAAGGGCGGGGCCGCCGATGAGGGCCATGAGGTCAGGAGCGACTACTCGGCCGCCACGGATGTGAACGATCCCTTCGGTCCCGCCTGGGGGCTGGATGAGGACGAGGTCAGGCAGGCCCGGTCCGAACGGGCCACCCCACTGGAGAAGATGGCCCTTGGCGATGCCATGACCGACGGGCGCAGCACCCTCACCCTGGCCTCGAAGGATGCGGGCGGGCCGCAGGGTGCCGGCAGGGCCTCAGGAGGCGACCGCGCGGAGGAAGGGGAGGTCGGCGACGGTTTCGACCTGACCTCCCTGACCGGGATATTGGATGCCCTGGATAATCTGGAGGGCATGCCCTCCACGGCCCGCACGCTGCGCCCCCTCTTTCTGGATGATGGGGAGAAGGAGGCCTTCGATGCCAGGCACGGGGCCGAAGCGATCCCGACCGGTGACCTGTCCGGTGCCCACGGGCCCCATTTCCTGGGGATAGACGCGGGCAGCACAACCATAAAGGCCGTTCTCATCAACGACGACAAGACCATCGTCTGGTCCACCTACGGGGTCCACAAGGACAGCCCCCTGGTGGCTGCGGCCGACATCGTCCGCCAGGTACGCCGGGCCCTGCCCGAGGGCGCTTACATAGCCCGGGGTTGCGCCACCGGTTATGGGGAGGGGTTGATCACGGCGGGCCTGCACGTGGACGAGGGCGTGGTCGAGACCATGGCCCATTACCGGGCCGCCGAGGAGATCAGCCCGGGCGTCACCTCGGTGATCGACATCGGCGGTCAGGACATGAAGTACATAGCCGTCAACGACGGGGTCATCGACTCCATCTGCGTGAACGAGGCCTGCTCCGCAGGCTGCGGATCCTTCCTGCAGACCTTCGCCCAGTCCATGGGGATCAGCATCCAGGAATTCACCAGACAGGCGCTGGCCTCGAAGGCCCCGGTGGACCTTGGCTCGCGCTGCACGGTCTTCATGAACTCCTCGGTCAAGCAGGCCCAGAAGGAGGGGGCCAGCCCGGAGGACATCGCCGCCGGCCTGTGTTACTCGGTGGTCCGCAATGCCCTTTACAAGGTCATCAAGCTGCGCGACGCCAACGCCCTGGGACCCATCGTCGTGGTCCAGGGGGGCACCTTCCTCAACGACGCCGTTTTGAGGGCCTTCGAACTCCTGACCGGCCGCCAGGTCACCAGGCCCAACATCGCCGGCCTCATGGGGGCATACGGAGCCGCCCTGACGGCCCGGATGCACTGCCCTCAGAATGACGAGGCCAGGCAGGAGGCCGGACAGGAGGCCAAGCCGGCGGGCAAGGACCAGCCCAAGCTCAAGGCCACCCCGGTCACTTCCAACCGCGCCGGCGGCGCCGGAGGGCCAAGCGGGTCCACGGCCGTCCCGGCCGCCCATGAGGATCCCGGCTTCCGGGCCACCTATCCCGGCCTCCACTTCGAGAAAGGCCACGTGGTCAGTTCGATCCTGGCAGGGGACCAGCTGGACCACCTGTCCATGACCACCTCCCATGACATCTGCAAGCTCTGCCAGAACCACTGCAAGCTGACCATCACCGAGTTCGAGGATGGGGGCCGCTATGTCACCGGGAACCGGTGCGAGCGGGGCGGTGACAAGAACAAGAAGCGCTCCGACCGGCCCAACCTCTACGACTTCAAGTACAAGAGGGCCTTCGCCTACCGCCGGCTGACCCCCGACAAGGCCACCCGGGGCGACATAGGCATACCCCGGGTGCTCAACATGTATGAGGACTACCCCTTCTGGTTCACCCTCCTGACCTCCCTGGGCTTCAGGGTCATGATCTCCGGGCGTTCCGACCACGAGCTCTTCGAGAGCGGGATGGAGTCGATCGCCTCCGAGAACATCTGCTACCCGGCCAAGCTGGTCCACGGCCACATTCATTCCCTCCTGGACAAGGGGGTCAAGACCATCTTCTACCCCTGCGTCACCTATGAGCAGGAGCTGGTGCCGGATACGGACAACCACTACAACTGCCCCATCGTCGCCAACTACCCCGTGGTCATCGAAGCGAACATGCCCGAGCTCAAGGAGGAGGGGGTCCGCTTCATGCGGCCCTACTTCAACCTTTCCAACAGGGAGAAGATGGTCGAGCGGATCGTCAAGGTCTTCGACTGGGCCGACGTGAGCGAGGAGGAGGCCCGGGTGGCCGTCCAGGAGGCCTACCGGGAGGATGCACGTTTCAAGGAGGACGTCCGTCAGGAGGGCCTGCGCGCCCTGGCCTACATGCAGGAGTACGGGGTCAAGGGGGTGGTCCTCTCCGGGCGGCCTTACCACGTGGACCCGGAGATCAACCATGGCATTCCCGAAACCATATGCGCCCTGGGCATGGTCGTGCTTTCGGAGGATTCCATCTGTGAGCTGGACGTGCACGACCTGCCCAAGCTCAGCGACTACGTCATATCGGATGCGGGGGAGAGGGCCATCTCCTCCAACAATCCCAACGCCAAGGAGTTCCGCAAGACGGTCCCCACCTTCCCCGACGACCACCGGAAGATGCCGCTGAGGGTGACCGACCAGTGGGCCTACCACTCCCGTCTCTATGCGGCGGCCCGTTTCGTCTCCGAGTACCCCGACCTCCAGCTGGTCCAGCTGGTCAGCTTCGGCTGCGGGGTGGATGCCATAACCACCGACCAGGTGCAGGAGATCCTGGCCGACAAGGGAGACGTCTACACCCAGCTCAAGATCGACGAGGTGTCGAACCTGGGCGCAGCCAAGATCCGCCTGCGTTCCCTGAAGGCGGCCATGGACGAGCGCCACCAGCGTGATGACGAACGGCGTGATGACGAACGGCGCGACTCCGGCCGGTCCGGTCCGCGGGATTCCAAGAAGGAGCCGGCCCGGGAGGGGGACCAGGGCTTCAAGCCGACGACAGCCCGGAAGATAACCCTGGATGCCCGCAAGGCCGACATCGTCACATTGGCCCGTTTCGTTGCCCTGCATGACATGAGCGGACGCGGATTGATCCAGGCCCACCCCCTGGGGATGTCCTCTGTCGGGCAGAGAGAGGCCAGGGTCCAGGCTGCACGGCGGGAGGGGCAGGCGGCATCCGTTCCTGCCGGCACCGATGCCGGGCCGACCGCCGGCGGGGCTGGGAAGGGCGCGGATGTGCCTGCCGGCGTCAGCGGGATGGACCGGAGCCTGGCCATCGGCCACGGGAACGCCAATGACGCCTCAGACACCGCCGACATCAAGCCCAGCCTGTCCAAGTACGCCCGCCAGCATCCTTTCACCAAGGCGATGGGACACAAGTACACGGTGGTGGCCCCCCAGATGTCGCCCATCCACTTCTCCCTCCTGGAGTCGGTCTTCGCCAGCGCAGACTACCATTTCGAGCTGCTCAAGCATGCCACTCCGGAGGACATCAACACCGGGGTCAAGTATGTCAACAACGACGCCTGCTTCCCCGCCATCATCGTCGTCGGGCAGTTGGTCAACGCCTTCCTGTCCGGCCGGTTCGACCCCCACCACTGCGCGGTCATCGTGACCCAGACGGGTGGGATGTGCCGGGCCACGAACTACTACGGCCTCCTGCGCAAGGCCCTGGCCGATGCGGGTTACGGCTACGTCCCCATCATCACCCTCAGCGTCCAGGGCTTCCGGGCCAACCCCGGCCTGCAGGTGACCCCGGCCCTGCTCCACAGGGCGGTCAAGGCCTTCTATCTGGGCGATGCCATGATCGAGTGCCTGCTCAGGGTCCGCCCTTATGAGCAGGAACCCGGGTCGGCCAACCGCCTTTACAAACTCTGGGACACCATATGTCGGGAGACCATAGAGCATCACGGTTACTCGAAGACCGCAAAGAAGACCTATGGGAGGGGATACCTTCCTTACCCGACCCTGATGAAGCGGATGATAAGGGCCTTCGACGAGCTCCCCCTGCGCGACATCCCCCGCAAGCCGCGCGTGGGCGTGGTGGGGGAGATCCTGGTCAAGTACCACCCGGACGCCAACAACCATGTGGTCGACCTGATCGAGGAACAGGGTTGCGAGGCGGACCTGCCGGGGGTCTGCGAGTTCATGGTCAACGGGATATCCAATGCCGAATGGAACGAGGAGATGCTGGGCACCGGTGGGCAGGTGGGCGTCAAGAAGATCGTCCTGAAGGCGGCCGACGCCTATCGGGAGCCTATGATCGCCGGGTACAAGGCCTCCCATGGCAAGTTCGACATCCCAGCGCACATCAGCGAACTGAGGGAGAAGGCCGCCTCGGTCACCTCCCTTGGGGTCCAGGCCGGCGAGGGCTGGCTGCTCACCGGCGAGATAATCGAGCTGATAGAATCCGGGGCACCCAACATCATCTGCGCCCAACCCTTCGCCTGCCTGCCCAACCATGTGACCGGGAGGGGCATGTTCGGCAAGATCAGGAGGGAATACCCCGAGGCCAACATCGTTTCCATCGATTATGACCCGGGTGCCTCCGAGGCGAACCAGCTCAACCGGATCAAGCTGATGATCTCCACCGCCAAGAAGAACATGACCGAAGGCGGGGGTCCCCGGGGGGCCATGACAGGTAAGGAGAGCCCCCTGTCGGCATCTCCTCAGGGGGAACCTGACGAGGGTGGGCATCCCGGCGTCAACGAGGGCATGGGGGCAGAAGGTCCCGATCCCATGGAAGAGGAAAGGGTGCCGGAGCGCCTTCGGATGTCGTGATGGCCTGTGTCCCGATGGGGCCGGGCAGGACCGTTGGCATCGTGCGGCCGTCAGGCCTGCGCAACCGTCGCCATGCGAGGATGGAAGGAATCCGATTATGACCACACGCGAGGAGATCATGCGGCTCCTGGACACGGGCCGGATGTACATAGCTGACACCCCTGAGATGAAGGAGGTGCAGAACGCCCAGCAGGACCTCATCTGGGACTTCAACGCCTGCCGGCCCAGCCAGGTGGAAACCAGGACGGACCTCTGCAGGCGCATCTTCGCCACCTTCGGACAGGGCAGCTGGCTGGAGGGGCCCATCAAGGCCAATTGGGGATGCAACACCTCCTGGGGGAGCGGTTGCTATGCCAATTTCAACCTCGTCCTGGTCGATGACGGGCGGATCACCATCGGCGACCACACCCTCATGGGGCCCAACGTCACGATAGTCACGACGGGCCATGCCATACGCCCCGATGTCAGGGCCACCGGCGCACCGCAGTTCACGGTGCCTGTGACTGTGGGGGAGAACGTCTGGATAGGTGCCGGCGTGACGGTCATGCCCGGGGTGACGATAGGCGACGACAGCGTCATCGGCGCCCAATCCCTGGTGACCAAGGACATCCCGGCCGGGGTCGTGGCCTTTGGGAATCCTTGCAGGGTCGTGCGTCCGATCGGCCCCCACGATTATGAGTACTTCTGGAAGGACAGGAGGTTCGAGCCCCCCTTCGATGCCATCCCCTACCTTCCGCAGCAGTAGGGGTGACTCCCCCCCCCCAGGAGGGTCTCCCTGCCCGGGCAGGGACGGACGGGGCGGGCCGAACGGCCCCCTAAAGCAGACCCCGCCACTGGGGGAGGGGGAAGAGGATGGCCTCGAACCTTGACCACTCGTCGACATAGTCGATGAGGGGAAGGTGCAGGAGGCGGACCTGTATGCCGTCCATGGCCTCAAGGCTCATCCGGATAAGCCCGGGCATGTCCCCGGCCCAATCCAGGCCGGGCGGAAGGGCCCAGGGGAAGCGGGAATAACTCTCCCACACCCTGCTGGGCCTGGTGACGAAGTAGTCGTGGAGGGGGTGGGAGGGGTCGACCGCTTCGGTCTGCAGAACCGTGTACAACTTGACCAGCTGCGGCTGTGCGGCGTTGTGCTCCACCAGAAATCTGAAATATGCCGGCAGGTGGGGGTGCCCGGGATCGCTTCCCCGCCTGCCGGAGCGCAGGAAGACATCGGGTGTGCCGTCCACGTCGTAAAGGTCGGTGACCAGGAGGGAGAGCAGGCCGGCCTTGTTGCCCACGTAATGCAGGAGTCCCGGCTGCGAGATCCCCACCCGGTCTGCCACCTCCCTGAGGGTGACCCCCTTGTATCCCTTTTCCCCCAGCAATTCAGCGGCAGCCTCGACTATCTGGCGTCGGCGGACCTGCGGCGACATGCGTATCCTGGTCGGCATCCGTCACCTCCTCGGTTGCGCCCTGGCCGGGCGGTCTTTTCCTCCACAATAGCCGTGGCGGCGGGAGGTCGGAACCCATGCGGATCAGGCGGCGGACGCCCCGCAGCCCCGCGCAGGAGATGACAGCCGGACCGCCAGGGTCGCATCCTCATACCGCCGACCGCGGCTCCTGCACAGGAGGCTGACAGGCGCGGTCAGGGGGAAGGACCGGGATTTGACAGGTGGATGCGGCGGACGTTAAATATCTATATCTAACAGCTGGTAGATAGAGTCAGGCCCGGACCAGGATGTCCGGGAGGGAGGCCTTGGAACCATGACGGTATCGGCAATGGGAGGCAACAGGGAAACGAGCCGGCGGCAAGGGGACGGGGCCGCTGCCGGTCGGCCCGGACAGGGGGGCGAAGGGTCCCGGAGGTGGATTCAGACAACACCCGACCGCCCCCTGTCACATGACCCGCTGCCGGTCGGGCCCGTTGACGGCCCTGCCGACCTGGAGGCCGACGGGCGCATGCTCCAAAGCCTGCGCGGATTCGGCGGCTGTTTCAACGAACTCGGCTGGATGGCCCTCAGTGCGCTTGACGGGGAGACCCGGGAGGCGGCCCTGGCCGATCTCTTCAGCCATGAAGGCCTTGACCTGGGCTTCAACCGGACCCCGGTGGGGGCCAACGACTTCGCCTCCTCCTGGTACAGCTACGACGAAACCCCCGGTGATTGGGACCTGCACGATTTCAGCCTATCCCGTGACGAGGAGGCAATCATCCCTTACATCCGGGCGGCACAGGCCTTCCAGCCCGGCATGGGACTCTTCGCCTCCCCCTGGAGCCCTCCCACCTGGATGAAGAACCCTCCCGTATACAACTACGGCAGGATCGTCATGGACCGGCGCAACCTGGAAACCTATGCCCGTTACCTGCTCAGGTACGTGGAGGGGTACCGGGAGCGGGGCATCCGCATAGACCAGCTCCACGTGCAGAACGAGGTCTTCGCCGACCAGAAGTTCCCCTCCTGCCTGTGGTCCAGCGATGACATGCGCATCTTCATCAGGGACTACCTGGGTCCGCTCTTCCATGAGCGGGCCCCGCAGACCGCCATCTTCCTGGGCACGCTGAACGGGCCGACCGACATGGCCTTCACCCCCTCCGGCATGGCTCTGGACAACTACAACCGTTACGTCGACAACATCCTCTTCGATGACGAATGCCGCCGGTACATATCAGGCATCGGCTACCAGTGGGAGGGGAGGAACGAGATAGAACGGACCCACCGCTCCTGGCCCGAAATCGAGTTGGAGCAGACCGAGTCCGAGTGCGGAACGGGAGACAACAGCTGGGAATATGCCGAATACATCTTCGGTCTGATCAACCGTTACCTGACGGCTGGTGCCACCTGCTACACCTATTGGAACATGGCCCTGGACCAATCGGCCGTCAGCACCTGGGGGTGGAGGCAGAACTCCCTTCTCACCGTGGACCGCCAGGCCGGGGTCTACAGAAGGAACCCCGAATACTACGTCATGCGCCATTTCTCCCACTATGTGCACCCGGGCGCCCGCCTGCTCGAGACCGGCGGGCATTTCGGTTCCCTGGCCCTGGCCTTCGCCAACCCCGACGGGAGTCGGGTTGTCGTGGCCCAGAACCCGCTGGACCGCCCCCTCCGCTTCGCCTTCGCCGACCGGTCGGACCCTGCTGTGCGGGCCGCCGGCTTCGACGTCACCCTTCAACCCCGTTCCTTCAACACCTTCATCCTGTGAGGGGCAGACCGACATCCACCAGGAGGCAGATCAGATGACAGACCAGGCAGGACAGCGGTTCCCGGCGACGGACCATGTGATCTTCGGGGCGGCCTACTACGACGAGTACATGCCCGTGGACCGCCTGGACCAGGATATGGAGATGATGAAGGCGGCCGGCATCAACACCATCCGCATAGCCGAGTCCACCTGGGGGACCCTGGAGCCCCAACCCGGCGTCTTCGACTTCACCCATGTCGACCGGGTCCTCAAGGCGGCCGGGCGGTTCGGCATCGACGTGATCGTCGGGACCCCCACCTACGCCCTTCCCACCTGGCTGGCCCGGATGCACCCCGAGGTCCTGGCCGTGACCGACCACGGCCGACTGCCCTACGGCCCCCGTCAGAACATGGACATAGTCAACCCCACCTTCCTTTATTACGCCGAGCGGGTCATCCGCCGCCTGGTTGCCCACGTGGCCGGCCAGCCCAGGGTCATCGGCTACCAGGTGGACAACGAGACCAAGTACTACGACTCCGTCAGCCCTGACATGCAGGCCCTTTTCGTCAAGTACCTGAGGGAGGAGTTCCACGACGACCTGGACGCCTTGAACCGGGAGTTCGGGCTCGACTACTGGTCCAACCGGGTGGATGCCTGGGAGGACTTCCCCGACGTCGCCGGGACCGTCAACGCCTCCCTGGGGGCCGAGTTCGACCGCTTCCGCCGTGGGCAGGTCTCCCGCTACCTGGCCTGGCAGGCCTCGATCGTCCGTGAGTACGCCCGGGAGGACCAGTTCATCACCCACAACTTCGATTTCGACTGGTCGCCCGGCTGGTCATACGGCCTGCAGCCGGTTGTGGACCACTTCCAGGCCGCCTCCTGCCTGGACCTGGCGGGGGCGGACATCTACCATCCCAGCGAGGACGGACTGACCGGCAAGGAGATCGCCTTCTGCGGGGACCTGACCCGCTCGCTCAGGCAGGGAGCCAACTACCTGGTCCTGGAGACCGATGCCCAGGGGCAGAACGGATGGCTGCCCTACCCCGGTCAGCTCAGGCTCCAGGCATACAGCCACCTGGCCAGCGGGGCCGAGGGGGTCATGTACTGGCACTGGCACTCCACCCACAACGCCTTCGAGACCTACTGGAAGGGGCTGCTCTCCCAGGACTTCGAACCCAACCCCACCTACGATGAGGCCGGGGTCTTCGGCAGGCAGGTGGCCGACCGGAGGGTGGGCCGCCGGCTCATCCACATGACCAAGCACAACCGGGTGGCCCTGATGGTCGGCAACGACTCACTGACCGCCCTGGACCGCTTCTCCCTGGAGACCGGCTTCCCCAGGCAGAAGGGGATGGCCTCATACAACGACGTGGTACGCAGGGTCTACGACGCCCTCTTCGAACTGAACATCGAATGCGATTTCATCCAGGAGACGGCGGGGCGGGACCTGCTCGCCGCCTATGACCTGGTCATCGTCCCCTCCCTCTACAGCGCTGGAGAGGAGACCCTCAACGACCTTGAAGCCTACGTGCGCGGGGGCGGTCATCTGGTGGCCACCCTGCGCTCCTTCGTGGCCGACCGCCACCTGAAGGTCTGGCATGACCGTGCCCCCCACCTGCTGACCGGGGTCTTCGGAATGACCTGCAACCAGTTCACCCGTCCCCGCAACCTCAATGTGAAGCCCAGGGGGGAGGGGTGGGAGGGCCCCGACTGCCAGGCCCTGATCGAGCTGCTCAAGCCTGCCGCCGGAACCCGTGTGCTGGCCTCATACGACCATCCCGTCTGGGGCTCGTATGCGGCCGTGACCCTCCACCCCCATGGCAGGGGGGAGGCCGAGTGGATCGGCACCCTCCCCTCGTCCGACCTGATGAAGGACCTGCTGGGCCAGGCTGCGGACAGGGCGGGCCTGGACGGCGCAGGCCGCCGCCTGGCAGGCAGGATATGCCTGCGTGAGGGCGAGAACGACCAGGGAGAGCACCTGACCTACCTCCTGAACTACCGGCCGGAGGGGGTCACCATACCATCCCCCTGTTCAGGCGAACTCCTTGTCCATGGGGGCCAGGCGGGTCAGGGCGAAAGGGTCGGTGAAGGCCAGGCCCTGAACATCGGCCCCTGGGACCTGGCCGTCATAGCCGGCGGACCCCAGGGCTGAGCCGGCATCCCCGGCAGGGCGGAGATTGCTCCGCAGGGGGGAATCTCCGCGTTTCCCCCGGGGGCTGGGTAGACTGAGGGGGTGATGAAGAGGCACAGAGTTTCTTACGCCCATCTGGGTGCACAGGTCAACCCCAAACACGTGGCCAGCCTGGTCGACTACTTCCGTTCGGGGTGCAAGCCGTCCGCCGACTTCCGTTACGGGGTCGAAATCGAACACCTTCCGGTGCGCACGGCGGACGACAGCGCCGCCGGCTACTACGGGCAGGACGGGGTCGAGGCCCTCCTCATGGGACTGCGGCCCTACTACCGGCCCGGGCGCGAGCACTGGGAGGAGGGCCACCTCCTTGGTCTGGGCAGGGATCTGATGGAGGTCTCTGTGGAGCCGGGGGGCCAGGTCGAGTCATCCATAGGCCCCTTCCGCACCCTGGGGGAGCTGGATGACCTCTACCAGTCCTTCCGCCAGGAGTTGGATCCGATCGCCGAACGGCTGGGCTTCCGCCTGGTCAACTACGGCTATCAGCCCCGTTCCGGCTATGCCGACCTCCGCGTGGTCCCCAAGGCCCGTTATGCGGCCATGACCGACTACCTGGGCCGGCTGGGCCAATACGGCCTGTGCATGATGAGGTGCTCGGCCTCGACCCAGGTCAGCATCGACTACAGTGATGAGGCTGATGCCGTGGCCAAGCTCCGTGTGGGGACGGCGTTGGGACCTGTGATCTCATGGTTCTTCAAGAACTCCCCATACTTTGAGGGGGGCCCCAACCCCTACCCCCTCCTGAGGCAGCGGATCTGGGACTTCACCGACTTCCAGAGGACCAACCTGATACCTGGACTCTTCGATCCAGCCTTCGGCTGGGAGGACTACGCGGTGGATGTCCTGTCCACCCCGCTCATGTACGTGGATCTGACCCATACGCCCGAGGCGGCCGGCATGGCAGTGGGCGGGCAGACCCGGGTGGCCTTCAGGGACAACGCCGCCGAAGTCTATCCTGACCGTCCCCTGAACGACTATGAGGCGGCGCACATCCTGTCCACCCACTTCAACGACGTCCGCCTGAAGAAGATCGTCGAACTCAGGCACTGGGACTCCCTCCCCATCGCCCGTGCCGCCCGGTTGACCAAGGCGGTGGGTGACGACTTCTACGACCGGGGCCGGTTCGACAGGCTGGTGGACTTCTGTTCCGGGCTGAGCGAGGCCGACGTCTTCGCCGCCAAGGCCGACCTCCAGGCCAGGGGGTCCCAGGCCAGGCCCTATGGCAGACCCCTGGATGAGTGGGGGAGCCTGCTGGGCCTGGAGGACACCCTGGCGGACCTTCCCGGTGACCCGGCCCATCCCGACGTCTTCCAGGTCTGAGTCCGGCCTGCCGTTGCACCTTGCCATCAGGAAATCCGGACGGGCCGACCCCGCCGGATGCGCAGGGGGGCTGTCCGGCCGACCATGAAGACCGGCAGGGTGCGTCAGCGGTAGCCTTCCCAGGTGGGCAGGGGGAAGATCACGTCCTCGCATTCGGCCCAGAGTCTGTTCAGGTCGCGGCCCGGGGTGCGCAGCCACCGCAGCTGTATCCCGTCCATCATGCTGTACCCCGCCTGGAGGAGGGGGCGCAGGTCCGTGCCCTCCGGAAGGGCCCACCGGACGTTCATCGCCGTGTCTATGCCGGCGCGCTCGCGGTCTTCGAAGTAGGCGTGCGCGGGGTGGCGCGGGTCCAGGGCCTCTGCGCTCAGGGTGGAGAACATGTGGACCAGGGCGGGCCGCCGGGCGTTGATGGCCACCACCTGCCGCCACATCTCGGCCAGGAGGGGGCGGTCGGTCCCCCTGATCAGGCGGTCCACCACCTGGTTGGTCTCTGAGTCGTATATTTCGCTCATGACCAGGCGCAGGAGGCCCTCCTTGCTGCCCACGTGGTGGAGGACGCCGGCCTTGGTCATGTGGACCCGGTCGGCTATACCCTGCAGGGTGGTCCCGTAGTATCCCCTCATGCCGAACGAGGCGACCGCCGCCTCGATGATGGCCTTGCGGCTGTCCCGCCCCCGCCCGCCGGAAGACTCGTCCTCCCGGCGGCCCCTTCCCTCGTTCCCAGCCATCCCAGCCTCTTTCCGCCCCCGGAGCCCGGCCCCCGCCCGGTCGAGAGCCTGTTTATATGAAGATTACCAACCATATGGTTACCTGTGAATCCGCGCGTCGGTGGTGTGTCGAGTCTATGAAAATGCTAGTCTACCTACCAATTGGTCAGTGGGTGGGGTGGTCCTTCGAAAACCGCCCGCCTCACCGGATGCCGGCAGGGTCGCGTGGGCCGGTGGATGGCCCCGCCCGCTGGCCGCAAAAGATAAGGTGAAAGGGCATGCAAGAGGGCATGTCCCCGGCAAGGAAGCATGGAGGGAACGGCATGAGCGACACACAATACCCCAGCGTCAAGGATCTGACCCTTGAGGAGAAGGCCAGCCTGACATCCGGCGAGGATGCCTGGCACCTGCAGTCGGTGGAGGGCAAGGGGATCCCCGGGTACATGATCACCGACGGACCCCACGGCCTGCGCAAGTCCGACAGCACCACGGGCAATGTGGACGTGAACCATTCCGTCCCCGCCACCTGCTTCCCGCCCGCGGCAGGCATGTCCAGCTCCTGGGACCCCGAACTGGCCGACCGGGTGGGCCGCGCCATGGCCGAGGAGTGCATCCAGGAGAAGGTGGCGGTCATCCTGGGCCCCGGGGTCAACATCAAGCGCAACCCCCTGGGAGGACGTTGCTTCGAGTTCTGGTCGGAGGACCCCTTCCTGGCAGGTCACGAGGCCGCGGGCATCGTCACCGGAGTCCAGTCCCAGGGGATAGGGACCTCCCTCAAGCATTTCGCCGTCAACAACCAGGAGACCAACCGCATGCATGTGTCGGCCCGGGTGGGTCAGCGGGCCCTGCGTGAAATCTACCTGCCCGCCTTCGAGCACATCGTCAAGACCGCTCAGCCCTGGACGGTCATGTGCGCCTACAACCGGGTCAACGGGGTCCACGCCGCCCAGGACAGCTGGCTGCTGACCAAGGTCCTGAGGGACGAGTGGGGGTTCAAGGGAATCGTCATGAGCGATTGGGGGGCCGATCATGACAGGGTGGCCTCCCTCAACGCCGGCCTCAACCTGGAGATGCCCCCCAGTTTCACCGACGACCAGGTGGTCAAGGCCGTGCGTGAGGGCCGTCTGTCCGAAGACCAGCTGGACCGGATGGCCCAGGGGATGATCGACCTGGTGGAGAAGGCCCGGCCGGCCATGGGGAAGGAGGGCTACCGCTACGACGTGGAAGCCCACAACCAGGTGGCCCGCCAGGCCGCTCTCGAATCCATGGTCCTGCTCAAGAACGAGGACGGGATACTGCCGGTGAGACAGGGGGAGAAGGTGGCCGTGATCGGCGAGTTCGCCCGCACCCCCCGCTACCAGGGCGGCGGTTCCTCACACATCACGCCGACCAGGTTGAGCAGCTTCCTCGATGCCGTCCGCGAGAGGGGGGAGGCCGTCGACTTCGTCCCCGGCTTCACCCTTGATGATGCCGCCCAGGACCGGGCCTTGAGCGACCAGGCCCTCGAGGCGGCCTCCAAGGCCGACAAGGTCCTCCTCTTCATGGGTCTGCCGGAGGAGGCCGAATCCGAAGGATTCGACAGGACCACCCTTGACCTTCCCGCCAAGCAGGTCGACCTCCTCAAGGCGATCGCCGGGGTCAACGCGAACGTGGCCGTCATCCTCTCCAACGGGTCCGTGGTCTCCCTGGCACCGTGGAGGGATCAGGCCAAGGGGATCATGGAGTCCTGGCTGCTGGGCCAGGACGGCGGCCAGGCCCTGGCCGATGTGATCTACGGGGATGTCTCCCCGTCCGGCAAACTGGCCCAGACCATCCCCATGGACCTGGACGACGACCCCACCATGGTCAACTGGCCGGGAGAGGAAGGGCATGTCGACTACGGGGAGGGGATCTACGTGGGCTACCGATACTACGACACCTTCCACAAGCAGGTGGCCTACCCCTTCGGCTTCGGGCTGAGCTACGCGGATTTCAGGATCGACGGGGTCAGCGCCCAGGCCGACGGGAAGGGCGGAGTGCAGGTGAAGGCCCGGGTGAGCAACCTGTCCGACGTGGACGGGGCCGAGGTCGTCCAGGTCTACGTCGCACCTCACTCCCGGCGCGTCTCCCGGCCGGCACATGAGCTCAAGGGGTTCAAGAGGGTCTTCCTCAAGGCCGGGCACAGCGCCGAAATCGCCATCGACCTGGACGCACGTGCCTTCGCGTACTGGTCGGAGGCTTATGGGGACTGGCATGTGGAGGGGGGCACCTACGGAATCCAGGTCGGTTCCTCCAGCCGTGACATCAGTGCCCAAGTGGACCTTGACCTGCCCGATGACGGCAAGCGCCTCCCCCTGGACGAGTGGTCCACCCTGCGCGAGTGGGAGGATGACCCGGTGGGAGGTCCCATCGTCGACAAGATGAAGGCCGAGGGGGAGGCCGGCCGCCTGCCCCGGGTGGACGAAGGTGACGATTCGCCCGCCTCCTTCCTCGCAGGCATGCCTATCAACTCCTTCTCCGTTCTGGCCGGGAAGGACGGCACCAAGCTGACCTCCTTCCTCCTGGACGAGTACGCCAGGCAGACCGGGACCAAGTGAAGGAAGAGCCGGGGGGCAGGTCCCCGGTGCGGGGGAGGGCGGCCGGTTCCTGACCGTGCCGGCGCCCTTCCCCGCGGTGAACGAGAAGTGACGACATTCGACCAATCAAGTGAAGGTTCAAGGAGGAACGACGATGACGAAGGCGGCAGGCGAGGGGCAGAGGCCACTGAAGGGGATGCCCTACCAGGATCCGGGGCGACCTGAGGGGGAGCGCACCCAGGACCTTCTGTCCAGGATGACCCTGGAGGAGAAGGTCGGTCAGATGATGCAGCTTGAGGGGAGGGGCGACCGCCTTTCCGAACTGATACAGGGGAGGCATGTGGGGTCAATCCTCCACACCGGCCCGGATGACCTGCCCAGGGCCCTGACGATGGCGGTCGAGGAGACCCGTCTGGGCATCCCGCTGATCGTGGGCGACGACTGCATCCACGGGTACTCCTTCTGGCCCGGCGCGACCATCTTCCCCAGCCAGCTGGGCATGGCGGTCTCCTGGGATCCGGAGAAGGTCCGCCAAGCGGCCAGGGTGACGGCCGAGGAGGTCTCGGCCACCGGGGTCCACTGGACCTTCTCCCCGGTCCTCTGCATCGGCAGGGACACACGGTGGGGGCGGGTGGACGAGACCTTCGGTGAGGACCCCCTCCTGATCGGTGACCTGGCCTCGGCCATGGTCAAGGGGTACCAGGGGGGAGCCAGGGCCGGCCAGCCCCTTCCCAAGGATGCCATCATGGCCTGCGCCAAGCATTTCGCAGGCTACTCCGAGACCCAGGGCGGCCGTGACGCCAGCGAGGCCGACCTCTCCCACCGCAAGCTCATGTCCTGGTTCCTCCCACCCTTCGAGCGGGTGGCACGGGAGGGCTGTGGATCCTTCATGCTGGGTTATGAGGCCATCGACGGAACACCCGTCACCTTCAACCGCTGGCTCCTGGATGAGGTGCTCCGTGGGCAGTGGGGCTACAAGGGGATGCTGGTGACCGACTGGGACAACGTGGGCCGTTCCGTCTGGGAGCAGCACATAGAGCCCGACTACACCCGGGCCGCGGCCGATGCTGTCAAGGCCGGCAACGACCTGATGATGACCACGCCGCAGTTCTATGAGGGGGCCCTGGAGGCCGTCCGCACCGGCCTGCTGGAGGAGGGCCAGTTGGACCAGGCCGTCGGCAGGATCCTGGCGGTCAAATTCCGGTTGGGCCTGTTTGAAGACCCCCGCCTGCCCGACAGGGAGAGGATTGCGAGGGTCATCGGCTGCGAGGAGCACAGGAGGGCCAATCTGGAGTTGACCCGTGAATCGGTAGTACTCCTGAGGAACAACGGTTCCCTCCCCCTGAAGACATCCACCTCCGGAAGGTTGGCCCTCGTTGGGCCCCTGGCCGACGAGGCCCAGGGCCAGCTGGGCGACTGGGCCGGCGCCTCGGGCCAGGTGGCCTGGATGCGTCAGGGCCAGCCCAGGGAGATGATCACCACGGTCCGCGACGGGCTGGCCTCCCTCCTGCCAGAGGGTTGGCAGGTGGACTATGCCAAGGGGGCGGACATCATCACCATGGTCGAAGATCCGGCCGGCCCCACCTTCCCCGATGGTCAGCCCAGGCCCAAGATCGCCCAATCGGCCCCCACCGACCAGGCCCAGTTGGACCAGGCCGTCCAGGCGGCGAGGAGGGCGGACGCCGTTGTGGCCGTGGTGGGAGACCTGGTCCAGCTGGTGGGGGAGGGCCGGTCCACGGCAACCCTTGAACTGATGGGAGGTCAGAAGGACCTGATCAGGTCGCTGGTCGCGGTCTGCCGGGAGGAGGGAAAGCCCCTCTGCCTGGTCCTGATGAGTTCCAAACCCTTGGTCCTGCCGGCCGAGGCCGACCTGGCCGACTCATTGATCTGGGCCCCCAGCCCCGGCATGGAGGGTGGCCGTGCCATAGCCGAAGTGATTCTGGGACTGACCGAGCCCTCCGGCCGTCTGCCCATATCCATGCCCCGGCATGTGGGCCAACTGCCCGTCTATTACAACCGGATCCGTGGGCAGCATGGGTCCCGCTATGCCGACCTGACCCAGGATCCCGCCTTCGTCTTCGGCCAGGGCCTGTCGTACACCACCTTCGAATACGGGCAGCCGACCATCGATGGTGGGTCGGGGCCCTTCACCCCGGATCAGGTGATCCATGTCAGCGTCCCCCTGACCAACACCGGCGACCGGCCGGGTGTGGAGGTCGTCCAGGCCTATGTCAAGGATCTGGTCACCTCGGTCACCTGGGCCGAGCGGGAGCTCAAAGCCTACCGGAGGGTCGGGTTGAAGCCGGGGCAGACCGTCCAGGTCCACCTGGACATCCCCGTCTCCGCCTGTTCCATCGTCGATGCCTCCGCCAGGCGAGTCGTCGAAGATGGGGAGTTCGACCTTCTGATCGGGCATTCCTCCCGGGAGGAGGACCTCCAGGCGGTCCGGTTCAGTGTGACCGGGGCCGACACCATCTGAGGGGTTTCACAGCGATAGCATCCAATCAATGAATCCGGCCCTGGCGGGGCTGTGCAGTCGGCATTCCGGCCGGCACACAGGGCCGCCGGGGCCGGATTCGTTTGACTTCACGGGATCCCGGCCCCTGGGCGCGGCAGCCATGGAGGGGTCTGCCCTCCATGGCTGCCGCCATGTCTTCCATCACCTTTTCGCGCTTTTCCGCACCTTGCAGCCACTTCGCACCTTGCAGCCACTTCGCACCTTGCAGCCACTTCGCACCCTCCCCCCGGAGTCACCTCGCAATCTGCGCAAGTTGGAGGCTGTCAGGCTTTGACTGATTACTTACTCATGAGTAAGATAAATCCCGTAAGTGGAAAACCAACCAGGTTCGTATGGGGCGGCAGGCCGCGCAGGAGCGGTCCGGCCCCCCGGACCGCCCCTCGATGTTGAAGGGCGGTGAAGGCGAAAGGAGCAAGGTTGCAAATGGAATCCATACCTGTCATGACCACATCCAGGGGGGAGGGGCGCATAAGCCGCTGGTTCGCCCGATTCAGGCACCAGTGGCAGCTTCAGGCCATGATCGCCCCCGGTCTCCTCTTCATGGTGGTCTTCAATTTCATACCGATCTACGGCCTGGTCCTGGCCTTCAAAAACTACACCGTCGTCGACACCATAGGTGACTCCCCCTGGGTCGGCCTGGACAACTTCCGGATCATCCTTTCGGACAAGTACTTCTGGGATTCCGTGTGGAACACCCTGGGGATCAGCGCCATCAAACTGGTCCTGGGCTTCATCCTCCCCATCATCCTGGCCATCATGATCTATGAGGTCCCCTGGGGGCCCTTCAAGAAGATCGTGCAGACCCTGACCTACCTGCCCCACTTCTTCTCATGGATCATACTGGGCGGCATGATGATCAGCTGGCTCTCCTCCAACGGCCTGCTCAACCAGATCCTGCAGCTGTTCGGCTTCCATGCCGACATGAACTATCTCCTGGAGGCCGGCAAGTACTGGGGCATAGCCTCCCTGTCGGACGTGTGGAAGGAGGCCGGTTGGGGGACCATCCTCTACCTGGCCGTGATGTCCAACATCGACCCCTCCCTCTACGAGGCCGCAGAGATGGACGGGGCCTCCAAGATGCAACGGATATGGCACATCACCCTGCCCGAAATCAGCGGGATGATCACGCTCAACCTGATCCTGTCCGTCTCAAGCCTCTTCAATTCCAATCTTGACCAGACCCTGGTCCTGATGAACTCGCAGAACCAGCCCAAGGCCGAGGTGATCAACTCATACGTCTACCGGATGGGCCTGACCCAGGGCGACTTCTCATACGCCACGGCCGTCGGCCTGGGGGTCTCCGTCATATCGGTCATCCTCCTGGTGGCCACCAACCTGTTGAGCAAGAAGCTCAACGACAACCAGTCGGTGCTCTGAGGAGGGATCATGTCAACAGTCATGCAAGACAAGGGCTCCATCGCCCCGGCCAGGCGGATACGACACAACTCGGCCGCCTTCACCATCATCAACTGCACACTCCTGGTGGTCTTCACCCTCCTCATCGTCGTACCCGTGTGGAACATCGTCATCTCCTCCTTCTCCTCCTCCAAGGCCCTGGGCGAGGGGGTCGCCTTCTGGCCCAAGGAGTTCTCACTGGACAATTACACCTATGTCCTCAAGGACAAGACCATGTGGAACGCCCTGTTCATCTCGGTGGCCAAGACCGGGGTGGGAGTGGTCTGCCACACCCTCTTCTGCGCCCTCTTCGCCTACCCGATGAGCAAGGCCTACCTGGCCGGCCGCAAGCTTTACTCGGCCATGGGAATCGTGACCATGTTCTTCTCAGGGGGGATGATCCCCACCTTCCTCCTGATCAAGTCACTGGGATTGCTCAACACCTTCTGGGTCTATATAATCCCCGCCCTCTTCAGCTATTACGACATCATCATCCTGATGAACTTCTTCAGGCAGATCCCCGACTCTCTGATGGAGTCGGCCCGGATCGACGGTGCCAGCGAGTGGAGGGTCTTCCGTTCGGTGGTCCTTCCCCTGTCCATGCCTGGAATCGCCACCATCGGCCTCTTCCACGGGGTGGCCCAGTGGAACGACTTCATGACCACCAAGCTCTATGTCAACAACGAGGCCCTCTACCCCCTCCAGATGCGCCTGTACGACATCATCGTCCAATCCCAGGCGGCGACGCAGAACGCCAACATGGGTCACCTGGTCCTGGACACGACCTCGCGCGGGGTCAGGCTGTCGACGATCATCATCACCGTCCTGCCCATCCTGGTCCTTTACCCCTTCGTGCAGAGGTATTTCATCAGCGGATCCATGGCCGGCGCGGTCAAGGGCTGACCGGGACTCACCCATACGAGCGACAAGAGCTAAGGAGCACTTCATGGCAAGGAAAACGATTGCGTGCAAGAGGCTGAGGGCCCTGTGCGCCACGGTCACGGCCCTGGCGGCCCTGGGGGGCATGTCGGCCTGCGGGATCGACAACAGCTACACATCCAACACGGTGGCCCAGCTGCCGGCCCCGGCCTACAAGCCCTCGGCGGACGAGCCGGCCTGGAAGACCGACGACCGCAAGGACAACAAGCTCCTGTGGTACGTCAACGCCGACTGGTGGAACAAGTCATTCGGCAAGGACATGATAACCAGTCAGATCAAAAAGGACCTGAACCTGGACATCGAGTTCGTCACGGGAGACGACAGCAAGCTCAACACCTACTTCGCCGGCGGCGACCTGCCGGACCTGGTCACCGTCCTGGACGCCAACTCCCGCGTGGTCAAGGCGGCCAAGAACTGGGCCTACCCGCTTGACGACCTGGCCGACAAGTACGACCCTTACTTCCACAAGGTCACCGCCAAGCAGACGCTTGACTGGTACCGGCAGGACGACGGGAAGACCTATGGATACCCTTCCTATTCCAACACTGAAGAGGACTACAAGGACGGAACGGTCCACGCCTCCAGCGGCTTCGTCATCCGCAAGGACGTCCTGGCGGCCATCGGCAGGCAGGACTTCACGACCCCGGAGGGCTTCCTGGCGGGGATGAAAGCCATCAAGGAGAAGTTCCCCGACCTGATCCCCTTCGGTTTCAACGAATTCAACGGGACCAACTCCTCTCTGGATGTGACCCTCCAGAACATGCTGGGGGTGCCGACCACCTCGGCCGTCCACCGCTTCTATGACAGGAGGTCCGACAAGGACTACCTGACCTGGCTGGACACCTTCCGCCAGCTGCATGCCGCCGGAGGCATATCCGACGACTCCTTCGCAGATGACGGCGACGCCTTCAACGAGAAGATCCAGTCGGGCAAGTACGCCAGCATGTTCATAGCCAGTGTGGTAAACCATGGGCTTTGGCTGCAGACCTGGGCCTCCGCCAACCCCGACAAGCAGTACATCGCCATCGACGGGGTGCGCAGCACCCAGGGACGAAAACCGACCCTGACCGATGCCGGCCTGAGCGGATGGACCATCAACTTCATCAGCAAGGGCTGCCGGAACCCCTCCAAGGCCATCCAGGTCTTCACCTACCTCCTGAGCGACTACGGGCAGATGCTGGTCAACTACGGCTTCGAGGGCAAGACCTACACCCGGGACCCTGACGGGACGGTCCGGTGGACACCCGAGGCCAACAAGGTCCGACTGAGCGACAGCAAGAAGTGGCAGAATGAATACCGCATGGCCGAGTTCGTCCTTTTCGGCCACGACCGCTACAAGGCGCTCAACCCGGAGTCCTTCACCGATGCCGTCAGGCAGATCCAGTCCTTCGGCCAACCCTGGCTGACCACCCAGTACGAGATAGAGAACATAGCCCCGGACCAGGGCACCCTGCAGGCCCGTTCCAACTCGGCGATCGAGACCAAGTGGTCCACGATATTGGTCTCCCTGATCAGGAGCGGGTCGGAGGAGGACTTCCGACAACTGGTGGACCAGTACCACCGGTTCCAGAAGGACAACCGGATCGATGAGATCAACGCGATCCGGGACGGGAAGATCGCTGCCAACCTGGAGCGGGTCAAGGGTTCCCTTCCCAAGGACTGAGCCGATGGCGGGGCCAGGTCGGGAGGCCAGGGGGACGACGGGAGCGTGAAGAGGAGGGGAGATGCCGGTCAGGATATTCCGCAGCGGCGGGCCGGGTCGCATGATGCAGGAGTTGGATCCCGGAACCGGACCCGAGGGGGGCCATGCCAGGCCCTCCTCCTGCCGGCCTCCGGCCCCACAGGTCCTCCTGAGGACCGACCCTGCCGTCTCCTACCAGGAGGTGATGGGGTTCGGGGCCTCCTTCACCGACTCCTCCGCATACCTGGTTGCGCATCGTCTCCCACCGGCCGCCCGCCGCGGCCTCATGGACCGTCTGTTCGACCCGGTGCGGGGAATCGGCCTGTCCGTCCTGCGCAACCCCATGGGGGCCTGTGACTACTCCCGTGACTTCTACACCTATGACGACCAGCCACCTGGGCGGGAGGACAGGAGACTGGGGTCCTTCTCGATACGTCATGACCTGGATGCGATCCTCCCCCTGACCCGGTGGGCCATGAGGCTCAATCCCGAGCTCAGACTGATCGCCTCCCCCTGGAGCCCGCCCGCCTGGATGAAGACCAGTGGCTCCATGATCGGGGGCCGTCTGCGGGTGGACTGCCTGCCTGTCTATGCCGACTACTTCGTCAGATTCATACGTGAGTATGCCCGTCTGGGTGTCCCCGTATATGCGGTGACCCCCCAGAACGAGCCCCTCTACGAACCGGGCAACTATCCGGGGATGATCCTGCCCGCCGACCAGGAGGCCGATTTCATACGCGACCACCTGCGACCCGCCCTTGACCGGGCCGGACTGGACACGAGGATCCTGGGATACGACCACAACTGGGACCGGCCCGACTACCCCCTGGACCTGATCGACAGGGCCGGGGGGAGTCTGGACGGCATCGCCTGGCACTGGTATGCCGGATCCCCCGAGACCCAGGGGCTGGTCAGCGGTCTGGGACCTGGCTGCGAGGCCTATGTCACCGAGGGGTCGGGCGGCCAGTGGATACCCCCCTTCCGCCCGGCCTTCGCCCATCTGATGAAGACGGGTATCGCTGCCATGCGTCAGGGGGCCCGCTGCCTGGTCCTATGGAACCTGGCCCTGGATGCCAAAGGAGGACCCGTCGTCCCCGGGTTCGGGACCAGCACCTGCCGGGGCCTGGTCACTGTGGGCAGGCGGGGGAGGGTGGACTACAACCTGGATTATTACGGCCTGGCCCACTTCAGCCGGTTCGTCCGCCCGGGGGCACGGCGGATCGGCATGGACCAGGCCGAGGGTCTGCCCGCCGTCGCCTTCAGGAACACAGACGGGAGCCAGGTGGCCGTCCTCTTCAACGACCGGAGGGCATCCCTCAGGTTGGGTGTCCGCTTCGGGCCTGCACGCCGGGAGGGAGGGGCGGACCTGACCCTTTGGCCGGGGACGGCCGCCACCCTGGTCTGCCAGCCGGACACGGAGGAGGAGACATGAACAGGATCTTCTCCCTGGATGGCCCGCTCTACAGGTTCCTCGACAGGGTCTGGCAGCTCCTTCAGCTCAACGTCCTCTTCCTCCTTTCCTGCCTCCCCCTGGTCACGGTGGGGGCCGGTCTGACCGCCCTCTTCTCGGTGGTCGTCTCCATGCAGGAGGAGGGGACGGTGAAGGTGGGAGCCCGCTTTTGGAAGGCCTTCAGGTCCCGTTTGGCCAGGGCCACGCAGGCCTGGCTTCTGATCGTCGCGGTCCTTGCCGCCCTGATCGGGGCCTACTTCCTCCTGGCCGACCTGACCAGGGGGTCCCAGTTGGTCCTCCTGCCCTTCATGGTCCTCGTGGCCTTTTGCATACTGGCGGCCATGCCCGTCTTTCCTCTTCTGGCATTGGGGCTCGAAGACGGGGGCGGGTCCCAGCCGACGGATCCCTCCCTTGCGGACCCCGCTCTGGCCGATCCCTCCCTGGGCAGGCTCCTGAAGGCCTCGTTCGGGCTGGGACTTGGGCATGTGCTCGAGTTCGGAGGCATGTTCCTTCTGATCGTCCTAATCTGTATACTGCCGGTTTTCCTTCCCAGACTCTGGCCACTGTGGCTCCTCTTCGCCGGATCCCTTGTGGCCTATCCGCAGGCCTGGCTCTTCCGCCGGGCCTGCGGAATCCAGCCGGTCCGGTCCGGGGGGCCTGGAGGGGCTGACGGAATCGGCGAGGGAGAGCGGGGAGGCTCCGGGCGTCGATGACATGTAAGGGAGGTTTGCATGACCCAGAAGAAGATGGACGGGGTCCAGGCCGACAGGAAGGCCTCCACCAGGCACCGGCCGGTCACCCTGCGCAAGCGTGAGGAGATACTGAAGGCCGCCCTCGATGTCTTCGGCCGCAAGGGGGCCGCAAAAGGCACCCTGGAGGAGATAGCCGACCAGGTGGGGATGACCAGGGCAGGCATCCTCCACCACTTCGGTTCCAAGCGACGGCTCCTGATCGAAGTCCTCAAGTACAACGATGCGGAGGAGGTGGCGGACCTTCCCGACCGGAAGATGCCCCAGGGGGGTGCCGGTTTCGACCACCTCCTGGGGACCATAGCCCAGCATGCACGGAACCCCGAGATAGCCCGCTCCTTCATCACGCTTTCCTCCGAGTCGATCACCGAGGGGAACCCCGGCCACCCCTTCTTCAGGAACAGGTATGCCAACCTCCGTGGGGAGGTGGCGGACTGGCTGGTGGAGATGGCCCGGGAGAAGGGGAAGGAGCTTGACAGGGACCATGCCCTGATGGTCAGTTCATCCATCCTGGCGGTCATGGACGGCCTTCAGCTCCAATGGCTGATGGATGAGGGGGAGGAGGGGCAGATCGACATGGTCCGCACCCTATCCTTCACGATGCATATCCTCGTCTCCGCCGTGCTGAACGGTTCCCCGGCCGACTGCCCGGACGGCGAGGGGGGCTGGGGGTGACGCATCCGGGCGATCCCCTGCCTGGGGAGGCATCCTGACCTCACGATCTGCCCGGGTGGTGATTCAAAGGGCGATCCCCCTGCGTGGGAGGCGTCCGGCGGTCTGCCGGCGGTCTGTCGGCGGTCCGCTGAGAGGCCGTTCGGTCCGGTCAGCCCTGTCCACCTGGTGAACAGGGCCGCCCTCTTTCCATGGGCGATGGTAGTATCCATTCGTAATGGGCTAGGATCCGTCATCAGCGGGGAGCCCTCGGAAGAACGGAAGGTGTCCACATGCCCTTCCCATTAGACCCGACGGGTGGGCCCGCACAGCCCTCATGAAGCGGTCGCAGGCCTTCCGGCCCTGCGGCAAGCGAGGTGGTACCGCGGCGGCAGGGGTTTCCTGCCAGTCGTCCTCGTCAAGGTGTGGATGAGCGACGAGGAGGGTGTGCGGTGAGTGATTCCATCGTTTCCGACGATTCCGGCATGGGCGGAGGGTCCCCGGTTGCGGGCGGCCGAGGCGGGCACAAGGTGTACCCCAAGGCGGTGACCGGCCCTTCGACGGCCAAGGTGGCCCCCAACCCCGGTTTCCCCCACATGGAGGAGGAGGTCCTGGACTACTGGGACCGGGATGACACCTTCGACAAGTCCGTGGACCGCAGGCCCTCCGGCGACCATGCCGACAACGAGTTCGTCTTCTTCGACGGCCCTCCGTTCGCCAATGGCCTTCCCCACTACGGCCACCTCCTGACGGGCTACGTCAAGGATGTGATTCCGCGTTACCAGACCATGAAGGGCCACAAGGTCAAGAGGGTCTTCGGCTGGGACACCCATGGTCTGCCGGCCGAACTGGAGGCCCAGCGGGAGCTGGGGATCGACAGCGTGGACCAGATAGAACGGATGGGCATCGAGAAGTTCAACGACGCCTGCCGTTCCTCCGTCCTCAAGTACACGGGCGAGTGGAAGGACTATGTACACCGTCAGGCCCGGTGGGTCGACTTCGACCACGGCTACAAGACCCTTGACGTCCCCTACATGGAGTCGGTCATGTGGGCCTTCAAGACCCTGTATGACAAGGGGCTGGCCTACAAGGGCTACCGGGTCCTCCCATACTGCTGGAAGGACCAGACCCCCCTGTCCAACCACGAGCTGCGCATGGACGCGGACGTCTACCGGGACCGCCAGGACACCACGGTGTCCGTGGCAGTCAAGCTGCGGGACGAGGAGGATGCCTACGCGGTCTTCTGGACGACGACCCCCTGGACCGTCCCCACGAACCTGGCCATCGTGGTCGGCCCCGACATCGAGTATTCCGAGGTCAGGCCGGTCAGCGGGGACTTCGCCGGGAAGAAATTCTACCTGGCAACGGCCCGCCTGGGCGACTACGCCAAGCAGCTGGGGGAGGACTACCAGGTGGTGCGGACCCTCACAGGCTCCCAGATGGAGGGCTGGCGGTACTGGCCGGTCTTCCCCTACTACGCCGACGGTAAGGCCCTGGCCGAGGGCGGGACCCCCGGCCCCAACGCCTACACCATCTACACCGCGGACTACGTGGACACCGTGGAGGGGACCGGCCTGGTCCACCAGGCCCCCTACGGCGAGGACGATATGAACACCCTCAACGCCAAGGGGATCAGGACCGTTGACCCCCTGGACGTCGGTGCCGTCTTCACCTCCGAGTGCCCGGACTACGAGGGGATGCAGGCCTTCGATGCCAACCTGCCCATCATCCGCAACCTGCGTGCCGGCGACGGCCCCCTGGGCCGGATCCCCGCCGAGCACCGGGCCATCCTCTTCCAGGAGAAGAGCTACGTCCACTCCTATCCACACTGCTGGCGCTGCGGCACCCCGCTGATCTACAAGCCGGTCTCCAGCTGGTTCGTCTCCGTCACCAAGATCAAGGACCGCCTCCTGGAACTCAACCAGGAGATCAACTGGATCCCCGAGAACGTCAAGGACGGCCAGTTCGGCAAGTGGCTGGCCAACGCCCGTGACTGGTCCATCTCCCGCAACAGGTTCTGGGGTTCGCCCATCCCGGTCTGGGTGTCGGACGACCCCAAGTACCCCCGGGTGGATGTCTACGGCTCCCTGGATGAACTCAAAAGGGACTTCGGGCGTTATCCGACCGACGACAAGGGTCAGGTCAACATGCACCGGCCCTGGATCGACCGGCTGACCAGGTCCAACCCCGACGACCCCACGGGTAAGTCGACCATGCACAGGATCTCGGACGTGCTGGACTGCTGGTTCGAGTCGGGCTCCATGCCCTTCGCCCAGTTCCACTACCCCTTCGAGAACAAGCAGTACTTCGAAGACAGGGACCCTTGCGACTTCGTGGTGGAGTACATCGGACAGACCCGCGGCTGGTTCTACACCATGCATGTCATGTCCACGGCCCTCTTTGACAGGCCGGCCTTCAAGAACGTGATCTGCCACGGCATCGTCCTGGGTTCGGACGGGCAGAAGATGAGCAAGCACCTGCGCAACTACCCCGATGTGAACGGGGTCTTCGACAGGTATGGTTCCGATGCCATGCGCTGGTTCCTGATGAGCTCATCCATCCTGCGCGGGGGCAACCTGATAGTCACGTCCGAAGGGATCCGCGACACGGTCCGCCAGGTCATGCTGCCCGTCTGGAGCTCCTACTACTTCTACACCCTCTACGCCAACGCGGCCAATGGCGGGGCCGGATACGAGGCCCGTCAACTCCGGCCCGACCAGGTGGAAGGGCTGCCCAGGATGGACCGCTTCCTCCTGGCCCGGCTGCGCCGCCTGGTCCTGGCGGTCGAGAAGGCTCTGAACGGGTTCGCCATCTCGGATGCCTGCGATGCGGTCGCCGACTTCATCGACGTGCTGACCAACTGGTACATCCGCAACAACCGAGACCGCTTCTGGAAGGAGGACCACCAGGCCTTCGACACCCTGTACACCGTCCTGGAGGTCTTCGCCCGGGTCCTGGCACCCCTGGCCCCGATGGAGGCCGAGGAGATCTGGCGGGGCCTGACGGGAGGCGAGTCGGTCCACCTGACCGACTGGCCCTTCGTGGCTGAAGAATCCACCGGTCAGGAGACGGAACTGGGAGGGGTCCTCAAGGACGACCCGGCCCTGGTCGCCGCCATGGAAAAGGTGCGTGAGGTGGTCTCCTCCGCCCTCTCCCTGCGCAAGAACCAGCAGATCCGCGTCCGCCAGCCCCTCTCGCTCCTCACGGTCGTCGTGGAGGATCCGGCCGCCGCCATGCCCTATGTGGACATACTCGAATCCGAGCTCAACATCAAGAAGGTGGAGTTCTGCACCCTGGACCAGGCCCAGGACCGCGGTCTGCGCATCATCAACGATCTCAAGGTCAACGCCAGGGCGGCCGGCCCCAGGCTGGGCAAGCAGGTCCAGGCCGTCATCAGGTCCTCCAAGGAGGGCCATTGGCGGGAGGAGGAGGGCCAGGTGGTCGTCTCGACCCCATCCGGTGATGTGCCCCTCCAAGAGGGTGAGTACCAGCTGGACAAGAGGATAGAGCAGGCGGACGGGCATGATGCCGACAGGAGTGCATCATCCCCCCTCCCCACAGGGGGCTTCGTCATCCTTGACACCGAGCTGGACGACGACCTGATCGCCGAGGGCCATGCCCGCGACCTCATCCGTCAGGTCCAGGATGCCCGCAAGGCCGCCGGTCTGGACATAGCCGACAGGATCTGCCTCACCCTGACCATGCCGGCCTCACAGGTCGGGAGGACCGAACGGTTCCGTGACCTGATAGCCCGGGAGACCCTGGCCACCAGTGTGGAGGTCAGGGCCTCGGATGGGGTCTCCCAGCCCCAGGTGGACCTGGAGAAGGCCTGAGCGGTTTTCCTCCCTCCCCTTGACAGGCCTGCGCCCCGACCATCCTACAGGTCGGGGCGCAGGCCTTTTCCCGGTGAAAAGCCATCTGATACCATCGAGGGGAAGGTCCGGAAGGGCGGACCAGATTCGCAGCCCCTGCGGATTCGAACGTCAATATCCTTGCGGAGACTGAAGGCGGGAGAGATCCGCCCTCCGCCGGATATGGATTGGAACCATGCAAGATTCAACTGTCATCGACATCATCCCATTGGCGGGAGTGGTCTTCTTCCTCCTCGTCTATTCACTCATGCTCCTGTGCACCTCAAGGGTCGACAGGGTTGCGATGCCGAGGGGGTCCAAGGCGCTGACCCTGTGCTCCCTCTTCATGACCTCGCTGCTTTCGGCCTGCTTCATCTTCTTCCTCTACCTTGCCGAGGGGCCGGCCGAGGACCGGGCGGTCAACGAAATCTACTCCGACTATCTGATAGCCACGGGGACCGTCATCATCGTCCTCATCCTTGTCCATGTGGTGGTGACCGGGAAGGCCCTGAGGAATATGGGCAGACAGGTGGAAGAAGGCCCCGTGCGGACAGGGAGGTAATCCCTCCGGGCCCCGCCCCGGCCGGTCCCTTCCGAGTGGTCAGGCACCGACCCTGGCGCTGACCTCGTCCAAGGTGGACATCTCGTCGTCGCCAAGCTCCAGCTTGGCTGCAGCCAGGAGGGCGGGCAGCTGGGCTGGGGTCCGGGCCGAGGCGATGGGGGCGGCGATCTGGGGGCGACGGTTGAGCCAGGCCAGGGCCACGGTGGCTGGTTCGACCCCATGGGCCTTGGCTATGGAATCCATGGCGGAGACCACGTCCAGGCCTGCCCGGGTGAAGAAGTCCCGGACCATCCCCTCGCGCTGCCGGCCCTTGAGGTCGTCCTCGGTCCTGTACTTGCCGGTCAGGAAGCCCGAGGCCAGGGCGAAGTAGGGGAAGACGCAGAGGTCCTCCTCCTGCGCCACCTGCATGAGACCGTCCTTTTCGTAGGATCTGCGGTAGACCAGGTTGTATTGGGGCTCCAGGGCCACGGGCAGGGCCAGGCCGTCGCGGCGGGCGATGGAGAACCATTCGCGGATCCGGTCGGACGAGTAGTTCGACAGGCCTATGGCCCTCACCTTCCCCTCCTTGACCAGGTGGTCGAAGGCTGCGGCCGTCTCCTCCAGCGGGGTGTCCTTGTCGTCGAAGTGGGCGTAATAGAGGTCGATCACATCAAGGCCCAGGCGCAGGAGGGACTCGTCCGCGGCGGCTTCGACGTTTTTGGCCGAAAGGCCGGGATACTGGGGGTGCTGACTGACCTTGGTGGCCACCAGGACCTGGTCCCGCCTTCCGCTGCGGGCCAGCCAGCGGCCCAGGACGATTTCCGACTCGCCCCCGCTGTGGCCGGGGGCCCATGCCGAGTAGACGTCGGCCGTGTCGATCAGGTTCCCTCCCGCATCCACATAGGCATCCAGCACCTGATCGCTGGTCCTTTCGTCGCTGGTCCACCCGAAAGTGTTCCCGCCCAGGACCAGGGGGAAGATCTCCTGGTCAACCGTCCGCAACCTCGTCATATGATTCCTTTCATCGTGGTGAGCCCTTTCCTGCCTCGAGTCTATAGCGGGAGGGCCGCCCCGCCGGTTTGTTCCCCCATCCGGGAAGTCGCCCCCCTCCCCAACAGGATGAGGGGGACGCAGGAGTGAGGGGGACGCAGGAGTGAGGGGGACGCAGGAGTGAGGGGTCCCGCCGGCGCGGAATGGACCCGGCACCCGGGTCCATTCCCCTGGCCTGGGTCCCGTCTGCAATGTGACGGGGAGGGTGCTTGAAAGTAAGGGATATGCGTTAATCTGTTTATCATGTTCCGCCTTGGCGGCGGGTCTGTCCGTCGTGACCGGCCCGCCGGACGGAATGCGGGGTTGAAAGGGAATCATAAACGTTGTGGCGCCGACGGTGTTTTCCGGTGGCCGGATTGAGGGAGATTGATGTGTTAGGTGCAGCTGGAACAGGTTTGGGGAACATCATCATGATCGTACTGGTGTTGATCATCGTCATCGCCTTGCTGTGCTCGGCGATTTATGTCGTGCCGCAGCAGCAGGCCTTCATCGTAGAGCGGTTCGGCAAGTTCCACTACGTGGCGGAGGCAGGGCTGCATGCCAAGATCCCACTCGTCGATCGCGTGGCCACCAAGACCAACCTCAGGGTCAGCCAGCTGAATGTCAGCCTGGAGACCAAGACCCTGGACAACGTCTTCGTGACGGTGGTCGTGTCCACCCAGTTCCGTGTGGAGCCCAAGAACGTCGCCACGGCTTACTACGAGTTGCGTGATCCGGCCGGCCAGCTCCGTTCCTACCTTGAGGATGCCCTGCGCAGCGCCATCCCCGCCCTCAGCCTGGACGACGCCTTCGCCCGCAAGGATGACATCGCATCCGACGTGCAGAAGACGGTCGGCATGGAGATGCAGCGGTTCGGCTTCTCCGTGATCAAGACCCTGGTCACCGCCATCGATCCCTCCTCACAGGTGAAGCAGGCCATGGATTCCATCAATGCGGCACAGAGGGAGAAAGAGGCCACGCGTGAGCGCGCCGCCGCCCGCCGGATCGAAATCGAGACGCAGGCCCAGGCCGATGCCGAAAAGACCAGGCTCCAGGGTGAGGGCCAGGCCAACTACCGTCGTGAGATCGCCAACGGCATCGTCGACCAGATCAAGAGCCTGAGGGCCGTCGGGATGGACATCGAAGATGTCAACAATGTGGTCCTCTTCAACCAGTACCTGGACGTGACCAGGTCCCTGGCGGAGTCGGCCAATGCCAAGACCCTGGTCCTGCCGGCCTCCACACCTGGGGGATATCAGGAGCTCTTCAGGCAGATGACCGATGCCATGCTGACGGCCCAGAGCGAGCCCAAGGACTGACGCAGACGGTCCCCATGAAGCAAAGGACGGGGACCCGACCGGTGCCTGGTCCCTGCCTGTGCACGGACCGACGGTATCTGGCCGGGTCCCCGTCCGTTTCCCCGCCGGGGACGGTCAGCTCTTGAGGTAGCCGGCTATGGCCTTGGCATCCCTGTACCCCCGCCGGTACATCTTGGTCAGGCCCTCCCGGGACTTGTGGAGGGTGTCCAGGCCGTAGAGCTGGTCTGGGGCCAGGATCAGGACCCGCCCATCCTTCTCGAGGCGTCTGGCCAGGGCAAGCTCGTCGTTGTAGGTCTTGTAGCGTTGCATGAACCTCTCTCCGGCCTTGGGGTAGGAGCGGGAGAGTATCCGTGCGGGTATGGCGTCATGGCTCCGGGTCCGCTGGTAGTCCTTGGGCCTGGTCAGTACCAGCACGATCCGTTCACAGCCGTCGTCCAGGGCCTTCTGCACCGGGATCGGATCGGCTATCCCCCCGTCGAAGTAAGGGACCCCGTCGATCATGTAGGGCTTGTTGGCCACGGGCACCGAAGAGGAGGCCTTGAGGACGTCGTAGTCATCCTGCCGGATGTCCGACTTGTCGAAGTAGGTGGCCGACCCGTCGTTCCCATTGCAGGCGACGATGGTGAATCCGGCCGGGTTGGCTGCCAGCGCCGGGTAGTCCAGGGGGTACTCCCCGTCATGCTTGGAGAGGGTCCCGTAGACGTAGTCGAGATTGATGTAGTTGCCGTCGGTGAAGAAGTTGCCTGCTCCCGCATAGGCCTTGCGGGAGGAGTAGACCAGGTAGAAACGGTAGAGCCTGCCCTTCTGGCCGGCCAGGAAGGAGGCCAGGTTGGCGCTGCCGGCGGAGACCCCGTAGCAGCGGTCGAAGTCGATGCCGTCCTCCAGGCACCTGTCGAGGATGCCGGCCCCGAAGATGGAGCGGTACCCTCCGCCGACGTCTATGATTGCGGTTCGTCCGGTGACCATGGCCATCCCCTTTTCATCGCCTGCCCCCGCCCGGGGAAACCGGGCCAGGGGGACCCATATAGGCAAAAGCATAGGTCCATCGGGCGGACAAGCCGCTGCCGGGCCAACCGGCAGGGACGGATTCCCGCCCTCCCTCTCCTGTGGACGGTTTCAGGGGCGGTCCAGCAGTCGTTTCGAATAGGCGATCATGGCTGGGGAGGGGTCGGAATTGCCTATCTCTATGACCCCCTCCTCCTGGCTCCCGTTGAGCTGGTCGGAATCGGTGAGGCGGTCGGCCAGGTGGCGGGCCGTTCCCCCGTTGCCGTCCAGGATCGCCACATTGCCGGGGCAGATGGAGCGGAAGTAGTCGCGGAAGAAGACGAAGTGGGTGCAACCCAGGACGATGGAGTCCACCTGGTCAAGGTTGTAGGGGGAGAGGTAGCGGCTGATTGTGGACCTGACCAGGTCCCCCTCGTCCAGGCGGCCTGATTCCACGATCTCCACCAGGTCCGGGCAGGGTTGGGGCCATATGGTGTGGGTGCTCTTGAACCTGTCCATCAGGCGGGCGAATTTCTGCTCCTTCAGCGTCAGTTCCGTGGCGGCGACGATGATCCGTTGCGGCCGTCCCTGACCCCGGTCGCAGGCCAGTTTGAGGGCGGGCTCCATCCCGATGACCGGGATGGGGTATCGCCGGCGCAGGTCGTTGACGCAGACGCTGGTGGCCGTGTTGCAGGCGATCACGATGGCCTTGGCCCCCCGGTCCACGAAATTCCGGGCGATGTCCAGACTCAGCTCCCGGACCTCCTCCGGGGCCTTGGTCCCGTAAGGGGCGTGGGCGCTGTCACCGAAGTAGAGGATGTCCTCATGGGGAAGGAGGGCATGAACGCTCCTGACCACGCTCAGACCGCCCAGACCTGAATCGAATATGCCGATCGGTGCCGATGATGCCATGAGAAACGAACCTCCATTGAACTCGGTCCCAGTCTACCGCCGGAGGCCGTCGGGCAGCCGCAGGAGAAGGCCGGGTGGTAAGGCATGTCGGCCGGCCCTGGCGGCGGTTCCGGCAGGCGGCCTCGTACGGGCCCCGGGCTGTGGCCTTCCACCTCAGAAGAGGTCAGGGCCCTCCACGACCACGATCAGGGCGGCCAGGGCCGCAAGCCATACCAGGTCGAACATGAGGTCGAAATGGAGGCGGTAGGAGCGTCTCAAGGCGCGGGCAAGGGGGGCGGAACGGCCCGTGGGGGAGGGGAGGCGGCGGACCGTCACGGTGGCGTGGGTCAGTGCCATGAACTGGATGGTCGTGGCGAACATGAGGGTAAGGCACCAGGGGCACAGGGCCTTGATCACGAACATGGACTGGATGAAAAGCCAGTAGGCGAAAATCAGGGCGAACAGGCCGCCCACCCAGGAGGAGACGTTGAACCAGCGGGGGAGGGCGGCCCCTGTCATCCCGATCACGGCCAGGGTGACGAAGACGGATTCGGCCGCTATGCCGAAGAAGGCATTGGGGACCGGCAGGGTGCCCAGGCGGACGAGTTCGGACTGCCATGACTGGGCCACAGTGGAGCAGGAGACCAGGGCGTTGATGTCGCAGCTGAGCCGGCTGGCCGGATGCCTGGCAAGCTGGAGGGTTTCGGCCGCCAGTACGAAGGAGGCGAAGAGGGCGACGGCCGAGGAGAGCAGGACCATCAGGTAGGTCCATGCGGGGCCGTGCCTGAAGCCCTTCAGGCCTTCATCGTCCCACTGCGGGGATGCCGCCGCCTCCCCGTCCGGGTCTGCGGATTCGACCTCCGCTTCACCATTTCCGATCCCAACGCCCAATCTGCCCCCTCATCCGCACCGATCCGCCCGCAGGTCCTGGACCCCCGTGGCGACGGTTCTCGCAGCGACAAGTCTAAAATGATCCTATGACCCAATCAGAGGACTCCCGCCCCTCCGCTCAGGAGGGTGGCCATACGGACCCCGGCTCCGGCTGGGACCTGCACTGTCACACAGTATTCTCAGACGGGACCATGACCCCCTCCCAGATGGTCGGGGAGGCCATCCAGGCCGGTCTGGAGGGTGTGGCCATCACCGACCATGACACGAATGCGGGTTGGCAGGAGGCCGAAGAAGCATCCCGCCGGTCAGGCCTCCCCCTGATCCAGGGGACGGAAATCACCGCCCAGGACGGTCCTGTATCCGTACACATGCTGGCCTACCTCTACGACCCGGACGACGGGGCCATGAGGGACCTCTTCGAGCGGACCCGCCGGGCGAGGATGACCAGGACCAGGACCATGGTGGACCGGATCGCCAGGGATTACCCGATCACCTGGGAGGGGGTCCTGGCCCAGGTCAAGGAGGGGGGAAGGACCACAATCGGCCGGCCCCACATTGCTGATGCCCTGGTGGCCGCCGGGGTCTATGAGAATCGCAGCCAGGCTTTCGCAGGTGCCTGTTCCTCCGACAGCCCCTACTACCTGCCCACACCGTCTCCGACCACGGACCAGGTGCTCAAGGCCGTCAAGGAAGCAGGCGGGGTGGTCGTCATAGCCCATCCCGGTGCGGTCAACCGCAACCCCGTCCTCCTGTCCGATGAGAGGATAGCAGCCCTGTCAGGTCAAGGTCTGGACGGTCTGGAGGTCTGGCACAGGGACAACCCGCCGAGTGAACGTACCCGTCTCCTGGGTCTGGCCAGGCGGTACGGCCTCCTGGTCACCGGGGGATCGGACTGGCACGGCAGGGGCAAACCCAACCGCATCGGTGAGAACACGACGGGGCGGGAGACCGTGGAGGAGATCGTCAACCGGGGAAGGGGAAGGGCGCCCATCGGTCTGCGAGGCCGGTGAAGGCCGGACGGGAGCAGGAGGCCCCATAGGGGTGGACGAAAAAGGGCCCGGCAGGAAGCCGGACCCGCTGGGGCAGGGTCATAAAGTCCCCAAAGCCCCTTTCTCGACCGGTTCCGTCAGGCACCGCCAAGGGCGCCGAAGCCCACCGGGTGTGTGGTATCGGAACCGATCACGGCATAGCCCAGGGCGTCCTTGGGGACGATGATGTGGCGGCCGCGGTCATCGACCAGGTCGATGGGGGAGCCGTCCTTCAGGGCCTGGCTCACCTTGTCGGCCACCTCATCGGCCGTGGCGTCCGTTGTGAAGGTGACGGAGCGTGCCACGTTCCTGATCCCGAATTCAATATCCATACTTGCCTCCGCATGATTCTGCCCCCGTCCGGTCCCGATGGCCGGAAGAAGGTCATGATGGTCTTATTATTCGCCCGAGGGGAGGATTACGCCCTGAGCATCCGCAGCCTGCGCAGGCTTGCGGCCCTCAAAGAGGCCGGTCTCCACCTCGTCTGCTGAAGTCGCGCGTGGAAGGGTGACGGTCTTTTCGTCCGCAGAGGCCCCTGTCCGCACGCCGAGGTCCTCTTCGCCCGCGTCTCCTTTGCCCGTTCCCGCCTTGTCTTCGCCGCCGTCAGGACCAAGGGTCGAGGACCCGCCTTCGTGGTCGGGGGCATCCCCGTCCGCCTGACCGGTCCCTTCCTCCCTCCTCGTCGGCTGGCTGTCGGCCTGCCGTGGGTCTTGACCGGTCTCCTCCCCTTCCGGGGTCGCGCCCTGCCCCTCCCCGTCAGGCTCGGTGATTCGGGGCGTGGCGAAGGAGGGCGGCATGTCGTCGTCGGCCCTGCCCTCTTTGCCGGCTGAATCGTTCTCGGTCCGGCGCTCTCCCCCTGGCTGCCCGCCGGTCCGGCTTTTGCCCCCTGCCGCTTCGTCCGTCTGGTCCCCGTCCCGCTCGATGTGGGAGAGGACGGTCTGGGTCCTTGCCAGGTCGGCCATGTCGGACTTGCTGATGGCCATGGTTTCAGGAGCGTTTTCCTGTGAAGTGCCTTCGATTTCCTTCCCGGGGTCCTGCCGGCCGGTTTCCCCGGCCCCGGCGGCATTCACTCTGGTCCCTCCCGCCCTGTGCTGGTCCTGGCCACGAAGGAGGGTGCCGACCGTTATGGTGGACGGCGCCGGTTCGCCGTGGACCTCGTCCCCGCTGCCATCCTGTGGGAGGGATGTGTTCCCGGGGCGTGCGGCCTGTGCTGAGGCCTTCGGCCTGTCGCCGGACCGGCTGGGCCGGCTCTCGACCAACTGCTGGGCCAGCCGCTCCACCTGGGCTTTGAAGCTGATGATGCGTTCGTTGTCCGCCCTGTCCAGGGCCTTGATGAAGTCGCCCACCTGTTCCATCTGCAACCAGAGGTTGGCCCTGAGCATTATCAGGTCGTCCAGGCGCGATCCCATCATCCTCCCGTAGGCGGCGATGACGGCGTTGCGGCGGGAACCATCCAGTTTGGCGAAGATCCAGGCCAGGTCCCGGGCTGGATCGTTCACCTGCATGTCCTGCCATCCGTAGACCGCGCTCAGGCCGGATCCGGAATAGAGGAGGTCGCCGTCACGCAGGCCTCCGTGGACCGTGCAGGTGCGGAAGGACCACAGGCCGTCGGTTTCGATGATCCTGGCCCAGCTGTCGGTGATTTCGCCGGGGACGTGGCCGTCCTTGCGCAGGCGGCCGATCCAGCCGCGCAGCTGCGCGGCTATCTGCTCTGTGGTGTAGGTGGGGTAGCCGTGCGTGCGCAGGAAGTCGGGACGCAGCCGGTGGACGGCACCGATGGCCGTGCCCGCCGCCGTGCATTCATCCAGGGTCAGCAGGTGGAGGGGGCGGATGGTGCCCGGGCAGTGTTTCATCACGGCCACGGCCACAAGGCCGGTCGGTCCCTGCTCCTTCAGCCCGGGTTCATAGGCGACCACCTGCTCCACCTTGAATCCCAGGGCCGGCACCTCCTTGGCATCCTTGAGCGCTTGAGCGGCCTTGACCCGCATGTCCAGCCGCCTCTTGGACTCCTCGCCCTCAGCCGTCCACACGTCGAAAAGCCTGCCGGACGAGTCCTGTATGACCGCGCAGTCCACTCCTTCGGCGCGGTCCTGGCTGCTGACCTGGTCGCAATCCCGAGCACCTGTCACGGGGACATCGGGCATGGCCGCAGAGGCCAGGGCGGCCAGTGTCAACTTCGTTCGTTCGCTCACCCCTCCAGGATAATACAAGGGGTGGGGCCAGGCATTTTTCGGGCCGGTCCGCGGTGGTGGCCACATTCGACCACATGGGTGTTGAGGGGATCGGCCTGGCAGGGGGGCTTGGCACAATGGGGGTGTGAATGAAGGAAAAGATGCCCTGGAGGGTCTGGACGGATCCCAGCTCAAGGCGGCCACCAGCCTGGGGGGAGCTGTCAGGATAGTGGCCGGGGCCGGGGCGGGCAAGACCAGGACCATCACCCGTCGGATCGCATACGCATGCGCCAGGGGGGATTGGGACCCGGCCAAGACCCTGGCAGTGACCTTCTCCGTCAAGGCCGCCGCAGAGATGCGTGCCCGTCTGACCTCCCTGGGCGTCCCCCCTCAGGTCAGGGCAGGCACCTTCCACTCGGTCGCCCTGCATCAGCTGCGTCGTGTCTGGCCCGATGTCAGTTCGGCCTACCCTCCCCAGGTGGTCACCGACCTGCGTCCCTTCGTGCACGGCGCCTACACGCGGGTGACGGGGCAGGCGGACTGCGAACCCCTGACCCTGCGTGACATCCAGGCGGAAATAGGTTGGGCCAAGGTCGGACTCATCAGCCCCCAGGATTACCCCAGGGTCTGCGCGGCCGTCCACAGGCTGCCTCCGGGCGGTCTCGACCCGGAGCGGATGGCGGATCTCATGCAGGCCTTCGAAAAGGACAAGGCCGCCCACAACCAGATGGACTTCGACGACATCCTCCTCCTGGTCTGCCACATCCTGGAGGAGGGCGGGCAGGCGGCTGCCTCCATCAGGTCGGGCATAGGGTGGCTGACTGTGGACGAATACCAGGATGTATCCCCCCTCCAGCACCGACTGCTCGAACTGTGGATGGACGGCCATGAGGAGGTCTGCGTGGTCGGCGACCCTGCCCAGACCATATACTCGTTCGCCGGGGCCACCAGCTACTACCTCCGTGCCTTCCCGCAAGAGCATCGGAACATGGCCGCAGACATCCGGCTGGATACCGATTACCGCTCCACACCCCAGGTGGTCAATTGCGCCAACCGTCTTCTGTCACGCTCTCCCGTCAGGCAGGACTATCTGAAACTGACCTCGGCCAGACCGGCCGGGACCAGGGTGACGACCACCAGGTATGAGGACGATCGGGCTGAGGCCACTGGTGTGGTCAGAAGGATCGTCAGGCAGGTGGAAGCCGGGGCCAGGGCGGCCGACTTCGCCGTCCTGACAAGGATCAACTCACAGCAGGCCTTGATTTGCGCCGCCTTGAAAGGGGCCGGGCTGGGCTACCGGGTCAGGGCCGATACGGGATGGCAGGCAGGGGCGGCGGACCTGGTCGCCCAGGAGGCAAGGGCCCTCGGGGATCTGGATGCCAGGAGACAGGAGACGGCAGGGGAGATGGGCAGGGTCACCGTGTCCACCATCCATGCGGCCAAGGGGCTGGAATTCAGACATGTGTTCATCGTCGGATGCTCTGAGGGATTGATTCCCTTCGGGTCCCCCCAGGCAGGGGAGGACCTGGAGGAGGAACGCAGGCTCATGTATGTGGGGGTGACCCGGGCAGGTGACACCCTTCATCTCTCCTTCGCAGACCGTAAGGATTCCGCCAGCCCGGCCTTCCGTACGGCCAGCCGCTTCCTGGGCCGGTGAGAGGGGGAGGGAGCGGCTGGCGGGGTGAGCGACGGTCCCTACCGGACAGGGCCGTTCTCGCCGGAGGTGCCGGTGTCGCCGTCTTCACCGGTGCTGCCATGGTCTTCTTCGCCGTCCTCGGGGCCTTCAGGGGCCTTGCCCCGACCACTCCCCTTGCCGGTCCCGCTTCCGTCTGCGGTCCCCGCGCCGTCGTTGGCGTCCTGGTCCTCTGGGCCCGGTTGGGAGTCGGAGGCATCGTCCTTGGGCGCCCTCCCGCCCTCATCTTGCGCCGTCTCGTCCAGGAGCCTCGCCAGTTCGGCATCCCAGTCGATCCCCTGGCCGGTTACCCGGCCGGTGCCGTCGGAATCGGAGGAACCCTTCTCGGTCCCCTGTCCCTTGGAGCTCTTGCCGTCCTCCTCGTCCAACCGAGGAAGAAGGTCGGGGTGGCCCCACTTGGAATCTCTGGCCTCGTACCCGTCGTCATTGGTGATGCCCTCCCAGACGCCGGCGGCCTCCCGCAGACGCTTGGGATGCAGATGGAGCCCCAGGAGGGATTCGAAGGTCTGCTGGGCCGGACCTCCCACGGCCCGTTCGCGCCTGTTCATCTCGCGCAGCTGCTCGATGTGGGGGATGTGTGCCATGCCGGCCCTCCAGACCACGCAATCCACCCAGCCTTCGACCATGGTCAGGAGGTTCTCCAGGCTGTGCAGGGCCTCCACCTGTTCGGGGGTGTCTTCTATGCCGACGTTGCTCAGGTTGATGGCCCCCTGGATGGACTCGGGGTTGATCTCAGCGGCTTCGCGCAGCTGCTCCTCCATGGCGTCCAGGTCGATTGAAATCCCCCTGGCATACTTGCCCGTCAGGGCCTCGAAGCGGGGCATGAGCCAGGGGACCGAGGAGAAGAGCCTGGCATGGGCGGCCTCATGCAGGGCCAGGAAGGCCATGACCTCCTCCGTTTCCATCTGGAGGGAATCGGCATACTCCTTTATGTTCTGCGGTATGAGCGCGCCTGCAGGGTTCTTCAGAAGGGGTATGCCCTGGTCGAACCCGCCCCTTACCTGGCTGGAGAGTTCACCGGCCCCCCGGCCGAGCTGCATGGAGAAGGAGGTATTGCCCAGAAGCTTCATCAGGGTCGCCGGGTCCCTCAGATTGTCCGGAAGAGGGATGGGGACGGGACCTGCGAACATGCCCGATATCTGCCCGTCCTCGAACCCGCCCAGGCGCTCGCTGAGCACTGAGCTGAGGGCATCGTTCATCGACTGGGCGACGGGGGAGGCGAAGCGGGCCCAGGCATCCATCGTGCCCTCGACCCATCCGGCCCTGGTCAGGGCATCGGCCCTGCCGGGAGCCGGGTCGAAGGAAGAGACCGAATCCAGCCAGAGGTTGGCCTCGCTCATGGTCTTCGCGACCAGGTCGGCATCCCGGGCGCTGACGGTGGCGTCCGACTGCTTGGTGGCGACCCTGCCCAGGGCTATCGACTTGGCCAGTTGAACGTTGATGGGGCTCTCCTTGGCCTTGTCCGCCATGTCCAGAGGGGTGTTGAGGCCGCCGGCCGAAAAGGCCTGAAGGAGGGCCTGCACGTCGGAGGGCTTGGGGAGCTGACCGGGGTCCTGTGCGGCCATCTGATTGCGGATGGCATCGGGAAGCTGGGAGAACTGGCTCCATGCCAACTCTCCCTGTATGGGGCCGAAGCATTCAATGAGCCACTGGTGAATTGCGTTCTCGTCCATATGCCGTCCCGATCCTCGTTCTGTGGAAACCGTAAACAGGGGTTTCCTGCGATGACAGTCTACTCGTCTGCTCCTTCCATAATATGGGAGCTATGACGAATCTGCATGGGAGCGACGACATCTCCGCCACAGGCGCAGACGGCCGGCCGGAGGGGTCGCCCGGGCACCAGGAATCCGGGGTGCCGGTGACCCGTCGGCTGGCCGGGGCGGTCCTGCTCGTCCTGACCGTCGTGGTCATCCTCTGCCTGCCTGCCCCCTACGTCGTTGAGACCCCCGGTCCCACCCAGGATGTCCTGGGCAGGAGCGGGTCCTCCGAGGTCATCACTGTGACAGGGGGGCGCACATACAAGGACAGGGGCAGCCTCCTGCTGACCACCGTCAACGCCCGTGGGATACCCGGCTACCCGGTTTCGAACTTCGACGCCCTCGTCGGCTGGATGGATCCTGACAGCACGGTCCTTCCACGTGAGGCCGTGGTCCCCCCCCGGCCAGACGGTCAAGGAGTACAAGGAGGAGAACAAGAAGGACATGACGGGTTCGCAGGATATGGCCAGCCGCCAGGCCCTGGCCTTCCTGCGCTCCCACGGCCACCAGGTCGAGGGGGTCTCCCTGTCCATGCATGTGGATGATATCGGCGGACCCTCGGCCGGGTTGATGTACACCCTGGGGGCCATAGACAAGCTGACGCCACAGGAGGAGACCGGGGGCAGGACCATCGCAGGGACGGGGACCATCGACCAGGAGGGGAAGGTCGGCCCCATAGGCGGCATCCAACTCAAGATGCTCGGGGCGCGCCGGGACGGGGCCGGCTGGTTCCTGGCACCGAAATCCAATTGCAAACAGGTGGTCGGTCATGTTCCTTCCGGATTGAGGGAGGTGAAGGTGTCCACCCTCGATGAGGCCTACGCCGCCTTGACGGCCATCGGGAAGGGGGAGGGGGGCTCCCTGCCCCGGTGCACGGCCGGGGACTGAAAGGGGCCGGGATGCAGGTCGGGGCCAGGTCAGGCGACGGACAGGTGGATGGCCCGGCCGGGACCATTAGTTCACCAGTCTTGTTATGCTGGGATTGTGGCTGAGACTACAACCTATACAGCGGAAGAGTTCGGTTTCCACCCCGGGAGCATCGTCCAGGAGTGGCTGTGGGACGACGATGTCGATGATGGCATCCGTTCCAGAATCGAAGAATTGACCGGCGAGGATCTGGTGGACGAGGATTATGATTCGACGGTCGATGGGGTGATCGTCTGGTGGCGCGACGGTGATGCCGAAGACGACCTGGCCGATACCATCGTGGACGCCAGCGCCATGCTGGATGAGGGCGCCCCCTTCTGGGTGCTGACCCCCAAGCCCGGTCGCGACGGGGCCCCATCCCCGAGCACCGTTCCCAACGCGGCCAAGACCTGCGGCATGAACGCCCTGGTCCCGGTGGCGGCGAGCGACGATTGGAACGCCATACAACTGAGGGCCTTCGGCAAGGGCCGCAGGTCAGCGGAGGACTGAGACCCTCCGGCGATATCGCTTCCGCCCACCCTTGCGGGTGGGCGGTCGTCACTGCGGATCAGGGCGGCGACAGACGGCATATGTCAGCTGTCCAGCAATTCCAGACCCCGGGCGTCCCTGTGCCAGGGGGACCCGTTGTGGGAGGCCAGGATGAGGACACCCTCGATCATCCCCCAGAAGTAGGCGATGAAGGGGCTGAAGACCAGGTTGAACCGAACCGCCAGGAACCAGCAGACCGCAGACAGGAGGACCTGGCAGGCCCCCTTCCTCATCCTGCCCAGGTAGAAGTTATGCAGGCCCAGGCCCCCGCCGATCAGACCCAGCAGGCCTGCGGTCTGCCGGGACTTCCTTGAAACCCTGTCAGGTTGGTCCCGGTCTCCTGCCTGACCTCTGACCTCCGATGCATCCGTTTCTTCCGGCTCCATCACTCCCTCGTTTCCATCCGGACCCGTCGGCCCCTGCCGTCATCAGGGTCCATGGTATCGGACAGGCCGGCGGGGCGAGTCACAGGGAGGCGGCTGGGGGAGGGGCCCGGAAGGTGGATGGGCATAGGGTCAGTCCTTGACCACGGCCGCCGTCTGGTATTCGGCCAGGAGGGCATGGCTGCGCAGGTCGAGAAGGTCGGCTATGAGTGCCAGGACCAGTATGACCAGACCGACGATGAAAATCCAATGCAGACCGTCGTAGACTATCCCCCTGGCCGGCTCCAGGAACCGCTTGGGCAGGTCTCCGGCGGTGGCCGGGCTGATCATGCGGTTCATCATGTCCTCGGTCAGGCCAGGATGGCGGGGGACCTCGCGGGCGATCACCGCATTCATGACGATGCCGAAGATGGATACCATCAGGGTCTGCCCCAGGCTCCTGGCCAGGGTGTTGAAACTGGTCGAGGCTCCCACATCACGTGGGGAGACCACGCTCTGGGCGGTGATGGTCGAGGTCGTGATGGCCAGGCCGAAACCGAAGCCCACGATTGCGGAAATCAACAGGAAGACCGCATAGGGGGTGGCAATCGGGACGGCGATGTAGCAGACGCAGCCGGTCAGGAGGAAGCAGAGAGCCACGATGGTGGCCCTGTGCGGAGGGTGCCTCATGGTAAGAGGACCGGCCAGGTAGGCGCCCAGCAGCCAGAGGATGGAGCTCGGTGTCACGACGAACCCGCCCAGCGAGGGCTTCAGGCCGAGCACGGACTGCATCCAGATGGGCATGTACGTGTCGAAGCCCATGAGGAACCCGGCGATCAGGAGCATGCAGACGTTCTGGATGACAAAGGTCCGGTTGTTGAAAAGCCGCAGGGGGAGGATGGGATCCTCCTGCCGCCGTTCCACATGGAGGAGGACGGCGAAGGTCAGGACGCTCAGCACCAGGAGGCCCACCGTCAGCCAGACCTTACTGGAGGAGCCCAGACTCTGAAGCCCCAGCATGAGGGCGACCAGGCAGAGGCTGAGAAGGCCGATGCCCCGGTAGTCGACCGATGTGTTCCTGTGCTCGATCCTTTCCTTGAGGAAGAACTGTATGAGGAAAATGGTGATCAGGCCGATGGGGACGTTGATGGCGAAGACCCAGTGCCAGCTGAGTTGTTCCACGATGAAGCCGCCCAGGAGGGGGGCGATGATGGAGGCGATGCCCCAGGCGGAGCCGTTCAGGCCGATCATGCCGGCCCGCTTGTCCAGGGGGTAGATGTCAGCCAGGACCGTGTAGGTCAGGGGTTGGATGGCCCCCGCCCCCAGGCCCTGCAGGAGGCGGCAGACGATCAGTTGGGGCATTGACTGTGAGAGGGCGCAGAGGGTGGACCCGGCCACGAAGATCACCAGGCCGATGGTCAGGAGGGGCTTGCGGCCGAAGCGGTCCGACAGCTTCCCGTAAATGGGGGTTGTCACGGCGCACATGAGCAGGTAGATGGAGTAGACCCAGTTCATGATGCTCAGGCCGTGCAGGTCGCTGATGATGGTCGGCATGGCCGTCGATACGATCGTCCCTTCGATCGCGGTCATGAATGTGGCGATGAAGACCGCGATGGTCACCATCGTGACATTGGTCTTCCCGCCCTTTTCCTGTGATGACACTCGTTCGCCTCGTGAAATTCGTAGCAATGGATACTCGTGACTCCCCGTTTATACCGTAGTCTTGTGACGGACGGCGCAGGTGGGGGTGATGGTCCCTCACCCGGTCTCCGGGGGTCGGCAGACCTGCCAGGATAGGCCGGACGGGGGACACCCGCGTGCTGTCCGGGGTTCCCACCTGTTAGCATGGTTACCGGCCGCGGCCATGTCTCGGTCCTGTAGCCCAGTTGGTTAGAGCGCCACCTTTACACGGTGGATGTCCCCGGTTCGAGTCCGGGCAGGACCACTTCCCCGACCTGGTCGTCCGCATCGGCGGCCGGACCTCGTCGTCCCCGTCGACCCGGTCGCTTCGGCCCTCTTCGACAGGCCCCGCCTGCCGTCGTCCGGCTCCTGCCTGCGGTTCCTTCGGCCTGGGCGGCTCCTGGTCTTGCGGGTATCTGTTGGCCCGAGTCGCAACGCTCAAGTAGAATCGTATGCGCAGCAGAACGAAGTTCACCGGCAAGAAAGGGCAGGAGGTCGATGTCCTGATGGCAGCAGAGTCTGAATCAAGGCGGAACGAAGCGACCATCGCGCGTTCAGGCAAGCACAAGTGGGGTTATGACATCCGGCAGGTGGATGAGTTCCTCGAGAAGGCCCACTCCCTCTACGAGAGCGACGAGCCCAAGCTCACCCCCGGCGACATAGCCAACGCATCCTTTGATATGCGCAAGAACGGTTACATCATCCCACAGGTGGACTCCGCCCTGGCCCGTCTCCAGAGGGCCGTCTGCGACAAGTGGACCTCCTGGGAGATCAACCGATTGGGACGCGCCCGGTGGTATGCGGGGGCGGTGGCCTCGCAGAAGGCCCTTTCAGACCACGCAGCCAGGGGGAAGAAGAACCTCTTCGACCCGGGCCTGCCTGGCAAGCCCTCCTATGACCGCAAGCAGGTGGACCGCCTTGTGGGCCAGATCATCGACCGGACGGCGATTGAGCTGAAACTGGGGCAGGACGGTGCAGGCCCAGAGGACAAGCTGGTCGACATCACCTCCGACCTGGTGGCCAACGTGATCTTCACCCAGCGCAAGGGGGCTCGCGGCTACGACGAGCGTCAGGTCGACTACTACCTGTCCAAGGCGGTGGAACTCCTTCAGCAGCTTGAATCCTGCGCACGCCTTGGCCTGGCTGATATGGCCGGGGCCGGGACTGAACAGTACCGGCCTGTCCCCGCCCCCTCCTTCACCCCGAATTCGGCAGGGGCGGACTCGCAAGGCATGTCCGCACAGGCAGGTCAGACCGGGGTCCTGCCTCCTCTGGGCAACCCGTCCGCTTCCGAAACCGAGGTCATCAAGCCCCTCTTCGCCACGCCCGCCCAGCGCGAATGGGAGGGGACCATGATCGACGACCGCCCCCATCAGCCGGTCTCCCAGGAGACCCAGGCCTATGCTCCGACGCCCCTGCCTCCGGATTCAGGCTCCAGCCGGACCGTCCAGCCTCAGGACGACTTCGCCAACCTCCACCGTGAGGAGGCGGCGATCTTCGAGGCCCCGGCCCCGTCTCCGGCCTATCCCGCGGATTCCGCCCAGGCCGGGACCCCCTCCCTGGGTGCCCTGGCGCAGTCCGTCGGTGCCAACCGCGGGCGCAACCAGCAGGATGTCTCCACCCCTGCCGGCGACGGGTACGGACAGGGGCAGGACTCCCAGGAGGCTTCCCGCGGCCCTTCGCAGCCCCCGACACAGGTTTCCTCGACCCTCCCTCCTGCACCGTCGCCGGCCGTGCCCATGCCCCCTTCCCAACCGGCCCCTCCCGCCGGCCGTGAGGATGTCCGCAAGAGTGATGGCCAGGCCGCCGACGGGTCCGAACAAGCTGCCAAAGAGGACCCGGACAAGTATCTGGACTCCCTGCTCAAGGTGGACATGCCCAAGATGGACCTGGACATCCCCGACCTCTCCTTCCCGGGTTTCGACCAGTCAGATGGGACAGATGACAAGCATGATGCCTGAGAGGACCGGTTGGGACTGGTCATCGACCGGCGGTGACTGGTGCAGGACGGTCGTCATCCTGGGTTCGACGGGTTCCATCGGCACGCAGGGTCTGGATGTCGTGGCCGCCCACCCGGACCGTTTCAAGGTCACGGGCCTCGCTGCGGGCGGGGGCCATGTGGACCTTCTGGCCAGGCAGGTCGTCCGCTTCGGCGTGCGTGAGGTGGCCGTGGCCGACCCCGGGGCGCTGGCCCCCCTTCGTGAAGCCTTGCGGTCTATGGGCGCAGACGGGGTGAAGATCGGATCCGGCCCCCAGGCCGTCATCGAAATGGCCGCTTCCGGAGCCGATGTCGTCCTCAACGGCATCACCGGCTCAGTCGGCCTGCGTCCCTCCATGGCGGCCCTGGCGGCAGGGTCCCAACTGGCCCTTGCGAACAAGGAGTCCGTCGTGGCCGGAGGCCACCTTCTCTTCGCCTCCCAGGTGAGGCCGGGCCAGATCAACCCAGTGGACTCCGAACACTCGGCGATCTGGCAGTCCTTGCGCTCCGGAGCCCACCGCGAGGTGGCCCGCCTGGTCGTGACCGCCTCCGGAGGTCCCTTCCGAGGGTGGTCACGCTCGCAGATGGGGTCGATCACCCCCGAACAGGCCCTTCATCACCCCACTTGGAGCATGGGGCCCGTGGTGACCATCAACTCGTCCACGATGATGAACAAGGGGCTGGAGGTCATCGAGGCCAGCCGTCTTTTCGACATCCCGCCCCAGAGGGTGACCGTCACCGTCCATCCCCAGTCCATCGTCCATTCCATGGTCGAGTTCACCGACGGGGCGACCATCTGCCAGGCATCCCCTCCCGACATGCACCTGCCCATCGCCCTCGGCCTGTCCGCACCGGACCGGCTGGGTGAGGTTGCGGCGCCCTGTGACTGGTCGACGGCAGCCCAGTGGACCTTCGAGCCCCTGGATGACAAGGTCTTCCCGGCCGTGGGATTGGCCAGGCGGGCCCTGGCCGGGGCCGAACCCATGACGGCCATCCTCAACGCGGCCAACGAGCAGGCCGTCCACGCCTTCCTCGACCGCCGGCTGCCCTATCTGGGCATCGTGGAAACCGTGGAGAAGGTCATGGACATCATGGAGGGGGACCACCTGCCAGAAACTTTCACATCCGTGGAGGTAATGGAGCAAGTGGAGTCAGAGGCGCGTAGCAGGGCCGATAGTTTGATAGACAAGGGCCTGTGAGTATTGATGATCATGCAGTAAGCCGGCAGTCCGCAGACCGTCAGATGCGGACAGCCCCGGCCAGTGGTTTCAGAAAGACGGGGGAGGAGGGGATCAGCGAATCCCCCCTCCATCCCCGCCGCCGTTCACGCAGAATCATGGTAGGTCCCGTCCCCGTCGGGGGAGGGGCCCCCATATCGGTGCAGTCCATGACCAACACGGTCACCGCCGACATCAATGCCACCCTCCAGCAGATAGCCGAGCTTGCCGCCGCCGGCTGCGACATCGTCAGGGTCGCCGTGCCCAGCCAGGATGATGCCGATGCCCTCCCCGTCATTGCGAAGAAATCTCCCATCCCCGTCATCGCGGACATCCACTTCCAGAGCAAGTACGTCTTCCAGGCCATTGACGCCGGCTGCGCGGCGGTCAGGGTGAACCCGGGCAACATACGCCACTTCGACGAGGTCGGCCCCTCCATATGCAAGGCGGCCACCGATGCAGGCATCTCCCTGCGGATCGGGGTCAACGCCGGAAGCCTGGACAAGGACATCTACGCCAAGTACGGCGGGCCCACACCCGAAGCCCTGGTCGAATCGGCCGTCAAAGAGGCCAGGATGTTCGAGGACGTGGGTTTTCATGACTTCAAGATCTCGGTCAAGCACCACGATCCGATCACCATGGTCCAGACTTACCGCCTCCTGGCCTCAAAGGGTGACTGGCCCCTCCATCTGGGGGTCACCGAGGCAGGTCCGGCCTGGCAGGGGACCATCAAGTCCTGCCTGGCCTTCGGGGCCCTCCTGGCCGAGGGCATAGGCGACACCATCCGGGTCTCCCTGTCGGCACCGCCGGTGGAGGAGGTCAAGGTCGGCTGCAAGATCCTGGAGTACCTGGGTCTCAGGCAGCGGCATTTCGACATCATCTCCTGCCCATCCTGCGGGCGGGCCCAGGTGGACGTGATCCAGCTGGCCAAGGAGGTGACCGAGGGGCTCAAGGACATCCAGGCCCCCATCCGGGTGGCAGTCATGGGCTGCATAGTCAACGGTCCGGGAGAGGCCAGGGAGGCTGACCTGGGCGTGGCCTCGGGCAACGGCAAGGGGCAGATCTTCATCAAGGGGAAGGTGGTCCAGACCGTCCCCGAGGACCAGATAGTCCCGACCCTGCTGGAAAGGGCCAGGGCCATCGCGGCCGACATGGAGTGTCAGGCCGCTGAAAAGGGCGTGGACCTGCCCGGCCTGGGTCCGGTCGTGGTTCCGGTGACGGGAAAGGCCAGCTGAACCACATCGCCGGCTGCGGATAGAATGACCGTCATGCCGAAAGAGGAATCAGGGACCAGGAAGCCGACCAAGTGGAGCAGGATGCGCAGGCTGATGACGAGTCTGCCCATCTTCGTCATCCTCATGGGCATCCTGGTCTCCGTCTCCCACCTGACGGCCGTGGATTGGAAGTATGAACCGGTCGACCAGAACCTGGCCACACTCACGCCTGACACGGCGGTCACCTTCGAGAACCCCGACCACGTGCACCTGAACAGGATGGGCGATTACAAGGTTGACAGCCATCACGAGACCTTCACCGCCGTCCGCCCTTCGACGGGGGAAAAGCAGAAGATCAACATGCTGATCCGCCAACCCAGGGGGGCGGTCGGAAAGAGGCCCGGGACCGTCTTCATGCACGGGGCCGGATATGGCACCTGCGACAACTCCTTCGGCGACGTGGCCGAGAGCCTGGCTTCGGCAGGGTTCGTCACGGCCGTCATCGACAAGCCCGTCTGGTCCACCTCCGACGTGGACAGGGACTATCCGGCCTCGGCGGCCATCTATGAACGGGTCATCGAGCATCTGAGGTCCATGGGGGATGTCGATCCTGGGAAGATCGGCATCTATGCCACCAGCGAGAGCACTTGGATAGCCGCCTACCTGCTCAAGCTGGACCATGATGTGGCCTTCCAGGTCCTCCTCAGTCCCATGGTCTACTCACCCCGCCATGCCACCGGCTTCTTCGTGGCCCAGGATTTCGCCATCGCCGGGGCCAATCAGGGGTACCAGGCCGTGGTCAGGCGGCTCTTCAGCATCGATGCCGACCTGTTCGGCCTGGGAAACTTCGACATCGACCCCAGCGACCGGTACACGTATTCCATCCCCACCCTCCTGGCCTATGGGGGCAAGGACGTGATGACGGCCCAGGTGGAGGGGGCCCAACGGGTCCTGGCCCAGGCCCACGAGGTCGGCAACGACAACGTCACCGTGCGTTCCTATGCCGTGTCGAACCATGTCCTCCGACTGGGGGATGAGGCCCAGACCGGCACCCCCTTCGTGGACCATTACCAGAGGGACATGGTGGACTGGGCCGTGGGCCAGGCCGCGGGCCTTCGACAGAAGAGTCCCAGCGTGGGAGGGGCCACGATCCATCAGTCCATCGCCGTCCCCCTCGATCTGAAGGGCCGACCCACCCTGACGATCTACCTGGTGGTCCTCCATCTGGCCATGGCGGTCCTCCTCCTGTCGTCCCTGGTCCTGGCCCTGGTGGCCGTGGGGGCGAAGATCCATCACATGGTCAGGCACAAGGGGCCGGCCCTGGGCTTTGCGCACGGCTTTGGCGGCATGCTGGCCTCTGTGGCCGGGACCACCCTGGCCACCCTGGCCCTCTTCGTGGCGGGTCTGAGCCAGGTGATCTTGGCCGTGGTCAAGCTGGGCTGGGGAGGGGTCCCACAGCCCGCCGACGTGAGCGACTGGAGCTGGCCGGTCATACAGGTGGTCTGCGCCCTGGTCATATGGGCCTGGTCCAGGATATTCGCCAGGATGGCTGAGGTGGCCTCCCTGAAAGGGGTGGCGCAGCTGCCCTCACAGATCAAGGGGCGTCTGACCGGCGGCCCGACGATCGGCGAACAGATGGAGCTGAACGAGCCAGGTCCGGTGGTGGCGTCGACCCGGCTGGGGCAGGCCCTCTTCATCGTCACCACGGCGGCCATGTTCTGCGTCCTCCTCTTCTTCGCCTTCTGGGGCCTGTTCATATACTCCTGACGGTCCTTCACCGACCGCGAGGGGCTTGTCCCCGCAGGCGGGGACAATGTTGTGTCACGATCGGGGAGGAGCTGCGGTGGCAATATACCGGGATGAGGCGGTGGTCCTCAAGACGGTCAAGCTGGGCGAGGCCGACCGCATCATCACCCTGCTCACCCGGGACCACGGGAAGGTGAGGGCCGTGGCCAAGGGGGTCAGGAGGACCAGGTCGCGTTTCGGTGCCCGCCTGGAGCCCTTCATGAGGGCAGACCTCCTCCTGGCCCAGGGGCGCAGTCTGGATGTGGTCTCCCAGGCGGCTTCCATCGCCACCTACGCCGATGCCATCAGCGCCGACTATGACCTTTATTCCAACGGCGGCGTCATTCTGGAGACCGCGGACAAGCTGGTCGCCACCGAACATGAGCCGGCCCGCGCCCAGTACCTCCTCCTGGTCTCCGCCCTGGCCTCTCTGGCTTCCCATGCCCACGACCCCCATGCAATCAGCGCCTCATATGTCATGCGTTCGCTGGCCCTGGCCGGCTGGCGGCCCAGGTTGGATTCCTGCCTGGTCTGTGCCAGACGGGACCGGCTGGACTACTGTTCAGTGGCCGGGGGAGGGACCATGTGCAGCGGCGACCACACCACGGATGCCATCAAGGTGGATCCGGGCAGCCTGGACCAGTTCCGGGCCTTGTGCTCGGGGGATTGGGGGCGTCTGGATGGCGGGGCCCTGAACCCCCTGACCGCCCGCCTTGTCGAGAAATGGGGCGAATATTACCTGGAGCGTCCCATCCGTTCCCTCCGCCTATTAGATTCGTGAGCATGAGTTTCGAGCACGTCGATTACACCTCGCTGGACATCCCGCCGGCCCCCTTCTCGGACCCCTCCCGCATACCGGACTTTCCCAGGGATGCCGTGCCCCGCCATGTGGGCGTCATCATGGACGGCAACGGCCGATGGGCCAAGCAGAGGGGGCTGGTGCGCACCCAGGGGCACCAGGCCGCCGAACCGGTGGTCTTCGACACCATAGCGGGGGCCATCGAGGCGGGGGTCCGCTATCTGAGCCTGTACACGTTCTCCACCGAGAACTGGAAGCGGTCGCCATCCGAGGTCAGGTTCCTGATGGGGTTCTCGCGGGACATCATCCACCGCCGTGTGGCCCAGATGGACGATTGGGGGGTCCGGGTCCGCTGGGCCGGGCGGCGGCCCAGGCTCTGGAAATCGGTCATCGACGAGTTGGAGATGGCCATGGACCGCACCCGTGACAACAAGGTCATCGACGTGGTCTTCTGCATCAACTACGGGGGCAGGGCGGAGCTGGCCGACGCCGCCGCCCAGATAGCCCGTCAGGCGGCCCAGGGGAGGATCAAGGGGGACAGGGTGACCGAGCGGATGATCGCCGAGCACCTCTACAACCCTGACATCCCTGACTGCGACCTGGTTATTCGCACCTCCGGGGAGTACAGGACCAGCAACTTCCTCCCCTGGCAGGCGGCTTATGCGGAGCTTGCCTTCGTGCCCGAGCTCTTCCCCGACTGTGGCAGGGAGGTCCTCTGGAGGGCCATCGGGGACTACATCCACAGGGACCGCCGATTCGGAGGGGTGCAGTAGGCCCTGCCGGCGGGGGAGGAGGGCTTCCCAGCCAGGTCATCCTGGGACGGTATGCTTGGTTCCTGTATCGGCAGGCTCCTGCGGCGGTTAACCATATCGGCGGCAGTACTCATGACAGAAGGTGTGATCAGTGTCAGTTGCAAAGCTTGATGAAGTCGTCTCCCTGGCCAAGCGCCGCGGTTTCGTCTTTCCCGCCGGCGAGATATACGGCGGTACCAGGTCGGCCTGGGACTATGGCCCCCTCGGTGTGGCCCTGAAGGACAACATCAAGCGCGAATGGTGGCGGGCCATGGTCGTCACCAGGGATGACGTGGTCGGCGTTGACACCTCGGTCATCCTCCCCACGGAAGTCTGGGTGGCCTCCGGCCATGTCTCCGTCTTCAACGACCCTCTGATCGAATGCCTGAACTGCCACAAGCGCCACCGGGCCGACACCCTGGAGGAGGCCTATGCCGAGAAGCACGGTCACCAGCCGGCCGACGGCCTCAAGGACATCCCCTGCCCCGACTGCGGGACCAAGGGCCAGTGGACCGAACCCCGTGATTTCAACATGATGCTCCAGACCCACCTGGGCCCGGTGCAGGATGACAAGAGCCTGCACTACCTGCGGCCCGAGACGGCCCAGGGCATCTTCGTGGACTTCAAGAACGTCATGTCCTCATCGCGGTCCAAGCCCCCCTTCGGCATAGCCAACATGGGCAAGAGCTTCCGCAACGAGATAACCCCGGGCAACTTCATCTTCCGCACCCGCGAATTCGAACAGATGGAGATGGAGTTCTTCGTCGAGCCCGGCACGGATGAGGAATGGCACCAGTACTGGATCGACGCCCGGACCCGCTGGTACACCGACCTGGGTGTGAACCCCGGGAACCTCCGCCATTACGAGCACCCCAAGGCCAAGCTGGCCCACTACTCCAAGCGGACGGTCGACATCGAGTACCGCTTCGGTTTCCAGGGCTCAGAGTGGGGGGAGCTGGAGGGCATCGCCAACAGGACCGACTACGACCTCAAGGCCCATGCGGAGCATTCGGGCGAGGACCTGAGCTACTTCGACCAGGGCAGAGGGGAGCGTTACATCCCCTACGTGATCGAGCCGGCAGCCGGACTGACCCGTTCCCTCATGGCCTTCCTGGTCGATGCCTACGACGTGGATGAGGCCCCCAACACCAAGGGCGGGGTGGACCGCCGCACGGTCCTGCGCCTGGATCCCAGGCTGGCCCCCGTCAAGGCCGCCGTCCTCCCCCTGTCACGGAAGCCCGAACTGCAGACCATCGCCCATGACCTGGCCGCCGACCTGCGCCAGAACGAGTGGATGGTCGATTACGACGAATCGGGAGCAATCGGCCGCCGCTACCGTCGGCAGGATGAAATCGGGACCCCCCTGTGCGTCACGGTGGATTTCGACAGTCTGGACGACCACGCCGTCACCATACGCGAGCGCGATAGCATGCAGCAGGAGCGTGTCGCCCTGGACCAGGTCGAGGATTACGTCCGCCGCCGCATCCAGGAGAAGAGAATCCGTTACGCGGCCGGTCCGGCCTCTATCACAGGGGCCAAGGCGGCTGACGGATACACCGATGTCGCCCAGGAGGCGGGCCAGGACGAGACCGAACCAGTCAAGGTGGCCGAGGCCGGCGGTGAATACTGAGACTTCGGACCTGGTGCCCCCGGTCAAGCCGGTGCGCCTGGGGAACATAAACGTCCCCGTCCCCGTGGTCCTCTCTCCCATGGCCGGTGTGACCAACTGGCCCTTCCGGGTCCTGTGCGAGGGTTACGGCCCCGAGGGGCTGTACGTGGCCGAGATGGTCACGGCCAGGGCCCTGGTGGCCAGGAACCCCAAGGCCTTCCGCCTGTGCAGGTTCGCTCCGGGTGAGCGGGTCCGTTCACTCCAGCTGTACGGGGTGGACCCGGTCATCATGGAGAGGGCCGTCCACATGGTGGTCGATTACGACGGGGCTGATCACATAGACCTCAATTTCGGCTGTCCGGTCCCCAAGGTCACCCGTCACGGGGGAGGGTCCGCCCTCCCGTGGAAGCTGGACCTCTTCACCGAGCTGATCCACCGGGTGGTCGGTGTCTGCGGACCGGCCGGGATCCCGGTCACCGCCAAGATCAGGGTGGGAATCGACGCGGAGCATGAGACCTTCCTTGAAGCGGCGCATATAGCCCAGGAGGAGGGCTGCGCCGCGGTCACCCTTCATGCAAGGACCACGGCAGAGTACTACGGCGGCCATTCGGACTGGGACCGGATCTCCCAGCTGGTCCAGGCGGTGGACATCCCCGTCTTCGGCAATGGGGACATATGGACCGCCGAGGATGCCCTGGCCATGATCAGGCAGACCGGCTGTGCCGGGGTGGCCATCGGCCGAGGCTGCCAGGGGCGTCCCTGGCTCTTCGCCGACATCCGGCATGCCTTCGAGGGTTCGGACCGGCGGGAGGAACCCAATCTGGGCCAGGTGGGCCGGGTCATGAAGAAGCATGTGAGGATGCTGGTCGACTTCTACGACGGTGACGAGAGGATGGCCGTCCATGACATGCGCAAGCACGTGGCCTGGTATCTCAAGGGTTTCGGCGTAGGAGGGGCCACCCGCAGGGCCTTCATGGATTGCGAGACCCTGGCCGGGTTCGACGGGCAGGTGGACCAGTTGGACCAGGACATGCCCTACCCGCAGGCCGTGGCCGACAAGCCCCGGGGGCGGGTCCGTTATGCCAGGAAGGTCCGTCTGCCCCAAGGCTGGTTGGACTCCCGGACCACCACCCACGAGGAGAGGCAGGCCCTCTTCGGCGCCGATCCCATGGATGCCTCATACTGAACGCCACATGCTGAATTGGGGGGAGCGGCCTGCCGCGAGCGGGTTTAGAATATGATTCCAGATGTGAATATCCTGCCAACCGTCGGTTGGGACCGGAGGGCGGGGTATGTGCCGAGTGTGGTGGTGTCGGACAGGGTCGTGCCGGAAACGGTTGCCCCGACAGGGGACTGCCGGGTGGTCCTGGACCTGCTCCTGCCCCGCGCGGGAAACAGGAACGCCTTAGGTCAAATGCGTGTTGGCGTATCAGGTCTGCGCTACAGTTGACCGTAACGTGAGTGACAGGAGCATACTGTGAGCGAGATTGCCCAGACTGACAATTTCAATGACAAGACGAAGATCAGGGTCGTCGGTGTCGGCGGGGCCGGTGGCAACGCGGTGAATCGCATGATTGCCGAGGGCTTGCAGAACGTCGAGTTCGTCGCCATCAACACCGATGCCAAGGATCTCCTGCGCTCCGATGCCGATGTCAAGATATCCCTGTCCGATGCCAACAGCCGGGGGCTGGGTGCCGGTGCCGACCCCGAAAAAGGGGCCAAGGCCGCCCAGGACCACCAGAGTGACATAGAAGAGGTCCTCAAGGGGTCGGACATGGTCTTCGTCACCGCCGGCGAGGGCGGCGGCACCGGGACGGGCGCCAGCCCCCTGGTGGCCCGGGCCGCCCGACAGCAGGGTGCTCTGACCATCGCCGTGGTCACACGTCCCTTCACCTTTGAGGGCCCCCGCCGTGCGGCTTCGGCCGAGTCAGGCATCGAGAACCTCCGCAAGGAGGTCGATGCCCTGATAGTCATCCCCAATGACAGGCTGCTCGACCTGTCGGACCGGACCGTCTCGGTCATGGACGCCTTCAAGACCGCAGACACGGCCCTCCTGGCGGGTGTGCAGGGGATCACCGACCTGATAACGATGAATTCCTACATACACGTGGACTTCTCCGATGTGACGGCCATCCTCAAGGATGCCGGCACGGCCCTCTTCGGCATCGGCGCCGCAAGGGGGGAGGACAGGGCCACCCAGGCGGCCGAGATCGCCATCAGCTCCCCACTCCTGGAGGAGAGCATCGAGGGGGCCCACGGTGCCCTGATCAATGTGGCAGGTCCCACCGACCTGACCATGCAGGAGGCCTCGGCGGCGGCCCAGCTGGTTCAGGATGCCATCCACCCGGAGGCGCAGATCATCTGGGGTCTGGCCCTGGACGACGCCTACGGGGACGAGGTCCGGGTCACGGTCATCGCGGCGGGGTTCGACCCCAATGCGAAGAAGGATGGCGAGGAGGCCGGGGCTCCCGTCAAGGCCGATGCACAGAAACCGGCCAGCCCGGTGCCCCCGAAGGAGGTTCCCGTCCAGGCCGTCGCCAAGGACGAGGCTCCTTCTGATGAAACGTCGGAACATGATGTGGTGCCGTCCCCGACCGACGACACGCAGTCTTCCGACCCAGGTTATCTGGACATACCGGACTTCCTCCGGTGACGCGCTGAAGGAGCGACTATGGCAGGTTTGATGAAGAACGCGATGTCCTTCCTGGGGATGGCGGATGTCGTCGACGACGATGACGACCCGGTGGTCGACGATGAGTCCGCCACCGATGCCGGCTTCGACAACGACCACTCGGTGACCCCCATGGGCCAGCAGCAGTCGTCGGCGGGCCAGGACCACGATTCCAGCCCCTTCCAGTCCAGGATCAACAGGATCACCACCATCCACCCCAAGTCTTACGAGGATGCCCAGTTGGTGGGCAGGGCCCTGAGGGACGGGGTTCCGGTGGTCCTCAACCTGACCGGTGTCGCCGAGGCCGTGGCCTACCGGATCGTCGACTTCTCAGCCGGTGTCGTCTTCGGGGTGCGTGGGTCCATAGAGCGGGTGACCCCCCGGGTCTTCCTTCTCAGCCCCGCCCAGGTCAACATCAAGGTGGAGGAGGCCCAGGCGCCCAACGCGGCCTCCGGCCTGTTCGCCCGGTGACCCGCCTCCTGTGGCCGTGGACGGTGCCCGGAATCAGAACCGCGGTGACGGTGGTTCCGGCCGTGGTGACGGTTCCCAGCCTGCGCACAGCTTGCAGGAAGGAAGGGCGCGTTAGACTGTAGGCCATGTTTGTAACCCTGATCAGATATCTGCTGAACCTGGCCATCGATGCATACCTTTTCGTCCTTCTGGTCAGAATGGTCGTCGACTGGGTCCTGGTCCTGGCGCCGCGTTGGTACCCCACCGGGGTGGCGGCCTCGATCATCAGCGTGATATACATCCTGACCGAACCTCCGCTCAGATGGCTCCGGCGGTACATCAAGCCCCTTCCCCTGGGCAACATCCAGTTGGATGTGAGCTTCATGGTTCTTGTTTTCGCCCTCATGCTGGTTCAGATCCTGATCGGTTGAGGAAGCCCGGCCCGGGCGGGGCCAGCAGGACGATTCCACGGGTCGGCGGCAGGAAGACCGACGGGAGCCACCAGCTGCTCCCGGGCTGGGATGAGCGTACTCTTGCGGGGGGGTACGTGCTAGCATTCATGAGGAGAAGAATTTTTTACAGGCCGCGGCCTGAAACGAGTTGGAGATTCATATGGCTCTTTTGACGCCCAAGGACATTCGGAATCACAGGTTCTCGATTGTGAGATTCAGGGAAGGATACGACTCCAATGAAGTTGATGACTTCCTGGATCAGGTCACGGAGACGATAGAGGCGCTCGGCCGGCAGGCCGTGCAGGGGGGCGGTGCAGCCACCCAGTCCCTGGGCTCGGACGTGGCCTCGTTGAATTCCAAGATATCCGAGCTTTCTGCCCAGGTCGAGAGCCTGCAGACCGAAAACAAGTCCCTGAAGCAGGCCAGCCAGGCCGGGACATCCCAGGCATCTTCGAACGAGGCGGCGCAGCGGCTGGCTGAGGCCGAGGAACGCGCCAAGGCGCTTGGCAACCAGAACGACCAGCTCAAGCGTCAGGTGGATCAGCTCAACTCCCAGATCGACCAGCTCACGGCCCAGGCCGCAAGCGGGAACAACACCCAGGCCCTGACCGACCAGCTCTCCGCCACGCAGAAGGAGCGGGACGAGGCCCGCCAGCAGGTGGAGGCCATGACCAAGGAGGTCAACAGCGCCAAGCGTGACCTGACCTCGGCCCAGCAGAACCTGACCACCGCCCGTCAGCAGGTGGCACAGATGCAGCAGACCGTGCAGGAGCAGAGCGGGAAGACCGATCAGCTGACCAAGCAGCTGGATGAGTCCCGCATGCGCGAGGAACAGCTGCGCAGGCAGGTCTCGAAGGTGGAACCCTCCACGGAGACCGGCAGCCTGCGCCGCATCGCCGGAGCCGGTGCCGAGGCCAGCTCGGAGGCCGAGAGGGCCACAGCCATGTTGACCCTGGCAATGGAGCTCCACGACCAGTATGTGGACAAGGGCAAGGCCAACGCCGCCCAGATCGTGGCGGACGGGCAGAGCCAACGCGATGAGATCGTGGCCAAGGCCGAGGATTACTCCAAGAGGACCCACGGCGAGGCTGATGAGTACTCCAAGAGGATTCACGGAGAGGCCGACGGATACTCCCAGAGGGTCCGCTCCGAGGCCGATGAGTACTCCGTCAAGACCCGTCAGGATGCCGAGACCTATTCGAAGCGCAAGCACTCCCAGGCCGACGAGTACGAGAGCCAGGTGCAGACCAGGGCTCAGGAATACGACAAGAACACCAGGGACAGCGCCGACCGTTACTCCGCCGAGGTGAAGGGCAAGCTGGTCGCACAGTCCAAGGTCCTCGAAGGCAACATCCAGGGTCTCAAGCAGTTCGAGGCGGAATACCGCAGCAGGCTCACCGAATTCCTCAACCAGCTGGTCTCCCAGGTGTCCGACACCAACACCTACCAGTCCGTGGAGGAGAAGAAGCCGGAAGGCCAGAACTGAGCCGTTACAGTGACTTCTGAACCAGCACACCGCCCTTCGTCGGCAGGCCGCCTGGCCCTCTTCGTGGGCCTGGCGGCCTTGGCCATGGCGGTGGACCAGGTGACCAAGGCCCTGGCCCAGCTCCGTCTGGCCGACGGCAGGAGCCGTACCGTGATCCGGGGGATTCTCTCCCTGAGGCTGGTCAGGAACCCCGGAGCCTCGCTGGGGCTGGGTGCGGGCCATACCTGGATCATCTCCCTCCTGGCGGCGGCCGCCTGCATCATCTTCATCGTCCTGGCCATCAGGACGACCTCCTACCGGTGGACCATCGTCCTCTCCCTGGCCTTGGCCGGGGCCGCCGGCAACCTGACCGACCGGATCGCCTATGCGGGTGGCTTCCTGGACGGGGCCGTCGTGGACTTCCTCGACTATGGCTGGTCCATCGGCAACATTGCCGACATCTTCCTCACCCTGGCCGGGGTCGCCGTCGTGGTCATGATCCTGGCCGAGGTCCCCTTCCGTGAAGGGTCCCCCGCCCCCGGGCCCGCAACTGGGAAGCGGCCCGATGGCGGCGGCACGGGGGCAGAAGGGGACGCGGCCGCATGAACCGTCTCATGCCGGCACCCGATGCCCTTGTCGGCAGGCGGATGGACCTGGCCCTTTCCAAGATGCTCGGTGTGTCCAGGGCCAAGGCGAGTGAATTCATCATGACGGGGGAAGCCCGCGTCCTGGGGCGGAAGGTGACCAAGTCCTCCCCCCTCATGGACACTGACGTGATTGAATTCGACGAGCCGGACCCTCCCCGGTCGGTCGAGCCCGTGGCCGAGGACATGCCTGTGGTCTATGAGGACGAGGACATCGTCGTGGTCGACAAGCCCGTTGGCGTCGCCGCCCACCCCTCCGTAGGCTGGACGGGGCCCACAGTCCTGGGAAGCCTGCTCAAGCGGGGGGTCAGGATCACCCAGATGGGTGCACCCGGACGGCAGGGAATCGTATCCAGGCTTGATGTGGGCACCAGCGGGCTCATGCTGGTATGCAAGTCGGACCTGGCCTACAAGGAGATGCGTCGGCAGTTCTCCCAGCATGAGGTGGTCAAGACCTATCACGCCCTGGTCCAGGGGAACCTCCTGCAGGACAGGGCCACCATCGAGGCCCCCATCGGCCGGGCCAGGGTCTCCGACTTCCGTTTCACGGTGACCCCGGTGGGCAAGGCGGCCGTGACCCACTGGGATGTTCTGGAGCGCTTCGGCCTGGCCACCCTTGTCAGTGTCAACCTGGAGACGGGCAGGACCCACCAGATCCGTGTCCACTTCTCCTCCATAGGCCACCCCCTGGTGGGTGACCACATGTACGGGGCCAACCCGGTCCTGGCTGGGCGGCTGGGCCTGGACCGCCAGTGGCTCCATGCCCGCCAGCTGGAATTCCGCCACCCGCGTACCCGCATCTGGACCAAGGTGGTCAGTTCCTACCCCGCCGACCTGCTTCGATCCTTGGAACAAGTGAGGGCCGAGTCCAAGGCGAAGGCCGCGGCCTGACGGGTGCCGGCGCGGCCCCGCCCCCATCCGGTTGCCCGTTGGGGTTACATTGGGTTACATGTCGTCTTCCTCTGATTCCCCCGACCGGAACTTCGTCCACCTGCACACCCACACCCACTACTCCACACTGGACGGTGCCTCCAAGATCCCCGAGCTGGTCTCCCAGGTGAAGGCGCTGGGCCAGCCTGCCGTGGCCATAACCGACCACGGGAACATGCACGGGGCCTACGAACTCTGGCGGACGGCCGTGGACCAGGGAATCAAACCCATCATCGGCATCGAGGCCTATGTGACCCCCGAGACCGCCCGCCAGGACAAGAGCCGCGTGCATTGGGGAAACGACTCACAGCGGTCAGACGACGTGTCGGGTGGCGGCTTCATCACCCACATGACCATGTGGGCAAGCGACGACGAGGGCCTGGTCAACCTGATGAAGGCCTCCTCCGTGGCCAATCTGGAGGGCCTGGTCGGCAAGTGGCCCCGTATGGACAAGGACGTGCTCTCCACCTACCACAAGGGGGTCATAGCCACCACGGGCTGCCCCTCGGGCATCATCCAGACCCGGCTCCGCCTGGGGCAGTTCGACGAGGCCCTGCGCGCGGCCGGGGAGTTCCAGGACATCTACGGCAGGGAGAATTACTACGTAGAGCTGATGGACCATGGGCTCGAGATCGAGAGGCGGGTGACCAAGGACCTCCTCGAGATCGCCCGCCGTCTGAACGCCCCCCTGGTGGCCACGAACGACTCCCACTACGTGCGTGAGGAGGACGCCTCCGCCCAGGATGCCCTCCTCTGCATCAACTCCGGCTCCCGCCTGACCGACCCCGGCCGCTTCAAGTTCGACGGGTCCGGCTATTACATCCGTTCTGCCCAGGAGATGCGCCAACTCTTCAAGGAGTTCCCCCAGGCCTGCGACAACACCCTCGAAATCGCCGAACGTTGCAACGTCATGTTCGACGACCATGAGGACGGGGCCTTCATGCCCCGGTTCGACTGCCCCGAAGGCTGGGATGAGACCTCCCTCTTCCTGAAGAAGGTGGATGAGGGCCTCAAGAACCGCTACCCGGACGGGGTCCCGCCTGAGGTCTCCCACCAGGCAGACTACGAGTGCGGGGTCATCTGCCAGATGCAGTTCACGGGCTATTTCCTGGTGGTATCCGACTACATCAATTGGGCCAAGCAGCACGGGATCATGGTGGGGCCCGGACGTGGCTCCGCCGCAGGCTCCATGGTGGCATACGCCATGGGGATCACCGAGCTGGACCCCTTGAAGCACGGCCTCATCTTCGAACGCTTCCTCAACCCTGAGCGCGTCTCCCTGCCTGATATCGACATCGACTTCGACCCCGAGGGCCGCACGAAGGTCCTCCAGTACGTCACCGAAAAGTACGGCTCCGACAAGGTGGCCCAGTGCGTCACTTACGGCACCATCAAGACCAAGCAGGCCCTGAAGGATTCGGCCCGCATCATGGACTACGAGTACTCGATGGGCGACCAGGTGACCAAGGCCCTGCCGCCCTCGGTCAACGGGAAGGACATGAGCCTCAAGGAGATCTTCGACCCCAACTCCAAGCGGTACGCGGAGGCCAGGGAGTTCAGGGACCTCTATGACTCCAACCCCGACGTCAAACGGATCACCGAGGAGGCCAAGGGAATCGAGGGAATCATCCGACAGACCGGGGTCCATGCCTGCGCCACCATCATGGCCTCCAACCCCATAACCGACACGTCACCACTCATGGAACGCACCGACGGGACGGTCACGACCACCTTCGAGTACCACACCTGCGAGACCCTGGGCCTGGTCAAGATGGATTTCCTGGGTCTGTCCAACCTCACGGTCATCAGGGATTCCATCACCAACATCGAACGCAACGGCAAGGACCCCATCAGCATCGAGAAGGTGCCCCTGGACGACAAGGAGACCTACGAGCTCCTGGCCCGGGGTGACACCCTGGGCGTCTTCCAGCTCGATGGCGACGGGATGCGCTCCCTCCTGCGCATGCTCAAGCCCGACAACTTCAACGACATATCCGCCCTGATCGCCCTGTACAGGCCGGGGCCAATGGATATGAACTCCCACATCAACTACGCCAAGCGCAAGAACGGACTGCAGAAGATCGAGCCGATCCACCCCGAGGTGGCGGAGCCCCTCAAGGCCGTCCTGGACGAGACCTACGGCCTGATCGTCTATCAGGAGCAGGTCCAGTCCGCAGCGCGGATCCTGGCCGGATACTCCCTGGGCAGGGCAGATGTGCTCCGACGGGCCATGGGCAAGAAGAAGCCCGAGGTTCTGGCCAAGGAGAAGGTCCCCTTCTTCCAGGGGATGAAGGAGCATGGCTACTCCCAGGAGGCCGCACAGGCGGTTTGGGACATCCTGGTCCCCTTCTCAGGGTATGCCTTCAACAAGGCCCATTCAGCGGCCTACGCCCTGATCGCATACTGGACCGCCTACCTGAAGACCCACTATCCGGTGGAATTCATGGCCGCCCTCCTCCAGAACGAAAAGACCAACAAGGACAAAACCGCCCTCTACCTGGGTGAGGCGCGGAGGATGGGGATCCGGATCCTCCCCCCCGACGTCAACGAGTCGGTGGCCGAGTACTCCGCAGTCGGCGACGTGGTCCGCTTCGGTCTGGGGGCCATCCGCAACGTGGGTGACAAGGCGGTCGAGGAGATCGTCAAGGAGCGTCAGTCCAAGAGGGGGAAGTACGTCAACTTTATGGACTTTGTCAAGCGAGTCCCCCTGGAGGTCCTCAACAAGAGGACGGTGGAATCTCTGATCAAGGGTGGGGCCTTCGACTCCATCGAGCCCAACAGGAGGGCCATCTTCCAGATCCACGACGAGGCCATCGACCAGGTGGCCCCCATCAAGCGCAAGCAGGCGGAAGGCCAGTTCGACCTCTTCGCCGAGGCCGACGAGGGTGACGGTTCGGATGCCCTGGGCGACGCCCAGGTGACCGTGCCCGACATCGACGAGTGGGACAAGTCCACCAAGCTCAACTTCGAAAGGCAGATGCTTGGGCTCTATGTGTCCGACCACCCCCTCAGCGGCATGACCTCCGTCCTCGCGGGTATGAGGGACATGTCCATCGCCCAGCTGATCGACCGGGCCGCCTCCATGGATAACCAGGCGGTCACCCTTGCCGGCCTGGTCACGGCGGTGGACCGAAGGGTATCCAAGAAGGGGAACCCCTGGGCCATCGTCACCATCGAGGACCTGGAGTCCTCCATACAGTGCATGTTCTTCGGGAAGGTCTATGACTCCCATGCGGACGAGCTCTCCCTGGACACGGTCATCCGGGTGCGCGGGCAGGTGGAGCAACGCGACGAGTCCGTGGACCTCAGGGCCGTCGACATGGAGGTGCCCACCCTGGAATCCGCCGATGAGCGGCCGGTCACGATCACCCTGCCCCGTGCCGCCCTGGACCTGCCCCGCATGCAGCGTCTGGCCACAATCCTGAAGACCCATCCCGGATACTGCCAGGTCCGCCTGGTTGTGGGCGACGACAAGGGCAATGCCCGGGTCTTCACCTTCGGGGACGGGTTCAGGACCGTCCATGACACCTCCATGTTCGCGGAGATCAAGTCGGTCTTCGGCCCCTCCTGCCTGCCGGCCGTGTGAGCGGAGGGCGGCTGCGGACCGGTGCGCCGGTTATGCTGGTGTCCAGTGGTCCATGGCCGGTCCAAGGCAGCCATGAGCCGGAAGTTCGAACGGGAAGAGGTGGGTCGAGCGTGAACGAAGGGAATGGGAAGATGCAGGATCCGGATGCCCCCGGCGGTGACGACGGCCACCTGAGCGACGAGGAGATCCAACGGGCCCTTGAGGGGTTCGAGAAGGAGTTCGCCGAGCAGGAGGGCGATGCCGAAGGGGCAGGTGAGGGTACCCGGCAGGAGGATGCCGACAGGAAACAGGTCCCTGGCGGGGATTCTCTTGACGGGGTCGATTTCGACCAGGAACTTGCCGGGCTGACAGGGGAGCGGGCCAAGTGCGCCGCCATCATCACCCGTCTGGCATCGGCCGAGCTCCTGGCCGCCTTCTGCCAGATATCCGATATCTCCGCCGCCTGTCTGGATGCCAGGGAGGGGGCCGTGGCCGTCCTGCGCAACGTGGAGGGGGACGGTCCGGAGGCCGCCGTGCGCGACCTGACGACCGTGGTCTCCGGCCTCAGCGCCATACTGGCCGTCAACCGGGCCGACAAGCTGGAGGTCACCCTCTGGATCGATGGGCGCTCAGGCCAGTCCTACGCCCCTCCCATCCTCTTCGCCACCACGGCCGGATTCGTTGAGGACCTGATGATAGGAACCACGGATGTCGACGGTCTCAAGGCCCAGGGCATGAAGGTCTACGACTCGGGGGACTACGACCGCAAGTCGGCCATGGGGGTCATAGCCTCCCACACCCGTCTGGGCAGGGGAGGGGGGCAAGGCCGGGGCCGGGTGGGGTAGTCCTGGCCTGTCCGCGCCCATCTCCGCCAATGTTAACGACTTCCACCCCCGCACGAAATAAAGGGATGGGAACATATGCCGTATGGATAAGCAAGAAGAGTTCGCGCTGCGCACCGTCGAGGAGCGCGATGTCCGTTTCATCCGGCTTTGGTTCACGGATGTGTTGGGGACGCTGAAATCGGTGGCCATCGCCCCTGCTGAGCTTGAGGCCGCCTTCGAGGAGGGCCTGGGCTTCGACGGGTCGGCCATCGAGGGGATGACCAGGGTCTCCGAGGACGACATGATCGTCAAACCCGACCCCTCCACCTTCCAGATCCTCCCCTGGAGGGGGGGACCCCAAGGGACGGCCCGCATCTTCTGCGACATCCTCACCCCCGACGGCGAACCCAGCAGCGGCGACCCCCGCCACGTCCTCAAACGGGCCCTGGCCAAGGCCAAGGACAAGGGGTTCATGTTCTACACCCACCCCGAAATCGAGTTCTACCTCTTCGAGAACCAGGATGACTGGTCCAAGCCCCCGGTCCCCATCGACGAGGGAGGCTACTTCGACCATGTGCCCCGCAGCCCGGGGATGGACTTCCGCAGGGCCTGCGTGAGCATGCTGGAGCAGATGGGCATATCCGTGGAGTACTCCCACCACGAGGCGGGACCTGGACAGAACGAGATAGACCTGCGATACGCCGATGCCCTGACCACGGCCGACAACATCATGACCTTCCGCACGGTGGTCAAGGAGATCTCCCTGGAGAGGGGGATCTATGCCAGCTTCATGCCCAAGCCCTTCACCGACCAGCCCGGTTCCGGCATGCACACCCACCTCAGTCTTTTCGAGGGGGACTCCAACGCCTTCTACGAGGTGGGCCAGGAGTTCAACATGTCGCAGACGGCCAGGCAGTTCGCCGCCGGCATCCTGGCCCACGCGGCCGAGATCTGCGCCGTCACGGACCAGTACGTGAACTCCTACAAACGGCTCTGGGGCGGGGCCGAGGCCCCCAGCTACGTCTGCTGGGGCCACAACAACCGGTCCGCCCTCCTGCGGATACCCCAGTACAAGCCCGGGAAGGGGAATTCGGCCCGGATGGAGTTCAGGGGGCTGGACCCGGGCGTCAACCCCTATCTGGCCTACTCGGTCCTCCTGGCCGCCGGTCTGGACGGGGTGGAGAAGAAGATGACCCTGTGCGATCCGACCAGTGACGATGTCTGGGAGCTGACGGATGCGGAGCGGCAGGCCATGGGGATACAGCCCCTGCCGGACAGCCTGGACTCTGCCCTCAGACTGATGGAGCGGTCGGACTTCGTGGCTGAGGTCTTGGGGGAGCACGCCTTCGAGTACTTCCTGCGCAACAAGCGGAGGGAGTGGAGGGAGTACAACCGCAGGGTCACTCCCTATGAGCTGGAATCCTGCCTGCCCCGCCTCTAGGTGCACCGGACCGAACCCGGCCGCCCTCATTCGGCCGGGTCGCCGAACCATCCCCTGTAGATGAGGCTGAAGTTCCTGTTCCCGTATGCGGAGCAGGAATTCCCCTCGCCCGATCCGGCTTCCAAGGCGGCCCGGTTGGGCTGGTAGGGGGTGTAGATGTACAACAGGGCGGTGGCGTCGTTCTCGATGAAGACGTCACCCCCGCCGCAGGCCCTGTCGGGGCTGAAGGCCACCTGGTTGATGGCGCCGGTCCTGAAGTGGTACCGGTCCCGGTGGGTCTGGTAGTAACGGAAACGGCGGGCCGACCCGTATACCTGGTTGAAGAATCCGGCATACTTGGGGTCGCAGGAGGCATCGTCGGGACAGGACAGGCCCATGGCCGCCTTCAGCTGGAAGTCGCTGGGGTCCTTCGCCGTCACCAGGTGCTGCTCCTTCTGAAGGATGGTCAGGAGGACCTTCTGGCTGACCCCGCAGGCACGGGCCGCACCGTCGATGACGGAGGCGGCCGTCTGACCCTTCCCGCCCTGGAAGCGTCCGCACAGGTCGTCCCCCTCCTTCGTGGCGGTGTCCACCTTCAGGTTCTTCAGGCACCTGTCCCCCTGGCAGGCGGCACCCTTCTCCTCCAGGAAGGATTGGATGTCTTCGGTGTTCATGCCTGTGGTGTCGTGGAACCGGGCGTCGGTGATGATCATGCCGGGGTCGAAGGAGAAGAGGTCCGAAGACTGTTCCTGGTCCTCACGGACCTGTTTGATGTGGTGGCTGTATGAGAGTCGGTCCACCGCGGTGACGCTCAGGGCCACGACCAGGATCAACGCCATGGCCGATGCGGCGAGGGCGGTCAGCCGTTGCCTGTGGTCCAGGGACCGCCAGGTGCGTCCGACCCGCCCCCGCCACCTCTGAAGACGGCCGCAGGCCCTCCTGCCCCCGCCGGGCCGGTTTCCCCTCCTGCTTCCTGCCTTCATGTCTGCTCTCCTCAGTTTTCCCGGACCGGTCAGACCCCGTCCAGGGCCTTGCGGATGCGTTGCAGGCTGACCGGAAGGGAGGTGCCCAGTTCCTGGGCCCAGATGGAAACGTAGTACTCCTCCAGCATCCACCGGGCCTTCTCCACCCTGGTCAGGGCCTCCTCCCGCCGCGGCCCGGCCGGAAGGCCTCCCGCGGCCTTCCGGGCCTTCTCGACCAGTTGAGCTGCCTCCTCCGCCTGCCAGGCCCATCGCACATCCCGGGACTTGTCCTTGCGGGCCTTCTCCAGCCTCTTCAGGTCAGCCGCCAGATATCGTTCCACGTTGGGCAGGGCGTAGGGAGGGTCATCGCCGATGAAGCCTTTGCAGACCAGGGCGGCGCTGTGGTTCCGGATCCACTGGAGGACGGAGAGCATGGGCAGGTCGGCGGGTCCGGAGACTGCCTTGCTCACCTCGGCATCCCGGCGGAGGATGGCTATGACATCGTGGGTCACATTGTACACGGTGTCCTCGTAGACCTGCCCGACCGAGCTGACCGCCTCGGACAGGGCACGGTCGTCGCCGATCCTTCCGGGGTCGGGCAGGAGACGCTTGACGGCGGCCTTCTGAAGGTCCTCCACCAGTGACTTGGTATCGGGGTATGGGGCTGCGGCCAGCATGAGGGCCTCCCGGCTCAGCCAGCGGGAGGATACGCGCTCCGCCGGCATCCGCAGTTTGTCCAGTGCGGCCCCCCATATCATGTCGGCCCTGGAGACCGTGGTCGCCCCGGCCTGGTGGAGGATGTCGGCCTGCCTGACCACCTGCCCCTGACGGGCGGCCTTGGTGGCCTCTTTCCTTATCTGGCTGCGGGCCGAGAGACGGGCCCTGTCGGCGAAGCGCTTCTGGAGTTCGGCCAAGGACTTGGACCGGCCCAGGACCTCCACCTTGCCACTGCCCCGTCCCCGTCTGCCCGGATGCGACGGCCCGCCCGACTCCTCGACGCTGAATGTCATGCGCAGGTAGGGCGGCATCCTCTCCAGCCTCTCCCGGTTGAAGACCTCCGGGTGGAGCTGGGCGCCGACCACGTCGATGGCGGCTGCGGTGAAGACGTGTTCGAAGTCCGGCCAGGCCGGACCGTCCGGGTCGTCCCCGGTCGGAGCCCCCGGCCCCCCTCCTGCCTCGGCCCCTGCCTGGTCCTGCGCCCCGGAGGAACCGTAGGCCGGGGCCAGGGCGTCATGTCCATCGGACCCGGGCAGGACCGGGTACCGGCCGTCTATCCATGTGCGGATGGCCCTGGCCGTGTCGGGCGCGGGCACGAACTGGACCCTGAGCGACTTGGGCAGTGACTTGATCGTGGCGGTGATCAGGTCGTCAAGGAGGCCGGGCACGTTCCATGTGAACTCTTCGGGTGTCAGGCGGGAGAGGACCTTGATGGGGACGTGGACCGTCACACCGTCGTCCTCCCTGCCCGGATCGTACACGTATGTGAGGGGGAGGGAGAAGGGGCTCCCGTCCGTACCGACCGTCTGCCACCGGTCCGGGTAGTCCCCGGGCCGCACCTGGTCGTCCGCATCGTGCAGACGCTCCACCTTTGACGGGTCGAAGTCCAGGAGGTGGGGGTCGGCCTCGCGGTTCCTGCGCCACCAGGAACCCAGCGCCGCCAGGGAGGTGACCTCTTGGGGGAGGCGGGTGTTGTAGAAGTCGAAGAGGTCCTCGTCGCTGACGCTGACAGACACCTGCCTGGTCTTGTTGGTCTGGTCACCCGCCTCTTCCAGGACCTGCCGGTTGCGGACGACGAAGCCGTCATGGGGGAACCTCTGGCGGATGTCCCCCTCGACCAGGCCCTGCCTGATCAGGAAGTCCCTGGCCTGGGCCGGGTTGATCCTGCCCCATTGGACGGTGCGGTCCTGGACGATGGGCAGGCCATAGAGGAGGACCTTTGAGGAGGCCACGGCCGCCCCCTGCGAGGCGGACCAGTGGGGTTCGGCATAGGTGGTCCTGGTCAGGGTCGTGGCCAGGGGCTCCGCCCAGGATGGATCGATGGCGGCGCAGTAACGGGCCCAGAGGCGGGATGTCTCCACCAGCTCGGCCGACATGATCCAGGGGGGCGTCCCCTTGGACACGGCCGAACCGGGGAAGATGGCGAAATGGGTCCCCCTGGCCCCCTGGTATTCGTTCTTTGCCCTCTTCTGGGCCCGTTTGAGGGCCTTGGCCCGTGCCGACCCTTTCAGACCGGTGAAGTCAGAGGCCTTGGGCTCGTGGATCACCTGCATGCCCATGCTGGACAGGAGGCCGGAGAGCATGGCCCGGTGTATCCCCTCCCCGTCCCAGGAACAGGTCAGGCTGTGGGCGGCCTGCTGGGCCATCGGGAGGGAGAGGACGGCCCTGTCCGGCCCCTTGAGCGGTTTGGGCTCTCCCACCTTCATGTGCATCCCGTGGCACATGTCGGAGAGCTGGTGGTATAGGTCGCGCCACTGCCTCATCCTGATGTAGCTCATGAACTCATCCCGGCAGGCCCTGCGCAGGCTCCCGTTGGACATGGCCCGGTCGGAGGGGAAGAAACGGTGCCAGATGTTCAGTGCGGTGAGGAAGTCGCTGGTCTCGTCATCATAGCGGGCGTGCAGCCGGTCGGCCTGTTCGCGCTCCTCCTCGGGGCGCTCCCTGGGGTCCTGGAGGCTGAGGAAGGCGACCACCACGAGGATGGCGGCCAGGGTGTCCGGGCTCCCCTCCGTGGAGGCCTGGATGATCATCCTGCCCAGTCTGATGTCGATGGGGATCCGGGCCAGCCGGCGGCCCAGGGGGGTCAGGGTCATCGTGTTCCCCTGCCGGGCCACGGCCTGCAGCTCGGTCAGCTCATTGAAGCCGTCGGAGACGGCCTTGGTGTCGGGCGGATCGATGAAGCCGAACCCCGTGACGTCCTCGGCCGTCCTGGCCACGCCCACCGAGAGCATGTGAAGGACCACCGAGCCCAGTGATGTGCGCAGGATCTCAGGGTCCGTGAAACGGGGACGGGTGTCGTAGTCCTCCTTGCTGTACAGGCGGATGGCTATGCCGTCGGCCACACGGCCGCAACGGCCCGCCCTCTGGTCGGCGCTGGCCTGCGAGATGGGTTCGATGGGGAGGCGCTGGACCTTGGCCGACTTGGAGTACCGGCTGATCCTGGCCAGTCCGGGATCAACCACGTAGCGGATGCCGGGCACGGTCAGGGAGGTCTCGGCCACGTTGGTGGCGATGACGATGCGCTGGTGGCCGTGGGACTCGAAGACCCTGTGCTGTTCCTTGGCTGAGAGGCGGGCGAAGAGGGGCATGATCTCTATGCCGTCGGCCCAGCGCAGGTCATCGGCCCTGGGGCCGAAGTGGCGGCGGATCGCCGTCTCGTAGTCGCGTATGTCGCGCTCGCCGGCGGCGAAGACCAGGATGTCCCTTGGGCCGGTCACATGTGAGGAATGGATGACCAGTTCGGTGCAGGCGCGGGCCACGGCCGTGGGGATGTCCATTTCCGCATCGTCGTCGTCAGCCTCCCGCCCCCCGGCCCGTCCGCCCCCCTCGAAACCGGGCACGGAGGGCATGAGGGCCGGGTGGGATCCGGCCGGCTCGTAGACCGTCTGGACCGGATAGGTCCGACCGGACACTTCGATGACGGGGACCTGGGTGTGCAGGGCCTGGGCGAAGTGGTCGCGGAACTTGACGGAGTCGATGGTGGCGGAGGTGATGATCAGCTTGAGATCGTGACGGCGGGGGAGGAGGGCGGTCAGGTAGCCCAGGAGGAAGTCGATGTTCAGACTGCGCTCGTGCGCCTCGTCGATGATGATGGTGTCATAGGCGTTGAGCTGGGGGTCCCTCTGGATCTGCGCCAGGAGGATGCCGTCGGTGACCACCCTCAGGCGCGTCCTCTTCGAGGACTGGTCGGTGAAGCGGACCTGGAAGCCGACCTCTTCGCCCAGTCTGGTCCCGGTCTCGGACGCGATCCTCTCGGCCACGGTCCTGGCGGCGATCCTCCTGGGTTGGGTGTGGACGATCTGACGGCCATGGGTGCCCCTGCCCATCTGAAGCAGGATCTTGGGGATCTGAGTGGTCTTGCCCGACCCGGTCTGGCCGGAGACGATGACCACCTGGCTGTGCGAGACCGCCCTTGCTATCTCGTCCCTGGCGGCGCTGACCGGCAGGTCGGATGGGTAGTCGAACCTCATGCCCGGCCCACCTCGATGACCCGGTAGCCCTTGGAAGAGGCGTATTTGTCGACGGTCCAACCAGGGCCCAGACGTTCGGAGAGCCACTTCCTCAGAGAGTCCGCGCCAAGGTTGCGCTGGACGACCAGGTAGGCCTTCCCCTCGTCCCTTAACCGGGGCAGGTAGTCCATGAGGAGGGCGTGGAGGGCCTCCTTGCCGACACGGATCGGAGGGTTCGACCAGATCAGGTCGAAGCGGAGGGTGTCCGGCAGGTCCTCGGGCCGGCAGGTGTGGATACCCGTCAGCCCGTTGGCCTGGGCGTTGCGGCCGGTCAGGTCCAGGGCTCGCTCGTTGACGTCGACCGCATAGACATCGGCCTTGGGGGAGTAGAAAGCCAGGCTGAGGGCGATGGGGCCCCATCCGCAGCCCAGGTCCAGGAGGTTCCCCTCAGCCGGGGGCTGTGGGGTGTGTCTGAGGAGGACGGAGGTGCCCAGGTCCAGCCTGCCGGCGGAGAAAACCCCGTTGGAGACCTCGACGGCCACCGTCTGCCCGGCCAGGGGGACCCTGATCGTCCTCCTCTCGTCGGGGGAGGCGGGTTCGGCGGTGAAGTACTGCTCCCCGTCCCTGCCCGGAGCGCCCCCAAGCGATGGATTGTCCTGTATCCCGTCCGTCATGCACCTGTCCCATCTGTGCCGCCCCGGTCGTTCCGGGGCCGGTCGGGCGCCTCGACGTCAGGACCTTCCGGCCCTGCGGCACCGCCCGCTCTTGTCTGCCAATACGATGATAATAGGAGGCATGTCGCGATTCCGCCCTGGCCGGATTCGCCAGGGCGGAATCCGCCGGTGATTCGACACCGGCATCGCCATCTCGATGAATGAACAACGAACAAACGCAGAGGTGCCTTTGACCCGAAGAGAACAAGATTTCCCGCAAGAGAACCGGTCCCATCAACCCGCAGGGTCCATACGCCCCGGCCGGCCCCGACGGCCCACCGGGGTGCAGGACGGTCCCGACGCGGTTCCGAAGGCCGATTCGGCCGACGGGTCTTGGCGTGAAGGGAAGGGCCCTGTTGGGGGGTCAGCCGGTAGGGAAGGGCAGACCGGCCTGCACCCGCGGGGGTCCGGCGTGCTCTCCGACCGCAGCGAGGTCCTCCTGACCCCCTCCGAACAGGGGGCCGTGACGGATCCGGAAAGCGGCTCCTATGACCAGGAGTGGCAGGAACGCGAGAGGCGGAACCAGTTCCGCCATGTGGAGGGTCTGGGTGAGCTCCAGGACGTCACCGAGGTGGAATACCGCAAGGTCCGTCTGGAGCGGGTGGTCCTGGTCGGCGTGTGGTCCGGTGGGCAGACCAGCCTGGAGCAGGCCGAGGAATCCCTCCGGGAGCTGGCCGCCCTTGCCCGGACGGCGGGTGCGCAGGTCCTGGACGGCCTCCTCCAGCAGCGTCCCAAGCCCGACCCGGCCACATATGTCGGGTCCGGGAAGGCACGTGAGCTGGCGGCCCTGGTCGCCGGTCTGGAAGCCGATACGATCATCACGGACGACGACCTTCACCCCTCCCAGCGCAGGGCACTGGAGGATGCCACCAAGGTCAAGGTGGTTGACCGGACCGCGTTGATCCTGGACATCTTCGCCCAGCATGCCACCAGCAGGGAGGGCAAGGCCCAGGTGGAGCTGGCCCAGCTGGAGTACATGCTGCCCAGGCTGCGCGGATGGGGCGGGTCCCTCTCCCGCCAGGCCGGCGGCCAGGCGGCCGGGCAGGCGGGCGGCATCGGTTCCCGGGGCCCGGGCGAGACCAAGATAGAGACGGACAGGAGGGTCATCCGCCGCAGGATATCCCGCCTCAAGCGGCAGATAGCCCAGATGGCACCGTCCCGCGAGGTCAAAAGGGGCTCCCGCCACCGCAACGGCCTGCCCACCGTGGCCGTGGTCGGCTACACCAATGCCGGCAAGTCCTCCCTGACCAACCGACTTACGGGGTCGGACGAGCTGGTCGAGAACGCCCTCTTCGCCACCCTGGACACGGCGGTCAGAAGGGCGAGGGCGGCCGACGGCCGGGTCTACGCCTACGTCGACACGGTCGGTTTCGTCCGCCGCCTGCCCACCCAGCTGGTCGAGGCCTTCAAATCCACCCTGGAGGAGGTGGCCCAGTCGGACCTCATCCTCCATGTGGTCGACGGTTCCCACCCCGACCCCTTCTCGCAGATCCGCGCGGTCGACGCGGTCCTGGCCGACATCCCCGGAGCGGCCGACATACCCCGCCTCCTGGTCTTCAACAAGATGGACAGGGCCACCCCCGCCGCAGGCAGGCGCCTGTCGAATCTGGAGCCCGATTCCTTCCTGGTCTCAGCCAGGACGGGTGAGGGGGTGGGGGACCTGCTCGGCAGGATCGAGTCCATGCTTCCCAAGCCCGACGTCCATGTGGAGGCCACGCTTCCCTACACCAGCGGCTCCCTGCTGGAGAGGATCCGGAGGTTCGGCCAGGTGGACCGTATCGACTACCAGGCCGACGGGGTCCGGATAAGGGCCGACGTGGACGACGAATTGGCGGCTGCCGTCTTTGAACAGGCGGTGGGATGAGGTCCGGTGGCCGTGGGGTCACGGTGCTGTCGCAGCTCATGAAGGTCACATCGTGCAGCTAAGGTGTTCCTGTCGAAAGTAGTGTTCCCGATTCCATTCGGGTTTCGGTTAGAGAGGTCCTAAAGAACATGGCCAAATCACCTATTAAGCCAACTAAGCTCGCGATCGTCGGTGCCGGCGCCGTCGGCTCGACCCTGGCATTCGCGGCGGCTCAACGGGGCGTGGCGCGGGAGATCGTCCTCGAGGACATCAACGCGCAGCGCGTGGAGGCCGAGGTGCGAGACATGCAACACGGCTCCAGCTTCTACCCGACCGTGTCCATCGACGGTTCGGATGACCCGGAGATCTGCCGTGACGCCGACATGGTCGTCATCACGGCCGGCGCACGTCAGAAGCCGGGCCAGACAAGGCTGGACCTGGCGGGTGCCACCGTCAACATCATGAAGTCGATCATCCCCAGCCTGGTCAATGTGGCCCCCAATGCCATCTTCATGCTGATCACCAACCCCGTCGACATCGTGACCAGGGTGTCGCTCGAACTCTCCGGCCTGCCCTCCAACCAGATGTTCGGTTCCGGCACCAACCTGGACTCCGCCCGTCTCCGTTACCTGATCGGTCAGCAGACCGGCGTCAACGTCAAGAACGTCCACGCCTACATCGCCGGCGAGCACGGGGACTCGGAAGTCCCCCTGTGGAGCTCGGCCACAATCGGCGGGGTCCCCATGTGCGATTGGAAGGAACTGCCCGGGCATGAGCCGCTGGATGCGGGCAAGCGCGAGGAGATCCACCAGGAGGTCAAGAACGCCGCCTACAAGATCATCGAAGGCAAGGGGGCGACCAACTTCGCCATCGCCATGTCCGGGGTCGACATCATCGAGTCCATCCTCAACGACACGGACCGCATCCTGCCAGTCAGCTCCCTCCTGGACGACTTCCACGGGATTTCCGGTGTCTGCATGTCGGTGCCGAGCGTGCTCAACCGTGATGGTGTGAACACCCATATCAACACCCCGCTGAGCGACCGCGAGCTGGCGGCCCTGAAGCGTTCCGCCGAGACCCTGAAGGAGACCGCCGGCCAGTTCGGTTTCTGAACCCCGCTTATGGGCGGCAGGATCCGGAACGGCCTGAATGAGCCGGACTCCCCTCCCGCCTGACAGGGAACCGGCACTGCACGGCTTCCAGGCGCCCGGTCCAACGACCGGGCGCTTTTTCGTCGTCTACACCCGGGGTGGTCCTGGTAACGGTTCCGATAACCGTTATCGTTTCAGCCAAGCGCGCACCGCGCGATGATACCCTGGCCTTGCCCGAAGGGGTTTCGAGGTCATCGGCCTGCCCTGAGGGTTTCAGTCCGGACCGGGAGCCGGTCGGGGAGGATGGGCCACATGAACCAGCAGACGGAAGACAGGCAGGGCGGGGGGTCGGCCTCCGATGGCCTGGTGGATGCGGACGGCCGTCACCGCCGGCAGCTTCTGATCACTCTTGGTCTGACGGGTACGGTCTTCCTGGCCGAGGTGGTGGGAGCCGTCGTCACGGGGAGCCTGGCCCTCTTTGTGGATGCCGGCCACATGATGACCGACATGGCCGTGCTGACGGCCTCAACGGTCACTGCCATCCTCATGCACCGCAAACCCACGTCGACCAGGACCTGGGGGTGGGCCAGGCTGGAGGTCATCACCTCGGCCGGAGGTGCCGTGGTCCTGCTCATAGTCGGCATAAGCGCCCTGGTTGAGGCCTGTCTGCGGCTTTTCGGGGGTGGCGGGGGTCAGGTCAACGACATCGGCCTCCTCCTCTTCTTCGGCATACTGGGTCTGGCCGCCAACCTGGGTTCTCTTCTCGTGCTTTTCTCCAGCCACGGCGACAACCTCAACATGAAGGCGGCCTTCCTCGAGGTCATGAACGACGCCTTGGGGTCTGTGGCCGTGGTCGTCTCCGCCCTGGTCATGATCACGACCGGGTGGGCGGACTTCGATGCATTGGCCGGAGGCTTCATCGCCATCCTCATGATTCCCAGGGCCTTGAAGCTCCTGGTAACCTCGGCCCGGGTCCTCCTGGAAGAGGCGCCGGAGGGGTTGGACCTGAATCAGGTGCGCACCCACCTGGAGGAGGTCCCCGGTGTCCTGGCCGTGCACGACCTTCACGCCAGCACGGTCTCGACCGGCATGCCCCAGCTCTCAGCCCATGTGACCGTGAGGGATGGGACCACCATGGACCAGGCCTGCCTCATCCTGACGAAGATGCAGGAGTGTCTGAGGGACCACTTCCCAGTCAGCATCCGTCATACGACCTTCCAAATCGAGCCGGAGGGATTCGGCAGGGAGTCCGGTGAGAACCTGGGCATGTGAGTATCCGGCATCCCGGGCGGGTCACTCCACCTTCAAAGTCTTCGCAGGACGGTGACCACCTTGCCCATGATCCTGGCCTCGCTCCCGTCTATGGGGGAGTATGCGGGGTTATGGGGGATCAGCCAGACGTGCCCCCGGTCCCTGCGCAGGGTCTTCACCGTCGCCTCGTCGTCGAGGAGTGCGGCCACGATGTCCCCGTTCTCAGCCTCGTTCTGCCTGCGGACCACGACGAAATCACCGTCGCATATTGCGGCATCGACCATGGAATCCCCGTGGACCTCCAGCATGAAGAGTTCGCCGGTGCCGGTGAGTCTTTCCGGCAGCCTCATGACATCGTCGACATGTTGTTCGGCAAGGATGGGCTGACCTGCCGCGATCCTGCCCAGGAGGGGTATGTCGCGCGACTGTGCGATGGCCTGGTCCTCATCCTGTGTGGGCAGGGGGAGTATGGTCGCCGTCCGGGTCTTGTCACCGGCCAGGGGGTCGTCCCCGACCAGTTCTATGGCCCTGCCCTTGTTGGCATTCATCCTGATGTAGCCCAGTTCCTCGAGGACCTGGAGCTGGTGCTTGACCGAGGAGGTGCTTTTCAATCCGGCACTGAGACCTATCTCCCGGTATGAAGGAACGTAGCCCCGTCGGAGCAGGTGATCCCGTATAGCCCCCAGCACCCGTTCCTGTCGGTCCGTCAGCCTGGGTCCCGGTTCGGCGGAACCCGTTTCGGTCCCGTCATCCTCCCGTTCGGGCCGGCTCATTGCGTGGGGCCTGGAGAAGGCGATGGTGCTCACGGCGGGCTCCTTTCCGTTGTTTTTCAGCCAGTTTAACCCCAGGAATCAGGAAAATCAAACAAATGTTCGAATGGGGCTTGCCTTCGTGTCGGAAGCATGACACAATGAGAACATCTGTTCGATAGAACATTTGTTCGAAAGAGGTGGTCTCATGACCGGTATCGCTTCTCCCAGGTCGGTCCGGGTCCTGGCTTCGGCCTCTGCGCCTGCCCTCGTACACTCTACCGTCGATGACAGGGACGAGGGGGTCCATTGGGAGGCAGAGGGGAACCCGGCTTCTGAATGCGCCGATGCCAGAAGTGTGAAACTGCTGGAGGCGATCGGACGGGCCCTGGATGGCAGGGGCAGCTGGGGGAGGCGCATCCTGGTGCTGGTCCTGGTGGTCATGCTCTCGTCCGCCCTGGTAGGGCTCACCTCACTTCGGGCCCAATCCTATGCAGGTCCCCAGGAGGTGGCCACCTATATCGTCAAGCCGGGGGAAAGTCTGTGGTCCTATGCTTCAGCCATCACGCCGGAGGGAGGAAACGTCTCCGACAGCGTCGAGCGGTTGGAGGAGCTTAACCAGATGTCCTCGGCCGATTTGAAGGCGGGGGACCGGATCATGGTCCCCGTGGACGGTAGTTGATGAAGTCCATCTTGTGCGGAGAAGGGCGGCGGACCCGATGACACCTGGGGGCAGACCCCACGGCTTGCGTTGCCAGCCTCCGGTTGGGGGCTATGATGAACAGCATGCACTGTCCCTTTTGCCAAAATCCCGATACCAAGGTCGTGGATACACGTATCAGCGATGACGGTCACGCCATCAGGCGCAGACGCGAATGCCCCGTATGCTCCCGCCGTTTCACGACTGTGGAGACTTCGGTCCTTCTGGTGAAGAAACGTTCCGGCAACTCGGAACCCTTCAACCGGGACAAGGTCATATCAGGTGTCCGCAAGGCCTGTCAGGGCAGACCCATCAAGGAAGAGGACCTCAAACTGTTGGGCCAGCAGGTGGAGGAGGACCTCCGCTCCAGGGGCCTGGCCCAGGTCGACTCGGTGGATGTGGGCAAGGCCATACTCAACCCCCTGCGTGAGCTGGACGAGGTTGCCTACCTGCGGTTCGCCAGCGTCTATCAGAATTTCAGCGACCTGGAAGACTTCCAACGCGCCATAGACACCCTCCGGCAGGAAGACGGCCATGCCGTGCCCGCCGTGGACGCCGCTGCCGTCACCGATGGGCAGGAAAGGGCCGAATAACCGCACCCCGTATGAGAGGCCGGATCCGGCTTTTCCGGAGGGACCGACCTTTAGCCCGCATCCACATTGCCGAGTCGGACATCCGCGACCGGGGCCCGGTTCGATGCCTCACAGTGAGAGCAGGTCGGCGTCATCCTCGGTCTGCACGATGACCAGCCTCTGGGTGGGGCGTGTCATGGCCACGTATATGTCCGAGGCGGCCACCAGGCGGGAGGGGGCCTCCTGCTCGATGCGGCCGGGATTCACCAGGACAACTGCATCGAACTCCAGCCCCTTCGCCTCCTGGGTGCCGGTCACCAAAACCTGCCTGTCCGACCCCGGCTGGCGGGACAACCGTTCGTAATCGTCAGGGGCCATACCCTCCCGCAGGGCCCGCTTGACGATTCCACGGGCCCTGGCCAGCTCGGAGCCGTCCGCGATCACGGCCAGGCGCCCGGTCCCGTCCTCTCCCAGGAAGGTGTGGGCCAGGTCGACCACCTCCCTGCCCAGGGCGGTCGCGAATCCATCCCCATCTCCTGTCCTGACCCGCCTGATGGCATCAGGCACGGCCCGGACCGCCTTGACCGTGGAGACCTGCAGGCCTTCTTCACGGGCGAACTCCGCAGCCAGGTCGGAGACTTCCCGGGGATTGCGGTAGTCGATGGTCAGTTCTTTCAGATTCCAGTTGTCCTGTCCGAACAGAGGGTCCATGGTCTTGCGCCAGGATCGGGTGCCCCCCAGGGCGGAGGTCTGGGCCACATCACCCACGATGGTGAAGGAACGCGAGGGGCAGCGGCGGATCAGCATCCGCCAGTCCATGGCCGTCAGTTCCTGGGCTTCGTCGACGACAACATGGCCGAAGGTCCACTCCCGGTCGGAGGCGGCCCGTTGCGAGGCGAACTGTTCGTCCTGCCCGTTTATCCCGTCGACCAGCATCTGCGAGGTGACGATGCCGGAGCCTATCCCGTTCTGTTCCAGGGTCTCCTGGGCGAATCGGCGCTCCTCGTCCTGTCGGGCCTGCTCGGCTGTCCTGCGGTCGGCATCCTTGGGATCGGGACCCAGGAGTTCCATGGCCTCGTCCAGGATCGGGATGTCCGAGACGGTCAGGGGGGAGCCGGCGGGCCTGGTCAGCATGGAGACCTCCCGGTCGCTCAGCCAGGGGCCGAAGCGGCGGAGACGGTCGGGACGGGACCAGAGGTTGTCGACGAGCCAGGCCGGTTTCATGGGCAGCCAGGCCAGGTTCAGCGTCTTGCGGACCCGGTCGTTCAAGCGCAGGAGGGACCGTACCCTGGCCAGCTCCTCCTGGTCGGGCTCATAGTCCACCGATTGGCAGTAGCGGTCGGTCATGGCCCTCAGGGCACTCTTGACGAAGACCGTCCTGGCCTGGTTATGGGGCTGGCGGCTCCTGCGGGCATCGGCAATCGCCTGTTCGAGGTCGACGCCCAGCATGGGCAGGGCCACCCCGTCAACGGTGATGGTGGGCAGATCCTTCGGAACCCGCTCCCGGCCCGCCACCGCATTGGCCACCAGGGCCGCCATACGCGCATCCCCCTTGAGACGGGCCGTGTACGGTTCGTCGGTTGCCCGGGCTTCGACACCGGGTATGAGGTCGGCTATGGTCCGGCTGAGCACGCCCGTCTCACCCAGGGAGGGGAGGACCTGGTCGATGTAGTGGAGGAAGGCATGGCTGGGCCCCACGATGAGGACGCCGGAGCGTTCCAGGAGGCGGCGGTGGGTGTACAGGAGGTATGCGGCCCGGTGGAGTGCCACCGCCGTCTTGCCGGTGCCGGGACCCCCCTGGACCACCAGGGCCTGGTCCATGTCGGACCTGATGATCCTGTCCTGCTCGGCCTGGATGGTGGCGACGATGTCAGTCATCCGACCTGTCCTCCTGCTGGCCAGGGAGGCCATCAGCGCCCCCTCGCCGGCCAGGGTCCCGCGGTCGGCGGCCTGGCCCACCTGGGGGGAGTGCAGGTCGAGCACCTCGTCCTCTATCCCGGTGACCGTGCGGAAGCTGAGGGTGATGTGACGGCGCAGGACGATCTGCCCGTGGTCTGCGGGTGTGGCCTCATAGAAGGGTCTGGCGGCATCGGCCCTCCAGTCGGTCAGGATGGGTTCGTGCCCCCTGTCGGACAGGCCGATTCGACCGATGTACCGCCTGTCTCCATCCCGGTCGTCCAGGCGGCCGAAGACCAGCCGGTCTTCAACGGCCCTGAGCTGGGTGAGTCTGTCCTCATACAGGGTTGCGAAGGAATCCCGTTCGGTGCGCAGGGTGGGCGACCCGTGTGACCCGGCGGCCCTCACCGCGTCCAGGCGGTCCTTGGCCTCTTTGCGCAGGTCATCCAATCTCCCGTAAGCGCGGTCGACCATGCCCTGTTCGTCTCGTAGCTGCGAGGAATAACTCGACATTCGCTTCCATTCCTGTATGCGGCGTCTCTTCTTGAAAACGGAGTAATTCATTATATTCCGTCGCCCCAACCTTTGCCACGTCCCTTTCCCGGGGGCGAAGCCAGGCCGCCTTCCTCGTCTGGGCGGGGACGACTGCCAACCGGGCGTCGGTCAGCGAACCGTCGCTCCGCCTTCCTCGGCTGGGCGGGGACGACTGCCGCGTTCCCGTCCCGGGTCGAAGCGGACCGGGCTTCCCTCCCTCCACAACCCATGAGGCCTACCGGTTCCTGTCCGGGCGGCGTCCTCCATCGGGCGGCGGTCAGGGAGGAGGCCGGGTGTGATCGGGGGGCCGGGTTCCGGCCTTGAGGACGGGTGCCTGCGGGGTCATCGGAGCGGAACTGGAGGGAGGGGCCAAAATTTTTGCATTTTTTAGGTGTGTGGTGGTGAATTGAGGTGATAAGTGGGGTAAAGTGGGGAACGTTGATGGGGTTTTCTCTTTACTGATGCCGGAAGAGGAGGTGGGAGCATGGACGAAACGACCACCCAGGGCCTGCCCCCCCTCCTCCTGGGCACCTATACGCCCAAGATGGACGCCAAGGGCCGGATGGCCCTCCCCGCCAAATTCAGGAACCAGCTGGGGGCCGGCCTTGTCATGGCCAGGGGGCAGGAGCGCTGCATCTACCTCCTGCCCATCAACGAGTTCCGTCGTCTGGCCGTGCAGATCCAGCACACCTCCATGGGCGACCGGTCGGCCAGGGAGTACCTGAGGGTCTTCCTCTCCGGGGCCGTGGACCAGGAACCGGACCGCCAGGGTCGCATCCTCATACCGCCGATGCTCAGGGAGTACGCCCATCTGGACGGCGACGTGGCCGTCATCGGCGTGGGCACCAGGGCCGAGATATGGGATGCCAAGACCTGGCAGGAATACCTGGCGGACAAGGAAGAGGGTTACTCCGACATCGCCGACGACGTCCTTCCGGCGGTGGACGTCTGATGAGGGCCGCGGAGACGATGCGAGAAGACGATGTGGACGGCAACAGGGTCCACAGGCCGGTCCTTCTTCAGGACTGTCTTGATCTGGTGACGCCCGCCCTGTCACGGAATGGGGCTGTGGTCGTGGACTGCACCCTGGGCCTGGCCGGCCATGCAACCGCCTTCCTCCAGGCCTGCCCCCGGGCCCGGCTGATCGGAATCGACAGGGACCAGGAGGCCTTGGACCTGGCCACCGGACGTATGGACCGCCTGGGCCTGTCCGACCGGTTCATCCCCGTTCATGCCCCCTTCGACAGGCTGGGTGAGGTGTTGGACCAGGAGGGCGTGGAAGAGGCCGACGTGGTCTTCATGGACCTGGGCCTTTCCAGCCTGCAGATAGATGAGGTTGACCGGGGTTTCTCCTACTCCCATGAGTCTCCCCTGGACATGCGGATGGACACGGGGCAGGAGCTGACGGCGGCCGACATACTCGCCTCATACAGCCAGGAGGACCTGACCAGGATCTTCCGTGACTATGGCGAGGAGCGGTTCGCCTCCCGCATAGCGAGGGCGGTCATCGAGACCAGGGACCGTCAGCCCATACGCACCTCCAGCCAACTGGTCAGCCTGGTGGAATCCTGTGTGCCGCGTTCCCACCGGGCTCCGGGCAATCCGGCCAAGCGGGTCTTCCAGGCCCTGCGCATCGAGGTGAACGGGGAACTGGACAGATTGGCCCGAACCCTGCCTCAGGCCGCACTGAAACTCAGGGTGGGAGGCCGCCTGGTCGTCGAGTCCTATCACTCACTGGAAGACAGGACCGTCAAGCGCTTCATGGCAGAAGGGCTGGTCGCCCATCTTCCTCACGGACTGCCTACGGTCCCCGTCGAGGCGGCACCCTTCTTCCGGGACCTGACCCATGGCGCTCTCAAGGCCGACCGGGCGGAGGAGGAGACCAATCCCCGTTCCGCCTCCGTCAGGCTCAGGGCGGTGGAGCTGACCAGGGAGATCCCGGGCACCCGCAGGCGCAGTCTGGCCGGCCGGGCCCGGGGGGACAGGTATGGACACCGCAGACTCAGGGAAAGGTCGTGAACCATGGCTTCGCCACTCCGTACGGCACGCTCAGGAGCCACCCCCGACAGGCGGAGGCCTGATTCCCGGGAACGGCCCACACGCCCCCAGCTCACCCTGGTCGAGGGGGGCCGTCATCCGGGCAACGCCCTCGCACAGGGGGCGGGCCGGGTCATTGCCTGGACCAGGACCCGGTCAACCCCCCTCATCCATGTGGTCGTGGCCATCGTCTTCCTCTCGGTCTGCCTGATCGGCTCACTCCTCCTGCGTACGGAGATGGTCCAGAACTCCTTCCAGGCGACCCAGGTGCAGACTTCGATCAGCGACCTCACCCAGGACGTCCAGGACGACCAGAACGCCCTGGACCAACTCAGGGCCTCCCTGCCCGACAAGGCGCAGGAGATGGGGATGGTCCCCCAGCAGGGCCTGACCTCAATCGATCTCAAGGGCTACCAGCCCCCGGCACAGGGTGACGCGAAGGGCGGCAGGTGATGAGGATGACAGGAAACGACAGCAGGACCTCCCTCCAACGCTCCTTCGTGAGGCGGACGGTTGTCGTATCCGTCGTCCTGGCCCTGGTGGCACTGGCCGCCCTGGGCAAACTGGCCTACATACAGCTCTTCCAGGGGGGAACGGTGGCACAGGCGGCCACGGCCAGCCGGACCGTCCCCCACACGCTGAAGGCCCAGAGGGGGAAGATCGTCGACACCAACGGCCTGGTCCTGGCGCAGAGCCTGGAAAGGTACACGATCATCGCCGACCCGCAGGCCGCAGCCGCCTATCTTCCGGACTCCTGCATCAGCAAGTCCACCGGCAAGGACACCTGCGGCTGCAAGACCAAGTCCACCGGTGACTGCGGGGCGGCCGGGGTGGCACACCTCCTGGCCCCCATCCTGCAGATGAACCCCATGGAGCTGGGGGGCAAGCTCAGCGTTCCAGGCCGGTATGCCGTCCTGGCCAAGGATGTGACCCCCGAAGCCAAGCGGGCCATAGGAAAGCTGGGCCTGGCCGGGGTCATATCCTGTGAGCTGAGCAGCCAGCGGACATACCCCCGGGGGGATCTCATGGGTGCTATCCTGGGCGGCCTGGACGCGGAGGGCAATGGGGTCAATGGGATCGAGCAGATGGAGAACAAGCGGCTGACCGGAAAAGACGGCTACGAGGTCTACCAGCAGGGCAGGCAGGGGCAGCAGATTCCCGGCACCCAGACCAAGTCCCAGGAGCCCGTCAACGGGGCCGACGTCAAGCTGACGATCGACCAGGATGTGCAGTGGTATGTGAAGAAGGCCCTGGACGATGCCCGTGACAAGTACCATGCCGACTGGGCGGTGGCCGTGGTCCAGGAGGTCGGCACCTCCCGCATCCTGGCCCTGGCCGACACGGACGATTACAGGGCCGGCAGCGATGAGGCCAAGATCCACCCCTCGAAGGCGGTTTCGCAGACATTCGAGCCCGGCTCCATCGGCAAGACGATCTCCGTCTCCGGCATGCTCCAGGAGGGGGTCCACAAGATCGATGACCGGTTCACGGTCCCCGACCACATCACGGTGGACAGGCAGCAGTACAAGGACTCGACCAACCACAAGCCCGAGCAGTGGACCCTGGCGGGGATCGTGCAGAACTCCTCGAATGTGGGCATGGTCATGGCGGGTGACGGCTACCCGGACCAGAAGCGCTACGAGTACCTGACAAAGTTCGGCATCGGCCAGAAGTCCGGACTGGGTCTGCCCGGGGAATCCCAAGGTCTGCTCAGCCAGCCAGGAAACTGGGACCGGCGCACCCGCAACACCGTCCTTTTCGGACAGGGTTACGCCACCAACGCCCTTCAGCTGACAAACGCCATAGCCACAATCGGCAACAAGGGGGTCCATCAGCCCCAGACCATCATTTTGGGCGAGGACGGGGAGGGGCAGGACCGCAAACCGTCCAGGGTGGTCGATGCGAAGGTCGCGGCCGAGGTCATGAACAGCATGGAGTCGGTGGCCGAGAAGTACGAGAAGACGGCCAAGGTCGAGGGCTACCGTGTGGCGGCAAAGACCGGCACCGCCGAGGTCTCCGACGGGTCCGGCGGCCTGGGGGGGATCATCAGCGACTGGTCCGGCATCCTTCCCGCCGACAACCCCCGGTTCGTCGTCACCGTTGTGGTCAAGAACCCGCATAACGGAGCAGGTGTTTACGGGGGCCTGGTGGCCGGCCCCATCTTCGCCCAAATCGGTGAATTCCTTATGCAGAAATACCAGGTGCCGGTCTCGCCGCAGCGCACTGATGCTATCCCGGTAGAGTGGTGAGATTCATGGGTCAAAATGGCGGTTGCACGGGGTTCTTCCGGACCAGCAGCCGTGATGCCGCCGCAACCGGCGGCCCGGTCGGAAGAGGGGTGATGGCATGAGCGCCTTGAGTGAGTCCATATCCCGCCGGATGACCCTGGGATATCTTAAAGGACGGTACGGGTTGACCCTGGTGCCCTCCTTCGCGGAACCCGTCACCATCACTTCCCTGGCGGACGACCTCCCATCGGTCCGGCCCGGCTGCCTGTACGTGCCCTCCCAGACCCCGGTCGAAGAGGGGATGGTGGACGATGCCGAGTGGAGGGGGGCCTATGCAGCCCTCCTTCCCCTGTCAGCCAGGAAGACGGTCAAGAACGCCCGTATCCCCGTCCTCTTCGGCACCATGCTCCCCTCGCAGATGGGGCAGCTCCTCTCAAACGCGGCCGGTGACCCCTCAGGATCCCTGGCCGTATTCGGCCTGGTCGGGGAGGACGAGACGTCCGCGGTGGACATGCTGGGCGATTTCCTCCATGTCCTTGGCAACCCCGTGGGGATATTGAGTTGCAAGGGTTCTTACTCACTGGACCGTCAGCTGGACCTCCACTACCCGCTGAGCATGTTCGACGTGCAGCGGTGCCTGTCGATCAGCCTTGAGGACGGGGCCGCCGCCGTGGTGATCGACGTCTCCGACCGTACCCTCCAGGCCGATGCCATGCAGTCCGTCGACATGGATGTGGTCGCCCTGGGCGCCGAGGAGGGCAGGACGAGGAACGTCCGCCATTCCAAGCTGATAGGCAGGGCGCGCCACTTCGGCTTCACACTTGGCGGGCAGACGAATGTGGCCAGGCGGACCGAGGAATCTGATAGCATGGCCCGCCAGTCCCTGCCCGCGGGGGCTGAAGAGAATGTGGATGAACTCTCGCTTTGCATCGCCATGACCATGGCTGCCGGCGTGAAACGCAACAACATCAGGAGCGCCCTGCGCGTCTCCCGCGAAATATCCTGAGAGGTGAGGATGACGCAAACTGCACAGACCAGGATGATGCCCATGACCCTGGCCGACATCACCCGGGCGGTGTCCGGACGCTTGCTGCAGGCCGGACCGGACCCTGTGGAACCGGATGAGGCCAGGGGCCTCTGCACAGTCAGCGACTCCCGCCAGGTGGGGGCTGGCAGCGTCTTCGTCGCCATACCGGGGCAGAGGGTGGACGGCCATGACTTCGTCCCCGGGATGGGGGCCAAGGGGGCTGTGGCGGCCATCGTCGACCACCCCGTGGATGGGGCGGATCTCCCCCAGATTCTTGTGGACGACACCATCCGGGCGCTCGGAGACCTTGCCAGGTACAATGTGGAACTCCGCCGGGCCCAGGATTCCCCCTTCACCGTGATAGGCGTGACCGGGTCGGTGGGCAAGACCACCACCAAGGACCTCCTGATCCTCCTTTTGTCCCGCCTGGGGGCCGTGGCAGCCCCCGTAGGGTCCTTCAACAACGAGATCGGACTGCCCCTGACCGCCCTCAAGGTCAACGGGGACACCCGTTTCCTGGTGGCGGAGATGGGGGCCAACCACATGGGGGAGATAGCCGGGCTGACCCGGATCGTCCCCCCCGACCTGGCGGTCGTCCTCAAGGTGGGGGTGGCCCACCTGGGAGAATTCGGCTCCATCGAGCGCACGGCCCAGGCCAAGAGCGAGATCGTCAGGGGACTGGTGCCCGGCGGGGTGAGCGTCTTGAATGCCGATGACGACAGGGTGGAGGCCATGGCGGCGTTGGCTCCGGGCAGGGTGATCCGCTTCGGACTGGGGGCGAGAGGGGCCGACGGTCTGCCCGTCGATGTCCGGGCCACCGATGTGACCCTGGATGACGATGACCGCCCCCGCTTCAACCTGTGCTGCGGGCAGGAGGACCCGGTTCCGGTCAGACTGGCCATCAGCGGTGGGCACAATGTCATGAACGCACTGGCTGCCTCGGCCGTGGCCCGCCATCTCGGGTTGGAATCCCGGGACATCGCCGATGTCCTGGGCGAGGCGAGGCGGATCAGCCCCCACCGGATGGATGTGCGCCGGGTTGACCTGCCTGATGCCTCCTTCACCCTCATAGACGACTCCTTCAACGCCAACCCCGATTCGACCCGGGCCGGGCTCAAGGCCCTGGCCGCTTGGAAGGGCCCGCAGGAGGGCCGTGCCCCCCACCGGATCGCCGTGCTGGGCGCCATGCTTGAGCTGGGTCCGCAGACCCTGGAACTCCATGCCCAGGTGGGTGCTACCTGTTGCCTGGAGGGGGTGGACCTCCTTGTCGCTGTCGGCAGCCGGACGGATGGGGAGATCGAGCGGATGGCCGAAGCCCTGGCGCAGGGCGCCCGTGACCAGGATGCGGGAGAGGGCCGGATCAAGGTCATCCTGGCCCATGACGTGGATCAGGCCCGGTCCCTGGTCGAGGGTGAGGCCTGCTCCCACCCCGGCAGCGTGGTCCTTCTCAAGGGATCGCACGCATCCGGCCTTGGCGGGCTGGCCGATGCCTGGCTGGGGTCTGCCCATGAGTGAGAGGGATGTCAAGGGGGCCGTCCGGTCCGGAAGTTTGTCGGCACAGGTGAACCGAGAGTCGGGGTACGCACGGTGATTGCACTCATCATAGGAATACTGGTCTCCCTGGTGGTGACCATGGCGGGAACGCCACTGCTGATCAATGTGGTCCACAGGCTGCATTACGGCCAGTACATCCGCCAGGACGGCCCCAGGTCGCACCAGGTCAAGAGGGGGACCCCCACCATGGGCGGCCTGGTCATCAACCTGGCCATCCTCCTGGGATGGCTGGCCTCGGCCCTCTACCGCTACCTGTCCAGGGGGGAGAGCTTCTCCCTCTCCGCCATGCTGGTCCTCTTCGCCATGCTCTCCATGGGGGCCTTGGGATTCATCGACGACTTCGCAAAGGTACGCAAGAAGCAGAACACCGGCCTCTCGGTCAAGGGGAAGTTCGCCGGCCAGTTCATCCTGGCCACCATCTACGCCATCCTGGCCCTCCAACTGCCCACCAAGACCGGTTTCTCCAGCGCTCAGGCCGGCATTTCCTTCGTGGAGAAGCCCATCATCAACTTCGAGTTCGCCGGACGCACCCTGGCCATCATCCTCTTCGTCCTGTGGGTCAACCTGCTGATGACGGCCTGGAGCAACGCGGTCAACCTGACCGATGGCCTGGACGGCCTGGCGTCTGGCAGCTGCATGATCGCCTTCACAGGGTATTCGATCATCGCCTTCTGGGAGAGCTACCACCTGAAGGGGGCCGGCCACTTCGGCCACGCCTATGCGGTCTCCGACCCCCTGGACCTGACCATCATCGCCTCCTGTGCGGCCGTGGCCTGCTTCGCCTTCCTCTGGTACAACACCAACCCGGCCTCCATCTTCATGGGCGACACGGGTTCCCTGGCCTTGGGCGGTCTCTTCGCAGCCCTCTCAATAGCCACCCACACGGAGCTCCTGGCGGTGATCCTGGGCGGCCTCTTCGTGGTCGAGACCCTCTCAGACGTCATACAGGTGGGTTCCTTCAAGCTGACCCACAAGAGGGTCTTCAAGATGGCGCCGATACATCACCACTTCGAACTGATGGGGTGGCAGGAGTCCAAGGTGGTCGTCCGTTTCTGGATGATCGACCTCCTCTTCGTCCTCCTGGCCCTCATGCTCTTCTATCTGGACTGGGTCATCCGATCGGGTCTGCCCTTCTGACGGACCTGGAGGGGCCCTGCCGACCGGCGGGAGGCCCCGTGAAAGAGGTTGGACCGCCGGTCAGGACCGAGACGGGGTTTCTTCGATGGGAGCGAGCATGAAGCGGGTTCTGGTGGCAGGCCTTGGGATTTCAGGCAGGAGCGTGGCCCAGGTCCTGCGCGACCGGTCGGTCGATGTGGTCACCGTGGACGAACGGGTCCCCCAGGCCGACCTGCACGACTTCTCCGATATCGACTGGAACGGGGTGGACATGGTCATGGCCTCCCCGGTCTTCAACCCACGTACCCCCTTCATCCAGCAGGCCGAGGCGAGAGGGATCCCCGTGGTCAGCGAGGTGGAGATCGCCTGGCGTCTGCGGGTCGGTTCGAACAGGACGGGCGCCCCCGCCCCCTGGATAGGCATAACGGGCACAAACGGCAAGACCTCGACCACGGAGATGACATCGGCCATGATGACCGCCTCGGGGTTCAGGGCACCGGCCGTCGGCAACATCGGGAGGGCCCTTTCACAGGCGGCCGTGGACCCGGCCGATGACTTCCTCTGCGTCGAGCTGAGCTCCTTCCAGCTCCACTTCACCAGCTCCCTGGAACTGGAATGCGCCGCCATAACCAACCTTGCAGCTGACCACCTGGACTGGCACGGCGGTTTCGAGAACTACGCGGCCGACAAGTCCAAGGTCTATCAGGGGGTCACCGGCACCCTGGTCTACAACGCCGACGATGCCAGGGTCAGCCGTCTGGCCGGGGCCGCCCACCCGGCCCCCGGCTGCCGGAGGGTGGGCTTCACCCTCGGCGCTCCGGCCCCTGGGCAGATCGGTGTGCAGGAGGGGTGGATCGTCGACCGGAGCGGGGTGGCCGGGGGGTCTCATGCCCAGGCCGAACGCCTGGTCGAGCTCTCCCGCCTGGTCCATCTGTGTGAACCCGATGGCAGGGTATACCCCCATCTCCTTGCGGATGGCCTGTGCGCCCTGGCCCTGGCCCTGGGGGCTGGGGCGGGGAGGAATGACGCCATCGGGGCCCTGGCCTCCTTCGCCCCCGGCGGCCACAGGATCCAGACGGTGGCCAGCCTGGACTGCCCCGGCGGGTCCATCAGGTTCGTCGATGACTCCAAGGCGACCAACGCCCACGCCGCCCGTGCCTCCCTCTCCACATATGGGCCCAAGTCGGTGGTCTGGATCGCCGGAGGACTGGCCAAGGGGGGCAGGTTCGAAGATCTGGTCGCCTCACAGGCCAAGACCATCGCGGCAGCAGTGGTCATCGGCCGGGACAGGCAGGCCCTGCTGGAGGCCCTGAGACGGGAGGCACCGGATATACCGGTCACCGTGATCGACCCGGACCCGGCGGATTGCGTGATGCGCAGGGCGGTCCAGGCCGCCGGTTCGTATGCCCGCCCCGGGCAGGTGGTCCTTCTGGCTCCCGCCTGCGCGTCAATGGACCAATTCGCCTCCTACGCGGACAGGGGTGAGCAGTTCGCGGACCAGGCCCGTCAGTGGGTGGATGGCCATGAGTCGCAGGGTTGAGGGCGGGCGGGTCGCGGACCGCCGGGGGAGCAGGTCACAGCAGGGCCCCCGGCCCGGGCAGGACAAGGCCTACCGGGGTTGGCGGGCCCTGCTCAATCCGGTGTGGTGCTACAACGGTTTCCTGACCACGGTGACAGCCACCACGGTGTTCGGCCTGGTCATGGTCTTTTCCAGTTCCTCGGTGGATCTGGTCGCCCGTGGACAGTCCCCGTGGAACCAGGCGCTCCGCCAGGGCATATACTGCCTGATCGGCCTGGTCGTCTCCGTCGTGGCCGCCCACATACGAGTGGGCACATATGCCAGGTTCTCCCTGGCCTTCCTCATCTTCAGCCAGTTCGTACAGGCCCTCACCTTCACCAGACTGGGACTGTCGACCAACGGCAACGCCGGGTGGATCTCCTTCAGGGGGGTCACGATGCAGCCGGCCGAGATGTTGAAATTGGCCCTCTGCATCTGGCTCCCCAAGGCCCTGATGGACGCGCGCCGCCGGCATGACAAGCTGGAGGAGCACTCCTGGCTGGCTTACGTGACTCCTGTGGCTGGTTTCATGATCAGCTTCATCCTCATCATGGCCGGCAAGGATCTGGGCACGGCCATGATCGTGGTCATCATCGGTTTCGCGGCCTTCCTGGTCAGCGGCTTCTCCCTCAAGTGGCTCCTCAGCCTCTCCCTGCTGGGCCTGGCCGGCATCATCGCCTTCGCCGTCATGGGCAGCAGCAACAGGATGAAGCGGATCATGGCCACCTACGGGCAGTGCTCGGGCCAGGACGTGCAGAGCGTGTGCTACCAGTCCATCCACGGCATGTACGCCATGGCCTCCGGTGGTTTGACCGGGGTGGGGCTGGGCAACTCCCGGGAGAAGTGGAACTACCTGCCCGAGGCACACAACGACTTCATCTTCGCCGTCATCGGCGAGGAGCTGGGCTTCCTGGGGGCCGCCCTCGTCGTCCTGGCCTTCGTGGTCATGGGGTGGTGCATGGTCCGTCTGGCCCTGACCACCCGTGACCGCTATGCCGCCATGGTCCTGACCTGCCTGGCCGTATGGATCGTGGGCCAGGCCCTGGTCAACATCTGTGTGGTCCTGGGCATCCTTCCGGTCATGGGCCTGCCCCTGCCCTTCGTCTCGGCTGGCGGCACGGCGCTGATACTCTGCCTGATGGCCGCTGGTGTGGCCGTCCGCATGATGAGGACCCAGGACGATGTCAGGGCCTCTGTCGAAGGAGACTGAACGGACCTGGCGGGCCGGAGGAAGAAAGACTTGTGGAAAGACCAGGGAAGGAGCAGGAAGATGACGGCGGGAGCTTCGAAGGAGTCCGTGCATGACGAGGAGGGTGGAAGGGGGGCCGGTTCCGCAGGTCCTCACATCGTCCTGGCCGGGGGCGGCACCGCCGGCCACGTCAACCCCCTGCTCAGTGTGGCCGCAGCCATCATGGACAGGCGGCCTGAGGCCAAGGTGACCGTGATCGGCACCCCCGCCGGTCTGGAGCGTGACCTGGTCCCCCAGGCCGGATTCGAGCTTGACACCATAGACAAGGTCCCCTTCCCGCGAAGGCTGGATGCGGCCGCCGTCAGATTCCCCGCCAGATGGCGCAGGGAGGTGGTCAGGACCAGGGCCATACTCGCTGACAGGAAGGCGGATGTCGTCGTTGGCTTCGGGGGCTACGCCTCGGCTCCGGCCTACCGGGCGGCGCACGCCATGGGTCTGCCCCTGGCCGTGCATGAGCAGAACGCCCGGGCCGGCATGGCCAACAGGTTGGGTGCCCGCTGGGCCGACTATGTAGGGACGGCCTATGATTCCACCGGCCTCAAGGTGGGTCCCTCCTGTCTGATCGAGCGGGTGGGCCTGCCCCTGCGCCCGGCCATAGCCGACCTGGCGACAAAGATGGAATCGGACCCCGCCCGGGCCAGGAGGGAGGCCGCCCGCCGTCTGGGTCTGGACCCTGACCGGCCCGTCATTCTGGTCACGGGGGGCTCCCTGGGCGCGCTCAACCTGAACAGGGCCATGGCCCGGGCGGCGGCCAGTGTCCTTCCTCTGGCACAGGTGGTGCATCTGACGGGGAAGGGGAAGGATGGAGAGGTCGTGGAGGATGTGGCCGGACAGGTTGGCCGGGATCAGATAAACGACCTGGATCCCGGGCACGCCGGGCAGGGGGATTACCACGTGGTCCCCTATCTGGAGAGGATCGACCTGGCCTTCGCCTGCGCCGACCTGGTCATCTGCAGGGCCGGGGCCGGCTCGGTCAGCGAACTGACCGCCCTTGGGCTGCCGGCCATCTACGTCCCCCTCCCGATCGGCAACGGCGAGCAGAGGTACAATGCCCTCCCCGTCGTCAACGCCGGAGGCGGCCTCCTTGTCGAGGATGCCCGGATGACGGCCGACTGGGTCCGTTCCAGCCTGCCGCCCCTGATGGCGGACAAGGGGAAATTGGAATCCATGAGGAGGGCAGCCTGGGGATACGGCATACGGGATGCCGCCCAGGTCATGGCCGGACGTGTCCTCGACCTGGCCGGCAGGGACGGCGGCCCGGCCCGTTGAGGATCCGGTCCGCCCAGGACCTGCGGACCATGACGGGGTTCACAGGGGGCAGGGGTCCGCAGGGGCGGTCGGGCGGTCTCCCGGTCTGTCCCGTCGGTCCGCAGGTGTGAGACCATGGTTCCAGCAGAGTTTCTTGGATACCCTGAAGGTGAGGAGATGTACCTTGACAGGTGATGACAGCAGGATCGAGTCCGCGACCGGCCGCCCGGCCGCCCAGGCCACCGGAGAGGGGGCAGGGGGGCTGCAGGCCGCCCGCAGCCGGCATGGGGGCACCCCGGCCGGGGCAGGGTCTGAAACCGGTCGGCCTGCTGCATCCAAGCCCGCCTTGGTCCAGGACCCTCAGGTCCTGGACCCGACCCGGGACCCCTTCTCGGGGCGGGATGTGACGCCTGGGGACCTGGGGCGGGTGCACTTCATCGGCATCGGAGGGGCGGGAATGAGCGTCCTGGCCGAAATGCTCAAGCAGGGTGGGGCCGATGTCTGCGGATCCGACATGCAGGCCAGCGCCAGGACGGCCCGTCTGGAGGCCATGGGGATACCCGTCCGCATAGGGCAGGCAGCAGGCAACGTCGACGGGGCCGATACGGTGGTCTGGTCCACAGCCATCAAACCGGACAACCCCGAGATCGTGGAGGCCAGGGCCAGGGGGATCCGTCTGGTCCACCGCAGCGACATACTGGCCCTCCTCATGTCGTCCCACAGGGCCGTGACCGTTGCCGGGGCCCATGGGAAGACCACCACCAGCGCCCTTCTGGCACATATCCTGTCCAAATCAGGGCAGGGGGGATTGGCCGATCCCAGCTATGCCATCGGGGGCTCCCTGAGGATGGCATCAGGCCTGGTCGAGGGGGGGCACCTCGGGCGGGGCGATGTCCTGGTTGCAGAGGCTGACGAGTCCGACGGGAGTTTTGAAAAATATCATCCTCTGATCGGGATCATCACAAATGTGGAGGCCGACCACCTGGACCATTACGGCAGCCCGGATGCCTTCCGCCGTGCCTTTGTGGAACATGCCCGCCACGTCACGGGGTCGGTGATCATCTGCGGCGACGATCCGGGGGCCCGGGAGGTCATAGACAGGTTGGGGGAGGACTGCCGGGCCGGTCTGGTGGTCTATTCCACCGAGGCGGAAGAGGACTTCGGGCCCCTCCCGGCCGCAGCCGGTTACGTCAGAATCGAGTCGGAATCCGAGGCGGCCGGCAGTGGGCAGGAGCGTTTCGTGCTCCGCCTGCCCGCAAGTCTGGTGGGGAACCGGCCTTCAGGTCCCGGCGGCAGGGAGGGGGAGGGGATCCGCCTGCCGGTCCACCTGAGCATACCGGGTCTGCACAACGCGCGCAATGCGGCGGCGGCCATAACGGCAGCCGTGATTCTGGGCATGGAGCCCGGCCGGGCGGCCTGCGCGGCCGAGGACTTCCAGGGCGCCGCCCGCCGGTTCGACCTGAAGGGGGTGCAGGGATCAGTCAGCGTGGTGGATGATTATGCCCACCATCCCACTGAGATCCGGGCCCTGATCGATGCCGCCCGCCGCCGCTATCCCGGCCGGCGACTGAGGATCCTCTTCCAGCCCCACCTGTTCTCGCGCACAAGATTCTTCGCCCGCCAGTTCGCCCAGGCCCTTTCACGTGCCGACGATGTCGTGGTCACGGCGATATACCCTGCCAGGGAGAAGCAGGAGGACTTCCCGGACGTGGGCCCACAGACCATCATCCGGGCGGCGGACGACGCGGATCGAAGGCGCTTCCAGGAGGTTGACGACATGGAGGAGGCGGCCCGGATCCTGGCTGACAGGGCCCAGGCGGGCGATGTGATCCTGACCGTCGGCGCGGGCGATGTGACGGCCATGGCCCAGGTCATACTCGACAGGCTGGCCCAAGGCAAGAACCGGGATACGGCCGATGGACTGGGGGCCGCTGATGAGCGCTCGACGGATCGTTAGCTCCTGGCATCGCAGGGGCCGGGGAAGAGGTGGACGGCAGGAGGGGAAGACCCCGTCCGAACAGTCTCCATCGGGGCAGACGGGAGCTTCACCCACGCCTGGGTCTTCTAACCCGCAATCACCCTCCCGTCAGGCACGCTCCGTGAAGTCGGAGCCCTCACCCTCTTCCTCCCGCTCCGGCAGGCCGGAACAGGCACAAGGTCGGGAGATCGTCGGTTCGGCTTCGGCGGCCGTCCGGGGCGGCGGCCTGCCCGGGCGGAGAGGCGGGGAGAGAAGAAGCGTCTCCTCGGGGTTCGTGGATGCCCGTTCCCTCTCTCCCGACCAATCGGTCTCCGGAAGGATCGGGGCCGACGGGGGAACGGGCGTCTTCGTCCGTCCCAAGGTCATCGATTTCCAGGCCAGGGTCCGTGAGAAGAAAAGGGTCGGCCTGCGGGCTGTAATCGTTAGGGTCTCCCTGGTGGCCCTCGCAGTCATCCTGGTCTCCTCCCTGGTCTGGCTCCTCTTCCTGTCCCCGGTCCTCCGCCTGGATCCGGCGCAGATATCCGTCAGGGGCGGCAATGCTTGGGTCTCTGATGAAAAGGTCCTCTCGATAGCCCGGAAAGAGCAGGGGAAGTCCCTGCTGCTCGTGTCGACCTCCAGGATAGAGTCGGCGGTGGGCGGCCTTGCCGGGGTGACACGGGCCGAGGTCCGCAAGAGTTTCCCCCACGGCCTGGAGGTCACCTTCAAGGCCGAAGAGCCCACGGCCATACTCAAGGATTCCAAGAAGAAGCTCACCGCCGTGGATGGTGACGCCCGTGTGCTCAACGTGGTGGACGGGCCGGTGGAGGGGATTCCGGTCATAGACGTGGACCAGGTGGACAGCGGACTCAGTGGGAAGGCCGTCCGCCAGGCCTTGAAGATCCTGCGCTCCATGCCCGAAGACATGCGCCGTTCCGTCACCAAGGTGGCGGCCGACACCCAGGACTCGGTCAGGACCGACCTGGAGGGCGGCAAGCAGGTCATCATCTGGGGGGACGGGTCGCAGCTCCAGTTGAAGCAGGCGGTCGTCGACAAGATCATCCATGACCCCAAGGTGATCGGCGACAAGCACCAGGTCGACGTCTCGGCCCCGACCCGCCCCATCATCAAGTAGGGGGACGTGCAGGGCCTGGCCGCCCTTCCGGCCCTTCACCCTGGGCCGGCAGGTTGTGGAGTCCCGGCCCTTGGCTTCAGTCCATGAGCTCATCCGTGTCCATGAGGATGGTCACAGGGCCGTCGTTGGTCAGTCCCACCCGCATGTGGTCGCCGAAACTGCCGGTCACCACGGGGATGCCCTCATCTTCCAGGGCCCTGTTGAGGTCCTCCCAGATCCGTTTCGCGTGGTCCGGCCTGCCGGCCGCCAGGAAGTTGGGCCTGTTGCCGTGCTTGAGGCCGGCATAGAGGGTGAACTGGGGGACCGACATGATGCCGCCCCCGACCTGGAGGACGGAGAGGTTCATCTTCCCCTCCCCGTCTTCGAAGATGCGCATCCCTGACAGCTTCCTGGCGGCATAGGCCACCTGTCCGGGCCCATCTGCATCACTTATTCCGACCAGGATGACCATCCCCTGGCCCATCCTGACCGGAGCGAACCCGGCATCGGGGTTCCCCTCCTCATCGACCACGTCCATGTCGGCCCGGCTGACCCTCTGTATGACGATTCTCATGGGTCATCATTCTAATCTCACCGATGGCGGCTGACCAAAGTCCATCCCCTGAACACCCGGAGGGGGCACCGGCCACCCTGAGGGTATAGAATGCCAACAACGCATGTGAATCGGGTGGGTCCGCCGCAGGTCCCGCCCCCGGCTTCGGGGGGGGGGCGGCTGCATCGATGGGTTTCATCCGTGATCGGGCCCGGCGGGTATGAGCAATCCGGGCGATCTTCCATCAGAAAGGGAAGGGTATTGAACAAGGACACGACATCTGGAGCCATACAGGCAGAGGACCTGCAACGCTATGGGGAGGCCTTCCGCGCGGACAGGGCCAACAGGGTGGCGGCCAATGCGGCCGTCTCCGAGGGGGTGCTGAAAGCGGCCACCGGCTATGAGGGCGCCCGTTCCCTGCTCAGGGAATTCTCCGTGGACCTCAAGCAGGGGTCGGTGACCAACCAGGAGCATTCCGGCCGCTGCTGGATGTTCGCCTCTCTCAATGTCCTGCGCTATGAGGTCATCCACCGGTGGAAGCTGGAGGATTTCGAATTCTCCGAGACCTATCTCTTCTTCTGGGACAAGATGGAGAAGGCGAACGCCTATCTGGAGAACGTCCTGGCCACGCTGGACAGGCCCTCGGACGACCGGCTGGTCCAGATACTCAATGAGAGCCCGGCCGACGACGGAGGCTGGTGGGAGATGTTCGCCAACCTGGTCAACAAGTACGGTCTGGTACCCAAGTCCGCCTACCCGGAGTCCGCCAACTCCCGTGATTCCGGTGACTTCAACCTCTACCTGAACAAGAAGCTCCGCCAGGACGCCATCGAACTGCGCAGGAAGAAAGCCGCAGGAGCTGGCATGGATGAGCTCAGGGAGCTCAAGACAAGGGACATGGAGACCGTATACCGCATCTGCGCCATCGCCTTGGGCGAGCCTCCGGCCACCTTCGACTTTTCCGCCCGTGTCAAGGGTGACGAGGACGAGGGGGCCAAGGGGTCCGATTCCAAGAAGGCCGCAGAGGGCGATTCGGCCCCGGGGAAGACCCAGGGTGAGTCTGGCAGGGACGAGCGCGTCCAGATCCGTGAGTTCGGCATCACCCCCATGGATTTTTACCGCAAGTATGTCCCGGTGGATGTCAACGACTATGTGACCCTGTGCAACTCCCCGATGGAGGCCACCCCCTTCAACCGCCACTACCAGATCGCCTATGTGAACAACGTGGCCGAAGACGGCAACCTCAACTTCGTCAACGTCCCCTTGGAGGTCCTGCGCAAGGCCGTTACCGACCAGATCAGCGCCGGGCACCCCACCTGGTTCGCCTGTGACTGCGATCAGTTCTCCCTGCGGAAGGCGGGCATCTTCGACCGGGGGACGGTCCAGGTGGATCAGCTCTTCGGCACCGACTTCTCCATCGAGAAGGGCGACGGCCTGGAGTACGGCGACTTCCCCAGCAATCACGCCATGACCATCACCGGAGTGAACCTGGACAAGGAGGGCAGGCCGGACCGGTGGAAGGTGGAGAACTCCTGGGGCAAGGCGAACGGGGTGGACGGCTACTATGTCGCCTCGGCCGAATGGTTCGACCAGTTCGTCTCCGAGGCCATCGTCCGCAAGGAGTTCCTGGACCAGGAGACCCTGAAGGCACTCGCCTCCGACCCGGTCGTCCTCCAACCCTGGCAGCCGCTGACCCTCTGCAGCGACTGAGGGCAGCCGGACTCTTCCCGCCCCCTTAGGATATACATATGGGCCGGGGGGGGGGGGCCGCCCCCCCCCCCCGGGGGCCCCCCCCCCCCCCCCCTCTCTTTTCCCCTCGGGGCGGGGGCTCGCCCCCCGGCCCCCCCGGGGGTCCGCGCCCCGACCCATATGAGTATGCGGGGCCTGGGGCCACGCGGCGGTGCCGGCCGCCCAGGCCATGCGAGAGGCCGATCTGTTGCCGTCGTGATCGGGTCTGGCGGTCGGTCTGCAAGGACCGTCCTGAAGGCGCACCCATGTGGACGGCAAGCCCCTGTCGGACGTTGCCCGACGGCCCAAGGTACCTGTATGAAAGCCCCTGCCTGTGCCCTCCCGGGCGAGGAGCCGGGCCGGTCTTTGCCCATCCGGCAAAGGGATGGTATACGGGACAGGGCAAAGCCGTCAGCCTGGCGGACAACAGCGATACCTGACCTTGATTACAGGGGGGGGGCAGTCAATCGGGTGGCATCTTCCTGCGCAGGCCTCAAAACCAGGCTCATGCCGATTCCTGCATGGCCTTACGGTTTCGCCATACAGGTGCGCAAGAACAGGCCGGCATGGGCTGGTTCGGCCTTCTGCTTCATCTTCTGCTTCATGAAAGCGGAATATCCGACTGTTGGGCATGCCCTCAGTCAACCGCGCAAGAAGGCCGTCAAGCAGACACCTCCAGAAATGAGGCCTGTGAAAAGCAATATGACGGGCTGGAACAGGGCCATCAATCAGTGTGCACCTGTCCGTCCTTTCCTTCCGTCGCCTCAAGATAGTCGGAGGGCCGTCTTAGCTGTTCTTGATTGCCTAAGAACAACCGTTGCACGTAACCCTGGGAGGCCCACTGCGCGAGATTGTCCTTGATTTCGTTGTAGAAATCAGCACTTGGCCCGCTTGGGATATAACGCGGGATGCAGACTGTCTCATAATTATCGAGGAAGGTGAACGGATCCGGCCCTATCGGGTCCGTCTGCCCGTTATCGTCCTCCAACCCGCTGATATCAATCGACAAGAGCGGCTTACTGATATCCCATGCGTGCCGTATCTCATATTGCACCCAGGGCCGGCTTGCCGTGTAAAGCCCGCTCAAGACAATCACAGCGGTCTTATCCTTCATCTCTTCATTGATCCAGTCCTCGACCGCCGCATCCCCTCGGCTCTTGATGCTTTCCCAATCCTGTGTGCTGAGCAGCGGTTGCCCTTCAACGCCGCTGATGTCCATGATCTGTTGGACGCGCCGATGATCTTCCCGGTAGTGGAAAGCATAGAAAACAGCCATAAAATGACCTCCTCTTCGATATGTATGGCCCGTGGCAGGAGGCTCGACATTTGACACGTCCATCATGTCAGCAAGACTTGCCCACCCAAAGACCCCTTCATTTTTCCTTCTGCGACTCTACACCAAGGTGCACAATTGGCCGGCGGGCCGGCCTTCTCTCCCGATGATGCGCATGAGCCGGGCAAACCGACTTCCTATGGAGACGCCCCCCATCTCTGGGGATGGGTAGCTCTTGCCGATGCCGGGCCTGGACGACTTCCGTACGGCTGGGATACCCGCCGGCTTCTTCCCATACGCTGCCCTGCAGGGTCGTCCTGTTGAAACGTCTGGACCCAAATCAAACCGTTTGAGGTCGGGCAGGCGCTGTGCAGCAGGAAGGCCGGTGGATGGCGGAAGGTCGGTGGATGACGGAAGGCCGGTGGATGACGGAAGGCCGGTGGATGACGGAAGGCCGGTGGATGACGGAAGGCGGGTGGATGGCGGAATTACAACAAAAAAGCCGCCCGGGCGAACCCGGGCGGCTGTGTTCGAGTGGAGCTGCGGGGAATTGAACCCCGGTCCGGTGACCGCACCCTCAGTCTTCTACGTGCGTAGTCTGCTGGCCGTATGGCTATTTATCTGCCCCCACCTGTGTCGCAGACAACCGGTGGCGGGCATAGTCACAGTAAAAGTCCCCGAATCACCCTGCGGCCCGGTGATTCAGGCAAGCCTTCTGAATGACGCCCGGCTTCCCCCCGAAGGCGAAGGGGAGCGGACGGAGCTGCTGCTCACTGTTTAATCCTGGCGCGAAGCTCAGGCAGCGAGGGCAAACTCAGTGCGGTTAGATTTAGCACTTGTTTTTTGCGGGAGGACATTAACGAGCGGACCCCCGCGTTCTCGGCACGCTTCCCTGCGACGAACAGGTCACCGTCGAAACCGATCAGCCCCGATCTTGAATTATCAAGCTCCGCCGGTCTTGGTGACCGGCTTCATCAGTATACAACAAGGCAGACCGGCCGATATTCCCGAGTAAGGCGGTGGTTCCTCCACCTGGTGACCCCGCGCCGGGGGAGGGACCCTGCCGAGGTCGGGGATGGTCCTCTACTGCCGGGTGGCGGCCCCGCGCCGGGGGAGGGCCTGATGGAGGTCACCTGGGTGACGGGGCCACGCTCAGCCTGCCCTCGAGAAGGAGCTTGTGCAGGAGGTTCCTCCCATGGCTTTCGTTGTCGAGGGTCTCCCCGTACCTGGTCATCAGACGGTTGACCTTCTCGTACATCTCACCGGCGGCGCCGCCGTTCGAGGGCGACCCCCCGCCTGCGGACGGCCCGCCGTTCCTGCGGTTTTCGTTGTAGTAGAAAACCAGTCGGGTCTGGCTCTCATACAGGTCCACGGTGTCGAAGAGGGACTGGAAGTACGAGTAGTCCGCGGGTCCCAGGGAGTGGCCGTAGAACTTGATGATGTCCGTCTCGTTGCCCGGTCTGCCCATCACGTATGGATGGATGACCGTGATGTTGCTCTCCCGACGGAGCGCCATGAGGCGGAAGGTCTTCGTGAACTTGACGATGTCTGCGTAGTCGGGGTCCGAGGCCGACAGATTCGACCCGTCGATGCCGAAGACGATGTCCCCATCGGTCAGGTTTCCGTGGATGTTGGCCAGGGATGGGCAATCCCGCAGGCCGGCGAAGGGGTCCGTGTAGTTGAAGTCGAGGAGGGAGACGTTCTCGGGATGGCCCTTGAACTGCTTTCCATTGCCGTCATATTCGATCAGCTCGGGCTTCTCCTCCCAGGGTCGCAGGGAGTTGGGGTCGGGCAGGCGGTCGTTGATCAGGGCGGTGATCAGCTTGTGGCAGCGCCGGCTGTATTCGGGGTCGGATGCCACCTGGCCTCGCAGGTAGTCCGAGAACTCGCGTTCGAAGATGTGGAGCTGGTCCATGAAGCAGTCATAGAGGGTATGCTTGTCCTCCCCTCCGGTCCACCCGTAGCGGTCCACGATGATGGCCGCCACCTGGCCCTCAGCATCCATGTGGAGGAATCGGTCCGGGTCGGCGGGGGAGTCCAGGACCTTCTCCCCCTCCGCCCGGGAGCGCAGGTACCCGGCCGCGGCGGTCATGATCTTGTCGATGTGTGGGGAAGAGGGTCCCAGCCACTCGCCCATGCTGGATTCGACATCGAACCAGGACCGGTTGCGCCGGCTGTCCTGGAGGACGAGGTCCCACACCGTGACACCTTTGCTGCCCAGGCGGGAGGGGAGGTCCTGCAGGCGGGGGATTTCGAAGTCATTGAAGGTGGATGCCAGGCCGCACTCGAGATCGAAGCCGTTGCCGAGCACCAAGAGCTGGTAGAAAGCACTCATGACGAATCCCCTTCATATGTCTGTGCCGGACACGATCCTACGCCATATGGCACCAGGAGCCTGCAGGCCCCATATGCAGGCACTTTACCTCGGTTGACGGGGCTGGAAGCCGTATGATGCCTCCCAGGGCTTAAGCGGCCCTCCGTCGACGCGAGCGCCGGCCCCGTCCCGGAGGGCCCGCCCAGGCCCCCTCTCAACGCCCCTGGTCGGCCAGATAGTCATGCATCCTGGCTGGATACTGGGGCCATGCCCCCTCCTGGGTGCAGACGAAGGCGGCCGTGTTGACGGCGGCGCGATGTGCCTGGTTCAGCGAGGCCCCCATCAGCCTGTTGATGGCGAAGGTCCCGGAGAAGGCATCGCCGGCCCCGACCGTGTCCGCGACGGTCACCTTTGGGGTCTGCAGGCGGGAGGTCTCGCCATCGGACAGATAGATGGTGCTGTAGGCGCTTCCGGCTGTCAGGACCACGGTGTCCAGGTGGTACCGCTTCATGAACCAGTCGCATACCTCGGCGTCGGTGTCCCCGCTGATGTCGAACATGTCACGCAGGATGACCAGTTCCTCGTCGTTGAGCTTGAACATGGTGGCCATGCCCAGGAGCTCCTCGATCAATGCCTTGGAATAGTAGGCCCCACGAAGGTTGATGTCGAAGAAGCGCATGGCGTCCGGCCGGGTGCGCCTGAGGAGTTCCTCGAAGGTGGCCCGTGACTGTTCGCTGCGCATGCCCAGTGTGCCGTAGCAGACCGCGTCGGCCCTGGAGGCCAGGTCGGTCAGACGGTCGGTCAATTCCACATGGTCCCAGGCCACGTTCTCCTTGAAGATGTATTCGGGTATGCCCTCGGTCAGCTGGACCTCGACGGTGCTGGTCGGCCATTGGTTGTGCTGGAGGAGGGCGTTGACACCGGCCTGGTGGACGGCCTCCTCCAGTTCCCGACCCAGTTGGTCCTCGCCCACGGCGCTGATGGCATACCCTTCCGCACCGTTCTTGGCCGCATGGTAGCTGAAGTTGACCGGGGCCCCGCCGGCCCGTTTCCCCGTAGGGAGCATGTCCCAGAGAATCTCGCCTATGCTGAGGACTATCGGCTTGTCTGCCATGGTTATCCTTCCTTCTGTTTGCTGTCGTTTTCCGTAACCTGCCCGACGACTTTGGCCGTCTGCAAGCCTGTTCGCAGGCCTGCCCCGGCCTGCCCCCGTCGCTGCCGGGCCTGGTCTGCTCTGACGGGGGCTGGCCTGCGCCCGGTATCGGGCGGTTCCCTCCTGGCCCGGCCGACGAAGGCGGCCGGATGGAGGAGGAACTGGTTGGCGGCCACGGCGGCGGCCCCTGTCAGCGTGGCGTCCACGGGGAGGCTGGAGAGGAGTATCTGGGTCCTGCCCCCCACCTGGGGTATGGTCCTGGCCTCGACCAGGGCCCGGACGGTATCGAGGAGGGGCCTGCCGGCCCGGGCCATGATGTCGCCGATTACTATCTGACTGGGATTGTAGGCGTTCACTATGGTCACGCATCCATAGCCCACATACCGGGCCAGGTCGGCCACCAGGGCCCGTGATTCCCCGTCGCCGTCCTCCGCCATGGCGAAAAGGCGCTCACAGGCCTGGGAGTGGGTGAGCCCCCGGAATCCCGGGTAGTGCCCGGCATGAGCTGGGGAGACCAGGGTATGGTGGAGGGCCACGGCCGAACAGTAGCATTCCAGGCAGCCTACATTGCCGCATTCGCAGGTTGGCCCCTCCTGGCTGATGCTGATGTGGCCGATTTCGGTGGCGGCCCCCTGCGAACCGTTCAGGAGGCTTCCCCCTTCGAGGACCCCCAGACCCACCCCTTCGCCCACCAGGTAGTATGCGATGTCCGGCTTGTCGATGCGGGGGTCGAAGAGGCTCTGGGCCAGGGCCCCGGCCCGGGCGTCCTGCTCTATGAAGGTGGGGACCTCGAAGGCCTGGGAGAATTCCCTCTTGAAGTTGACCCCCCGCCAACCCTGCATGCCGGTGACCAGGGCTATGCTGCCCTCCTCGCGCAGGTAGGGGCCGGGTACGGCCATGCCGACCCCGGTGATCCGGGGGTCCTCATCTATCAGGCCTCTGACGTCTTTCTTCACCGTTTCGACGGCCTGCTGTACGTCTCCGTCGCCGACGGGGGGCAGCTCCTGCATGCCCATCAGGTTCCCGCTGAGGTCGAAGACCCCGATCTGGACCAGGCTGCGGGCGAATTTGACGCCGATGACCAGGTGGCTGGAGGCGTTGAGCCTGAGGCCGATGGAGCGGCGGTGGCCCCTGCCCCCCAGGTTTCCGGTCTCGCTGATGATGCCGGGCTCGATCAGGCGGGCGACAAGTTTTGTGATGGCGGGGGCCGTCAATCCCAGTCCCTTGGCTATCTGGGCCCGGGAGCAGACCCCGTTGCGGTGAAGGTATTGGACGATCCGGGACTGGTTGAGCTCGGACATGGCCGCCGGGGCGCTCGCACTCCCGTATCCCTTCATGCTTCCCCTCCAGGTCTCCTCCGGCGGTGCTGACGTCATCCGATGAGGCGTACACCATTCATAACGATGTTTATATATTAACAGCGTTAAGTATACCATCGACCCTGTCTCGTCCCTGGTGGTTCCTTCGGACCAGGCCCGTCCACGGTTGTGGACGCCGCCCGGCCGCAAATGCCCTAGACTGGTCCTGTCGGCCCGAAGCCCGCGGAGGGGCGGGGCCATCTGACAGGTGAAGCGTACGGATCAAGGGAGATTGTATGAAGGACATGCATGGACCCCGCGTGGAGATAGCGGTGCAGGATGTCGCCGGAGCCCGGACGGCGCTGGAGGCGGGGGCGGACAGGATAGAGGTCTGCGCCGGGCTGGGGGCTTACGGTGGTCTGACGCCAAGCTGGGCGGTCATCGCGGGTTGCAGCCGGGTCGGTCTTCCCCTGGGGGCACAGGTCCTGATCAGGCCCCGGGCGGGTGCCTTCGTATACGAGAACGAAGATGAGCGCAGGGTGCAGGTCGAAGATGTCCGGTCTGCCGTCAAGGCCGGGGCGGGGGGTGTCGTGGTCGGCGCCCTGAACGCCGATGGGCGTGTCGACCTTGCCCTTTGCAGGGATCTGGTCACCGCCGCCAGGTCCGCAGGCGACCAGGAGGGCAGGAGGGTGGAGGTCACCTTCCACAGGGCTTTCGACATGGTCGTCGACCGGTCACGGGCCCTGGACCAGCTGATCGACCTGGGTTTCGACCGGGTTCTGACCTCCGGGGGAGCTCCCTCGGTCCCGGAGGGGATGGACTCCATCGGCGACCTGGTCTCTCAGGCTGCCGGCCGCATCCAGATCATGGCCGGTGGGGGAGTCCGGATCGATGCCATAGGCGAGGTCCTGGATCTGGGGGTGGCCGCCGTCCACCTTTCCGCCAAGCGTCTGGTGCCGGCTCCGGCTGGGCCCGGCGGCGGGGGCGAGGATGCCAGTGTGGAGGTCACTGATGCGGGCACGGTGGCGGCAGCCGTCAGGGCGGTCAGGGCTTATCGGTCACGGAGGACGGCCTGCTGAACCTTCTGACCCGGCTCCGGGCGTGTCGAATTGCGTCCGGTAGGAGGGTGTCATATATTGTTAATAGTTTTTCTGGTGAAAGTAAGGAAAGCAAACTAAATAAAGAAGCGGAGTTCGAAGAAGACACACGGTCTCGCTTTCCACTGCCTTCACCGGAGTGACTGGCAACTGTCAACTGACGCTGGTCGGCGCAGACCATCGGCGTCACGCAGGGTCCCGTACGCAGTGGGTGCGGGGTTCCGACGGAAGACCACTGCAAAGAAGCATAAACGGAAGTCAACTCCTTGGAGGGTTCGAGATGAGAAAGAAGACACTGATCGCCGGAGCGGCCGTGGCCACGGCCATCGCTTTGACCCTGGGCGGCTGCTCAATGGGCGCAGGTTCAAACAAGAAGTCCGGTGATAGTTCGGGAAGCGACAACAAGGACAAGTCCATCACGGTGTGGGCCATGAAGGGCGATTACACCGACAAGACCCTGGCGGCCATCAACGATGCCTTCACCAAGAAGACCGGTGCCAAGGTCAAGCTCCAGATCCAGCCCTGGGACAACATCACCACCAAGGTGACCACGGCCCTGGCCTCCTCCACCCCTCCCGACATCATCGACATGGGCAACACGCAGGTGGCCGGCTTCGCCGCCTCCGGCGGCCTCATGGACCTGACCAGCCTGAAGGGCGAGATGTCGGGCGGCAAGACCTGGGTCAAGGGCCTGGAAGACCCGGCGACGATCGACGGCAAGCTCTATGGCATCCCGGCCTTCGCCGCCGCCCGCGCCGTCATCTACAACAAGAAGGTGTGGTCGGACGCCGGCATCACCGAGGTGCCGAAGAACTGGGACGAATTCACCGCCGACCTGGACAAGATCCAGGAGAAGAACAAGGGCAACGCAGACTTCGTCCCCTTCTACCTGCCCGGCCAGTACTGGTACTCCGCCCTCCAGTTCATCTGGGATGCCGGCGGTGACGTGGCCGAGAACAATGGCGGAACCTGGAAGGCCACCACCTCCAGCGATGCATCCGTCAAGGGCATGGACCAGTGGAAGGCCTTCCAGAACAAGTACTCCAGCAAGGCCTCCCAAACCGTGGACACGGTCAGCCCCAGCATGGACCAGCTCCTGGCTGACGGGAAGACCGGGGCCATTCTGAGCAACAGCGCCTCCATACCCGCAGCCAAGGAAGCCAACAAGGAACTCAAGGATTCCGACCTGGGCACCTTCGCCATGCCCGGCCAGTCCGGAAAGAACCAGAAGTCCATGGTGGCCGGCTCCGACTGGGCGATCGCCGCCAAGAGCCAGAACGCCAAGCTCGCCCAGGAGTGGGTCAAGATCGCCGCCAGCGATGAGATCCAGCAGAACTGGGTCTTCAAGAACGACGGCTGGCTTCCCAACTCCGTGGAGGGTCTGGACCAGGCCATGAAGTCCTCCGACTTCCCTGAGGTGCAGAAGGGCTTCTTCGATGCGGCCAAGGATTCCAAGTCCACACCCGCGTCACCCAACTGGGCCACGGTCGAAGGCGACAAGTCCATCAACGAGTTCACCCAGAACGTCGCCACGGGCTCCATGTCCACCAAGGAGGCCGCGCAGAAGTTCGACAAGCACCTGGACGAGGTGCTGGCCAAGAAGGGCTGAGCCTGAAGATCGGCTGACGGCCGGTGCCGGGCGCCGCCCAGGGGGGGGACGTGTCCGGCACCGGCCACTGAACAAGTGGAAAAGGGTCGGCCCTCGTGATCATTCGCGTCGGCCGGCCTCCTCCGTAATCAAGGAAGCTGTCATGACACAAAACACCAGCGCTCTTTCAGCGCCCGCCAAGTCGCCTGGGGGTGGCGGCCCGGCCGGTCATTCGGGAATCCGCAGGGGAGGCAGGAGGCCGGACAGCCATGGGGGCATGGCCGCGGCCCTTCTGACCCCCACCGGCATCATCTTGATCGCTCTGGTCATCGTCCCCATCATCTTTCTCGTCTTCACCTCCTTCACGGACTTCAACCAGCGCTCGCTGTTCACCGGCGAATTCAACATGGCAGGTCTGTCCCAGTACTCTTCCGTCCTCAAGGACAAGGAGTTCTGGGCCGCCCTACTGAGGACCTTCCTCTTCACGGCGGCCCTGGTGGTGGGCAGCCTCCTGGTCGGGATGGCCGTGGCACAGATGATGACCAAGCTGGGTACGGTCATGCGTTACATAGTCACCTTCGTCCTCATCTTCGCCTGGGCCATGCCGAATGTGGCCTCCTCCGTGGTCTGGAACTGGCTCTTCCAACCCGGTTACGGGGTGATCAACTGGCTCCTGACCAGGTTGCGCATCTTCGGTGACCTCTCCAACCTGGCCTGGTCCAACAACACCACCCTGGCCTTCGTCTGCATCTGGCTCCTGGTGGTCTGGCAGGCCGTTCCTTACATAGCCATCACCCTCTACGCGGCCACCACCCAGCTGGACCCCTCCAGCCTGGAGGCTGCCCAGATCGACGGGGCGGGGCCCATCCGCACGTACTGGCAGATCGTGGTGCCCCTGATCGCACCCAGCATCATGGTGATCGGGATGCTCTCCATCATCTGGGACTTCAACGTGTTCAACCAGATCTGGCTGGTCTCCCAGGGTGGACCTTCCGGATCCACATCGACCATCGGGGTCTTCACCTACAAGAAGGCCTTCATCAACTTCGACATCGGCCAGGGAGCGGGGATTTCGGTCATCACCGTGATCATCCTCCTCCTGCTGACCAGTGTCTACGTACGTAACCTCCTGAAATCGGGTGAGGATCTATGAGTGCCGTCATGACAGGACAAGCTTCTTCCAGCGTGGGCGCGGCCCGGGCGGCGGCCTCGGCCTCGGCCGGCAGGGTCAAGGCCCGCAGACATTTCAACTGGCGAAGGTTCGGTACAAACGTCATCGCCGTGGTCTTCAGCATCGTCTGGTTCTTCCCCGTCTACTGGATGACCATCACGGCCTTCAAGCCGCGCAACGAGGTGATGACCACCAAGCCGGCCTTCATACCCACCCACTGGTCCCTGGAGAACTTCCATTCGGCCATCTTCCAGAGCGGGCATTTCTTCACCAACCTCAAGAATTCGGTGATCGTGACCTTCGTGGCCGTCATCGTCTCGGTCGTCCTGGCCTTCCTGGCCTGTGCGGCCCTGACCCTGTACAGGTTCAGGGGGAGGAGGACCATCATGGTCATGATCCTGGCCATGCAGATGATCCCCGGGACGGCCATGCTGATCCCGCAGTTCATCGTCTTCAACCAGTTCGGGCTGCTCAACAAGTATTCCGGGCTGATCCTGGCCTACATCGCCCTGGTCCTGCCCTTCTCCATCTGGAACATGCGGGGGTTCTTCCTGGCGGTGCCGACATCGATCTTCGAATCAGCCAGGGTGGAGGGGGCCAGCGAGTGGCAGATACTGAGGAAGATAACCTTCCCCCTGGTGGCGCCCGGCGTCGTCTCCACCTCGGTCTTCGCCTTCATCACCGCGTGGAACGACTACCTGACCGCTTACACTTTCATGAAGGACGACACCAAGTACACCCTGCCGGTCTGGCTGGCCAGCTTCACCACGCCGGCCGGCACCGATTTCGGCGGACAGATGGCGGCTTCGGTCATCTTCTCGCTGCCCGTCGTCATCTTCTTCATGCTGGTGCAGAAGAACATAGCCAAGGGCATCACCACCGGTTCGGTCAAGTGAACGGATGCCGACCCGGAGGCGGAAGCCTTCCGTTGGGTGGGCGGGGCCAGGATAATGGGGAGTGTGAATAGCATGGACAGGCGGACGACAGCAGGACCGGGTCCGGGCAGGCGTGGCAGGGCCGCGAGGGGGACCGGCGGCCTCCGCAGCGCCCTGCCCTCGGACATCCGCAGAAGGAACCGGCAGACGGTCCTCAAGTCCCTCTATCCAGACCGCTGGTTGTCGCGCGCCGACCTGGCCAAACTGACCGGCCTGTCCAAGGTGTCCGTTTCGGACGTCGTGGCTGACCTGATCGACGACGGCCTCCTGGTGGAGGGTGGCTACAAGAGTTCGTCCAGGCCCGGCAAGCCCGCCGTCCTGGTGGGCATCAACGTCAAGGGGAGCGCCGTCATGGCCTTGGACCTGTCGGAGGCGGGCTTGGTGCGGGGCATTGTGACGGATCTGGCGGGCCATGTGACGGCCACCGAGGAGGAACCCATCTCACCGGGCACCCTCCAGCCGACCGTCCTGGTCAAGCTCTCACGCCGTCTGCTGGAGCTCTCGCCCGTCCCGGTCCTGGGTCTGGGGGTCGCCACCCCCGGGACGGTCGACAGGGGGGGAAGGGTCTTGGCCGCACCGAATCTGGGATGGACGGACATGGACCTGGCCGCCCTCCTGCATGGCCAGCTCGGGGTGGCCGTCACGGTCAGCAACGATGCCGACGCGGCCGTTTTCGGGGAGCGGTGCTTCGCCGGCGGGACGGACAACATGATCCTCGTGGCCATCGCCAGGGGGGTCGGCGCCGGCGTGCTCATCGCCGACCATATAGTCAGGGGCAGCGATTATGTGGCCGGCGAAATAGGACACGTGGTCGTCGACCAGGACGGGCCGGCCTGCGTGTGCGGTAAGCGGGGCTGTCTGGAGACCCTGATAGCCGCCCCCGTGCTTGAAAAGCGGATAGCCGAAAGGCCCGAAAACCGGGACGACATCCTCACCCAGGCCGGGGAGGTCCTGGGCGTGGCCCTGTCGATGCCGGTGGCCTTGACCAACATCAAGGACCTGACCATTTCCGGCCCATCCGATCTGGTGGGCACGATCATGCTCGAGGCCGTCGAGAACACGATAAACGACAGGGTCCATTCGCGCTTCATCAACAGGGTGGACGTTCATCCGGCCCGGCTGGGCAGGCAGGCAGCGGCTTTGGGAGCAGTGGCCTGCGTGCTCCGCCACGAGCTCGGGGTCCTGTGAGAGGCCGCCGGGTGGCGGATGGAACCATGCGGAATGGAACACGCCTTGGGGCATACCCTCCCCACTGCCCCCGCATGCTGCTAACCTGATGGGTGCCGTCCGGCCACGCGGACAGAGCGTGGCCGCGGTCGGCGCAGGCCCGGGTCAGGCCGGGTCACACGATGAAGTGAAGACAAACCGAGGAAATGGTATGGATGCCATCGGAAGGACCGATCCAATGAACGACGTTTCAGAAAAGCAGGCAGGCCGGATGAATGGGGGGACGGCAGGCTTCGCCCTGGTGCCCAAGCCCGTTTCCATGGAGGTGGGCCCCGGACGGATCCTGCTCCCGCTCAGGACGAGGATTTCCAGCAGTGGCGTGGATCCGGACCTGGGGGGATTGCTGAGCCGGCAGATTTCCGATGACCTGGCGGCGGCCACGGGTCTGGTGCCCGATGTTTCACGGGGCGATCTGTGGCCCTCCGTCATCGAGCTCGGCCTCGACCCAGAACTCGGCGACCAGGAGTACCGTCTGGACATCGAAGCCTCGCCGGAGTCGGTGAGGATCGTCGGCGGCGATGGTGAGGGGCTGCGTTACGGAGTCCAGACCCTCCGTCAGATCATCCGGCAGACGGCCCCCCTCTTGCCGGTACTCCACATCGAGGACCACCCCGCCTATTCCGTGCGTTCCTACTACCTGGACGTCACCAGGGGCAGGGTGCCCACCCTGGACTGGCTCAAGAGGTGGGCCGACAAGCTGGCCCTGTACAAGTTCAACCAGCTGCAGCTCTACATCGAGCACTCCTTCGCCTTCGACGGGATGAGCGAGGCCTGGAGGGGGAAGAGCCCCCTGAAGCCAGAGGACATCCTCGAGTACGACCGATATTGCGCCGACCTCGGCATCGAACTGGTGCCGTCCATATCGACCTTCAGCCACCATTACACCAACCTGCGCACCCGGACCCTGCGCTCTCTCGGGGAGTTCCCCGAGGACGCCGACAGGCCATACAGCTTCATCGAGCGCCAGGAACACCATACCCTGAATGTGACGGACCCCGACTCCTTCAAGTTCTCCACCCGGCTGATCGACTCCTACGCCCAGCTGTTCAGGTCGAACAAGTTCAACATCGGGGCAGACGAGACCTTCGACCTGGGCAAGGGGCGCTCCAAGGCCCGGGCCGAGCAGGTGGGGGTGGCCGCCATGTATGCGGATTACGTGGTCAGACTCTGCGACCATGTGCGCGACAAGGGCGGCGAGCCAATGTTCTGGGGCGATATAGCCGTCTCCATGCCCGAGGTCCTGGAGCGGCTGCCGAAGGACTGCCCCCTGCTCAACTGGCTCTATGACCCCCAGGTGGGGGAGGAGAAGGTCGCCCTGGTCTCCTCCACCGGGGCCAAGCAGTATGTGTGCTCGGCCGTGCATGCCTGGAACAGCCTCCTTCCCTCCATGGATGGTGCCTGGCAGAACATACACAGGCTGAGCACCTTCGGGATCAAGTACGGTGCGGTGGGTGCCATGGTCACTGATTGGGGGGACTACGGCCATATCAACGACCCCCGCATGAGCGTGCCCGGCCTTGTCTATGCGGCCCAGAATTTCTGGGACCCGGACGGGATGGACAGGGAGGAGGCCGATGACGCCCTGTCGAAACTCGAATACGGGGATGCCAGCGGCCGCTATGCCCGGTCGTTCGCCAGGGCCTCCCATGCGATCTCCTTTGGTTGGGATGACATGGTCCGTTATGTCGAACTCGATGACGGCAGGGGAGGGGTGAACAAGGACGTGTCCGGCTGCCTGGCCGGCGGCTTCCCGGAGATCTGGCAGGGCAAGGACCCCGTCGACCTGAAGGAGACCCGCCATGACTACATGGCCTGGTGTGGGCAGAGGGCCTTCAAGGCCCCTGATTACAACCGGGACCTGGAGGGGATAGCGGCCGACCTGGCCCTGAGCATTTCACAGGGCAGGGGGGATGTCGAGGGTGCCCTGCAGGCGCAGGAAGTGGCTCTGAGGGGACAGGAGATCTTCAACGATGTCGGTTGGGTCCTGGCCTCCCGGGAGGGCCTGTCAGGCGGTTCCGGGGCGGAGCCACCCCAGGCCTGGTCCGTGGCGGCGGAGCTGGAAGAGTGGTTCGAGACCTACAGGAGCGTCTGGAGAAGGGTCAGCAGGGAGTCGGAACTCCGTAGGGTCTCCCACGTCATCTGGTCCTTCGCCGACTTCCTCAGGTCGTAGTGAGCGACACACTAAATTAAACCGATTGACAAACTAGGTCGATGGGTCGTATCATGCCTTCTGATGGGAGTAAATCTCCCGCCACCATACGATTTTCCGCGCAAAGGAGCAGAAGGCATGGGATTGTGGGACATCGACAAGATTGAATACGTCGGAAGGCAGGGCGAGAAGGAAGGGCTCGGCTTCCGTTATTACGACCGTGACCGTGTGGTCGCCGGCAAGAAGATGAAGGACTGGCTGCGGTTCGCCGTCGCCTGGTGGCATACCTTCAACCAGGGACTGGTTGACCCCTTCGGCGACCCAACGGCCCAGCGGCCCTACTACAAGTACACGGACCCCATGGACCAGGCCCTGGCCAAGGTGGACTACGCCTTCGAGCTCTTCACCAAACTGGGCGTCGAGTACTTCTGCTTCCACGACCGCGACCTGGCACCGGAGGGCGACACCCTGCGCGAGACCAACGCGAACCTTGACAAGGTAGTCGACAAGATAGAGGAGAACATGAAGTCCACCGGGGTCAAGCTCCTGTGGAACACCTCCTCCCTCTTCACCAACCCCCGTTTCGAGGCCGGTGCCGGCACCTCGCCCTTCGCGGACATCTACGCCTATTCCGCGGGCCAGCTCAAGCACAGCCTGGAGATCGGCAAGCGTCTGGGTGCCGAGAACTACGTCTTCTGGGGCGGCCGTGAGGGCTACGAGTCCCTGTGGAACACCGAGATGAAGCGTGAGCAGGACCACATGGCCAAGTTCTTCCACATGTGCGTGGACTACGCCAAGGAGATCGGCTTCGGCGCCCAGTTCCTGATCGAACCCAAGCCCAAGGAGCCCACCCTCCACCAGTACGACTATGACGCGGCCACCACGATCAACTTCCTGCGCACCTACGACCTCCAGGACGACTTCAGGCTGAACATCGAGGGCAACCATGCCAACCTGGCCATGCACACCTACCAGCATGAGGTCCGCGTGGCCCGCGAGGCTGGCTTCCTGGGCTCCCTGGACGCCAACCAGGGCGACAAGCTGATCGGTTGGGACATGGACGAGTTCCCCTCCGACCTCTACGATGCCACAGCCGTCATGTGGGAGGTCATGGCCGCCGGAAGCATCGGCCCCCACGGAGGGCTCAACTTCGACGCCAAGCCCCGTCGCTCCTCCTTCCTGCCCGAGGACCTCTTCCGCGCCCACATCGTGGGCATGGACACCTATGCGGCCGGCCTCCTGGTCGCCGCGAAGATGCACGAGGACAAGTACATCGAGAACCTCCAGCAGACCCGCTATGAGTCCTTCGACTCCGGCATCGGCAAGACCGTGGAAGACGGTTCGGCCAGCCTGGCCTCCCTGGAGGAGTACAGCATCGACAAGCCCCAGTCCGAGCTGATCGCCGCCGACAAGTCCGACCATCTGGAGGTCGTCAAGGCCACGATCAACAACTACATCGTGGACGCCCTCTCCGAGTGAGTCCATCCTCTTGTGGGGGGCGGGCCCTCCGGTGGTCCCGCCCCCCACGGCTTCCTGCCCGTCTGCGCCGCCGCGCAGGCGGGCGCAGTCATTTCAGGCCCCCTTCCGCTCCTCGCCGCGGGGCGCACGGGTGCTGTTGCGGACCTTCAGGGTGGTGGGCATGACCACCTGCCTGCGGACCGGCCGCCCCTTTGTTCAACTTCGTTAGCATCATCTGGAGCCCGTGTTCTATATCGTCGTCGGCGGCCTGACCGGCGCGGTCAAAGGCTGAAGGAGCCTCGGGCACGTGACTGATATAGAATTCGAATTCGAACCTGTCCCGCCCTGCCGGGACGACAAGGAGATGCAATGAAGATATCCAATCCTGTCCTCAGGGGGTTCAACCCGGACCCCTGCCTGATCCGCGTGGACGGTGATTACTACATGGCCTGCTCCACCTTTGAATGGTGGCCGGGGGTCAGCCTCTACCGGTCCGAGGACCTGGCCCATTGGATCCCCCTGCCGCCCCCTCTGGACAGGACCTCCCAGCTCGACCTCAAGGGGGTGCCCTCATCGGGTGGGGTCTGGGCCCCTGACCTTTCCTACGCCGACGGCCTTTTCTGGCTGGTCTACGCGAATGTGCGAGTGGTCAACGGGACCTTCAAGGACTGCACCAACTACCTGGTGACCTCCAAGAGGATCGAAGGGCCATGGAGCGACCCGATCAGGCTGAACGGGGTTGGATTCGATGCCAGCCTCTTCCATGACGACGACGGCTGCAAGTACCTGGTCCAGCAGACCTGGGACTTCCGCGAATACCGTCCCTCTTTCGACGGGATAACCCTGACCCGCTACGACCCGGACTCCAGACGTCTCCTGCCTGAGACGGCGCGGACCATATGGGCCGGCACCTCGGCGGGGGTGATCGAGGGCCCCCGCCTGTATAAGAGGGCAGGCCTGTATTACCTCTTCGCCGCCGAGGGGGGGACCGGGTACGAGCACCAGGAGTCCGTGGCCCGGTCCACCTCCCTCGATGCGGGGTCTTTTCAGGTCATGCCGGGCAACCCCCTGCTGAGCGACCGGGACGACCCGGATTCCTACCTGCAGAAGCAGGGGCACGGGTCCCTGGTGGAGACCCCGAAGGGTCAGTGGTATTACGCATCCCTGTGCGCCCGCCCCTTCAGGCATGGCGACGAACCCGCTTCCGGACCCAGGGGGTGGTGCCCCCTGGGCAGGGAGACCGCCATACAGGAGGTGCGTTGGGATGCGGACGGTTGGCCGCGCGTGGTCGGCGGCCGGTCCGGCCTGCGGTATGTGCAGGGACCTGATGACGCCCCGACCGTGGCCGGCGGGGAGGAGGGACATAGCCATGACGACTTCATCTCGGACCATCTCGGCCGCCAGTGGATGACCCCACGTGTCCCCTTCGGGCCCGCCATGGGGAGCCTGGGGCATGGATGCCTGCGACTGAAAGGGCAGGGTTCCCTCTGCAACACCTTCGACCTCTCCCTGGTCGCCAGGCGCTGGCAGGCGCCCTCCTTCGAGGCCCAGGTCCAGGTCGCCTTCGACCCCCGCACATACATGCAGATGGCAGGTCTGACCAACTATTACAACGACCGTTTCTGGTCCTGGGCCTACCTGACTTGGGACGAAGCGCGTTCCTGCAGGGTCATCGAGGTGGCCCAACACGACTGGGACAGGCACACCTCCCTCCTCAGGGACCGGGCCGTGGCCGTACCCGATGGGGTCGGGTCGGTCTGGCTGCGGACCGTGGTGAGGAGGGACAAGTACTGGTACGAGTATTCCTTCGACGGAGGGCGGACCCACCGCCTCCCCGTCACGCTGGATGCGGCCGTCCTCTCCGACGACCACGCCGCCCAGCACGAGGGGGGCTTCTTCACCGGGGCCTTCGTGGGCATGGCTGCCGTGGACCTTTCCGGCTACGGGGCCCCGGCCGATTTCATGCACTTCGACTACAGGGAGGCGGGGGAGTAGGAGGACGGCCGACGGCATTCTGGCGGCCCTCCCGGGTTGATCCCGGGAGGGCCGCCTTTTTTCGTCCGCTGGAGGCATGGGCACCTCCCCTTCTGGCCCTCCTGCCCCGAGGGCGGGCTTTTCCCCGCCTGGACACGCCGCGTGAAGGCCGGCGGGCCGGGTTTCCAGGCCGCCCGCAACAGGATTTGTAGGTTGTCTGCAGATGGGTTATAATAATAACTAAACCGCTTTAGTGAGAAAGCTGTTGACGAGGTGACAACGAGGAGGTTGTAGGGGATGTTGCTGAAGGTTGATCGTGAACTCGACAGGTGCACGCGCGTCATGCGCCAGCGGCTTGCGCCCAAGATCGACCGGGTGGTCGGCACCTGCACGGTCAGGTCGCATCAGATCCCCGGGGAGCCCGTGCCCTCCTCCGCCTTCTTCGAGCAGGTCTGCGCCGGTACCGTCGATTTCCAACCGCTGGGCCTGGGCCAGACCTGGGGGACCACCTGGGGGACCACCTGGATGGAGGTTGAAGGACGGATCGACCCCGCACACATGGATGACAACCCCCTGGAGCTCATCGTGGATCTGGGCTGGCAGCCTGATTCGCCCGGCGGGCACTATGAGGCCGAAGCCTACAGGCCAGACGGATCCATCATCAAGGCCATCAACCCGAAGAACCGCTGGATCCCATTGGACGGCAGGGACCTGGACGGCCTGCCGACCGACGAGGAAACCTCCGTAATCAGGCCGGACGGGTCATTCACCCTCTATCTGGAAGCGGCCTGCAACCCGCTTATCCTCGGGGTCCCCCCATTCGTGGAGACCAGGCTGGGGGAGGGGACCACCGGTCGGGCCGATGAGCCCAGCATCCTCACCCGCCTGGATGTCTGCCACTTCGACCACGCAGCCTGGAACTACTACCTGGACCTGGAGGTGGTCTGCCAGCTGATCCGTGAGAGCAAGGAGGACAGCCCCCGTTATTGGCGGCTGGGCAAGGCCCTGCAGCGCTCCTTGAACATCTATGAGGAGAGGGACCTTTCGACCATCGAACCCGCCCGGCGGGCCCTGGCTGCCGAGCTGGCCCTCCCCGCCGTGCCAAGCTCCCTGGACCACGCTGTGGTGGGGCACTCCCACATCGACTCCGCCTGGCTCTGGCCCAAGCGGGAGACCAGGAGGAAGGTGGCCAGGACCGTCTCCAACATCCTGGCCCTGATGGAGCGCGACCCCAAGTTCATCTACGCAATGAGCTCCCCCCAGCAATACGCCTGGCTGCAGGAGGACCATCCGGACCTCTTCGCCCGCCTGCGGCGCAGGGTGGAGGAGGGAAGGTTCATACCCGTCGGAGGCATGTGGGTGGAGTCGGACGGGATGCTGCCCGCCGGGGAGTCGCTGACCCGCCAGTTCACTTACGGAAAGCGCTGGCTGCGGGAGAACCTGGGCGTCGACACCGACATCGTCTGGGAGCCGGACAGCTTCGGCTATACCGGCCAGTTCCCCCAGATAGCGCGCAGGGCCGGTATGAATTATTTCCTTTCGCAGAAGATCTCGTGGAACGACACGACGAAGTTCCCCCACCACACCTTCGACTGGGAGGGGGTGGACGGCACCTCCATCTTCACCCACTTCCCGCCCATGGACACGTATGCCTCGACCATGACGGCCAGGGAGCTCAACCACTCCGAGGAGAACTACCGGGACAAGGACATCTCCACCCGGGCCCTGGTCCTGTGCGGATATGGGGACGGGGGCGGGGGCACCACCCGCGAGATGCTCGGACGCTACGACCGCCTGCATGACGTGGAGGGGGCAGCCAGGGTGAGGTACGAGACACCCGAGGACTTCTTCGACGAATCCAGCAGGGAGATACACGCCAAGGCCGGTGCGGAGATGCCTGTCTGGAGGGGGGAGCTCTACCTGGAACTCCACCGCAAGACCCTGACCTCCCAGCAGGACATGAAGAAGGGTTGCCGGCAGGAGGAGGCCATGCTGCGGACGGTGGAATACCTTTGCTCATATGCCTGCCTGGCATCGCCCGCGTACACCTACCCCAAGCAGGAACTGGACCGGATCTGGCAGACCCTCCTGCTCAACCAGTTCCATGACATCCTGCCGGGCTCGGCTATCTCCTGGGTCCACCGCCTTGCACGTGAGGACTACCGTCGTGACATAGCCCGCCTCAGGCAGATCGGACAGGAGGCGGCAGGGGCCCTGGCTGAGGCCGCCCCCAGCCCCGGCCTGGTGGCAGGTGCCATCGTGAACCCCATGGGGGGCGAGAAGGGCGATTGGGAGGTCGTCGAGGCCGACCCCATGCCCCTCGAGGCGGCGGCCGTATCCCTGGTCGGCCGCCCCGACGGTTCGTACACCTTGGACAACGGTCTGATCCGGGCCGCCATAGGCTCCGACGGGGAGGTCCACTCCCTGGTGGACGCCAGGTCGGGCCGGGACCTGGTGCCGGCCGGCTCCTCCATGGGTGGATACGAGCTCCTCAGGGATGAACCGGCCATGTGGGATGCCTGGGATCTGGAGCGTGACGCCCTCCTGAGCGCCGTCAAAGTCCCTGGCCCGGTCCGCATCGACCCACTGGACGACGGGGTCAGCGTCGTCAGACAAGACGGGGACACCTGCATAACCACGAGGATCACCCTGAAACCCGGCGCCCGCCGGTTGGACTTCGAGGCCACGGTTGACTGGCACGAGGACGAGCAGGTCCTCAAGGTCGACCTGCCCCTGTCCGTTCAGGCACGTTACGCCCAGTTCGAGTGCCAGTACGGGTTCATCGACCGCCCCATTCAGAAGAACAACGAGGCCGAAGAGGCCCAGTTCGAAAGCTGCACCCACCGCTTCGTCCGTGTACGCGACGACGCCCTGGCGGTCGGCGTGGTGAACGCATCCACATACGGGGCCGACACCACCCCCATACCTGACGACCCGGCGGCCGGCCGGCAGGGAGGGACCATGATCCGTCTGACCCTCCTGTCCTCCCCGGTCTACCCGGATCCCGACACGGACCGGGGCCGCCATGATTTCGCCTGGTCGGTCGTCCCCTGCGAGGATCAGAACGAGGTGCTCCGCCAGGCCTACCGCCTCAACGCACCCGTCTTCGCCGGAGGGCTGCCCCAGGTGGAGCCGCTGGTGTCCGTGGAGAGCCTGTCCGGCCGTCTGGTCATCGACTGGGTGAAGATGGCCGACGACGGCAGCGGGGACCTCATCGCCAGGCTCTACGATCCCGACTCCTCCCCGGCGGTCGGCTGCCTTCATCTGGCCGGACTGCTCGAGGGGGCAAGTGTGAGGGAAACCAACTCCTTGGAGGACGCACCCCTGCCCTCCGATCTGCGCCACGGCCTCCGGGCCGATGGCGAAGTAAAGGCCGAAGGGGCGCCACTCGACTTCGCGCCCTTCCAGTTCACCACGCTCAGGTTCCACAGGAGGTGAGAGGAAAAGAGAAAAGCACGACCTGCAGGGACACAAGACACGAGAAAGATCAACACGAGAAGAGAAAAGGACGGCTCGCATGAAAGCTGTAAAGAATGCCGTAGTACTGCTGTGTGCAACCGCTATGGCCACCTCGCTGGCGGCCTGCGGCGGCTCCGGCAAGGGGAGTGACGAAGGAGGCTCCAAGGGCGGGAAGCTCAGCGGCGACATCACCTTCCAGACCTGGAACCTGAAGAACGACAAGTACACGCCTTACTTCAAGGATCTGATCAAGAAGTTCGAAACGGACAATCCCGGAACGCATATCAACTGGGTCGACCAGCCCTCCGACGGATACGAGCAGAAGCTCTCCGCGGATGCGGCAGCCGACCAGCTGCCTGACATCGTCGACGCCGGTGCCTCCATGATGTACATGCTGGCGAAGGCAGGCGTGCTCATGGATGTGTCCAAGGAGGCGCCGGACGCCGAGAAGAACTACACCCCGGGCAGCTGGAAGAACGCCACGTTCGAGGGCAACGGGGTCGAGAAGGGCGTATACGCCTTCCCCTGGTACGTCAACGACGGGCCCCAGTATTACAACACGGAGCTCATGAAGAAGTGCGGCCTGGACACGGAGAAGCTGCCGAAGACCTGGGATGATTACTTCCAGGCGGCGAACAAGCTGACCGAGAACTGCAAGGGCGACTACATGTCGACCATGATGGGCAACGACATGGGCGATCTGGCCTCCGCCGGCATCAAGATCATCAGCGACGACCACTCCAAGTACGTCTTCAATACGCCCGAGGCCGTAGAGTTCCTGCAGAAGTTCGTGGACCTCTTCAAGAAGGGCGGAATCCCTCCGGAGGCCCTGGACGCCAAGTGGAGCCAGCAGGCCGACTTCTTCCAGCGCGGTTCCATCGCATCCATGGGAGGAAGCGCATACTCGGCCGACGGGTTCAAGCTGAACGCGCCCGACCTCTACAAGAACCTTGCCGTTGGCCCCAAGATCAACGACACCCCGCATTCGGTGACCGTCGCCTATGAGCTGCTCGGCGTCAACCAGAAGACCAAGAACAAGCCCCTGGCCCTGGCCTTCGCCCAGTATGTCACCAATTCGAAGAACCAACTGGAGTTCGACAAGAAGGCAGCGGTCTTCCCGTCGAGCGCCGGCACCATCGACGACCCCTACTTCGCCTCCGCAGCCAGCGAGGACAGCGTCAAGGGCAAGGCCCTGAAGATCACGCTCGATGCTGTGAAAAACGGAAGGTCCTCACGCCCGCCGGAGTTCACGGACACCGCTGGCGGCCAGTATTACGGTGAACAGGTGGCCCTGGCGCTCCAAGGCAAGCAGTCCGCCAAGGACGCGCTGGACAAGTCGGTCGATTTCGCCAACAAGCATCTGAAGAACTGATCATGACAGAGACGCAGACAACAAAAGCGAGGAGGGGCGGGCCAACCCCCGCCCCGGTCAAGGAAAGCGAAGGCCCCGGTCCTGCGGGGGCCAAGGTCCATCGCAGCCTGGGGACGAACCTGGCCCCCTATCTCTTCGTCTTCCCGGCCATGTGCATCGTGGTCATATTCGTGTTCATCGCCGCCCTGAACACCTTCAGGCTGGCCTTCACGGATTCGACCCTGTTGAAACCGGGCAAGTTCGTAGGAATACAGAATTTCATCGAGCTCTTCCATGATGAGTATTTCTCAACGGCACTGCTCAACTCCACACTGTATGTCGTCTGCGTCGTGCCCTTCATGGTCATCCTCCCCCTGATTCTGGCCAATCTGGTGACCGGGAATTCCAGGATCATGGGGTTCTTCAGGACCTCCTTCTACATGCCCGTGGTCATGTCGGCGGTCGTCGTCGGCATGATCTGGTCCAACCTTCTGGACCCCAAGGGCCTGGTCAACTCCATCCTGGAGTCCCTCCACATCATCCATTCGCCAATACCCTTCCTGTCGGACCGGTGGCTGATCCTCTTCAGCTCCATGTTCGTCACGATCTGGCTGGGGCTGGGGTATTACATGGTCATCTACCTGACGGCCCTGGCCAACATCGACCCCTCACTCTATGAGGCCGCCGAGCTGGACGGGGCCGGGCCCGTCAGGCAGTTCCTCTACGTGACCATGCCCGGGGTGCGTTCCACCATGCTCCTCATCCTCATGCTGTCGACGATCGCGGCCTTCCGAGTCTTCAACGAGGTCTATGTGCTGACCAACGGCACCGCAGGCCCCGGCGCCCAGGACATCACGATGTCCATGCTGATCCAGAGGGAGGGGACCGGCCTGATGGCCCATACCGGTTATGCCAGTGCCATCAGCCTGGTGGTCCTGGTCATCGTGGGCACCATGCTCATCCTGCAGTCCGTCGTCGAGCGCTGGTCGGGGAGGGACAATGACTAAGAAGAAGGTAACCGTAGGGAAGGTCGTGCAGTACACGATCCTGATCCTCATGTTCATCCTCCTGGTGGGACCCTTCGTCTGGGAGATCTCCCTGGCATTCAAGGGCAGGGCGGACAACGTCTATGCCGTGCCTCCCTACCTGATCCCGAAGTCGCCCACCTGGGAGAATTTCAAGCAGGTGTTCCGTCAGGTGCCGATCATGCACTACGTGGTCAACACCCTGATCGTCGCCGCCATGTCGATCGCCGGCAATGTGATCCTGTCGACCCTGGCCGGATACGCGCTGGGCAGGCTGGAATGGCGGGGGCGCAAGACCGTCTTCACCGTGCTCATGCTGACGATGGTCATCCCCGTCGAGGGCATCATCATCTCCCAGTTCCTGATCATCAAGGGGATGCACCTGCAGAACACGCTGATCGGAATCGCCCTGCCCGGCCTGGTCGGAGCCATCAACATCATCCTCATGACCAACGCCTTCAAGGGGATACCCAAGGAACTCGAAGAGGCCGCCCAGGTGGACGGCGCCAATGTCTGGCAGCAGTTCATCCACATATGCGTCCCCCAGGTCAGGGGGACCATGACGGTGGTCGGCATCTTCGCCTTCGTCGGCGCCTGGAACGACTTCCTCTGGCCCCTGATCGTCGTCTCCGACGAATCTCACTACACCCTGACAATCGGTCTGAACCGGCTCAAGGGCATGTTCATACAGGACCCCAGGTTGATAGCCGCCGGTGCCATCGTCTCCCTCCTGCCCATCGTCATCTTCTTCGCCTGCTTCCAGAAGTACTTCTTCCAGGGTCTGGAACAGGGCGGGATCAAGGAATAGGAGGGTCGCATGCGGTTCGGAGTCAATTACACCCCGTCGTGCGGCTGGTTCCACGCCTGGCTGCGGCCGGATTGGGATTCGGTCCAGCGGGATCTGGATGACATAGGGGCCCTGGGGTTGGACCATATCCGCATCTTCCCCCTCTGGCCCGTCCTCCAGCCCAACAGGACCATGATCAACCCATCTGCCCTGGATGACATTCGGCGGATGGTCGACCTGGCGGGCCGGCGCGGCCTGGACGTGTATGTAGACGTCCTCCAGGGGCACCTGTCCAGCTTCGACTTCCTGCCCAGCTGGCTGGTCACCTGGCACCGGAGGAACATGTTCACGGACCCGCAGGCCGTGGCGGCCGAGGCCGAACTGGTCGCAGCCGTTTACGGAAGCCTGGATGACCTCCCCAACTTCAAAGGGCTGACCCTGGGCAACGAGTGCAATCAATTCGCCGAGGAGCATCATCCGGCTGCCATGTCGGTCACCCCGGAACAGGCCGGCGACTGGATCGATTCCCTCTTGGCACCGGTCCGGCAGGAGGCGGCGGGCTCCGGCCGGGTCCTGCTCCACAGTGAGAACGATGCCGTCTGGTATGAGGACGGGCACTGCTTCAACCCCCGTCATGCGGCTGGGAAGGGAGACATCACCGCCATCCACTCCTGGGTGTTCAACGGCACCGCCCAGCGGTACGGGGCCCGGTCCGAAATCGCAGCCAGACACGCCGAATACCTGGTGGAGCTCGCACGGGCCTTCAGCCCCGATCCCGACAGACCCATCTGGCTCCAGGAGATCGGGGCCCCCGGCAATGTCATAGAGGCCGGGGACGAGGCGGACTTCTGCGAGGCCACGGTCAGACATGCCGCGGGCTGCAGGGGCCTGTACGGAATCACCTGGTGGTGCTCTCACGACGTGGCATCCGGCATGGGCGACTTTCCCCCCTTCGAACACCATCTGGGTCTGTTCGACGAGGGGAGGAGGCTCAAACCGATCGGTCGGGTCTTCGCCTCCCTGGCCAAGGAGGACGGCAGGGGGGACGACGCATCGCCGGACCCCAGGACCACGGCCATAGTTATTCCATGTGACGACGCAGGAGTGCCGACCAAGCGCAGTGCCTGTGCCCCCGGCGGTTCCCTCTTCGACAGGTGGATGGACCTGTCGCAGGAGGGCGGCCGTCCCACCTTCGTCACCTCGATCGACGCGGCCGACCCGGCCGTGATGGCGAAGAGGAAAATCGATCGGCTGGTCAGGGTGGAGGCCCGGTCCGGTGACGCCTATGGCGCCGTCTCCGACCCCTCCCTCCTGCACCAGGCGGTGGTCTGAGCATCCCCGGGGTGGCGGTCCGGTCCGTCCGGCCGCCGCCACCGGTGGCCCGGATGAAGCCGCCAAGGCGCGCAGTCCCATACGTGACGAGGAAGTCAGTTCAACAGGGAAGTTGAAGGTAACGGATATGGACATGTCAAGGATGAGAAGGGTCGGAGCGGCCCTTGGAACCGCTGCGGCCATGGTCGTCGCATTGGCCGGGACGGGAGCCTCAGCGGCCCCGGCCGGCAACGGGGAAGAAGGCCGCCTGGCCGGGGTGGTGCAGGCGGCCCCCTCGGCCCCCAGGCATTTCATGGTCTATTACCGGGCCTGGAGGGACAAGACCATGAAGGGGGTCAACACGGACCTCCCCGATGACAACTGGATCACCATGTACGACATCCCTTACGGGGTCGATGTGGTCAACGTCTTCTCCTATGTGCCCAGGGGGCAGGAGGACAGGGCCAAGCCCTTCTATGACACGCTCAAATCATCATACGGTCCCTACCTGCACGCCAGGGGGATCAAGATGGTCAGGGGGATCGGCTACTCCGACCTCCTCAAGGTCCCCCACGCCGGCGAGACACCGACTAAGGAGGAGTGCGATCGGTACGCCCGTACCCTGGTGGCCGACAAGGTGACCTCCCTGGGGCTCGACGGCATGGACATCGACATGGAGGATTATCCCACCACGGCCCAGGCCGCCGTGTCCGACATGGTGATAAAGTCCCTTTCCAAGTATCTGGGACCGAAGGCGTCCAACGGCACCGTGTTCATCTATGACACCAACGGGTCCAACCTCCTCCCCCTGCGCAATGTCGCCGACAGCTTCGACTTCATCTCCTACCAGCAGTACGGCAGCAGGTCCGACAGGACCGCCAGGGCGCTGGAGGACTACAGGTCCTTGGTCCCCGCCTCCCGGTTCGTCCCCGGCCTCGCCTTCCCCGAGGAGGGCGACATGAACAACCGTTGGCTTGATGCCACCGAGCCCTACCTTGAGAGCAACGTCTACGACATCGCCTCCTATGCCAACAAGAGGGGGCTGGGCGGCATGTTCATGTACGCCCTGGACCGGGATGGCCGGACCTATGACGACCATGACCTGAACCACATCGTTCCCTCCACCCTCCTGTGGACCAAGACCGCCATCGCCCAGACCAGGGGGATGACCCTGGACAAGGCCAGGGCGGCGGCCAACCACTTCCTCGACCGTCATCAGGCCTCCAAGCCCGTGGACCCGGCCATCCGCAAGGCCGTGGCCCAGGGCGAGACCCTGTACGACATCGACAAGGCGATCCTCGGACCTGACTACGAGGGGGCGTACGATCCCTCCTTCGACCCCACGCTGGAGGAGTACCTGTCGACCATCGACCTGCAGGACCTCTACAAGGCCCTGGGGCGGGCCGATGAGCTCCTGGCCGACGGGAAGACCCATCCGGCCGACAAGGTGGCCGTCCTTGTCAAGGCCCGGTCGGGAGCCCTGGAGACCCTGACGGCCAGGACCTACACGGCCGCCGACATATCCATGAGGACCGATGTGCTCAACCGGGTCCTGGACTCCCTGACAGCCGTCCACAAGGAGAAGGGCCCGCAGACCCCGGGCGGACAGAGGGACAAGACGAAGCCGGCCGTGAACAGGAAGGACCCTGGCAAGGCCGACAAGCACAAGGCCCATGGCGGGGACCGTCTGGCAGCGACAGGCTCCGACGTCGGGCCGGTTCTCCTGGCCCTCATCCTTCTTGCTGCAGGGGCTCCGGCCGTGACCATGGCCCGCCGCCGTCCTGACCGGGTCGGGCGCAGGTCCTGAAGATCGAGGACCGGAAGGGTCCGGAACACCAACGACACACCGAGGAGGGTGGAGATGCTGATCAAAGTCCAGCGTGAGATAGACCGCTGCAGGCGGGTGATGAGGGAGAGGGTCTGGCCCAGGGTCCACCGTCCCCTGGCCTCCTGCCAGGTGACTGCCTCGCGCAATCCCGGCGAACCGGTCATGCCTGCCTCCTTCATCGCGGATGCCGAGGCCGGCCGGGTGGTCTTCTCCAAGCTGGAGGAGGGCCAGCCCTGGGGCACCTCCTGGGGGACCACCTGGATGAAGGTGACCGGCCGCCTGCCCAAGGAGGCCGCAGGGCTCTGCATGGAAATCGTATTCGACCTGGGCTGGCTGGATTGGCCGGTTGGGGGCCACATCGAGGGGATGGTCTACCGGCCGGACGGAACCGCGATCAAGGCCATCCACCCCCGCAACCAGTGGATCCCCTTCGTCGGGGCGGACGGGAGGAGGGACAGGGCCGTCGGGGATGACGGTGCCTTCACCCTCTATGTGGAGGCGGCCTACAACCCCAACGTCCCCTCCTTCACCGTGACCCAGCTGGGAAAGGGTCCGACGGGAAGGGCCGACCAGCGCTACGAGTTCCATTCGGTGGACCTGTGCGAGTACCGGCAGGACCTGCACGAATACTGGGTGGACCTGGATGTGGTGAGCGGGGCCCTCGCCTGCATGGACGAGGGGGACCCGAGATACTGGAAGCTGGCGAAGGGCATGCAACGGTCGATCAACGCCTATGACGGGGCGGACCAGGAGACCATCTCCAGGACCCTGCCCGAAGCCAGGAGACTGATCGGGTCCGCCATGGACAGCCCCGCCAACCATTCGGCCCTGACCCTGTCGGCCATGGGCCATGCCCACATCGACTCAGCCTGGCTCTGGCCCGTCCGGGAGACCAAACGAAAGGTGGGAAGGACGGTCTCCAACGTCCTGACCCTGCTGGATTCCGACCCCGACTTCATCTATGTCATGAGTTCGGCCCAGCAGTATGCCTGGCTGGAGGAGCGCAATCCCGACCTGTTCGAGCGGGTCAAGGAATACGTCCGCCAGGGCAGGTTCGTCCCGGTTGGTGGCATGTGGGTGGAATCCGACGGCATGGTCCCCTCGGGTGAGTCCCTGATCCGTCAGCTGTCTTACGGAAGCAGGTACTTCAAGGAGAAGTTCGGTGTGGAGACCCACGGGGTATGGCTGCCGGACAGCTTCGGGTACACCGGGTCTTGGCCGCAGATAGCCAGGAGGAGCGGCTGCCGCTGGTTCCTCACCCAGAAGCTCTGCTGGAACGACACCACACGGATGCCCCATCACTCCTTCATGTGGGAGGGCATCGACGGCTCGCGAATCTTCACCCACTTCCCGCCCGCCGACAAGTATGATTCCGATCTCTCGGCCGGGGACTTGAACTATGCGGAAAAGAACTTCAAGGACAAGGACCTGTCCGACCACGCCATCCTCCTGTTCGGTTACGGGGACGGGGGAGGCGGTCCCACACGCGAGATGACCATGCGGGCCAGCCGGCTGCACAGCTTCGAGGGGCTGCCCAGAGTGGTCTACGACACGCCTGACGGTTTCTTCGACAGGGCCTATGAGGACATGGCGGCCCAGGCCGGCGACGAGATGCCGGTCTGGAAGGGCGAACTCTACCTGGAGCTCCACCGCAAGACCCTGACCTCCCAGCAGGACATGAAGAAGGGGTGCCGGCAGGAGGAGTCATGGCTGCGGACGGCCGAGTACTCCTGTGCCCTGGCCGCGCTCGTGGATCCTGACTACGCGTATCCCCGTCAGGAGCTCGACCGCATATGGAAGACCCTCCTGCTCAACCAGTTCCATGACATCCTTCCAGGGTCGGGCATCGCTTGGATCTACGACGTGGCGCGCCAGGAGTACCGGCGTGACATCGCCAGCCTGCGTGACCTGGTGGCTCAGGCGGCGCAGACGGTCGGACGGGCCCTGCCGGATAGGCGGATTCTTGAGGGTGTGCGCATCAGTCAATGCTGCGGTGAGGGCGGTGAATCCGATCAGGCCTGGCGACCGGTCCCCGTGGACACCGTCCAGGGGGAGGAAGGCCCGACCCCGGCCACGGCTGAAGGCAGGCCGGACGGCTCCGTCATCCTGGACAACGGGCTGGTGAGGGCCACCGTCTGCTCAGACGGCAGCATCTCCTCCCTGTATGACCTGGTCGCGGATCGGGAACTGGTCGCACCCGGCCAAGGTCTGGGACGTTATGAGGTCCTCAAGGATGAGCCCGGCGTCTTCGATGCCTGGGACGTCGAGAGGGATGCCTTCCTCTGCGCCACGCCCTTGGTCTCCGGGACCTTGACCGACGTGGGGGTCACCGAGGGGGGGACGGCTCAGGTGAACGCCCTGGCATCCTACAGGTCAAGCCGCATCAGGACCCGGATCAGCCTGCGGCCAGGCCGCAGACAGGTCGATTTCCACGCCGATGTCGAGTGGAAGGTGCCTGAAAAACTGCTCAAGGTCGCCTTCCCGCTTGCCATCCAGGCCGACAGGGCACAGTACGAGACCCAATACGGCCTCGTGGAGCGCCCGGTCATCAAGAACACGGAGGGCGACGAGGCAAGATTCGAAAGCTGCACCCACCGCTTCGTCAGGATAGCCGACGGCGGTTACGGCGTGGGCCTGGTCAATGCGTCGACCTACGGGTCGGACGTCAACGGCCTGTTCGACGGGAACCGCGGGGCCGCCCTGGGGACCAAGCTGAGGCTGACCCTGCTGGCCTCGCCCGTGGCTCCGGATCCGGATTGCGATCTTGGCGTCCATGGGTTCGACTGGGCCCTGGTGGTGGGCGGGGACCTGCCCTCCACGCTCTCGGCCGCCGCTGAGATCAATGCACCCGTCATCGACAGCTTCCCTGATGTCGCCCCCCCGGTCACCCTGACCGATGTCGAGGGGGTCCCGGTCATCGATTGGATCAAGTTGGCCGACGATGGTTCACGCGACGTCATCGTCCGCATTTACGAGGCGGCCGGCGCGGAGGCCAGGACCAGGATAGGGGTGTCAGGCCCCCTGGCGACGGCCGGGATACGTGAGACGGACCTGCTTGAAAGGGACCGCCATTACGATGGAGAACCCGACGCCCTGACGGGAGAGGGTCCGGCACAGGGGGCCGAGATCAGACTGGCCCCCTTCCAGATAACAACACTTCGGCTTTCTCTGGCCGAGGATTCGAAGCTGAATCCAAGAAGTTGAATCAGAGAAGATTGAGGATAACAAAGGAGAAATGATGAACACAAAGACAGCCAAGGTTGCCGTGTCATTGGTGTGCACCGTAGCCGCCGTCTGCAGCTTCGCCGGCTGCGGGGGAGGGGGAGGATCCTCCTCGCAGAACGGTTCCATCGAACTCAAGTTCCAGACCTGGAACCTGAAGAACGAGAAGTTCACCGACTATTTCGAAGGGCTGATCAAACAGTTCGAGACGGAGAACAAGGGGGTCCATATCAAGTGGGTCGACCAGCCGGCCGACAACTACCAGCAGAAACTCTCCACCGACGCGGCCGCCAAGCAGCTTCCGGACGTGATCGACATGGGTCCTGAGCCCACATACGCACTGGCCAGCGCCGGCGCCCTCCTCAACATAGCCAAGGAGGACCCGAGCGCCAAGGACGATTACATCCCGGCCGCCTGGGACGCGGCGACCATGAAGGGTTCCCGGGTGGAGGAAGGAACCTATGGCCTGCCCTGGTACCTCAACACCGGCCCCACCTTCTACAACAAGGACCTCCTGGCGGAGTGCGGTCTGGACGAGAAGAACCTGCCCAAGACGCAGGACGACATGTTCAACCAGGCCAAGACCTTCGGCGAGAAGTGCGGGGGCATGTACGCCATGACGACGGGCCTGCCCAGCATCCAGGACTTCGGCATGTACGGCGTCCCGCTGATGAACAAGGACAAGACCAAGTTCACCTTCAATGACAAGAAGGGCGTCGAGTTCATCCAGCACTATGCCGACATGTACAAGTCCAAGGCCTTCACCGACGACACGCTCAACGTGAACTCCAACACAGACAGCAAGAACTTCAACAGCGGCACCCAGGCCTTCATGAACGGGAGCCTGTACAGCGTGGACGACATCCGCAAGAATTCGCCCTCCCTCTTCAAGCATGTGGGCATCACCACCATGGTGGCCAACACCCACCCCAACATGATGCTGGAGATGATGACGGTGAACGCCAGCAGCGCCCATAAGGACATGGCTCTGAAACTGGCCAAGTTCGTGACCAATCCCAAGAACCAGCTCTCGTTCGACAAGAAGGCCAACGTCTTCCCCTCGTCCAAGGGCACGATTGACGATCCCTTCTTCAACCCCACGGGCGATGATCTGGATGCCGTGGCCATGAGGATGTGCGCCAAGCAGGTCCGCAACGGCAGAATCTGGGGTCCTCCGCAGCTTACGGGGCCTGCAGGCAAGCCCTTCGGCGAGCAGGTGGCCCTGGCCGTCCAAGGCAAGATCTCCCCTCAGGAGGCTCTTGACACCGCGGTCAAAGCGGCGAACGACGGGTTGCAGTGACATGTCAATCGCAACCGAAACCGGTTCGGTGGGGCGCGCCGCAAGACGCGCCCTGGTCCCGGGCCCCTCAGGAGGCCCGCCGGAGAAGAAGATTCGCTCATCCCTGCATGACCAGCTGACGCCATGGCTCTATGTGGCCATTCCCATCATCTGGATCAGCGTCTTTTCCCTCATCCCCTTCTTCAACACCATCCGTCTTTCCTTCACGGATTCGACCATGTTGGTGCCGGGGAAGTTCATAGGTCTGGACAACTACAAGCGCATGATCCATGACCCGCACTTCATCAACGCCATAACCAACTCCTCCTTGTACGTGGTCTGCGTGGTCCCCTTCATGGTCCTCCTCCCGCTGATGCTGGCCGCACTGGTGGCCGAGAAGACCAGGATAATGGGATTCCTGCGCACGTCCTTCTATGTGCCGGTGGTCATGTCCAGCGTGGTCGTCGGCCTCATCTGGACCAACCTGCTGGATACGAAGGGGCTGATCAACAACCTCTTCAAGGCCCTGCACTGGATCTCCAAGCCGGTCCCCTTCCTGGTGGACCGCTGGCTCCTCTTGTTCAGCGCCATGCTGGTGACCATCTGGACGGGCCTGGGCTACTATATGATGATCTACCTGGCCTCGATCGCCAACATCGACCCCGGTCTCTATGAGGCCGCACAAATAGACGGTGCTGGCGGCATCAGGCAGTTCATACATGTCACCCTGCCGGGTTGCAGGTGGACCATGGTGCTGATCTCCCTCCTCTCGTCCATGTCAGCCTTCCGAGTCTTCGGCGAGATATACATGCTGACCAACGGCAGCGGTGGATTGGGCGGAGCCGACATCACCATGACCATGCTCATCAAGGACGAGGGCACCGGCATCAGTGCCCGGACAGGATACGCGGGCGCCATCGGCATGGTCATGTTCGTCGTCCTGGGAGTGTTGGTCCTGGTCCAGTGGTTCCTGGAAGCGAGGTCGGACGATGAATAAGCGATTGACACCGGGCAAGGTGGCCAAATTCCTGGTCCTCCTGCTCATGTTCTTCTTCCTTGCATGCCCCCTCATCTGGCAGCTTTCGCTCGCCTTCAAGGGGCCCAAGGACGACCTGTACGCCATCCCGCCATATGTCTGGCCGCATGACTTCACCCTGCAGAACTTCCCTGCAGTGTTCAAGCGTCTTCCCCTCTGGAGCTATGCGGCCAATACCCTGTTCGTGGCGGCCATCAACATCGTGGGGCAGATCGCGACCGGGACCATGGCAGGTTATGCCCTGGCCCTGCTCAAGTTCAAGGGGAGGAAACTGGTGGTTGGTTTCCTCTTCCTCTCCATGCTGATCCCCGGTGAGACGATTCTGGTCACCCAGTTCCTGATCATCAGGGCACTGGGGTTGCAGAACAGCCTCCTGGGTGTGGCCCTGCCCGGCATAGCCGGCGCGATGAACATACTCCTCTTCATCAACGCCTTCCGCGCCATCCCCCGAGACCTCATAGAGGCCGCGGAGGTCGACGGGGCTTCCAACTGGCAGCGCTTCTACATGATCTGCGCCCCCCAGGTCAAGGGGACCATGGCCCTGGTGGCCATCTTCTCCTTCATCGGCTCCTGGAACGACTTCCTCTGGCCCCTGGTGGTGCTCAGTGACGACACCCACTACACGCTGACCCTGGGGATGTCCCGCCTGCAGGGGACGTTCGTCAACGACCCCCGTCTGGTCGCCGCAGGGACGGTCATAGCCCTGGTCCCGGTGCTCCTGGTGTTCTTCGTATGCCAGAGGTACATATTCCAGGGTCTTGAGGTAGGCGGCATCAAGGAGTGATGTCGCATCGGCCGGCGCGCCACCATGCGCGCCGGTCCGCCCGGTGAAGGGCGGGCATACGTGCGGGACGGGTCTGTGACCCGTCCCGCACGTATGCAGCATGCATACGCAGTCGTTCTTGGCATAGGAGGTGCCATGGTCCAGGCAGGGCTTTTCTCCATGGAGGCCATGGGGGCGCGTCCCCGGATGAATCCTGAATGCACGGTCGTCGGCCAGGGTTGGCGCATAGGCATCCTGACGGACAGGCTGGTCAGGTTCGAATGGTCGGATGACGGCGTCTTCGTGGACGATGCCACCCCGTTTGCAATCGACCGGTGGTTCGACCCGCCGCCTTTCACTGTGCGCAAGGGCAGGGAGGGGTCGGTCAGCATCGAAACCGACCAGCTCGTCATCGACTACGACGGGAAGGCCTTCAGCCGGGAGGGGCTGAGCGTCCACCTGAAGCGGTCGGCTTCTGCGGACGCCACCTGGCACTATGGGGATCGTCAGTGCGGCAACCTGGGCGGCACGACGAGGACCCTGGACCAGGTCAACGGGTCGGTGAAGCTGGACCCGGGTCTGATCGCCAAGGACGGGTGGGCTCTGATCGACGACTCCAGGACGGACCTCATCCGCCGGGCGGACAGGGTGGCGGGCGAAGACAACCCCTTCGGCACCTGGGTGTTCGCCAAGACCAGCCCGTCCGAAGACCTGTATTTCTTCGGCTATGACCAGGACATAGGACAGGCGATCGACGACTACTGTCACCTGGCAGGTCCCACCCCCCTCCTGCCCCGGTTCGTCTTCGGCAACTGGTGGAGCCGGTACCATGCTTACTCCAGCGAGGAATACGAAGACCTTCTGGAGCGTTTCGACCGGGAGGGCATCCCCTTCACCGTGGCGGTCATCGACATGGACTGGCACCTGGTCGACATCGATCCCCGTTACGGCTCGGGCTGGACCGGTTACACATGGAACCGCGATCTCTTTCCCGACCCGCCCGCCTTCCTGGACTGGCTGCACCGGCACGGTCTGAAGACGACGCTCAGCCTGCATCCGAGGGATGGGGTCAGGGCGTTCGAGGACCGTTACGCGGATGCCGCGCGTGCGGCGGGGATCGACCCCGCCTCGGGCAGGACGGTCGACTTCGATGTCACCTCCCCCCGCAAGATGGCCGCCTATTTCGACTGCATCCTCCACCCCATGCAGGAGGAAGGCGTCGACTTCTGGTGGGTGGACTGGCAGCAGGGCTCAGTGGCCAGGCAGAAGGACCTGGACCCCCTCTGGCTTCTCAACCATCTGCATTATCTGGATTCGGCAGGGGGGCCGGGGTCCCGCCCCCTCACCTTCTCCCGGTATGCCGGCCCGGGGTCCCACCGTTATCCCATCGGTTTCTCCGGGGACACAATCGTGAGCTGGGAGAGTCTGAAATTCCAGCCATACTTCACCGCCATGGCCAGCAACATCGGTTACGGATGGTGGAGCCACGACATCGGCGGCCACATGTTCGGCTACAGGGATGAGGAGCTGCAAGCCCGCTGGTACCAGCTTGGGACCTTCAGCCCCATCTGCCGGCTCCATTCGACCTCGTCCCCCTTCAACGGGAAGGAGCCCTGGAACTTCCACGAACCCGCCAGGCAGGCCATGATCCGTGCCCTGAGGCTGAGGCATGCCCTCATTCCCTATCTGTACAGCATGAACCGCAGGGCCGCATATGAGAACCGGCCCCTGGTGGAACCCATGTACTGGAACTACCGGGGGGGCAACGTGCCCACCCAGTTCCAGTTCGGCACGGAGATGATCGTCTCGCCGGTCCTGGAGCCCAACGACAGGCAGGTCCAGCGGGGGAGGGCCGATGTCTGGTTTCCGCAGGGCCTCTGGTTCGATTGGAGCGACGGACGTCATTATGCTTCCCCCCTCGAGGGCGGCAGGACCATGCAGGTCTGGCGGGGACTGGACAGGGTGCCCGTCTTCTGCAGGGCCGGGGGGATCGTCCCCCTCCAGGACCTGGACGGGGCTGGGTCCGGTCCAGGCCGGCGGCTGAATTCGGTCGCCAACCCCGACTCCTTGACGGTGTGCATATTCCCCGGTGCGGACGGCCACTTCGTCCTGTGGGAGGACGATGGAGGGCCTCAGGACAGCGTGACCTGGGTCCGCACGGACCTTGTGCTCAACTGGCGGTCCGGTCGGAGGTCATTCGTCATCGGACCGGCCCGGCTGGAAGGGGGGAGAGCCGCCGATGGGGGCCGGGGGGAGTCCGCAGCAGGAGGAGACGGGCTTTCGGGAGGTGAAGGTGGGCCGTCGCTTGGGGACGTGATCCCTGGGATGCGCAGGTGGAGGCTGCGCCTGCGGGGGGTCGACCCCCTGGGTTCCGACCAGGTGCGGGTGACCGTGGACGGGGAGGAGGTGGCTCCGGCTGTCTCCTATGACAGGGAGACCCTGACCCTCACGGTGGACCTGGGGCGCAGGCCTTGTGGGGCCCGGATCGAAGTCGGATTCCTGGCCCCCTTGGAGGTGGCGGAAAACCCGACATCCGAGGATGTCTTCTCCCTCCTCCAGGACGCTCAGATGCTCTATTTCACCAAGGAGAAAGCCTGGCAGGAGGTGCAGAGGCAGGGAGGGGCGGCCCTGCCCTCCCTGCTCACCATGGAAATGCCTCCTGGCGATTACGGGGAGCCGGCATGGTTCAGTTCGCACATGCCGTCATCGGTGATCGGGGCCATGGTCGAAATCCTTTCCAGGGATCAACGATGAGAGACCAAACCCGCAGGTATAGTGGTCGGAGGTATTCGCTTTGGGAGTGGAGCAGCAGATGAACGAGCTGGAACCGGCGGAGGAGGGGGGACAGCAGCCACCCCCTCCGGACCGGGTTCGGGTGAGTCTGAAAGACATCGCCAACGAGCTGGGCATATCCCAGACCGCCGTCTCCTTCGCCATCAACGACAAGCCGGGGGTTTCGAAGAAGACGAAGAAAAGGGTGAAGGAGACGGCGGCCCGGCTGGGGTGGAGTCCGGTCTATGCGGCCCAGGCCCTGGGTTCCTCCCGCACCATGACCGTCGGCTTCGCACCCGCCCGCTCCATGGACGCCTTCCAGACCGAGAATTTCATGCTCCACTTCATGGCCGGGATTCATGCTTCATTGAGCGACAAGGGCTACGGCCTCCTCTTCCGACCATGCGCCAGTCTCGATGAGGAGTTGGCCACATACATGGACTGGTCCAGACGCAAGCGGGTGGACGGGGTGGTCCTGGTTGACCTCCTGGCCGACGACCCACGGCCGGCCCTCCTGCGTGGACTGGGCATGCCGGCCGTCCTCGCGGGAGGGCCTGATCCCGAAAACAACCTGCCCTCCCTGTCCATCGATGATTCGCGGACGATGACGACCATACTGAAACATCTCAGCAAGCGCGGGCATACACACATCGCCTACCTGTCGGGTGACGGCAACCTGGACTACAGCAAGGCCAGGGTCTCCTCCTTCCGCCTGTTCGCCCGCCAGCACGGGTTGGATTCCACCGACGTGGAATTCACGGATTTCGACCCCGACCGTGCCGCCGACATGACGCGCAGGCTCAGCGGGGGGCCGAACCCCTTCACGGCCTTCATCTACGAGAACGAGATACTCGCGGCCGCCAGCCTGCGCTCGCTGATCCAGGCGGGCGGGGAGGGCTCCCCCCTGCCGGCCATCGTCAGTTTCGAAGACAGTTTCATCTGCCAGTCGACCTGTCCCACCATCACCTCCGTCCACCGTGATGCCGGCCTGTACGGCACCAAGGTGGCGAATCTCCTGCTCAAGATCTTCCAAGGGGCGGTCGTCAGCGGGAACCGGAGGATACTGACCCCCCGTCTGGTCATCCGCGAAAGCACCGCAAGCGTCGTGCCAGAGCCGGTCAAAGTCCCCCTCCAGGTCTGAGTGCAGGCCCATGCCCTCGGCGGGCAGGTCGGTCCGGGCAAGTCTGGCCCCGCCCCTGTCTATCATGAATGCGTGTGGCCGGTCTTGAGGGCCGGCAGCCCTACCCCGCCAAGGAAGATGGAGCCATGTTCATTAAGCCCTTTTACGAAGACACTCAAACCCTGCATGTGGGGACGGTGCCCAGCCGTGCCTATTTCATTCCCGCCTCCATCCCCATGGACGTCAGGGGGGACCTGAGACGGGGGTCGGACCGCTTCCTCGACCTGGACGGGTCCTGGTCGTTCAGGTACTTCGAGAGCATCTATGATCTGGACGAGGAGGTGGAAGAGGCCCGGCAGGAGGGGGACGGGGCTTTTTGCGACGGCGGTTTCGGCCCGCAGGCGGACGGCCGGGACGTCTGGAGCCCCATGGATGTCCCATCCGTCTGGCAGACGCAGGGCTACGACAACAACCAGTACACCAACTACGAGTACCCATTCCCCTTCGACCCCCCGCGTGTGCCCAAGGACGACCCCTGCGGCGTTTACCTGCGCGACTTTGACTACAGGACCGAGCGCTGCGCCCCCAGGGCCTTCCTGAATTTCGAGGGGGTGGACTCCTGCTTCTATGTCTGGCTGAACGGACACTTCGTCGGGTACAGCCAGGTCTCCCATTCGACCAGCGAATTCGAACTGACCCACCTGCTCAGGGAGGGGGGCAACCAGCTTGCCGTCCTGGTGCTCAAATGGTGTGACGGAAGCTATCTGGAAGACCAGGACAAGTTCAGGATGAGCGGGATATTCCGGGACGTGTACATCCTGCGCCGGCCGACCGTGTCAATCAGGGATTACTTCGTGCACACCGACCTGTCCGACGGCATGGACAAGGCTAGGCTGTCGGTCGATGCCGACCTGGAGGCCGCCGGCGGCGACGGGGGTCCCGTCAGGGTCGAAGCGAGGCTCTATGATCCCTCCGGCCGCCAGGTCGGCCTGGACTGCAGCCAGGTTCAGGTCGAGGATCCACCATCCGGGGCGGGGACCACGACCCTTTCCATGGAGGTCCGCGACCCCATCCTGTGGAATGCCGAAGAACCCGAACTCTACCGGCTGGAACTGCTCTTGGACCTGGGGGCCGGCCGATCGGAGACCATAACCGATTACATAGGCATACGACGGGTCGACGTGGACGGGCAGGTGGTCAAGGTCAACGGCCGCCCGATCAAGATCCATGGGGTCAACAGGCATGACGGGGACCCGGTGACGGGTTTCGCCATCGACCAGGGGCAGATGATGCGTGACCTGACACTGATGAAGGAGCACAACGTCAACGCCATCCGCACCTCCCACTACCCCAACGCCCCTCAGTATTACTCCCTCTTCGACAGGCTGGGCTTCTACGTGATCGCCGAGGCGGACATGGAATCCCACGGCGTCGAATCCCTCTACCGGGAGGAGGGGGAGCGTCAGGAGGACCACTGGAACGGTCTCATCTCCGACGACCCCGCCTTCACCGGGGCCATCGTGGACCGGGTGCAGCGCAGCGTCGAACGTGACAAGAACCATCCATGCATCATCATCTGGTCCATGGGCAACGAGAGCGGGTACGGCTGTGGTTTCGAGGCGGCCCTGGCCTGGACCAAGGGGAGGGACCCCTCCCGTCTGACGCATTACGAGTCGGCCATCAACGGCTCGCCGCGCACCGATCTGGACTATTCAAACCTGGACCTCTTCTCGCGCATGTATCCTTCGATCCGGCAGATCGAAGACTACTTCACCCCCGAAGGGCCTCACGGCACCAGCCGGAACGGCGATGACGGCGACGGGGGTCGACGCCCATACTTCCTCTGCGAGTTCTGTCATGCCATGGGTTTGGGGCCGGGCGACCTGGAGGACTACTTCAAGGTGATCCAGAAGCACCCGGGCATTCTTGGGGGCTGCATCTGGGAATGGGCCGACCATGCCATCTACCAGGGGAGGGACCTGGAGGGCCACCAGGTCTACACCTATGGCGGTGACCACGGGGAGTTCCCGCATGCCGGGAATTTCTGCATGGACGGGCTGGTCTACCCCGACCGCCGCCCCCATACCGGGCTGATGGAGTTCAAGAACGTCTACAGGCCTGCCAGGGTGGTCTCCTTCGACCGTGACAGGATGACCCTGCGCCTGCACAACTATATGGACTTCCGTTATCTGGACGATTACCTGACGGTTTCCTGGGCCCTGCTGAAAGACGGTGAAACGGTTGACAGGGGCCGTCTGGACGGGGCGGGCCTGAGGGCCGCCCTCCACATAGCCCCCCATGAGGAGGGAGATGTGGCCCTGCCCTCCATCGACTGGCCTGAGAAGGGGAAGGTGACCCTCCTGGTCCGATATGCCCTCAAGGAGGGCAGCCAGGTCCTCCCCAAGGGGCACCCCCTGGGCTTCGATGAGTTGGGGGCCGCGGAGCTGGGCCTGGAGGCCCGCCCCAACGGGCTGGTGAGGACGGTCATCGCCTCCGGCGACCGTGGCAGGGGGGCCGGACTGCCGCCCCGCGTCCACGAGAGCGCCCGCTGCTTCGACGTCGAGGGGGAGGGGTGGCGTTATCTGTTCGACAGGCGCACCGGCATGTTCGATTCAATCGACGTCTCCGGAAGGCCGATCCTGGACAGGCCCATGGAGGTGAATACCTGGCGGGCGCCGACGGATAACGACCAGGGGGTCAAGGGCGAGTGGAGGCGGGCCCATTACGACCGGACCACCACCAGGGCCCTCTCCTCCTCCTGTCGGGTGGACCCCGCCAGGTCCCGGGTCACCATCGAGTGCGACCTGGAGATGGTCTCACCGATCATACAACCGGCGGGCAGGATCAAGCTGACCTGGACGATAACCCCCGCAGGCGGTTTGGACGCAAGGATGGAGGTCAGGCGGGACCCGGCCTTCCCCCCTCTGCCCAGATTCGGCCTGCGCCTCTTCCTGCCCAAGGGGATGGAGAGGGTGACCTACTGCGGCTATGGACCGTATGAGAGCTACCGTGACCTTCACCGGGCCAGCAGGTACGGTGTCTTCTCCGGCACGGCCCGGGGGTCCGTGGAGCACTACCTCAGGCCCCAGGAGAACGGATCTCACTGGGGCTGTGACTACGTGATGGTGGAGGACTCCTTCACCGCCCTCCAGGCGGTCGCAGACAGCCCCTTCTCCTTCAACTGCTCGCCCTACAGCCAGGAGGAGCTGACGGCCAGGGGGCATGACTGCGACCTGGCCGAGGACCCCTCGACCGTCCTCTGCCTGGATTGGGCTCAGGCTGGCATCGGCTCCAACAGTTGCGGACCGGCGCTTGCCCCCGAGTACCGCCTGGACGACCAGGCCTTCACCTTCGGGGTCCACCTGCGCTTCCAGGCCAAGTAGGCCGGTCGGTCCTCACCCCCGCCAACGGGCGTACTGCTCGTAAACCCGGGGGGTCTCCCGGCCGGTCAGGGTGGTCTCTATCTCGACCGGCCAGGCGGGGGGCTCCTGCCCGCCGGTAAGGGTCCAGGCCGCCTGACGGGCGGCCCCTATGGCCACGTACTCGTCGATTCTAGGCAGCTCCACATCCATCCCCAGAATCTGTGGGGCATAGGCCCGTACGGCCTGGGACTTCGCCCCTCCTCCTACCAGGAGGAGACGTTTGACGTCCGTTCCCAGGCGGCGCAGGAGCTCCAGGCAATCCCGTTGTGAGCACAGGAGGCCTTCGACGAAGGCCCTGGCCAGGTTGGGTCGGGTCGTGTTCTCCAGGGAGAGGCCGTTGATGCTGGCCCTGGCTCCGGGCCTGTTGGGTGTCCTCTCGCCATCGAAGTAGGGGACCAGGGTGACCCCCTGGGCGCCGGGGGTGGATTGATCGGCCAGTTGTGCCAGTCCGTCGTAGTCCACACCGAGGGCATGACGGCCTGCATCCAGAATCCGTGAGGCGTTGATCGTGCAGGCAAGGGGCAACCAGTGGCCGGTCGCGTCTGCGAAGCCGGTGACCGAGGCGGTCATGTCATAGGCGGGGACGGGGCTGACGGCCGCGGCCACACCCGAGGTCCCCAGGGAGATGGAGACATCGCCCACCTGCATGGACAGGCCCAGGGCGGTCATGGCGTTGTCGCCCCCGCCCGGGGCGATCAGGCAGCCACCTGGCACATCCCGGCCGGCGAAGCGGGGGTCGGCCTTGAGAAGGGTCTGCTTCGGTGCCAGGACGCGTGGGAGTATGACCTCCCCGGCCATCCCATCCGGCAGGGCCAGGGCCAGGAGGTCCCGCCGGTAGGAATTGGCCGCTGAGTCGTAGTATCCCGTCCCCGAAGCGTCGGAACGGTCCGTGCAGAGGTCCTCCAGACCTGGCCGGTCGCCGGGGCGTGAGGCCGGGCCGTGTCCGGCGATGCACCAGCCCAGCCAGTCGTGGGGCAGGCAGATGGCGGCTATGGATCCGGCCTTTTCCGGCTCGTGTTCACGGACCCAATCCACCTTGGTGATTGTCAGCGAGGCGACGGGGGAGGAGCCGACGGCCCTGACCCACCGCTGCCTCCCCCTCATCACCGGATCGGCATCCAGGTCGGAGGCTCCCGGTTCCGCCGGGTCCACAGGGTCCTGGCCCAGCACCCCGATCAGCCTGTCGGCATTGGGGGCGGACCTGGTGTCGTTCCACAGGAGGGCCGGGCGGATCACCCTGCCCTCCCTGTCCAGGAGGACCATGCCGTGTTGCTGCCCGCCGACGGCCAGGGCGGAGACGTCGTCCAGCCCACCGGCCTCCTTGCTGGCCTGGAGGAAGGCCTCCCACCAGGCCTGCGGATCCACGCTTGTCCCGTCGGGATGGGGGGCCTTGCCGAACCTGACCAGGCGGCCCGTCAGGGCATCGGTCACCCTCACCTTGCAGGATTGGGTGGATGTGTCCACCCCAGCCACGAGAACCCTTGCCATGTCAACCTCCATCGTCTTCCACAGTATCGGAACAGCACCGGCCCTCTGCCTGCCGCAGCCGGCAGTCGGCCTGGGCGGCGGCCGGATGGGCGGCGGCCCAGGGCGCCCTGGGCGCACATCTTCATCCTACACTCATCATTAGATGGTTGAACTAAATACGGGCGGGGCCAGTTCCACCGGTCTTGTACCATTTGGCTCCCATCCGTGAGAGTATGAGGGAACACCAAGCGATAGATGAAGAGACCGCAAAAGGCGGCCGCCCGTGAATAAGGGAGATTTACATGGCCTCGTTGCGCAGCATAAATCAGGAAGATCTGAGAAACCATAACCTCTCGGTGATCATCGACACCATCCTGCGCTCGTCCAGTCCCCTCTCCCGAGCCGACCTGGCAAAGGCCACGGGGTTGACCAAGGCGACCATGTCCCTCCTGGGCGCCATGCTGCTGGACAACCAGGTGGTCAGGGAGATGCAGCCTGATTCCAGCCAGTCCACATACGGACGCCCCAGCACCCCCTTCACGGTGGCCCACGGCCGGTGGGCAGGCATAGGCCTGCAGATAAACACGGATGGATACGGTTGCATGGCGCTGGACCTGGACGGGACCGTCATCGACTCCAGGTGGGAGGACGACGACATGCGGGAGACGGACCCTGACGACATCTTCGCCCGTCTGGATGCCATCAGCGGCCCGATCGAGGAAGACCTCAGGCGGAAGGGGTACCGGACGGTCGGTTCCGGTCTGGCCCTGCCCGGCCTGGTGGCCGACGGCAGGGAGCTGCTCATGGCCAGGAACCTGGGTTGGGGGCAATTGAAACTGGAACGCTTCGACCTCTTCCGCCGGCTGGGTCCCGTCGCCGGCAACGAGGCCAGGATGGCCGCCCTGGCCCAGATACCCGGTTATGCCACCCAGAGGCCGGTCGGGGGAGGGGACAGCCGGCTTTCACCGACCGACTCCTTCATCTACATCTCGACCGACATAGGCATCGGCGGAGCCGTCGTCAAGAGGGGGACCGTCGATGTGGGCGACCACGGCTTCGCGGGGGAATTAGGCCACGTCTCGGTCGATCTGAACGGTCCCACCTGCCGTTGCGGAAGGCGGGGGTGCCTGGAGACCTATGCGGGCCGCCGGGCCCTGGTCGAGGCCGCCGACATAGTCACCGGCGCCAGGGCCGTCAGCCCCAGGGCCGCCGACGAGCTCTACCGCCGCTGGGAGGCGGGTGACCCGGGAGCGGTTGACGCCATCGACCGGGGCCTGGACGCCATGATCTCGGTCATGGCATCGGCCATCAACACCGTTGATGTGGACACGGTCATCCTGGGAGGTTTCTGGTCCAACTTCGGAGGGAACCTGGCCCAGCGTCTGGAGGACCGTCTGACCCAGTTGGTCCTGGGCAGACAGGCCGTGAAGGTGAGGGTTCTCATGCCCTCCGTGGCCGAGTACCCCGCCCTCAGGGGGGCCGCCGAGGTGGGCCTGAGAAAGTTCATCGACAACCCGCTGACCTTCTTCGGGCAGGGGGTCTGAAGGGTCTGCGCATGGCCCGACCCTGTCCGAACCAGGCCGGGTGCTTCCGCCGGGACGGGGTGCGGTCCCGCCCTCCTGGCAGGCGGTGGGGCAGGACCGCCCTCAGGAGACGGCAGGGCCCTCGATGCCTTCGAACATGAACAGGGCGTGGTTGTCCCCGTCCTCGGACCGTTCCCTGTAGCGGTGGATCCTGGCTATCTGTTCGACGGTCGACCAGGCCAGGGGCTGGGGGAGTTCCTTGGGTTGGAACCAGCCGACGGACAGGCTCTCGTCATCGTTGACGAAGGGGTCCTGGTTCCCATAGGGGTCGGGCCGGCAGATGAAGAGGTGATCCATGAACATGGTCTGGTCGCCGTTGTCGTAGACGACAGGCTCGGTGGAGGAGGTGACGGCCACCAGATCGGTCACCAGGACGTCCACGCCGGTCTCCTCCTTCACCTCCCGGGCGGCTGTGTCCGCAGGCTGCTCGCCCGGCTCGTTGATCCCGCAAACCATGGCCCATTGGCCGCTGTCGGACCTGCGCCCGAGGAGGAGGCGGCCCCGGCCATCCTCCACATAGGCGCTGACCCCGCTCAGCCAGAGGAGGTCATGTCCGATGGAACGGCGGAGTTTCAGGATGAAGTCGGGCGTGGTCATGTCAGCTCCGTGCCTGACGCGCCATCCAGGCCTCCACCTCGTCCGGTGTCTTGGGGATGGCCTTGGAAAGCCACTCAGGACCCTGGTCGGTCATCAGGATGTCATCCTCGATGCGCACCCCGATGCCCCTGAACTCCTCGGGGACCAGGAGGTCGTTCTCCTTGAAGTAGAGGCCCGGCTCGATCGTGAAGATCATCCCCGGGGTGATGGCGGCCCCCTGATAGGACTCGTACCGGGCCTCGGCACAGTCGTGCACATCCAGTCCCAGGTGGTGCGCACAGCCGCAGGCGTGCCAGCGGCGGTGTTGCTGACCCTGGGGTGAGAGGGACTCCTCCACGCTCACCTTGAGGATACCCCACTCGTGCAGGGCCTCGGCCAGGACCCTCATGACCGCGTGGTGGATGTCCGAATACGTGGCCCCGGGCCGGGCGGCCTCGAAGCCGGCCTGCTGGGCCTTGAGGACGGTCTCGTATATCCTGCGCTGGAGGGGGGTGAACTTTCCGCCCACCGGGAAGGTGCGGGTTATGTCGGCCGTGTAGAGGCTGTTGACCTCCACCCCGGCATCGATAAGGAGGAGATCGCCCTGGTTGACGGTGCCGTTGTTCCTCATCCAGTGGAGGATGGGGGCGTGGCTGCCGGAGGCGATGATCGACCCGTAGCCCACGTCGTTGCCCTCTTCACGGGCGTTCGAATTGAAGGCCCCCTCCAACATCCTCTCGGAGCGAGGCTTGCCGACCACGTCGGGCAGGCGGGACAGGATCCGGTCGAATCCGTCCTTGGTCGCCGCGATGGCCTTGCGCATCTCCGCCACCTCGTAGGAATCCTTGAGCATACGGGCCTCGGAGGTGAATTCGATGAACTTGTCGTCCGCCGCCTCGTTCTGATCAGGCCCGCCGATTCCCTTTGCCTTGCGGACCGAGTCGACCAGGGCGGTCACCTCCGGGTCCGTGTAGCGGATGACCCTCAGGCGCACGGCCCCGTCGTCCGGGCCCGCATCGAGCGAGATGGCCTCCTTGAAGGTGGCGATGTCCCGGGTGGGGATGCCCGTCATCGTTGCCAGCTCGTCCAGGCCGGCCCGGGGACCCACCCAATATTCACCGTACTGGGCGGAACGGTAGTAGTCCTGGGTGCTTTGGTCGGCCCGGGGGTGGACGAAGAGGAGGGGGAGATGGGTCTTGCCCCCCTTGGCTTCCGGACTGTCGGGGGCGACCGGGTCCAGGACCAGTATGGCTCCAGGCTCATAGTCCTCCCCCAGGCCCGTGTAATAGGCGAAGGTCGTGTCGGGCCGGTAGGGGTAGTCGTCGTCGTTGTTGCGGGTCTTGTACCCTCCAGCGGGGATTATCAGGCGTTCACCGGGGAAGCGTTCGCCCAGCTCGGCCAGGCGCCGCCCGATGTACCTGCTGGACTCCAAAGGTTCCACAGGTTCCACCCTGGGTTCCTGGGAACCCCACCCGGTGGTCATGAACTTCTGGAAGGAGGCCGAATTGGGTCTCAGAGTGCGGTTGTTGACCCGATCCTGCATGTCCTGCTCGTCGATGTCAACATAACGGCTGCCGCTGCCGTCCTTCTGGTTCCCGGTCGTAACGCTCAAATGAATCCTGCCTCCTTGACATTGTGGAGATGCGCCTGTCTTCCCCACGCCGCAGGCGGTCGAATGACCGTCCCTCCGGGTCGGGGATGAAGCACCAAGCGGATCATACGGTGGTTCTTTCATCCTAGTGCCTTCCTCAGATGAATCCCAGACCGGGTCCGCAGGGGGCTGTGCCCAGGGTGGATGTAGCCCATCCGGTAGGGCCAGAGCATAGAATGGAACCCGGCTAAGTGCATAGGATTTCACACAGGCAAAGGCGGAGCATGTCATTCGAGCATCCCAATCGTGAGGGTCACAGCATCCACGAGGTGGAGAGGGCCATCATGTCCAGGCCCACTGAGCACAAGAACAAGGGGCTGGACCTCAAGCGGATGTCCATGATGCTGGACCTTCTTGGCCACCCCGAGAAGAGCTTCCGAGTGATCCACGTCACCGGGACCAACGGGAAGGGGTCCACGGCACGGATGGCCGAGGCCCTGGTCAGGGCTTACGGCCTGCGCACCGGCCTGTACACCTCCCCCCACCTGGAGAGGATCAACGAAAGGATCGCCATAGACGGCAGGGACCTTTCGGACGACGATTTCGTCGATGCCTACGACCAGATCAAGGACTTCATAGCCCTGGTGGACGCCAGGAGCGAGCAGGAGGGTCAGGCCCCCATGAGCTTCTTCGAGGTCCTGACCTCCATGGCCATATGGGCCTTCGCCGACGCCCCGGTGGACGTGGCCGTGATCGAGGTGGGGATGGGCGGCCTGTGGGACGCCACCAACGTCCTGGACGCGGATGCGGCCGTCATCGGACCCGTCGACATGGACCACATGCAGTGGTTGGGAGACACTGTCGGGCAGATCGCCACGGAAAAGGCGGGGATCATCAAGAAGGGGTCCACGGTCATCATCGGAGCCCAACCCCACGAGGAGGAGGTCATGCCCATCCTGGAAGAGGCTGCCCGCGAGCGGGGGGCCGCCAGCGTCCTGCACGACGGACAGGAGTTGGAGGTCCTCTCCAGGACGCCCGCCGTGGGAGGGCAGGTGGCCAGCCTGCGCACCCCCAACGGGGATTATGAGGAGGTCCCGATCGACAAATTCGGAGTCCATCAGGCCCACAACGCCCTGGCCGCCCTGGCCGCCGCCGAGACGGTGATCCCGGTCAACGGCCCCCTGGACGGCGATCTGGTGGCTGAGGCCCTCAGCCAGGTGAAGGTGCCCGGCCGGATCGAACAGGTGAGGACCTCCCCCACGATCATCGTCGATGGGGGCCACAACCTGAACGCGGCCCAATCCCTCCGGGCCGCCATAGAGGAGAACTATGACTTCCAGCAGCTGGTGGGGGTCGTCGCCATGATGGCCGACAAGCAGGTGGAGGACTACCTTGGCGTTTTGGAGCCCATACTCAGCCAGGTGGTGGTCACCGAGAACTCCTGGCGGGAACGGGTCATGCCCGCCGAAGACCTGGAGAAGATCGCCGTCAAGGTCTTCGGCCCCGACCGCGTGATCAGGCGGGACTCACTGCCTGATGCGATACAGGAGGCCGTCGACCTGGTGGATTCCCAGGATGAGACCGGGGTCGGATACGGGCGCGGGGTCCTGATCTGCGGAAGCTTCGTCACGGCCGGCGACGCCAGGACCCTCCTCAAGGAGACCCCGGACCCGGATCTGGCCAAGCCGAAGTCGCAGCGTGCGGAAGACCCCTCGGGCCGGTCGGTCCCCGGGGCCGACGAGGCCGAAGGGGATGACGGGGATGACGGCAGGGGGGCGGGTCAGGCCTGATGTATCTCAAGGAGCTCACACTCAGGGGGTTCAAGTCCTTCGCCTCCGCCACCACCCTGCGTTTCGAACCCGGCATCACGGCCGTCGTGGGGCCCAACGGGTCGGGCAAATCCAACATCGTGGACGCCCTTGCCTGGGTGATGGGGGAGCAGGGGGCCAAGAGCCTGCGCGGGTCCTCCATGGAGGACGTCATCTTCGCCGGCACCTCGTCCAAGCCCCCCCTCGGCAGGGCCCAGGTCAGCCTGACCATAGACAACAGCGACCACACCCTGGACATCGACTACGCCGAAGTGACCATCTCGCGGACCATCTACCGCAACGGGGGGTCGGAGTACGCCATCAACGGTTCCTCCTGCCGCCTCCTGGACATCCAGGAGCTTCTCAGCGACACCGGCCTGGGACAGCAGATGCACGTGATCGTGGGACAGGGCAGGCTGGATGCCATCCTCAGGGCCGACCCCAGCGGCCACCGGGCCTTCATCGAGGAGGCCGCCGGTATCCTCAAACATCGCAAACGCAAGGAACGGGCCCTGCGCAAGCTCGCCAACACACAGACCAACCTCTCCCGCCTGGACGATCTGATAGGGGAGATACACCGGCAGCTGGGGCCCCTGGGCCGACAGGCCAAGGTCTCCCGCAGGGCGGACATGATACAGGTCTCCCTTAGGGACGCCCAGGCCAGGATCTATGCGGAGGACGCCCTCAACTCGAGGACCCGTCTGGGACAGGTTCGCCGGGAGATGGCATCCACCAGGTCCCGGCTGGAAGCCGGTCAGCGGGACCTGGCCAGGATAAGGATGCAGATCGAGCAGATCGAAGGCCGCAACAGGCAGTCCAGCCCCCAGCTGGAGTCCATCAACCAGGTCTGGCATGACCTGACCCGTCTGCAGGAGCGCTTCCGGTCCCTGTCCTCCCTGGCGGGGGAACGGTCCAGGTCCCTCATGGGGCAGGTGGACCGGAACCCTGGGGAGGACCCTGACATTCTCGAGGCCAGGGCCGCGGAGCTGGACGGCCAGGCCAAGGAGAAGGAGACGGACGTCTCCCGGGCCAGGCTGGACCTGGACCGTGCCGTCGAGGCCCGGGCGGATGCCGAACGTCAACTGGCAGGGATCAGACAGACCCTGACTGAGCTGAGGACCGCCGCCAGACGCAGGGACACGGAGATGGGCAGCCTGCGCGAAATGATGGCCAGGGAGGAGTCCGCCCGGCAGTTGGCCGTCAGCCGGCAGGAGGACCTCAAGGGCCAGATCGGAACCACGCGGGAACAGTTGGAACAGGTCAGGCGGCAGGTGGACGGGCTCACCCTGGAGGACCAGTCGGACCAGGCCGACGGGGGCGATGAACTCCAGCAGGCGACCCAGGCTGGCAGCGAGGCCGGCCAGGCCCTGGAGGCTCTCAGGGACAGGCAGCGCGTCATGCAGGCCCAGGCGGTCTCTTTGAAGGCCAAGGCCGATGCCCTTGATGACACCCTGTCCAACCGGGGTCTGGACCAGGGCCAGGACGGGAGGAACCTGCCCGTTCTGGGGCGCCTGTCCGATTACATACAGGTCGAGGAGGGGTGGGAGGAGGCCCTGGCCCTGGCCCTGCGCGATTATGACGGTGCCCTGGTCGTAGACGGCCCCGACTCCCTCTTCGAGGCCCTTGCCCAGGTCAGAAGGGACCACCTTGGCCGGTCCGCCTTCCTCCTGGCCGACAGGGGGACTTCCCGCGCCGACCCTGCAACCGCCGCACGAGGGGGAGGGGCCGCCCCATCTGGTCCAGCCATCCCGGCAGCCGGCCTGGTCCGGCTGCGGGAGGGGGCCGCCGACGGGAAGCATGCGGCCGCCGTCCTCGATACCCTCCGCCTCCTCCTGGCGGGCACGGCAGCCGTAGAGGACGGTCAGGAGGCCCTGAAGGCGCTCTCGGCAGGTTGGGATCAGGCCGTCACCAGACAGGGGGACCTCTTCGACCGGGGCGGGGGCATCGGTGGGTCCGGTGCCGCCACCAGCGATCTGGCCCTGACGGCAAAGAGGGACAGGGCCCTGGAGGAGGCCGGGAGTCTGAAGGAGCAGATGGACCGGTTGGCCGTTCAGATCGGCCAGGCCGAGCAGGTCCAAGCCCAGGCGTCCCAACGTCTTGATCAGGCCCGTGCCCGGCAGACCGAGGCCCGGGTCAGGGCCGAACAGAGGGGGGCCGCCATCTCCCAGGCCCGTCGGCAGGCCGCCACGCTGGAGTCCAGGATCAAGGAGCTCCAGGAGAAGGCCGAACGGACGGCCGAGGACGAGCGGATGCACCAGATCAAATACGACGACCTCAAGAGCGGGCTGGACAAGGCCGGCGAGGAGGGGTCGGACCAGGTGGATTTCGACGACATGGACCGGCGTGAGCATGAGCTTGAATCCTCCCTGGATCAGGGCCGGGCCCGTGAGATGGAGGCGAAGATGGCCTGGCAGGAGGCCACCCGCAAGGCCCAGTCCCTGTCCAGGCAGGCCGGTCTTCTGCACGACCAGGCCGCGCAGGCGGCCGAACACCGCAAAAAGGTGGCCGTCCGCAACCAGGAGAGGCGGCATCAGGCTGCCGTCCTGTCAGATTTGGCCGCGCGGGCGGGCAGGATGTCCGACCTTGCGGGTCAGGCGCTGACCTCGGCTGACCGCGAGCGCAGCCGCCTCAAGGAGGAGGCCAGCGCCCAGGACGAGGAACTGGCCGGCCTCCGCAAGGAACGGGACGGGCTGGAACCCAGCGTGGGAGCCCTGCGGGACCGTGAGCACGAGCTGGACGTGACCAGGGAACGCCTGGCCACCCAGGACGGCCAGCTCCAGCAGCGCATCCATGACGAGCTGGGCATGGAGACCGACGGGCTGATACGGGACTACGGGCCCGACCGCCCGGTTCCCGTCCTGGACGAGGAGGGCAACCCCGTCCCCCTGGAGGACCCGCAGGCCGGGCAGGCCCAGGCCCAGGGCGACGACACCCGGGCCGAAGGCCGATACAGGACGGTGCCCTATGTAAGGGACGAGCAGGCCAAGCGCCTGGAAAAGGCCAAGCGGGATCTGGCGGCCCTGGGCAAGGTCAACCCCCTGGCCACGGAGGAGTATGAGGCCCTCCAGGCCCGCAACAGCTACCTGAACGACCAGAAGGCGGATGTGGTCAAGACCCGGGATGACCTGATGGGCCTGGTCAAGGACCTCGATGCCACCATGGTCCAGGTCTTCAAGAGCGCCTTCGACGATACGGCGGCCGCCTTCGAGCGGATGTTCTCCACCCTCTTCCCCGGGGGGTCCGGCCGTCTCAGGCTGGAGAACCCTGACGACCTCCTGACGACCGGCGTCATCGTGGAGGCCAGCCCGGCCGGAAAGAAGGTCAGGCAGCTCTCCCTCCTGTCCGGAGGGGAAAGGTCGCTGACGGCCCTGGCCCTCCTCTTCGCCATCTTCACGGCCCGGCCCAGCCCCTTCTACGTCATGGACGAGGTCGAGGCCGCCCTGGACGACGTCAACCTGACACGGCTGATCAGGGCCTTCAATCAGCTGCGCGAACACGCCCAGTTGATCATCATCACCCACCAGCAGCGGACCATGGGCATCGCCGATGCCCTCTACGGGATCACCATGCGGGGGGATGGGGTCTCGGCAGTAATCTCCCAGAAGCTGGACAGGGGCCCTGACTCCGACCTGGGCCGATGAGGGCGGGGGCCGCCCCCGCCCCCCGTCTCAGCGGCCGGCCCTGAGTGCCCTGGCCATCTGGACCGTCCGCTCGGCCAGGATGGCCTGGGAGTCGACGATGGGAAGATCGGGCATGGGGTAGACCTCGTTGAGGACGGAGAGTTCGGTGCAGCCCAGGAGGACCGTGTCACACCCGTAATCCTTGAGGAAGATGTCCAGGACGGCCAGGTAGCGGTCCCGGTCCAGCCGACCCTCCTTCACGTCCCTGTAGATCAGGTCGTTGACCTTCAGCTGGGTCTCCCGGTCCGGTTCCACCAGGGTGTAGCCGGCCCTCCCGGCAGGCCCCTCGTAGATCCCCGCCAACCTGGTGCCCTCAGTCCCCATGTACCCCATGCGAGGATGGTCTTGTGCCGGGAAGCGGTCGCAGGCCCAGTCGATCGTCTCCGCAGGCATGTCCACGATGGGCACCCGGGTCAGGGCCTGGAGCTGGGGGAGTGAACGGTGGGCCGTGTTGCAGGCCATGACGATGAAGGAGGCCCCCATGTCGCTGGCCTGGCGCACATCCTCGGCCAGGCAGGGGAAGGGGTCGTCCCCGCTGAGGCCCTGTATGAAGGCGGTCCGGTCGGGGACCGAGGCGTGGTTGAAGACCACGTAGTCCAGGAAATCCTGGTCCCGGTGGGCGTCCGTCATCTTGTCCAGCACCCTGACGAAACTCTCCGTGGCCAGGGTCCCCATGCCTCCCAGCACTGCAAAGAAGTCCCTCATGCCATGCCCCCCTTGTCCTTGAAGTAACGTGCGTATCGCTCGCGGTAGATGGAGTACATGTGCCTGATCATCAGTCTGCGCAGGAGGCCCGAATCCTTCCGGTAAGCCAGTGTGGTCCCCCACCTGCCGCTCTTGATCATGGCCAGTCCCCGCCGTTTGTCTTCATTGTCCGCTGCGTAGGTGCGGAAGATGTCGACCGGTATCTCCATCCAGAGCCGGTCCCCGCGGGCGTAGAGCGTATCGCCGTCGAAGGGGGTGCCGTCGACCAGGTCGTTCACGAAGTAGCGGGCCAGGTTGCACCCGTTCAGTGTGACGAAGTAGCTGCTGCGCCCCTGACGGAGGTTGATTTCGAACAGCTTGTACTCCCCGTCGCGCTCGTCGTATTTCATATCGAAGTTGGCGACCCCGCTGTAGCCGATGTCCTCCAGGAAGGACTTGAGCCTGTCGAAGACACCCTGGTTGAAGTCGGGGATGATGGCGGCGTAGTTGCCGACCGCCTCAGGGGTGGGGTCCTCCAGGAGGGGGTGACCCAGGAACATCATGCGCACCTTGTGGTTCCGGTCGACATAGGCATTCAGGACCCGCATGCGGCTGTCATCTCCCGGGATGAAATCCTGAATCACCATCTCGGACCGGTAACCTGCCGCGTAGGCCCGGCGGATCATGGTCTCCAGCTGACCGGGGGAGTCGAAGATGAAGGCCTTCTTCCTGCCTTCGAAGTCTATGCCCAGCCACTCGGCGCTGTCGGCCGGTTTCATGGCCACCGGGTAATCGAACGGGAGGTCCTTGTAGTCCCCCCTCTCCACCCCCTTCTTGTCCACGGTCTTGGTCCGTGGGTGGGGGAGTTGGTACCGGTCGCAGAGCCTGTAGAACTCCGACTTGAGGCTGAGCCTGCGGTTGAGGCCGGAATCGATGGCGTTGAAGACGAACCACTGCCTGAGAGCCCCCCCGTCGGCGTCCAGGAGGTTGGCATAGACGTCACCACAGGGCAGGAGGAGGAGGGTGGTGTCCGGATGCTCCCGCTTGTATGACCGGCCCCACTCGGTCAGGGTGCGGGTGAAGATTTCAGGCCGGTCGAACCCCTTGACGATGTTGACGTCGATGATACGGCTGAACTTGGTGGGCGACAGCTGCATGTGCGCGAAGGCCGTCGATTTGACCCCGTAAGCCTCATGGAAGGCACGGGCCATGCCATAGGCGTTGATGTCGCTGCCGAGTATGACCGGCTGGAACCGCCGGGTTGACTTGCTCACCTGAATCTCCTTAGCTGGTGAATCCTGAAGGTGTATGTGTGCGGACGCCCCGGAAGGCCGGCCGTCTTTCTCACCGGGCAACACGGGACCCCTCCCCGGGTGGGGTGGCGGGGGACCTGTCCGAGAGGAGGCGGGCGACGACCCGGTCATCGCCCTCGTAGGGCAGGTGGCGGCCCTGGCTCTTGATCCACCGTTCCTCCCCCTTGCCTATGACCAGGACCACGTCGAAGCGTCCATCGGATCCGGCCTGGTCGACCGCCGTGCGGATAGCCTCCGTACGGTCGATGACCGTACGGACCTCTACCTCCCTGTTGGTCACGAAGCCCGCCATCTGCCTGCAGATCTCCTCCGCGCTTTCATCGCCGGGGTCGTCGGTGGTCAGGATGATCTCGTCGACCCTGTCCTGGGCGGCCGTGATGATGCCGGACCGGCGGTCCTGCGCCTTGCCTCCGGCCGACCCCGTGATCAGGGTGACCCTTGGGTCCCTTTCGCCGTACCTGCCCTCCACGAAGTCCAGGAGGGCGCCGACGCTGGCCTGGTTGTGGGCATAGTCCACATAGACGACCAGGCTGTCTGCGCAGAAGCGCTCCATACGTCCGGACACGCGGATCCGACTCAAGGCTGTGAGGTCATCGGATCCTGGATTCAGGCCCAGACAGGAGACGATGGCCATCGCCGCCGCGGCGTTCAGTCCGTTGAAGTCGCCGTCCATGGACAGGGTCAGGCGGCCGATCTCCTTCCCCCTCCCATAAAGGAGGAAGGTGTCGGGCAGGCCCCCCGCCTCATCCGCCTGGTCGACCGGGACGGCCATGAAATCGCCGTCGGCCGGGGACCCGTCCTGCCGGTCGGACAGGGCGAAGGTGGTCACGGGCACTCCGGCCATCCCGGCATCCTCGCGGATCAGGTCGGCATGGCCGCAGGCGGATCCGAGTACCAGGCGGCGGCAGTTTTGGACGATCCGGCGCTTGCAGTAAAGGTAGTCCTCGAAGGTGGGGTGCTCGATCGGGCTGATGTGGTCAGGGGATATGTTGAGGAAGGCCCCGACATCGAAGGTGAGCCCATAGACCCTGTCCACCTTGTAGGCCTGTGACGACACCTCCATGACCAGGTAGCGCATGCCCCCGTCAACGGCCTGCCTGATCATGCGGAAAAGATCCAGGGATTCCGGCGTCGTCAGCTGGGACTCCTCGTAGTGCTTCCCGTCCAGACAGTTGTCGACCGAGGAGAGGAGGGCCGCCCTCCCCCCGCTGGACCGGTTGAGGATGCCCTGCACGTAGTAGGCGGTGGTGGTCTTCCCCTTGGTTCCGGTGATCCCCACCAGGGCCAGGTCGTCTTCGGGGTGACCGTAGAAGTCGGCGGCCAGAAGGCTCATGGCCTTGCGGACGTCGTTGACTATGATCCCTGGAGCCCCTGTGCATTCGTTCATGGGGGTTTCGGATACGTAGGCCGCCATGCCGGCCCTGTCCGCCTGCACCAGGTAGTCGGGCTTGAACGAGCCCTTGCAGAAGTAAAGAGCGCCCTCCGTCACCGTTCGTGAGTCATAGGAGACCCCGGTGAAGGGCCTGCGGGCATCAGGCAGCCGCCCGGGATCGAGGAACCAGCTGTCCCCCTGGATGATTTCCCGCAGGAGTCGGTGCCCGGCGAGCGTCTCCACTGCGGATTCCAATGTCAAAGCCATGCGTGCCGTTCCTTTGTTCACAACCGGATCGCGCCGTCAGCCGGGGCAGGGGTGCCCGTCCCGTGCGATGCCGGCTGGCCCCATGCCGGGACCGGGCCCGTCGGCGGCCCGTCACCGCCGTTCAGACGACCGGTCCCAAGTCTATATCCGTCGCCTGTCCAGGACGGGGCCGGACGGCCTGCCTTGACCGAATGGACAAAATGGGGAGAGCGGCTGGCGTGTCGGACGGATCAGAACCAGCTGTCGGTGATCGGGCGCCTCATGTGGGAGGTCAGCCACTGGTTGAAGGAGGCCTTCCATTCCTCGTGGGCCTGGCGTTGCCAATCCATGAGATGGTCCAACGTGATTCGGGCCAGCTGGGGGTAGAGGGTGGTCATGGGCTTGATCAGGTCGATGGAGACGACCGTGTCGGCTGTGGCATCGTGGTAGTTGCCGTGCGGGCGGACCCCGTAGTATTCGGCCGTGTAGCTCAGCGTCCGCCGGCCGGAGCGGTGGGATATGGCCCTGTCCAGGACCAGGGGGTCCACCACCAGCATGTCGTCCGGCACGAATTCGGGCACGGTCCCTCCGGCCCACCTGCCGATGTCGCCGTTGAGCATGTGGACGTCGAACGGTGCGTTGTAGGCCAGCAGGGGGATCATCTTCGCCTGGGCGCCGGCGATGATCCCCGCGATCTGTGCGATGGACTCGGCCGGTTCGCTCCCGTTCTCGGCCAGGTACTCGTCGGTGAAGCCGTTGACCCGGCTGGCCCCCTTGCTGATGTGGCGGTGGGGGTTGATCACCCAGCTGGCCACGGAGTCGCCCTCGTATCCCTGTTCCGGGTCCCGAAGGACCAGGCTGGCCGAGACGATAGCGTCCTTGCCTGGCTTGGTGCCGGTGGTTTCGGTGTCGAATCCCAAAAGCCATGATTCGTCGAGCCGGGTGTCCGCCCCCTGCGTGGGTGCCTGGGTCACCGCCTCTTCCATAGCTGTGAAAACATCGTCGATCATGGTCGCCAATCCCCTCCTGTTAGTCAACATGGTAGCCGAAGCGGTTCTCAAGGGGGCCGGGCCGTTCGGATGTCGCTGCGCGTCTTCGTCCCCCTCGATGGCACAATGGAGCTGTGGCAGAAAAAAACGAGCTTGAAAACAGGAAACGCCGGTTCGAGGAGCTCGCCATGCCCGCAGTGGATGTGCTCTACCGCCAGGCCATGAAACTGACCAACAACCCCGACGACGCCCAGGACCTGGTCCAGGACACCTTCGAGAGGGGTTTCAAGGCCTTCGACCGCTTCCAGCCGGGGAGCAACTTCGAGGCCTGGATGACGACGATCGAGCGCAACGCCTTCTTCAACCAGTACCACAAGGCCAAGCGCCGGCCGCAGAGGGCCAACGATTCCACCGGCGAGTACAACGACTGGGACATCTATTCAGCCTCCGAACATGGGTCTGAGGGCCTCAAATCAGCCGAACAGGAGTACCTGGAGACCTTCGCCCCCCAGGAGATCATGGCCGCCTTGGACAGGCTCAGCCCGGAGCGCCGCCGGGTCTTCATCGACGCCGCCATCGACGGCAAGAGCTACCAGCAGGTGGCGGATGAGCAGGGGATCAAGATCGGGACCGTCATGAGCCGGCTGAACCGTGCCCGCACGCAACTGCGCCAGGAGTTGGAGAGGTATGCGGCCGAGCGGGGCTATGGCCAGGGCAAGGAAGGTGCGGAGACCGGCTCGCCGTCAGCGGAACCTGGCGGGCGCAGGCCTGTGAAGCCTAGTATGAAGTCATGACCGCACAGGGTCGTTGCAGGAAGGAAACAGGGAGGGTCGACATGGCCGGACACGTAGAGGTGAGTCGCTATATCGCGCGCAGCGACGGGGACGGCGTCAGCGTCACGGCATCCAGCCTGCACATCGAATCGGCCCAGGACCCTTCGGCCGATTGCTTCGACCCCGCCACCTGCTGCGACGAGCGTGAACGGCGGGTCATAGAGGAACTCAGGGCCTATCTGAGGCCGACAACGGCCCCCGCCTGCCTGATAGACCGACTTCAACACATGTTCGACGACCTGGACGGATGATCTTCCACGGCCAAATCCGGCGCAGGACTTGACTCCCCAGGGGAGGGCCAAGCGTCTCCTGCCGCCTCCGCCACCCCTGTCTGCGTTCCCTCCGGTGGTCTTTGCCGGTGGAGGCATGGACGGGCTGTGCAGGGGTGAAGAAAAAAAGAACCCCGGCTCCTGACGGAACCGGGGTCGACGATCAGGTGTTCGGCCTCTTGCCGTGATTGGCGGCCTTCTTGCGGCGATCCCTGCGCTTGCGTCCGCGCATACCCATGATGGACTCCTTTGCTGCTGAATATGAAACAAGCCTGCTACAGTATCGCACAATCGCTTGACCTTTGCCCGGGACAGGGCCTGCAGGACGACGGCGAACCGCAGGATGCGGCCCTCTTCCCGGCCCGCATGCCGTAACCGGAAGAAGCGGGGAGGGGGAGGAGCGGCACCCTTTCACAGGGTCTGGGCGTGGTAACCCACCTGGGTGGTATAGGTGGCCGCCGGCTTGAGGACGACCAGGTCCTTGCCCGTCCGGAAGGCGTTGGCATAGGCGGTCATGGGCTCGACGGCGACCCCTGCCGGCCGGAAGCTGGCATCAAAACCGGTCCCGGTGCACACCTGCCAGGAGTTTATCGTCTCATCGCCCCACAGGCTGACCTGGATGCCGTCCGGCCTGGTGAAGACCGCCGTGCTGGTCCCGTCCCCGTCACGGTCTGGATCGCTCCAGGCATCGTCGAAGGACCTCCCCTGGAGTCTGGGACCCTGGGTCAGGTCGTAGATGCCGCTTATGTCCTCCTGGCCTGTGGGCAGGAGTCGGTCCGGGTCCACGGTGACGTGGGTCCGGCAGGGGAGTCTGAGGGAGCAGGCCGAATTGTCCTCCTCTATGGCATCGCCGGTGGACCGCTTCCCGTTGGACAGCCAGGGGTGGATGCCGAAGGCCCAGGGGGCAGGCTCGTCCCCCATGTTGGTGGCGCTTGTGGTCATGGTCAGTCCCTGATCGTCGATGGCATAGGTCACGGTGACCAGGACGTCGAAGGGATAGGACTTGAGGTCCGGCACCCTCCATGTGAGGGTGACGCCGTTCTCGGTCAGTCTCTGCAGACTCCAGTAATAGCGGTAGCCGAATCCGTGTATGGCGTTGTTGCGTTCATGCTCGTCGATGGGCATCTGGTAGGTCCGCCCCTGGAAGGTGTACTCGCCGTCCTCGATGCGGTTGGGGTAGGGGACCAGGACGTTTCCGTTGCTGCAGGGCACCTGGCCGTCGGGGTCGAAGGGGACCACAAGGTCTTTCCCGCGGTATCTGAGTACCCTCAGGATGGCGCCCAGCTCGGTGACGACCGCCGTATAGTCACCGAATCCGATTGAAAACTGCTGGCCTGTCCTTGGCAGGGCAACGCCTGTCATCTCACTGTGATGCATATCCCCACTTCCATGTGCTCGTGGATGTTTCCTCTCCCCATGATACCTGCATGCCTGTCTGGCCCGCCTCGGCCCGGGTCTGGGTGCGCTTGGTGAAAGACGGCCGGAATGCCTGGCGGGCGGTGGGTGGGACCTTTATCATGACGCTGGTAGCAAGTCACCGATGGGAGGAAGGATGCAGGGATTCAGGCCGACGGGAAGTGCGGATGGGGGCGGGCGCAGGGTCATCCTGGCCGACCCCCGGGGTTTCTGCGCCGGTGTGGACCGTGCCATACAGACCGTCAGCACCATCCTTGACCGTCGTTCCCAGGACGCTTCCGGCCGGTCGGTTGCAGGCGGCGACCTGCCCCCGGTCTATGTGCGCAGGCAGATCGTGCACAACCGTCACGTGGTGGAGGACCTGGCCGGGCGGGGGGCCGTATTCGTGGATGAGTTGGGCCAGATTCCGGACCGGGCGGTGCAGGCCGGGGTGCCCGTCGTCTTTTCGGCCCATGGCATAGCGCCGGCTGTGCAGGAGGAGGCCGACAGGCGGGGGATGAACGTCATCGATGCCAGCTGCCCCCTGGTCAGCAAGGTCCACCGGGAGGTCCACCGTTTCGTCCGCAACGGTTATCAGATCGTCTACATAGGGCACCGGGGGCATGACGAGGCCATCGGGGTCGTGGGGGAGGCCCCGGACCGGGTCCACCTGATCGAGCATGTGGACGACATAGACTCGCTGGATTTCACCCCCGATGTCAGGTTGGTCATGCTCACCCAGACAACCCTCAGCCTGGATGAAACGGCCGAAGTGGTGGCGGCCCTCAAGGAGCGGTTCCCCTGGATCGAGGAGCCGCCGGGTTCGGACATCTGCTATGCCACCCAGAACCGCCAGCAGGCCGTGAAACTGGTGGCCGGATGCGCGGACTGTGTGGTCATCGTGGGCTCGGCCAACTCGTCGAACTCGGTCCGCCTGGTTGAAGTGGCCCAGTCCGCCCTGGACAGGAGGTTCGCCGCCCAAGGGGTCGATGCCGGATCGGGTGGGCTGGGGCGGGCCCATCGGGTGGATGATGCCGGAGAGCTGGACCCCTCCTGGTTCGCAGGCCTCGTCTCGGTCGGGGTCTCCTCCGGTGCCTCCGTGCCGGAGGACCTGGTTGATGGCGTCCTCGAGGCCCTGGCCGGTCTCGGCTTCGATCAGGTGACCCATGCCGAGACGATAAAAGAGAACATGCACTTCGTCCTCCCCTCCGCCCTGCGGGGGGCCGGTCGCTGACAGGCCTCCTTGCGTCCGGGGCGGAGAAAAGCCCGGGTCCGGGAATTCACCAGGTGGATATGGGGGCGGTCAGGGCTTCCAGGAGGTCGATCAGGTCCTGAGGGGCCACCGCCACGTCCAGTCCGCGACGCCCGCCCGAGACCAGGATCCGGTCGAACGCGAGGGCGCCCTGGTCCAGGACCGTCTGATGCCTGACCTTCTGCCCGAAGGGTGAAATGCCCCCAAGGACGTAGCCGCTCTCCCTCTGGGCGACCTCCCTGTCGGCCATCCTGGCCTTCTTCGCCCCCACGGCCGCTGCCAGATGTTTGAGGTTCAGGTGGCCGTCCACCGGGACGATGCCTATCACCCTCCGGTCATGGACATCTGCCATCAGTGTCTTGTAGATGCGGCCCGGGTCCATGCCCAGCCGCCTGGCCGCCTCCAGTCCATACCCATCATCCATGTGGTCGGCAGAGTGCTCGTACTCGTAAATCGCGTAAGGGATCGACGCGGCCTCCAACTGGGCAATGGCCGGTGTGGGGATCTCGGCCCCCTCCTTCTTGTGCTTTCTGCTCATGCAACCATGGTAGGCAGGGTCTGCCCGCCCGCCTCCGGACCGGCCGGGCCGGTCTGCCGCTACCCCCTCCTGGATTCTCTCCCGGTCTCGGTGTAAGGTCGACTACCTGTCGGAGACGGCCTCCTGCGGGGGCCTGTGTGCAGTTGAATGTTCGAATGGGAGGTCATGATCGTTATGGGGACTGTCAACGCCTGGCTCCTGGCCGCCGTCTCCTCCGGGTGGGGTCTGCCGACCCTGTTCGTGGCAGCCTTCCTGGACGCACTCATCGTCCCGATTCCAACGGAGTTGGCGGTCCTGGCCGCCGCCTCATCGTTCAGGGCGACCGGTTCCCCCCACCCTCTCGCCGTCTTCCTGGTCTGTGCATTGGCCTTTGCCGGTGGTGACGTCTGCACCTACTGGCTGGGTCGGCTGGTTCCCCTCCACAAGATGTCCCTCTTCAAGGGGGCCAAGGGGAAGGCCGTCATCTCCTGGGCCCATCGGGCCTTCGAACGTGGAGGGGGCTTCTTCACCGTGGCCTCCCGCTTCGTCCCCTGGGGCAGGACCATCATCAACCTGACGGCGGGGGCGGCCCATTACCCACTCTCCCGATACGTTCCCCTGTCGGCCCTGGCGGGGCTCCTCTGGTCGGTCTACATGTGGATCCTCGGCTATCTGGCTTCAGCCTGGCTGGCCGACAACCCCCTGGCCGTCATGCTCATAGGATTCGTCGTCGGCGTGGTGGTGGGCTGTCTGTCCGACCTCCTGATGAAGACCCTGGCCAGGGTCCGCAGCTGACCCGGGGGGGGGGATATCGCCGGTCCAATGCGAATCGGCCCCCCCCCCCGGGGGGGGGGGGGGGCCCGATTCCATCAGATTCATCCGCCTGCCGGGAACCTGTACGGTCCCACCCGGACGGGGATGGACCCCATGGGTTCATCCGACCCGGGCGCTACCGGATTCAGAACCGGAAGAGCGGTGCCGCTGCCTGGCTCACTCGCCGAGCTTGGCGAAGTAGAGGAGGGTGCGGATCATGTTGCTGGTGAAGCCGTACTCGTTGTCATAGAAGGCGACGGTGCGGACCATCTGGTCATCGCCGTGGGTGTTGACATCGGTCTGGGTGGCATCGAAGACGCCGCCGTGGGTGTCGCCGATGATGTCGGAGGAGACGATGCCCTCATCGTTGTAGCCGTAGTAATCGGTGTTGGCGAAGGCCTTCTTGGCGGCCTCGTTGACCTCTTCCTTGGTGACCTTCTTGTCGAGGATGCAGGTCAGCTCGGTGACGGAGCCGGAGGGGACCGCCACGCGCTGTGCGTGGCCCTGAAGCTTGCCGTCCACGGAGGGGACAACCTTGCCGATGGCCTTGGCGGCGCCGGTGGAGTGCTCGATCGTGTTGATGGCGGCAGCACGTGTGCCACGGGGCTTGTTCCCCTTGGGGCCGTCCAGGAGCATCTGGGAGCCGGTGTAAGCGTGGATGGTGGTCATGTAGCCCAGACGGATGCCGAAGTTGTCATCCAGCATCTTCACCATGGCGGCCAGAGAGCCGGTGGTGCAGGAGCCTGCAGAGATGATCTTGTCGGAGGCCTTCAGGGTCTCCTCGTTGACGCCGTAGACCACGGTGGGGGTGGTGTCATCCTTGGCCGGGGCGGAGATGAGGACCTTCTTGGCGCCGGCGTTCAGGTGGGCCTGGGACTTCTCGGCCGAGGTGTAGAAGCCGGTGCACTCCAGGACGTAATCCACGCCGTCGTTCTTCACCCAGGGGATGTTGTTGGCATCCTTCTCGGCGTAGACCGGGTATTCCTTGCCGTCCACCACGATGGCGGTGTCGGTGGAGGTGACCTCGACGGGGGTGCCGTCGTCATGACGGAAGTTGCCCTGGGTGCTGTCATACTTGAGCAGGTAGGCCAGGATCGACGGGGTGGTCAGATCGTTGATGGCCGCGACCTCGATGTTGGATGCGTCACCGCCACGGGCCTGGAGCTCGAAGATGCGACGGAAGGCCAGACGTCCGATACGACCGAAGCCGTTGATACCAATCTTGACTGTCATTGAATTCTCCCTTGGAGACTGGGCGTATACAGCACAGACGCAACCGGGCTGAACACGTCCTTTTATTGATAACATCTCATACTCTAATGCGGTGTGTGTACTTCCAGCAAGCCGCAGCGCCCGCTTTACCCTACGAAAAACGAACAAAAAAAATGGTAGAAAATGTTGTGCGTTTGGGTTTCCAACAGATCATGATTTGTTAGAATTTCCGTTCATATCCCCGCCCTGTTTTTCTCTGTCAGCCTGTCGGCCGAACCGATCGGCCCACTGGTCGGGTCGGAAACCCACCAGGACCTGCGAGCCCGTTACCAGGATGGGTCTCTTCAGGAGCATGCCGTCAGAGGAGAGGAGGTCGAGCGCCTCCTCCCGAGACATGCCGGGCAGGCGACGGGCCAGGTCCAGGCTCCGATAGGCCCTTCCGGAGGTGTTGAAGAACCTTCTCAGGGGGAGCCCGGAGGCCCCCTGCCAGTCTTCGATCTCCTGGCGACCGGGGTTGTCTGCCTTGATGTCGCGCTCGCGGTAGGCGATGCCGGCCGCCTCCAGCCAGGCCCTGGCCCTGGCGCAGGTGGAGCAGGGGCGGTAGCAAAGGAGGAGAGGGAGGTCGCCCGCTGCCCTCCCGCCTCCTGCCGCCTCATCGTCCCCGGGCCCGTCGGGGTGGCCCAAGACCGCCTCCCTCACCGTCATATCTCGTCCCTTCCACTTACTCGTTCCTTGTCTGGTTCACCCTCGTGCGGCTCTTCCGGCAGATATCTTCCCACGGTCAGCCAGTGTGAGCGTTCCCGTGTCACCTCGCCCAGGGAGGGGGCCGCCGTCATGTCGGTGGCCCAGGTCGGTTCCGGTGCCTTGTCGGGGAAGGTCACGTAGACGGTCCCCGAGGCCACTTCTATGCGGGAGGGCCGGCCGGGCAGGAATTCGTTGCTGACCCCGGTCACCTCGGTGTCGGTCATCGACATCCCTTCGACCTCATACCTGAGCCCCCTCTCCCATACCCCCCGGGACAGGTCGCTGGAGGAAAGGACCGAAATCGTGCGGTTGCCCTTCGGCCGCCAGGCGGGGAAGGAGAGGCTGCCCCGGCTCAGGGCCGTCACGATGGACCCGCTGCCGTACAGGAGGGCCTGCCCCCCGGCGGCGGTGATCCTGTTGAGGAGGTTGAGGTTGGCCAGGGTGTGGTCGATCCTGCCGCCCAGTCCGCCGTATATGCGGAAGCGGATGTAGCCCCGCTGCCAGCCGATCTTGGCTGCGGCCAACATGTCCGTGTCGTCCTTGTCCGCCGGCAGTCGGCAGATGTCGGTGCCTGGGGGAGCCGGACGGGGGCCGATGGAGTCGAAGTCACCGATGATCAGGTCGGGGGTCACCCCGGCCAGGGAGGCCCGGTCCGCCCCTCCGTCCGCGGCGATCACACAGTCGCCGGCGGCCGGCAGGCCCTCATTGCCGTAGTAGTCTCCGGCACCCCATATATGACAGGTCCCCCTGTTGATTCGGACCATGGTCACCGCCTTTCGTCCTCCAGCTAAGCACGTGGCCGACCTCCTTTCAATCTCAGCCTTCAATCCCGGCGCCGCCACCCTCCCTGATCGTGGATTCCGGCCCGAGCCCCGTCTTCAGGGGAGGTTGCCGGTCGCCGGCGGGGGGACGCGGCCCTGGTCCGATTCGCCCGCGCCGTCGGCTTGACCTTGGTCCACAGGGCCCCGTCGGCCTCTTGGCCCCCGCGCCCGCGCCGTCGGGCGGCCGATCCCCCTTCAGGCGGTTCCGCTCACCCGAAGGGGAGGACTGTGGAGATGGTGTACGGGTCTGCAAAATAAGCGGTTCCTGGGGAATAGACGGACGAGCGGACCTGTTGACCACACACGATGATTCTGCGGACGGGTTCATCGTGGGCCGTGGTCAAGCGGGCGAAGGCCGGGAGCGCCGTATGCCCCGGTCCGAAGGTCCGCACGAACAGACAGGAGGCAGTGCCATGGCATTCGAATCTGACATGCGGGGTTCGGCAGGGGCCGGAGGTTCGGCTTCCACGGCTTCGGCCTATCTGGCCGGGGGCTGCTTTTGGGGGGTGGAAAGGTACTTCCAGGAGGTGGACGGGGTCGTCGACACCCAGGTGGGTTATGCCCAGTCCCTGGTCCCCTCTCCCACGTACGAGGAGGTCTGTTCAGGCACCACCGACGCGGTGGAGTGCGTCCGGGTCGATTACGACCCCGAGAGGGTCGGCCTGCGGACTTTGACCCTCCTCCTCCTGGATGTGATCGACCCCTTCTCCGTCGACAGGCAGGGCAACGACCGTGGCCGCCAATACCGCAGCGGCCTGTACTGGCAGGAGGGCGACAGGGCACGGCAGGAGCCGGTCTTCCGCAAGGCCCTGGACCAGCTTGAGGCCCGGACAGGCCGTCGGCCGGCCGTCGAGGTCGACGCATTGAAAAACTTCTATCCGGCCGAGGAGTCCCACCAGGATTACCTGGCCAAGCATCCGGACGGATACTGCCACATACCCGCCGAGGCCATGAGTCAGGTTCGTCAGCGGCAACGCTACATCGAAGCTATCTGGTCCCTGGACAGGGAGGGGTACGAGGTGACCCAGCACGCCGCCACCGAGCGGCCCTTTGCGAACAGGTACGACCAGGAGTTCCGGCCCGGCATCTATGTGGATGTGGTCAGCGGACAGCCCCTCTTCCTGTCGACGGACAAGTACGACTCGGGTTGTGGCTGGCCGGCCTTCTCCAAGCCCATAGACCCCGACCTCCTGGTCAGGAGGAAGGATTACCGACTCCTTGGCAGGCCCCGCATCGAAGTGAGGACGGCGGGGACGGGCATCCACCTGGGCCATGTCTTCGATGACGGGCCGCGTGATCGCGGTGGCCTGCGCTACTGCATGAACTCGGCAGCCCTGCGTTTCGTACCCCGTGAGGATATGGAGTCCGAGGGATATGCGGACTTCCTCCCTCTCCTGGATGGGGAGGGGTCGGCAGACGGCGGCAGATGACGGCTATCCCTCATGAAGGCATCGACGGCCCCGGGCCTGCAGACAGGTCCCGGGGCCGTCCCTTTTCGCCGTGGCAAGGGCCGTCCGGCCGTGAGCCCGCGGCCTGGCTCCTTGTCGGGAAGGCCCCGGGAGGGACTAATCCACTTGTCAACAATGCTTCGGGGGAGGGGTTCAGCCCCGACATACAGGTGTATCGTGTCATTTGAGTGTATTGCCATATGCATATCCACAACGTTGTAAGGAGCCTGCATGTGTGGTTTAGCTGGTTTTGTCGATGACGCCCCGGCGGACGAGAAGTCGCCTGTCCTGCGTTCCATGACCGATGTGCTCAAGCACCGGGGTCCCGACGACGAGGGACATTACGTGGACGGTCAGGTGGCCATGGGTTTCCGCCGCCTGAGCATCATCGACCTCCAGGGCGGGAACCAGCCCATCTGCAGCAGGGACTCCTCAATGATCATCACCTTCAACGGGGAGATCTACAATTACAAGGAGCTCAGGGAGGAGCTCACGAAGCGGGGGCACACCTTCACGACCGCCTCCGACACGGAGGTCATCCTCCATGGATACGAAGAGTGGGGGGAGGGCGTCCTGAACCGCCTGCGCGGCATGTTCGCCTTCGTCATATGGGACCGGGAGAAGGGCAGGTTGTTCGGCGCCCGCGACCACTTCGGCATCAAGCCCCTTTATTACGCGCAAATGGGCGGCACCTTCATGTATGCCTCTGAAATCAAAAGCCTTCTCCTCCACCCCCGTTTCCGCAAGGAGCTCAACGAGCAGGCCCTCCGCCCCTACCTGACCTTCCAGTATCCGGCATTGCATGAGACCTTCTTCAAGGGGGTCTTCGCCCTTCCCGAGGGGCACTGCTTCACCTACGAGGCCGGCGAATTGAAGATCAGCAGGTACTATGACTGCCGCTTCTCCGAGGGCGGGCAGTCCCTGGATGATCTTGTCGATTCCATCGACAGCGCCGTCCAGGACTCGGTAAGGGTCCACCAGGTGGCGGATGTCGAAGTCGGGTCCTTCCTCTCCTCGGGCGTGGACTCCAGTTATGTCGCCGCCCTGGCGCGCCCCTGCCACACCTACTCCATCGGTTTTGCCGAGGGCGGGAAGGACGAGTCGGAGCAGGCCGACGAGTTGGCAGCACTGCTGGATCTGAACAACACGTCGGAGGTCCTCGACGGAGACAGGGCCTTCGCCTCCTTCCCCCAGATCCAGTGGTACATGGACGAGCCTGATTCCAACCCCTCCTGCGTTCCGCTCTTCTTCCTCTCGGAGCTGGCCGCCAGGGATCTGAAGGTGGTTCTGAGCGGGGAGGGGGCCGATGAGCTCTTCGCCGGCTACACCGACTACGGGGTGCACACACGCTCCAAGCTGATCAAGGTCTTCACCAGGCTTTTGGGGGAACTGCCCCGGCCGGCCAGGTACGCCATAGGCCGGTGGGCCCAGGGCAAGAACTTCCACGGCGCCCTTCAGCTCTCCTCGAATCTGGGCCCGGCCGAGGAGACCTTCATCGGTCAGGCCATGGTCTTCGACCCGGAGGAGGCTGACCGGCTCCTGACGCCGGGCTTCCGCTCCTCACCCGACGTGTGGCAGATCGTCGGGGCCACCTACGACAGGCTGAAGGGGCAGGACCTTTCCGAACTCAAGAAGAAGCAGTATCTTGACATGCACCAGTGGATGCCGGGCGACATCCTCCTCAAGGCCGACAAGATGACGATGGCCCACTCCCTGGAACTGCGTGTCCCCCTCCTGGACCAGCAGCTCATGACGGTGGCCGAGCAGGTCCCCACCCGGTACCTGATCACCGATGAGAACACCAAGTACGCCTTCCGCCTGGCGGCCGGCCGCCATCTGCCCCCAGCCTGGTCGAAAAGGCCGAAAATGGGGTTCCCCGTTCCCATCCGGCAGTGGCTGCGCGAGGAGAAGTACTGCCGCCTGGTCAGGGAGGTATTCCAGAGGGATTACACCGCCCTCTTCTTCAACCAGGAGGCCCTGTTGAAGATGGTGGACGACAACTTCGCTGGGAAGACGGATGACCGTCGGAAGATATGGACGGTCTTCACCTTCCTGATCTGGTATGACGTCTACTTCATCCACGACGGGGCCAAACCGGACCTGATGGATATGGCCGCCTGAATCCAGGCGGGGTCCGGCAGGGACGGGATCGGGCATGACCCGCCAGGGACCAGCCCCTTGTCATGTCCGCGGTGCTGTGCTACATTGATACAGCTTGAGAAATCAAGAAAGCGGATTTTCCCACCTGGGAGCCCATCATGGTTCCGGGTCCACGAAACATGGGTGGCCATGGCATGAGTGCATGGACCGCCTGCCTGGATGTGACGATGGTCTGCAAGGTGTAGCTCCGGCCTGGAGGTCTGAACCGGTGCCCGCCCGACTTCGCCTGCATCCATGGTCGGCCAGGAGGATAGGCGGCTGGTGAGCCGAGGTCTTCCGGTTTCCGTGGATCCCACCGGAGGCTTGCCTGTCGGGGTCCGTCTGGCTGTGACGAGGTATGGGTTATGAGAAGGAGTCATCATTAGCGACGAACCAAGGATCAATGACGAGATACGAGTGTCGCAAGTCCGCCTGATCGGGCCGAACGGCGAGCAGGTCGGGATCATCGCGACCTCGGTCGCTCTCAATCTTGCCAAGGAGGCCAATCTCGACCTGGTCGAGGTGGCCCCGAAAGCCAAGCCACCGGTCGCCAAACTCATCGATTACGGCAAGTTCAAATACAACGAGAAGATCAAGGCCCGTGAGGCCCGCCGCAATCAGAGCACGTCCGAGATCAAGGAGATCCGTTTCCGCCTCAAGATCGATGACCACGATTTCGAGGTGAAGAAGGGTCACGTCCAGCGCTTCCTGTCCGCAGGCGACAAGGTCAAGGTCACCATCATGCTGCGCGGGCGTGAGCAGTCCCGTCCCATCGGCGGCGTGGAACTCCTCCGACAGCTGGCCGAAGACGTCTCCGACCTGGGTACCGTCGAGTTCGCCCCCAAGCAGGAGGGGCGCAACATCATCATGACCCTGGCCCCCAAGGGCAAGAAGGTCCACACCCAGTCCGAACAGCGTCGACGCGGCGAACAGTCCCGGGCCGAACGTCAGGCCCGTCAGGCCGCCCGCCTGGCGGCCAAGGGCGGCGAGAAGGAGGCCCGTCAGGAGGCCGAGTCCTCGGCCGAAGAGACGGTGGCCAAGATAGACGCCACGAAGGCCCCCGGCCAGTCCGCCGGCGGGCGCGCAAACACTTCCCCTAAGAAAACGAAATCCAAGGAGGGCAGCAATGCCGAAGATGAAAAGTAACTCCGCTGCATCGAAGCGTATCCGGGTGACGGGTACCGGCAAGCTGATGCACGCCGGCACCGGTATGCGCCACAATCTGGAGCACAAGTCGGCCCAGAAGCGCCGCGCTCTTTCCACCGACGGTGTACTTGCCAAGAGCCAGTCCAAGAACATGAAGAAGATGCTGGGCCGGTAAGGCCCCAACCGTCGTCATCGAGTGAGTTTGTTAGAAAGCTGAGGATTATTCATGGCAAGAGTCAAGCGGGCAGTCAACGCGCACAAGAAGCGCAGGGTCGTCCTCGAAAGGGCGTCCGGTTACAGGGGCCAGCGTTCCCGCCTCTACCGCAAGGCCAAGGAGCAGCTGCTGCACTCCTTCACCTACAACTTCCGCGACCGCAAGGCCAGGAAGGGCGACTTCCGCAAGCTGTGGATCCAGCGCATCAACGCCGGCTGCCGCGCCCAGGGGATCACATACAACCGCTTCATCCAGGGCCTGCGCCTGGCGGGGATCGAGCTGGACCGCCGCGCTCTGGCTGATTTGGCCGTCAACGACATCGACACCTTCAACGCCATAGTCGAGGAGGCCAAGAAGGCCCTGCCGGAAGATGTGAACGCCCCGGTCGCCGCCTGAGTCCGGCGATGTGGTCCCGGTCCTGCGACCGGGGCCGGATCCTGGTCCACCCGGTTCAGAACCCCGCCCTGTGCGGGGTTCTTCCGTATCCGACGATTCATGGAGGGACGGCATGTTGACAGACGGCACCGAGAGGGGGAAGGCCTCGCGACCTATGAGGGAACGGTTGCTGGGAGGTGACTTGCGTTCGATTGCGCAAGCGGATGAAGTCGCCGCGGGCATAAAGACGCAGAGACAATTCGACGTGCTGTTCTCCTTGTTGCATGAAGGGAAACGTCTGCTGAGGATGCGGAGCATCGATGCCATCGAGAAGGTGACACGACGGTCTCCTCGATTTCTCGCCCCTCATAAAGACGAGATCCTGGCATTCAGCCGCAGAGCCGCCAATCCGGAGTTCAAATGGCATCTGGCTCTGCTCCTATCGAGGCTGGCGCTTACCGGCAGGGAACTTGATGAGGTCATTGATCTCTTGACCCGATGGGCCCTCGACAAGTCGGAAAGCAGGATTGTGCGTGTGAACGCGATTCAGTCACTGCATGATCTTTCAGAACGCAATCCGATATACAAAGTTGATTTCCTCGCAGTGATCGATGAGGTAGGAAAGGAGCAGGTGCCTTCATTGAATGCAAGAATCAGGAAACTGCGTGTGGGCCGGGTCGATGATCACGATGAACGTGGATGACCGCCCCGTCGAAGCGCTCGGCATCGGAACCACCGGCACCTGTGCCGGACAGTGCTCCATATGATGTAGGGCGGACCCATCGGACCCCCGGAAGCGGGACGGTGCCATGTCCTTCAGAGAAGCGGGATGACCTGGCCAAACGCTCCCTGTGCGGGTTCTTCCCTATTTGACGATTCACCCTGGGGACGGTAGGTTGATTGACGACACCAACGAGGGGAGCCTCCATGACAGATGACCACGCCCTGGCCGGGCAGGACGGGGCGGGGGTCCCCGGGGCTGGCAAGTCGGACAGGGGGAAGCCTCCGACGGACAGACCCATACTGGGGTCACGGATCTTCCTCTATGTGACCGAGTTCTTCTCGGGCATGGCCGTCATGGCGGCAGAGCTGGGTGCCTCCCGCCTCCTGGCACCCTACTTCTCCTCCTCGCAGATCGTATGGACCATCATCATCGGGACCATCATGATCGCCCTGGCCCTGGGCGCCGTCGCCGGAGGCCGCTGGGCCGACCGTGACCCGGACCCGGACCGGCTCTACATGCGCATCATGGTCGCCGCCGTCTGGATCGCCTTGATACCCCTGGTCGGCAAGTACCTGATCATCCTTGTCTCGGGTCTCCTGATCGTGACGGTGTCCACGAACTTCCTGGTCCTGGCCGCCTTCGTCTCCTGCCTGGTCATCTTCGTACCCCCCCTCTTCCTCCTGGGGACCATCACGCCCGGACTGGTGAAGAACGCCACCGATTCCCTGGACGACAACGCCTCGGTCGTCGGCCGTCTGAGCGCCTGCAACACCGTGGGGTCCATCCTGGGCACCTTCCTGCCCACCTTCGTGACCATCCCGGCCGTGGGGACCTTCGTCACCTTCCTGATCTTCTCCGGGGTCCTCCTCCTGGTCGCCCTGGTCTACTTCCTTTCCTCCTATGTGCGACGCCTGGCCTGCGCGGCGGCTGCTGCCATCTACGTGGTATCGGCAGCCCTGTCCCCGCTGACGGGGTTCGCCTTCTGGGAGAAGGGGCTGACCTATGAGGGGGAGTCCATCTACAACTACCTCCAGGTCAAAACCCTCTCCGACCGGACCATACTGTCGACCAACGTCCTGTTCGGGGTCCAGTCCGTGACCATGAAACGGCCCGGCATGACCGGGATGTACTATGACACGGCCCTGGCGGCCCCGCTCATGGCTGACCAGGCCCGTTCCGCCCTGATCCTGGGCATGGGGACGGGCACTTACGCCCGCCAGCTGAAACGCTACTATCCGCAAATGTCCATACAAGGGGTAGAAAGCGACCGGTCGATAAGCGACCTGGCCGTCCGGTATTTCGGCCAGCCCGCCGACCTCCCGGTCTCCACATACGACGGGAGGGCCTGGCTGGCCGCCAGCCGTCAGCATTACGACCTGATCATGGTCGATGCCTACCAGGACATCACCATCCCCTTCCAGATGAGCTCCGTGGAGTTCTTCTCCCTGGTCAAGGACCACCTGAACCCGGGCGGGGTCATGGTGGTCAACATGAACATGATCGACGACGGCCAAGGGTCCATCAACGCCGCCCTCACCGCCACCATCGCCAAGGTCTTCGGCAGGGACTCCCTGCTGACTGCGGACGTCCCCCAGACCACGAACCGCGAACTCTTCGCGAAAAAGACCGCCGACAGGGCCCAGGGGGGCGGGAGCGGCACGATGGCCTCACTGGCGGGGACCGGCAGGCTGGCCTCGGCCGCTGCCGCCATGGACGGCAGGGGGAAGACGGAGCTCATGCCTGAGATGGAAAGGGTGTCTGCCGACCTGACTCCGGTGGCCAAGGGCAGCGGCATGGTCCTCACCGACGACAAGGCCCCGGTCGAGGTGCTGGGTATGCACGCCATCGACGGGATCATCTCCCGGGAGGTGGGCCCCTACCAGCGGATCCTTCGCGAGGAGGGGATAGGCGGCCTCCTCAGGCAGATCTCCTGAACGGTTCTCAAGGCACCATGGCCCGGTCCGTATGGGGCGAGTTCATGCTTGGCTTCGGCGGGGCCGGTTGCGGCATCAAGGCCCGGTCCGTATGGGGCGAGACCGATGGGGCGGGTTCCTGCCTGAGACTACAATGACGGCCATGATCACTCAGGGCAGGCCGGGACCGGGCACGGGCGGGTCGCCGGACCCCGCCGCCGCCCCCGGAGGGGACCCCGCCGCCCTGACGGACCTTCTGGACCAGTTCCTGGCTTACATCGGCGTGGAACGTGGGCTGGCCCCGGCCACGGTGTCCGCCTACCAGTCCGACCTGACCATGTACGTGCACTGGTTGGAAGGCCTTGGCCGTCGGGAGCTGGGGGAGGTGACGGAGTCCGACGTGGAGGGCTTCCTGGCCTCCTTGGCCGATGAGAGCCCGGCCAGCAGGTCCCGCAGGATGGCCGCCGTCCATGCATGGCATGATTTCGCCTTCAGGCAGGGGCTTACCGGGGCAGACCCATCGAAAAAGGTCAAGGCGCCCAAGGGACCTTCCACCCTGCCCGATGTGCTGACCGTAGACGAGGTCTCCCGCCTCTTGGAGGCGGCCTCCATGGGGGGGTCCAACGACCCGGTGGTCCTGCGGGACAGGGCGCTGCTGGAATTCATGTATGCCACTGGCTGCCGTGTGTCGGAGGCAGTGGGGCTGGACCTGAACGATCTGGATCTGGACGAGGGCCTTGCCCGTCTGACGGGCAAGGGGGACAAGCAACGTCTTGTCCCGGTCGGCTCCTACGCCCGCAAGGCCCTGACGGCCTATCTGAATCAGGGCCGGTCACCTCTCCAGGGCCGGTCCAGAAGGGGGACCGAATCCAGGGCGGTCTTCCTCAACAAGAGGGGGCGCAGGCTCAGCAGGCAATCCGTCTGGGAGGTGGTGAGGCAGGCCGGGGAACGCGCCGGCATCCAACGCCCCCTTCACCCCCACACCCTCCGTCATTCGTTCGCGACCCACATGATCGAAGGCGGGGCCGATGTCAGGTCGGTCCAGGAACTCCTCGGTCATTCATCGGTGACAACGACGCAGATATACACCCATGTCAGTCCCCAGAAGCTGATCGAAGCCTACCAGACCTCGCACCCACGCGCCCGTTAGGGATCTGCCGTCATCATGGGCACCCGCACTGGTTCCCAATACCTCGCGCCCACCCAGGTCACCGGCCCTTTCCCTGTAAGGCCCCGGCTGCGGGGTCCGTCGGCCCCTGCCGGAACCCGCTGACCCCAATCATTCCCGGATGTTGGTAGGGTAAGGGTATGCCTACCGATTTGCTGGGGCGCAATTATGAGACCTTCGCCGCCCCTGAACCTTTGAAACAACACGGACCGGCCCGTGTCATCGCCATGTGCAACCAGAAGGGCGGTGTGGGCAAGACGACCAGTTCCATCAACATCGCCGGGGCCCTGAGCCAATATGGCAGGCGGGTCCTCATCGTCGACTTCGACCCTCAGGGGGCCGCGACGGTGGGTCTGGGGGTCAATGCCAACGGCGTCGACAACACGATATACACGGCCATGTTCGATTCCACGCTCGATGTCCACCAGGTCGTCATGCACACCCGGTTCCCCGGCCTGGATGTCATCCCCGCCAACATCGACCTGTCGGCCGCCGAGATCCAGCTGGTCAGCGAGGTGGGCAGGGAGCAGGCGCTGGCCTCGACCATCCGCCCCCTGCGCAAGGAATACGATGTCATCATCATCGACTGCCAGCCCTCCCTCGGCCTGCTGACCGTCAACGCATTGACGGCCGCCGACGGGGTGATCATCCCGGTCGCCGCCGAGTTCTTCGCCCTGCGCGGCGTGGCCCTCCTCATGCAGTCGATCGAAAAGGTGCGCAGCCGGATCAACCCGGACTTGCAGGTGTACGGGGTGCTGGTCACCATGTACACGAGGACGCTCCATTCGGAGGAGGTCCTCCAGCGCATATACGAGGCCTTCGAAGGCAAGGTCTTCCACTCCGTTATCACCCGGTCCATCAAGCTGCCGGATGCAACGGTCGCGGGGGAGCCGATCACCATGTTCTCCCCGGACCACAAGACGGCCAAGGAGTATCGCGAGGTGTCCAGGGAGTTGGTCTCCCGCGGGATCGTGGCCTGATCGCAGTGGTCGCATCCTCGTCAGCCGCACAGGGGGAGGGGCCGGATGCCTTCGGCAGGGTCTCTTCCGAAGGCTTCTCCGTCGACCTTGACGTCTACCAGGGGCCCTTCGACGTCCTCCTGTCCATGTTGGCCAACCGCCGGCTGGAACTGACCGAGATATCCCTGTCCGCAATCACCGGCGAATTCCTGACCTACGTATCCGGCCTGGACTTCTCCTCCAGTCTTGACCAGGCAAGTTCCTTCCTGGATGTCGCCTCCATACTGGTGGAGGCAAAGAGCGCCGCCCTCCTGCCCGCCCAGGAGGACGGCCTCAGGGACGAGGCCAGCATGGAGGCCCTGCGGGAGAGGGACCTCCTCTTCGCCCGCCTCCTTCAATACCGGGCCTACAAACAGGCAAGCCAGGACTTCCAGGTCCGGTTGGCCGCCAATTCAGGCCGGTACCCGCATCCGGGCTTTCATGATGTGACCCTGCCGGCCCCGCCGGATCTCAAGTGGAAGGTCGGCCCGGCCGACCTGGCCCTCCTGGCGGCGACCGCCCTGGCCAACGCCCCCGCCGACGAGGTCTCGGTCCGACAGCTCCACGTGCCCCTGGTGGACCTGAACGAACAGGCCTCAGTGGTCAGGCGGGCCCTCCTGGCCAGTCCGGGACAGGCCGTGGCCTTCGGCACGATCATAGCCACGGCCTCCAACACCCTTGAGGTCGTGGCCCGCTTTCTGGCGGTCCTGGCCTTCTTCAAGCAGCAGGTCATCCAGTACAAGCAGGAGGGTCCCTATGCCCCCCTCTACCTGAGATGGGTGGGGGACGAGGACGAGGGGGCCGACGAGACCATACATGAGGGAGACTTCGCATGAGCGCAGACGTTGGCGGCGGTCTTGCGGACCAGACGGACCGGTCCGCTCGGCAGGGGGTTGGGCCGGGGCAGGACCCTCCCGATACCAGGCCGGAGTATGTGGACTTTGACGTGGACGACTTCCCCGGCGGGGCGCGGGCCTGTCTGGAGGCCGTCCTCATGGCCAGCGACCAACCCCTCCAGACCGCCGACCTGGCCAGGGTCCTGGCCCTGGACGAATCCGACGTGGTCAGAAACCTGACCGACCTGGTCGCCGCCTACCAGGGGCATGGTTTCGAGTTGCGGCGTTCGGCCAGGGGCTGGCAGTTGACCACACGCCCCGCATACCAGCCGGTCGTCGCGGCCTTCGTCCGCGACGGACAGTCCTCCCGACTCTCTCAGGCTGCCCTGGAGGCACTTGCGATCATCGCCTACCGCCAACCCATGACCCGGAGCCAGGTGGCCCAGATCAGGGGCGTCAACTCCGACGGGGTCGTGCGCTCCCTCCTGGTCAGGGGGCTGATCCGTGAGGATGGAGCCGACCGTGAAACCCATGCGGCCCTCCTGACCACCACCGGTCTCTTCCTGGAGCAGATGGGGATGGACTCACTGGAGGAACTGCCCTCCCTGGCACCCTTCCTGCCGGATGAGGAGACCGCCCTGGCCCAGGCCCAGGAGGGGGCCGGGCAGGGGGTCTGAGGGGGAGATTGTGCTGACAGGTTCACGGTCTCCCCTCCTGTCAGGCGACGCGGTTACGATTATGTCTGTTTGTCCGGTCTGCCGGACCATGCCCCGGTCGCGCATCCCCGGGGGGTCACCAGGTGATTCCCGGGTTGCTTCACGAGGCGGCGGGTATGTTGAGAGTGAAACAGCGAGAATGAGGTATTGATGGCGGTACGTGGAGATATACGGAATGTGGCGATTGTGGCGCACGTCGATCACGGCAAGACCACCCTGGTCAATGCCATGCTCCAGCAGTCCCACGTCTTCTCCGATCGCGAGGAGATCCCCGACAGGGTCCTCGACTCCAACGACCTGGAGCGCGAGAAGGGGATCACCATCCTGGCCAAGAACACGGCCGTCAAGTACACGGGCCCCCTGGCCTCCAAGCTGGGCCATCCCGAGGGGATTACCATCAACGTGGTGGACACCCCGGGCCACGCCGACTTCGGCGGTGAGGTGGAGCGCGGCATATCCATGGTCGATGGGGTCGTCCTCCTGGTCGATGCCTCCGAGGGGCCGTTGCCCCAGACCCGCTTCGTCCTGCGCAAGGCCCTGGAGGCCAAGCTCCCCGTCATCCTTGTTATCAACAAGACGGACCGTCCCGACGCCCGCATCTCCGAGGTCGTCTCCGAGTCCACCGACCTCCTGCTCGGTCTGGCCCAGGATGTGAGCGAGGAGGGGGTCGACCTGGATCTGGACTCCCTCTTGGACCTGCCGGTGATTTACTGCGCGGCCAAGGCGGGCAAGGCCTCCACCAGGCAGCCCGCAGACGGCGCCGAACCCGACAACGGCGATCTGGAACCTCTCTTCGAGGCCATCCTGACCAACATCCCGGCTCCGGAGTATGAGGAGGGCGCCCCCCTCCAGGCACACGTGACCAATATCGATGCCTCAGACTACCTGGGGCGTCTGGGACTGGTCCGCATCTACAACGGGACCCTGGTCAAGGGCAAGCAGTACGGACTTTCCCGCGTGGACGGGTCCCTGGAGAACTTCAAGCTGACCGAGATCCTGCGGACCAAGGGTCTGGACCGTTACCCCGTCGAGGAGGCGGGACCCGGCGACATCGTGGCCGTGGCAGGAGTCGGGGACATCATGATCGGCGAGACAATCGTCGACATCGACGACCCCCGTCCCCTCCCCTTGATCCACGTGGACGACCCCGCCATCTCGATGACCTTCGGCACCAACAACTCCCCCCTGGCCGGCACCGAGGGGAAGGACCACAAACTGACCGCCCGCATGATCAAGGACCGCCTGGACCGCGAACTCATCGGCAACGTCTCCATCAAGGTCCTGCCCACGGACCGTCCCGACGCCTGGGAGGTCCAAGGGCGCGGCGAGCTGGCCCTGGCCATCCTGGCCGAGCAGATGCGGCGTGAAGGTTACGAGCTCACCGTCGGCAGGCCCGAAGTGGTCACCAGGAAGGTCGATGGCAAGATTTACGAGCCCATGGAGAACGACACCATCGATGTCCCCGAGGAGTACATGGGGGCGGTCACCCAGCTCATGGCCGACCGCAAGGGCCGGATGGACACGATGACCAACCACGGGTCCGGCTGGGTGCGCATGCAGTTCACCGTCCCCTCCCGCGGTCTGATCGGTTTCCGCACAGCCCTCCTGTCCGCCACGCGCGGCACGGGCATCTCCTCATCCATTTCGGCCGGGTACGCCCCCTGGGCCGGCGAGATCAAGACCCGTCAGAACGGGTCCATGGTCTCCGACCGCTCCGGCAAGGCCAGCCCCTATGCCATGCAGAAGCTTCAGGCCCGGGGCGACTTCTTCGTCGAGCCCCAGTCACCGGTCTACGAGGGGCAGATCGTCGGGATCAACAACAAGCCGGGAGATCTGGACATCAACATCACCCTGGAGAAGCACATGACCAACATGCGTTCATCCACGGCCGACGTCCTGGAGACCCTGACCCCTCCCATCCAGATGAGCCTGGAGGAGTCCCTGGACTTCGCCAACGACGACGAGTGCGTCGAGGTGACCCCGGAATCGATCCGCGTGCGCAAGATCATCCTTGACAGGGATGCCTGGTACAAGTGGAACGCCCGCCAGCGCAGGGCCAACGCCGGCAAGTGAGACCTGCCCCCTGAGCTTCCCTGATGGCCCGCCGACATCCTGCCGGCGGGCCATCAGGCATTTTCGGTGCCTTCTGGCAGGATCCGTACCCGGACCCGGTCATGCTCTGTCATGCTCTGTCATACTCGGGTCATACTAGGGTGAAGGGCATGTCTCCATCTGAAAAGTCGCACGGTGAGCAGGGGCTCCCGGCCGGGAGGGTCAGGGAGGGGACCCGGGTGGCCAGGTCCCCTTGGAATTACCTCCTGGCCCTGGTCGTAGGCCTGATCGTCGGGCTGGTAGGCACCGTGGTCCACCGGGCGGGGGCGGCGACCTCCTTCCCATATGGGATTGTCCTTGCCTACCTCCTGGTCCTCCTGGCCGCCTGGTGGGTCCGTCTGGACTCCGGTGCACTTGGCCTGGCCCTCCACATGGTCTCCTCCACGGTGATGGTCTGGCTCATGGCCCGGTACGGACCGGGAGGGGACGTGCTCATGCCCCTGGACCTGCCCAGCGACTCCCTCCCCTTCATGACCCGCCATGCCTTCTGGTTCTGGCTGTGCGGTGTGGTCTTCCTCCAACTGGCCGTCCTCCTCATGCCTGACAGCCTCTTCCATGACGGGGTCCTCACCTACCTGGGTGGGGGGCCGGCCCCGGATCATGCCCGTGGGGTGGACGAAACCTCCGGGGCGCATTCCGTCACGGACGGGCCGCAGGGTCCAGATGCCGCGCCCGCGCTCGACGGGGCTGACGGAGAGGGACCGGATGACTGAGAACGAGGACGGGAAGATGCTTTACTTCCTGGGACCGCTCGGATCCTTCAGCCATCAGGCCGCCATGGCCGCCGGGGAAAGGCTGAAGGGGGCTCTCAGGCTGGAGACCCACCTTGCCGCCTGCGAGAGGGCCTTCGACGTCATCGGCCATGTGGAGGACGGCGACGGTCTGGGCGTGCTGGCATGGGAGAACAATGTCGAGGGCCATGTGGTGCCCAACATGGATGCCCTGACCGATGCCCTGGAGGTGGCAGGTTTCGGGCTTCTGGTGCAGGAGGTGGCCTTCGACGCCTTCGTCAGACCGGGTGATGAGGACCTCAGGCAGGTGGTGGCCCACCCGCATGGTCTGGCCCAATGCCGTAGGTTCATAGTCGAAACCGGCCTGGAACCGGTGGCTGCCCCGTCGAATGCGGCGGCCTGTCGTGATCTGCGTCCGGGGCAGGTGGCCCTGGGGCCGGCGGTCTGTGGCGGTCTGTATGGCCTGGAGACCTACCGCAGCTCCGTCCAGGACTTTCAGGGGGCCCGCACGGACTTCCTCCTCCTGTCGGCCCGGAGGGAGGCGGCCGGTCTGGCCCGAAGGCTGGGTGGGGGACCTGGAGGATCCCCCCGGACGGGAGACCGGGGGAGCGCCTACGAGTCCGTGGTCGTCTTCATCCCCCTGGACACGGGACCGGGTGTCCTGGCCGGTCTCCTGGACAGGATCCGTGATGCGGGACTCAACATGACCAGTTTCATGTCGCGCCCCATCAAGGGCAATGACGGGACTTACAGCTTCATGGCCACCATCGACGCGGCCCCCTGGGACCCCAGCCTGCGGGACGTGATGAGGGAGTCGGTGGGCAGGGGGGACTGGGTCAAGACCCTGGCGGTCTACCCCGGCAGGCAGAGGCCGGAGCCCCCCATCGCCCAGTGGATGTTGCCCAGGGGAGGGGCCGGGGCGGGGAAGGCCATGGGTCCAGATGGACTCCCGGGGATGGATGTGGACAAGGAGTTGTTATGGTAGACGACAGCGGAAAGGGCAGGGCAGTGGATGCGTGGAGGTCCGTCAGGGGTCCTGTCCCGGCTCCCTCCCTGTCCGTGGGACCGGGGGCCGATCGTGACGGAGGCCGCCTCGGCGGCCCAGGGCAGACCGGGGGTCTGCCCCCCTTCCTCGATGCCCGGTCGGGCTCGGCAGGACCGGATGCCATGCACCCCCTGCCGGGAATGGCCCCATCGCCCATCCTCACCTCGGCCCACAAGATAGCGATTGCCGGTCTGGGCCTTATCGGAGGGTCCCTGGCCCGTCGCCTTGTCGACCGGGGGCGGTTCGTCATCGCCTGGAACCATGACGAGGGGCCTTATGAGGCGGCCCGTCTGGCAGGGATTCATTGTGTGCGGACCCTTGAGGATCTGGCGGCGGGCAAGCCGGACGTGCTTGTACTGGCCACCCCGCTCAAGGTCATGCCGGAGATGTTGGACCGTCTCGCGCCCGTTTTGACCCCGTCGACCACCCTGACAGACGTGGGCAGCGTCAAGGGGTGGGTGGCCGACCGGGTCGGGAGGGCCGGCCTGAGTGACCGTTACGTGGGAGTCCATCCGATGACCGGGAACGAACGGTCCGGCTTCTCCTCCTCCGACCCCAACCTTTTCGAAGGAGCCCTGTGGGCTGTCTGTGTGGACGGGGGGACGGACTTTGGCAGGTTCCTCACGGTGGCGGACATGATCACCCAGGGTGTCGGCGACGAACTGATCGTCATGGATCCGGCGGCCCACGACCGGGCGACGGCCCTTATCTCCCACATGCCGCACGTGGTTTCGACCGCCCTGGCGGACACCCTCGTGGACAGCCCGGACCGCAACCTGGCCGTCCAACTCTCGGCCGGCTCCTGGCGGGACATGACCAGGGTCAGCCTGACCGATCCCGAGCGCACCAGGGCCATGGTGGAGGAGAACGCGGCCGAGGTGGTCCCCCTTCTTAGGGAGGTGTCGCGAAGGCTGACGGCTGTTGCCGAGGACCTGGAGGCGCTGGCACCGGACTCGGGTGGCGGCGGGTCCTCTCGGAGCGAGCCGACGGCCGACCGGTTCGCGGCATTCTTCAGTCAGGCGCAGCCATACAGGGACTATAAGACGGCCCAGGCCGGCGGGGAGGGCGCTTCGACCTCCACCATCGACCTGGGCGCCCAGGATTGGAGGGAACTTCTGACGGCTTCCGCCATGAGGGGGGAACGGGTGGAAAGGTTCCTGACCGCCCGAAGGGTCAGGGTCAGTCGGGGGCCCACCATGTGAGGCCTTGCAGGGGCCCGGTGCCGACCCTTGGAACCGTCTTCAGGGGCGGGCCCGGTTGCCGGCCGGCCGACTCCCGTCATGCCGGCCTAGGGGGTAGGAGCGTTCCGGAATGGGTTTGATCCGGACTATGCGCTCAGCGGGGAGCTCCACCACCTGGGCTGGCCGGCTCCCATTGGCCGATGCATCCCTGTTGAGGACCATGGTCCTTCCGTCCCAGGACACAAGGTGTCCTATGTAGTCGCGGAACTTCATCCGCCCGTCGTCCCCGTCGACCCCTTCGGCCGTCCTGACGACCAGGCGGGAGCCCGGGGGAATGCTCTGTGGCAAGGGCATGATCCACCTCCCGGGCCAATTATATGCGGACCTGGTCGGGGTAGACTGGGCAGGCAGGAGGGAGCCAGGTTGACCTTCGAACGGGAACTCGACGCATACACGGACTTCATGACCAGGGTGAAGGGGAGGAGCCCCAACACCGTCCGCTCCTACCGGGCGGACCTGGTCTCCTTTCTGGGCGTCATCAGGCGCAGGGGGATCACGGACCTGTCGCAGGTGGACATCGGCGACCTGCGCTCCTGGATGGCCCACGAATCCAGGACCCATGCCCGTTCCTCCATGGCCCGCAAGTCGGCCGCCGTCCGTTCTTTCTTTTCCTACCTGGCCGCCCACGGCATGATCGACAGGGACCCGGCCGCCATGCTGGACACCCCCAAGCAGGGGGAGCACCTTCCTGAGGTCCTGACCCGGACACAGGCGGCCCGTCTGATGGACACCGCCGAGGACAGGGCATCCGGCCGGTTGCAGGGGGCTGCCGATAAGGGGCGGCCGGCCCCGCAGGGTGCCGTCCCCACGTCCGTTGAGGGTTCCGGGGAGGAGACTTCCAGGGCAGGGGCCCTTCGCCTGCGGGATGCGGCCATGCTGGAACTCCTCTACGCCACGGGGATGAGGGTGGCTGAGCTGGTCGGCCTTGACCTCTCCGGCATTGACCTGCCCGGAGGGACCGTCAAGGTCATGGGCAAGGGGGGCAAGGAGAGGGTGATTCCCTTCGGAAGACCGGCCGCCCTGGCCCTGAAGGCCTGGATCAGACGGGGCCGGCCCGTCCTTTCCGGGGTGGAATGGGGGCGGACATCGATCAAAGACCCCCTCTTCCTGGGGGCGCGGGGGGGCCGTGTGGGCCAGAGGCAGGTCAGGCAGGTGGTCCACGAGGAGGCGGCCAGGGCCGGCGTGCCTGACATAGGCCCCCATGCCTTGCGGCACTCGGCCGCCACCCACATGCTTGACGGGGGAGCCGACCTCCGTGAGGTCCAGGAGATGCTGGGGCACTCCTCCCTGCGCACCACCCAGCGATACACCCACGTCTCCATCGAGCAGTTGAGGAATCGTTACGAGATGGCTTTCCCTAGGGCCTGAAACCTGAAGGGCACCCTGTTACCCTGGTCCCATGACCCTGAGCGTGTACAGCATCAACCTGCACGGGATGGCCGACCATGACCTGCCCGCCTTCCTGGGGGCGGTGATGTCCCGGCGGCCGGATGTCTGCTGCCTGCAAGGGTCCGGATCACAGGTCAGCCGTGCCGCCACCCTGATTTCCGGGGCCGCCCCGTCTCCCGTACAGGTCCGGCAGGCGAAGGAAAAGGAAGAGGACTCGGTGGCGGTGGTTCCGCTCGGTCCGCCTTGCGCGCGTGGACGGGCGGAAGGGGAAGGCGGGCCGGCCGGGGTCCAGGGAAGGGGTTGGGTCCAGGGGACAGGTTGGGTCCAGGCCGACCTGATTTCTCCACAGGGGTACGGCATCACCATGGTCAGCCTGTCGGTACCCGGCCCCGATGGCCTTTCCCCCTCGGAGGTTCCCGTACACCCGGCCGGGTCCCCCCGGGCCGACTTCCTGGCCCGGGCACAGGACCGTCTCCGCCTCCTCCAGACCGAGGCCGCCGGCGGCGGGCGCCAGGCAGTGGTCTGCGGGGGTTTCGACATGGTCCATACGGCCCTCGACCAGGGTGGACCGGAGGCGGTCTCCACCGGGGGGTCTGCGGTCGCGTCGCAGCTTGAAGGGGACAGGTCCGGGCTGTCCGCCGACTCCTCCCCGGCCCGTCGACCGGCCCGGGAGCGGGAGGAGGCGGCCTGGATGGACCGGGTGTTCGAGGAGGGCGAGTTCGTCGATGTGGTCAGGGACATGGCGGGCCCCGTACCCGGACTCTACACGGCCTGGCAGGGGGGTCGCGGGCGCAGGGTGGATGCCCAGTGCGTCACACCGGAACTGGCCTGGAGCGCCACTGGCTTCCTACTCATACCTCCCGGGTTCGGGCGGAAGGCCTGGAGGGGCCATGCAGCCGTGGGGGTCACCTACGAGGTCTGAGGTATGAGCATGCCCATATGATGTGTTTGTAAGGTCTGGTCGGGAGATCGCCCGCATTGCCGGGGTCGATGAGGCCCGGGCACCGGTCCGTCAGCCGGTCGCGGCATCGGTTAATCTGGTACAGGTGGAAAACGGTAGGAAACGAGGACTCATGGGATTGTTCGGATTCGGCAGGAAGCGCAGGAAGGGCCAGGAGACGGCCCCCTCCGGAGAGGAGGACCTGACCGCCGTAAAAAAGGATGTCGAGGATGAGGGCTCCAGCGAGCGGGACGGTGGAGAGGAGGCCGATGACGGCACCAGGGGTGAGCGCGGTGTGGACCACGGCCCCTGGGACAGCGATGACGAGGACGTCATCGACTACGACGACTACCTGGACATCGGCGCACTCATGCTCCCCTTCCTCCAGAAGAGCGAACTGAGGCTGAAAGCCAACCGTGAGACGGGCCAGGTTCTTGGCGCCACCGTCACTTACGGGGGTTCCAGCCTCGAATTGGAGGCCTTCGCCGCCCCCAGGAGCCTGGGGATGTGGGACGATGTCCGCAGGGACCTCATCAAGGCCAACCCCAAGGCCAAGGAGGTCGACGGGGTCTTCGGCACCGAGCTCATGCTCCCCGTCACCCTGCGTGGCAAGGAGTTGATGACCAGGATCGTCGGTGTCGACGGCCCGCGCTGGATGTTGCGTGGAATCTTCTCCGGACCGGCGGCCCAGGAGGGCGATGAGAAGGATGTGCTCGACAGGTACTTCTCCGACCTGGTCATCGTCCGTGGGGAGGAACCCCTGGCCCCGCGCGACCTGATTCCCATGCATACCCCCGTCACCCCCTTGCAGCGTGCGGCCGCCAGAGGCGACCAGGAGGGGGAGGACCAGGCCAAGGACCAGATTCCTGACCGTCCTGAAGGCCCCTTTGACAGCGATCAGCAGACCGAGGTGAAGACCACCCTCTCCCGTGGCCCCATGTTCTCGGAAGTCCGCTGAGGGCGGCCGTGGCGGACGAAGGCGGCGGTCAGGGCGCAAGCACCGGCGATTCCCGGCAGGAAGCCGGGGCCGGGCGGACAGGGCACACGGGGCTGGCAGCCCTGGCGGACGAGGATTTTTCGGTCTATGAAGCCATCGGAGGCGTCAGGGGGATGGTCGAATCCGTCCTGCCCGGCCTCCTCTTCGTCGTCATGTTCGTCGCCACCAGGGAGCTCAAATGGACCGTGATCGCCTCCGGTGCCTTGGCCCTGGTCCAGGTGGCCATCCGCCTGGTGACCCGCCAGTCCTTCCTGGGGGCTTTGACCGGCCTCCTGTCAGTGGCCATCTGCCTGGTCTGGGCCTGGCTGAGCAAGGATGCCAGGAACTACTACCTGCCCGGCTTCCTGATCAACATCTTCTGGATTGTCCTCCTGTCTGCCACCGTCCTGGTCAAGGTGCCCGGGATAGGGGCCCTGGTGGAATATGTGAGGGACCCGGTCTTTTCCGGCTTCCGTGACTGGCTCCGCAGGTGGCGGTCGGACCGCCCTCTCCTGAAGGCCTACACCATCGTCACACTCATGTGGATCGCCGTTTTCGCCCTCCGTCTGCTCGTCCAGGTGCCCCTCTACCTGACCAAGTCGGTGGGCCTGCTGGGTACGGCCCGTCTGATCATGGGAATCCCCCTGTACGCCCTGGCCATCTGGATCTCCTGGCTGATCATCGCCACCCCCTTCCATCACCACACCGAGGAACTCGCCGCAGGGCGGGAGGCCGCCGAGCAGGCTGAGGGGGAGGGGGACCGGGCTGAAGGGGCCTGAGGCCACCAATCCGGGTCCAGGGGGTAGACTGGAGCCCGATCAACCGGCATGCCCATCCTCCTGTGGCCGACCAGGTGCCCCATCAACTTCGGCACCCGGCTGCTGACGGAACCCTGCATGGCTGTTCGCCTCCGGAGAAAGGGACGATTCATTTATGGAAGTGCGTGTGCGCGTCGAACGTTACGCCGATCAGGGAAGGTGCGTGGGCCATGTTGACGGCCAGGTGGTCTTCGTCCGTTTCGCCCTGCCCGGAGAATTGGTCGACGTGCTCCTGGATGAGCCGCACGACCGCCGGGATCGCTTCCGCACAGGCGAGGTGGTCCGCGTCCTTGAGCCCAGTCCCGACCGAGTGGACCCTGTCTGGCCCCTGGCCGGCCCCCTCGCCTGGGGCGGCGGTCTGGGAGGTGCCGACCTGGTCCATGTGAACCTGTCCGGACAGCTGGCTTGGAAGGCCGATGTGATCGCCCAGCAGATGGAGCGGCTGGGAGGGGTGCGCACCCCAATCCCCATCGACAGGCCGGAAGGAGATCTGGCACGGTCGGGTCTGAACTGGAGGACCAGGATCGACCTGGTCGCGGACGGGCAGGGACGCCCCTCCATGCGGCGCCGGGCCTCCCATGACCGTGTCCCGCTGACGACCATGCCCCTGGCCACCCGTGACCTCCTCGATCTGGCGGACCGTTACGGCATATGGGAGGGGGGATTCAGGCCCGGCAGCCGGATCCGCCTGGCCGTTCCGGCCGCCGAAGGAGGCGCCGGAGACGATTTCGCCATCCTGGAAGACGGTCATGTCAGGCAGGGTGTGCCCAGGGTGAGGGAGGAGGTCGCGGTCGGCGTCCGTACTTACTCATACAGGGTCGATGCCTCGGGTTTCTGGCAGGTCCACTGCCAGGCCCCATCCCTCCTTGTCTCGGCCGTCCTTTCCCAGGCGGGACCCTCCGCCGGGCGGGACCGTCCTCCGGTGGTGTGGGACCTCTACTCCGGATCGGGCCTTTTCACCCTCCCCCTGGCCGACAGGGCGACCACCCCCCGCCGGGTCCTGGCCGTCGAAGGCTCGGCCCGGGCGGTCCGGGACGCCCGGAGGAACCTTGAAGCGGCCGGACTGTCTGATGTCTGCCTCCGTCAGGGGGATGTGGGGCGGATACTCGCCAAGGGTCTGCCCAGGAGGTTGGCAAGGCCGGACCTGGTCCTCCTGGACCCGCCACGGGCGGGCGCCAAGGCGGCCGTCTGCGGGCAGATCGCCCAGGCGGGCGCCGGCAGGATCATCTACGTGGCCTGTGACCCGACCAGTCTGGCAAGGGACACCAGGACCCTGTCCGACCTGGGGTACAGGTTGGACTGGATCCATGCTTATGACATCTACCCCATGACCCATCACGTGGAAACCATAGCGGTCTTCACCAGGACCCGGGAGTCCCGATGAGGCAGCCGGCCCGCCCCTTCCATTACCTTCTGGGCTGGGGGGCCCACCAGGTGCCGCTCCGGACGGGGGCGGCGGCTGGAAGAGGTCCGGATGCGGGTGGTGGCCGGCCTATCCGCGCGCTCTTGCGCCCACTTCCTTCCCTCTGCCCTAAGACCTGTCGTCTCCTCTTCCCCCTCCTTCTGGCCTGCATCCTTGTCCTGTCCGGGGCCGGTTGCGCCCCTTCGGGCAGGGCCGTGGGGAATACATGGAAGGTGGGGACCGCCGACCATGACGGGGTGGACCGCTCGAATGTCCTGGTCGGATTCATCGGAGCCGTCAGGCCGGCCGGCAAGGACCTGACGGATGGTGGCGGTGAGGGCCCCGCAGACGGGGGACCGGCCGCCCTCCCGTCCCCTTCTGCAAAATCCACGGAGCCTGATGGCCTGTCGGACAGTGATGTCCTCAAGGCCATGGACCGGGACAGGATGAGGGCCTTCTACCTGGATGCCACCTCCACGCGGGAGCAGGAGGAGGCAGTGGGCCAGGCCATCGGCAGGAGGGCCTCACTGATTCTCATACATTCCCCAGGCAAGGGGGATTGGGACTCCGCCCTTTCGGCCGCCAGGAGGGCGGGAATTCCCGTCGCCATCATCCAGGGCCCCTCGTCGGCGGACAAGGTGGACATCGATCCCCTCCTGTTTGCGGCCAGGCTGACGGTGGGGGATGATCCCGCCGGACGGCCCCTGACCTGGGCGATACAGACCATGGTCGATGACGGACGACATGAAAGCGAAATCAAGGTCCGCCTGGACAGGCGGGATCAGGGCGTCGAAGCAGGAGGGGACAGGAAATGAACATGGCTGCAGGCAGGGATGAGGCAGGTGGACCCGGCCAGAAGAATCAGGGCGCGGCAGGTCAGGCACCCTCCTTCCCCCGGGTGGATGAACCCGGTCTTTCAAGCCAGGAAGTGACCCGACGGCAGGCCGATGGAAGGGTCAACGTGACCGAGGAGGGGTCCTCGCGCTCCCTCTGGCAGATCATCCGTACCAACGTCTTCACCCTCTTCAACGCGATAATCCTGGGTGCCATGGTCGTCGTCCTCCTCACCGGCCAGTGGAAGGATGCCGTCTTCGGCCTGGTCATCATCATCAACACGGGCATCGGGATAGCCACTGAGCTCAAGGCCAAGAGCACGCTGGACCGCCTCTCCATCCTGGTCGCCTCGGATTACTACGTCCACCGGGAGGGGGCCGACCTGCCGGTGGCCCACGATGCCATCGTCATGGACGACCTCCTGTGGATCAGGTCCGGCGATCAGGTCCCGGCCGATGTCAGCATCGTGCGGTCATACGGGCTGGAACTGGACGAATCCATGCTGACCGGTGAATCACGCACGGTCCGCAAGGGGGAGGGGGACCAGGCCTACTCCGGTTCCACCGCCGTGTCCGGCATGGCCCTGACCCGTGTCACCGCCGTGGGCGCCCGGAGTTACGCCGCCAAATTGACCGCCAAGGCCAAGGTCTACAAGAAGGTCCACTCGGACCTCAACGATGGGATCAACACCATCCTCAAGGTCATGACCGTGGTGGTCGTCCCGCTGTGCATCCTGCTCATCTTCACCCAGATGCGGTCGGTGGGGGGCTTCCACGAGGCCTTGGCCGACGGCTCCTGGCGGCAGGCCGTGGTCTCCGCCGTGGCCGGCGTGGTGGGCATGATCCCCGAAGGCCTGGTCCTTTTGACCTCGCTCAACTTCGCCCTGGCCGCCATCCGTCTGGCCAGGAAGAACACCCTTGTCCAGCAGATGGAATCGGTGGAGACCCTGGCCAGGGTCGATGCACTCAATCTGGACAAGACGGGCACCATCACCGATGGCGGCATAGTCTTCGACGATCTGATCCCCATCCGGCCCGATTCGCCGGCTCCGGTCTCCGACAGGACCCTGACGGCGCCCGGGGACCTGTCTGGAGGAGGCCGGTCAGGGGGTGGCGATCCGGAAGGGGGCGCTCTGGAACAGGCCCTGGTCGACGTCTGCGCCGAGGGGGACCCCAACGCCACCGGGAGGGCCATCCTGCAAGGCTTGGCGGGTACCAGACCCTCCGACCTGGTCCTGGCCCGTCTCCCGTTCTCATCGGCGCGCAAGTGGAGCGCCATCGTCCATAAGGGCGGCAGGGCCTGGTACTTCGGTGCCCCCGAAATCCTCATGGCGCCGCAGTCCGGCCGCCATCCAAGGGTGGAGCAGGAGGTGGAACGGCTGGCCGACGGCGGGCACCGGGTCCTCATGCTGGCAAGTCTCGACCTGCCTACGGGGACCAGGGTCGACGACGGCTGGTTCACGGAGCATGGGACCCTCCCCGGCGATCTGGAGCCCCTGGCCCTGATCGCATGTTCCGAACATATCCGTGAGGATGCCGCACCGACGCTGGCCTGGTTCAGGGAGCAGGGGGTGCGTTGCCGGGTCATTTCAGGCGACAATCCGGCCACCGTGGCGGCCATAGCCGGCAAGGTGGGCCTGACGGGGGAGGCCAAGCCCAGGTCCATGGATGCCCGCCGGCTGCCCGAAGACATCGGTGAACTCTCCAAAGTCCTGGAGGATGTCGACGTTCTGGGCAGGGTGCTGCCCGACCAGAAGAAGGCCATTGTCCAAGCCCTCCATCTGAGTGGCCATACCGTGGCCATGACGGGAGACGGGGTGAATGACTCCCTGGCCTTGAAGGAGGCGGACCTGGGCATCGCCATGGGCAACGCCGCACCTGCCACCAAGGCCGTGGCCCAGCTGGTCCTGATCGACTCGAAATTCTCCCACCTGCCCGATGTGGTGGCCCGGGGCAGGCAGGTCATGGCCAACATGGAGAGGGTGGCCGGCCTCTTCCTGGTCAAGACCGTCTACTCCGCCCTCATCTCCCTGGGGGTGGTCCTGAGCGGGATACCCTTCCCCTACCTGCCGCGTCACATCACTTACATCGGCGCCCTGACCATCGGAATGCCGGCCTTCTTCCTGGCCCTGGCCCCCAACACCCGGCGGTATGAGCCCGGCTTCCTCAGGCGGGTGGTAGCCTTCGCCCTTCCAGGAGGCATAGCCACCGCCCTGGCTGTCCTTGCGGCCGCCTGGTCCCTGCCCTCCCTGATGGGATGGCGGGTGGCCCTTGCGGGGGATCTGGAGGCGCTGAGGTCGGTCTGTGCCATCGTCCTGTTCTTCATGGGGGTCATGGTCCTGGCCAGGGTGGCCAGCCCCCTGCGCTCCTGGAGGGGGGTCCTTGTCCTGGTCTTCGCGGCGGCCGGTGTGATCGGTGCCCTCATCCCCTTCGTCGCCGACTTCTTCGCCATATCGCTCCCTGAGGGCAGGGCCCTCGGATTGACCGGGGCTTTCGTCCTCCTGGGGGCCGTTCTCATGATCCTGGCCGGCCTCCTCCTGCCCGCCTTGACCGGCAGGGCAGTCAGCAAAAGGCCGCCGTCCGTGCCGGATGGCCGGCAACCCGCTGCCTGAAGAAGGGAAAGCGGGTCGGAAAAGGGGAGGGGCACGGTGTTTTCACCGTGCCCCTCCCCTTTTCCATTCCTCCTGCAGGGGAGGCCGGATGCCTTCTCAGTCCCTTTGACCGACCAGTTGAAGTATGTAGACGAAGAGATTGACGAAGTCCAGGTAGAGGTTCAGGGCGCAGAGGATGGAAACGCGCTCGATGACCTCGGTGCCCTGGCCCGCATAGGCCTCGAAGATGGCCCTGGTCTGTTGGGCGTCGTATATGGTCAGCCCGGCGAAGAGGACGATGCTCAGGGCCGCGACCAGCATGAGGGTGGTGTTGGAGGGGGCGACGAAGAGGAGGACCACTTCGACGGCGATGAGGGCCAGGAGGGCCACCATGAATATGGACCCCAGGCCAAGCATGTTCTTCCTGGTCGTCAATGAGAGCATGCTGAGTACGAAGAAGAAGCCGGCGCTGATCAGCAGGGCCAGGAAGATACCGGGTACGGAATAGGTCATGAAGATTGTGCTCAGAGTGAACCCCATGAGGGCCGCATACAGATAGAACATGACCCTGGCCGTCGAGGGCTTCATGGTCATCACCTTGGCGCTGAGGGAGACGGCGAAGACCACCTGCACGATCATGATCCCGATCCAGCCCAGTCTTCCCGTGGCCATGAGGAAGCGCAGGAGGAGGCCGGATGCCGCCGAGAGATAGGCCACGGCAGCCGTCACGACCAGGCCGACTGCCATCTCCCCATAGGCGCGGGCCATGGATATGCGCTCCGCATGGTCGCGTGTGTAGGAGGCATCGGTGTTGACCGCCCCTCCTGTGTAGCCGGTGGCCTGGGAACCGGCAGGGCCGTAGGCGGCCTGCATGTAAGGGGCCTGCGGTTGGGAGGCCTGGTAGCCCGTCTGTCCGTATCCGGTCTGCTGGTATTGCTCCTGCCGGTACAGGGGCTGCTGCTGGTACCCCCTCTGTCCCTGTCCCGCCTGGTCATAACCCACCTGTCCGGGATTGTTCTGATAACCGTTGCCCTGGGGCTGGCCGTCAAATGCCATATGCTCCTCCTTGCCGAGCGGTTGGTTGCGGAAGTCCGGCGTGGGACCGGTGGTCCCGCTCCTTTTGTTCCCCTTCTGCCGTTTTCACCAGTGTACACACTTCAGGGCATCTCATTCTGGGTATCTCCTGGGAATCGTCGGGCGCCCGCAGCCATGTCGGGTCGACCGGGGACGGCTCCCTTGACCTACGATGGGGCGTGAACGAGAGGCCCGGATTGCGGGACCGATGAGAACAAGGGGGATTGAAATCCTGATGGACGGCACTGTCTCAGATACCATGATCACTTTGAACAACGGGGTCCCGATTCCCCAACTGGGACTGGGCGTCTTCCGCACCCCCGACGGGGAGGCCACCAGCGATGCGGTCTGTTGGGCCCTCCAGGCGGGATACAGGCATATCGACACCGCCATGATCTACGGAAACGAGGAATCCGTAGGGGAGGGGATCCGCAGGTCGGGGGTCAGCCGCCGCGATGTCTTCGTCACCACCAAGCTCTGGAATGACGACATCCGCGCCGGCAGGACCAGACAGGCCTATCAGGAGAGCCTGGACAGGCTGGGGACCGACTACATAGACCTCTACCTGATCCACTGGCCGGCCAGGGGCTGGCAGCAGGCCTGGGAGGAGATGGAGGAGCTTTACACACAGCGCCGGGTCAGGGCCATCGGGGTCTGCAACTTCCAGCGGCACCACCTGGAGGAGCTCCACTCGATCAGCTCCACCAAGCCGGCCGTCGACCAGGTGGAATCATCCCCCCAGTTCGTCAACCAGGACCTGATCGATTACTGCCACGGTGACCTGAGGGTGGATGTGGAGGCATACAGCCCCCTGGGAGGTTCCGGCGGCTCGGTCCTGGGCGACCCCAGACTCAAGCAGATCTGCGACAAGTACGGCAAGTCGCCGGCCCAGGTGATCATACGCTGGCACCTCCAGAGGGGGGTCATCGTCATCCCCAAATCGGTCCACCGCAACAGGATAGAGGAGAACGCCCAGGTCTTCGACTTCAGGCTGGACGACGAGGACATGGCCGCCATCACGGCCATGGACTCGGGAAAGAGGACCGGGGGCGACCCGGACCACTTCAACTTCTGACATAAGGAGAGGCAGGGGGAGGGGGACAGGAGGACCTGTCCCTGCCCTCTGCCTCCAGGCTGAATCAGGCCTGGACCCTGGTCTCCGGGCCGGAGCCGTCCTCCCGGACCGTATCTCCGGCCAGGGAGCCGGCCGCCCGGATTCTGGCGTCGTCCGATTCCTGCTCCTGTGGGGCGCCTGAGATGTCGCGGTGGATGGACTGCATCTGCACCTCGATGTTCTGCAGGGACCGTGCGCAGTCCAGCAGTGTCTGTGAGTGTTCGGCCAGCTTGTTGTCCGGCAGGTCGGACTTGTAACGCAGCTGGTGTTCCAGGGAGGCCCAGTAGTCCATGGCTATGGTTCGGAACTGGACCTCAACCGGCGTGTAGTGGGGGCCCGAGGTCAGGAAGACGGGGACGGCGTATATGACATGGAGGCTGCGGTACCCGTTCTGCTTGGGACTGCGTATGTAGTCCTTGACCCTGAGCACCTGGATGTCCGACTGGTCAGACAGGTAGCGGGAGACGGCATAGACGTCGTCCCTGTAGTTGCAGATGACCCTGACGCCGGCCACGTCGAAGATGTGGTCCTTGACAGATTCGATGGTGACGGGCAGGTCCTTCCGGTCCAGTTTGCCGATGAGCGAATCCACGCTTTTCAGACGCCGTTCCATGTGGTGGATGGGATTGTGGCTGAAACGCACCTGGAACTCGCTGTCTAGGACTTCGAGCTTGGTGCTGATCTCGTACATGGCCCCCTCATAGGTCTGCATGAGGTTCACGAAGTCCACGATCTCCTCCTTGGTGAGCTTGGGCCTGCGATCGTCGTCGAGTGCAGACAGGCTCTGCCTGAGTTCAGATGTGCTCATCGCATTGTTGCGGTCGAGTATCACGTGTGCCTCCCAGTGAATACCTCCGATGATACGTCCCCCATTATGCAACCTGACCTGTGACCGGGCTCCCGCCCCTGTGACGGCCGGGCTGCATGGCGGGTCCCCTCCGGCGCGCCGTGCGCATGAACCCGCCCGCCTTCAGGCCGGGCCTGCCGGACCCGCCCTTTGCCTACAATCGGAAACCATGAGCACAGAGAGGACCGGGGGCGCCCGGCAGACCATGGATGGGGCGGGCAAGGCACCCGTCAAGGGCGTCTACTACATCCACACACTTGGCTGTCAGATGAACGAGCACGACTCCGAGCGCATAGCCGGCGTCCTGGAGGCCGACGGCTACCGGCCGGCCAGTCCCGGCCAGGTGGAGGCCCGCCAGGTCGACGTGATGGTCCTCAACACCTGCGCGGTCAGGGACAACGCCACAAAGCGCATGTACGGGACAATAGGACGCTGGGCCCGTTACAAGCAGGCAAACCCCTCCACCCTCATCGCCGTGGGTGGCTGCATGGCCCAGAAGGACCGTCAGCGGATCACCCGGACCGCCCCCTGGGTCGATGCCGTCTTCGGGACCAAGAACATCGGCTCCCTGCCCCGCCTGCTCGACAGGGCGGCCGGGACGGGCAGCCCCCAGGTGGAGGTCGCTGACGACCTGGCCGTCTTCCCCAGCCAGCTTCCCACGGTCCGTGCTTCCAGAAGCTCGGCCTGGGTTTCCATCTCGGTCGGGTGCAACAACACCTGCACCTTCTGCATCGTCCCTTCGGTCAGGGGGCGGGAGCGCGACAGGCCCATGGGGGAGATCCTGGACGAGGTGGCCCGTTGCGTGCGGTCCGGGGCCAAGGAGGTGACCCTTCTGGGCCAGAACGTCAATTCCTACGGTTGGTCCACAGGTGACCGCTACGCCTTTCCCAAGCTCCTGCGCGCCTGCGGACGGATCGAAGGTCTGGAGCGGGTCCGCTTCACCTCGCCCCACCCCGCCGCCTTCACCGACCAGGTGATCCGGGCCATGGCGGAGACGCCCAACGTCATGCACCAGCTCCACATGCCCCTCCAATCCGGGTCGGACAGGATCCTGAGGGCCATGAGGCGGTCCTATCGCTCGCAACGTTTCCTGGACATCCTGTCCAGGGTGCGCATGGCCATGCCCGACGCCCGTATCAGCACGGACATCATCGTCGGTTTCCCCGGCGAGAGCGAGGAGGACTTCCAACAGACCATGGAGGTGGTCAGGAGGGCCCGCTTCACATCGGCCTACATCTTTGAGTACTCACCCCGCCCCGGCACCCCGGCCGCCGCCATGGAGCCCCTTCCAAAGCAGGTGGTCCAGGACCGGTTCGACCGTCTGCAGGCCCTGCAGGAATCCATCACCACCGACCAGATGTCCCAGGCGGTCGGCTCCACGGTCGAGGTGCTGATACAACCCCGCCAGGGTCACCACGACGGGCAGACCCACCGGGTGAGCGGGCATGAGCGCACGGGCATCCTGGTCCATGTCGGCACACCGGCGGGTCACAGGGCACCGGTTCCGGGCGACCTGGTCACCTGCACAGTCACCGGCAGCGGGCCGCATTATCTGATAGCCGATCCCGATCCCGAGGCTGGCCAGGCCTATGCCATACGGAGGTGAGAAGGAGAGGGTGGTGGTCTCGATCGTCGGCCCCACCGCCTCAGGCAAGACGGGCCTGGGCGTCGCCCTGGCCGGGAGGCTGTGCGCCCGGGGGGAGGGCGCGGAGATCATCAATGCCGATGCCTATCAGATGTACCGGGGGCTGGATGTCGGCACGGCCAAACCCACCAAGGCCGAGATGGGCGCGATCGTCCACCACCTGATAGATGTGGTCGAACCGGACCAGGCCATGAGCGTGGCCCGCTTCCAGCGGATGGCCAGGAGCCTGATCGCCGACATGGAGGCCCGCGGCGTCCGCCCGGTCCTGGTGGGTGGGTCCGGCCTGTACACCCGGGCCGTCATCGATGCCATCAGCTTCCCCGGCACCGACCCAGATGTCAGGGCGGCCCTGGAGGTCCGGGCCGACAGGGAGGGGGGAGGCGTCCTCTTCCAGGAACTGCGCCGGAAGGACCCCGAGGCGGCGCAGAGAATGGACCCGCGCAACGTCCGCCGCACCATCAGGGCCTTGGAGGTCATCGAGCTGACAGGCCGTCCGTACTCCGCCACCCTGCCCCGGTACCAGTACGTCATGCCTGCCCTCCAGGTGGGTTTGGACCTGCCCAGGGAGGAACTGGACAGGCGGATCGACCAAAGGACCGAGTCCATGCGGCAGCGTGGTCTGACACAGGAGGTCCGATCCCTGAGAGGCCGTCTGGGTCCCACCGCGGCCAGGGCCCTGGGATATCAGGAGGTCATCGGGTACCTGGACGGGGTCATGGGGGAGGATGAGGCCTACGCTCTCATAGCTCAGCGGACCAAGAGGCTGGCCCGCAAACAGATGGGCTGGTTCGGGCGTGACCCGAGGATCCACTGGCTGGATGCCCTGGCCCCGGACCTGGTCGACAGGGCCCTGGACCTGATCGACCAGGCGGATCAAGGCCGGTTCGACGATGGTGAAGGGGATCCGGGCCGGGCCCGCCACCCCCTCGGTTCCCTGTGTGATTGACTTCAAGTGCTTTAAGTTCTTAGGCTGACCGTTATGGATGTCATAACCGGTGAGGAATACGGTCCCGCAGGCCGCAGCCAAGAAGATTCACTCCACCCTGCACCCCCCGGAAGTGTCGGTGGGGGAGGCGGATCCGTCACGACCTGGCACACCATTCGCGAGGCTTCGGTCCTGACGGGCCTGCCCGAGAGCACCCTGCGCTATTACGAGTCGATCGGCATCATACCCCCCGTCGCCAGGGACCCCAGCAGCGGCCACCGGTCATATGACGATCAGGACATCGACCTGCTCATGACCATCTCCTGCCTGAGCGCCACGGGCATGTCCCTGGACGACATGAGGGAGTATCTGGCCAACCGCTCGCAGGGGCCCCGGAAGGCCGACCGCCAGATCGAGCTCCTTCGGGCCCAGGGCGACAGGCTGGACAGGCAGATGGAGCTCCTGCGCATCAGGAGGGCTTACGTTTCAGTGAAGATCGAATACTGGTCCAGGGTGGGCGGTCACGACCAGGCCGGGGCCAAGGAGGTCCTTGACCAGGGGGCAGACATCATCCAGGCGGCCCGTCGTTCGGCCGGGGCCCGTCAGGTCAGGCCTGAAAAGCGTGCAAGAAGCATGGCTATCAAGGAGGAAGCGGCATGAAAGCGGTCATATTCGAAGGCAGCGGGCAGGAGGGGGTCACCCTCAGGGAGGTCCCCAAGGCGGGCATCGAGGAGCCGACGGACGCTTTGATCAGGGTGGTCAGGGCCTGTGTCTGCGGGTCCGACCTTTGGTATTACCGGGGGCTCACCGACAAGAAGGCGGGCTCCACCCTGGGCCACGAGGCCATCGGCGTCGTCGAGGAGGTCGGTCCGGAGGTCCATGGGGCCAGGCCGGGAGACTTCGTCATCGTCCCCTTCCCCTTCAGCTGCGGCACCTGCCCCGTCTGCCGGGCCGGATTCGAATCCGGTTGCCCCAGGGGCGGCTTCTTCGGTTCTGATCCGGGCATGGGCTGCCAGGCCGAATACCTCCGCGTCCCCCTGGCGGACGGGACCCTGGTGGTGGTCCCCGGCGGGTCCGAGAGGGCGCGCGGATTCTCGGAGGAGATGTTGGACGACCTGCTCACCCTCTCCGACGTGATGGCGACGGGCTACCATGCCGCCGCTTCGGCCGAGGTCAGGCAGGGGGATACTGCCGTGGTCATCGGCGATGGGGCCGTCGGTCTGTGCGGGGTCCTGGCTGCGCGCCTGCGCGGAGCCGACAGGATCGTCGCCATGAGCCGCCACGAGGACAGGCAGCGGTTGGCCGAAGCGTTCGGCGCCACCGACATCATCCCCGAACGTGGCCAGGAGGGTGTGGACCGGGTCATGGAGCTGACGGGCGGCTACGGTGCCGATGCCATCCTTGAATGCGTCGGGTCCGCCCAGGCATTTCAGACCGCCCTTGACATCGCGCGGCCGGGGGCCATCATAGGCCGGGTCGGGGTCCCCCACGACGTGACCATCCCCCCGGACCGGACCTTCTACAAGAACATAGGGCTGCGCGGGGGTTCCGCCCCCGTGCGTTCGTACGACCTGGGCGGCCTCCTGGACCAGGTCCTGCAGGGGCAGATCCATCCCGGCCGGGTCTTCACGGCCTCCTTCGACCTGGACCATATCGGTCAGGCCTACGAGGCCATGGACCGCCGGCAGGCCATCAAGTCCCTGATCCGGGTCAGCGAGGTCTGAGGGTGACGGGCCCGCCTGGTCCCTCACTCCCGTGGCGGGTCAGTGGGCCGGGCCCTGTTCCCAACCGGCGACCAGGAAGATGCGGGTGGGATTGGCCGGCCTGGCGATTCCCCAGAGCATCCTCTTCAGAAGGCCGGTGTCGCCCAGGTAGGCCGCCCGGGTGGCCTTCTCGTAGCCGGCCCTGTCAACCAGGGCCCAATCCAGGTCCCATCCCGCGTCATGGGAGAGACGGGAGGCGAACATGCGCAGGGTCATGGCGTTGCCCGAGGGGAAGGGGTGGAGGTAGCCCAATTCGTCGTAGTAGTAGGTCAGCCGGTCGATGAAGGCGGGAAAGTCCAGGTTGGCCAGGTTCCCCTCCTCGGCCAGGCCGCTGCCGATGGCGGCCGCCCCCTGCTGGAGGAGGGCGGCCGGGAAGAAGGCATCATCCCCCTGGGCATCGGGTCCCTCCTCCTGGTCTGACCTTATTCTGCCGGCCCCTGCGCCTGTGAAGGCGAAGACCGAAGCGTGGATGGCCTGGAGTTCGCCAAGGTCGCCACTGGGCCGCCAGCCGCGCTCGCAGGTCAATATGGTGCCGGCGAAGACGGCATCGGCATACCGGTCTTTTCCTGATTCCGAAGATGCCCCCCGCTCCCGGTCCCCACCGGCTTCTCCTGACGGCTTCTGCGCTCCTGGCGCCAGCAGGGTGGGGAGGCGGGAGGCCGCTATGGCACCGGAGGTGTACCCGGCGGCGGCCTCCATGGCCTTCCCGCTGGGATCGATCCCATCCAACCGGCAGTTGCGCAGGGCAAAGGCCACCGCGCTCTCGCGCTCCGCAGGTGTCATGCCACCGATGGTACCCCATCCTGTGCAGGCCTGCCGTCCGGGCAGGGGGCTGGGTCCGGTCGTCCCCTACTCCTGCCTTCATCCGTCCCCACCGCCTTCTGAATTCTTTGTGCAACATCTCTTCCCCTCAGGTCTCACGGGGGGAGCCTTGGGTAATCTGAAGTGGTTATGACACGTATGCAGGGCTCAGACAGGGGTGGCCGGGGCGGGAAGCCGTCGGCCGATGGAGGCACCCGATCCGCCGGGACGGGTGGCTCCGGCAGGGGACAGTCGCCGGAACCCGGATGGAAGAAGTTCATCATGGCCGTGCCCAGGGCGATAGGTTCCCTGGTGCGCAGGCAGACCGGTACCGAGGGCTTCGACGAAGCCTACCGCAGGGACGGGGTCTGTTTCGTCCTGGTCATCCTGGCCATCCTCTTCTGCGCCAGTGAGTGGGTCCGGGTCACGGGGGCCTTGGGGAGGGGACTGCATCTGGCGGCATCGGGCCTTCTGGGCCTGTGCAGCGTGATCCTGCCCGTGGTCCTGCTGATCGTGGCCTACCGGCTGGTACGTTACTCCGGCAGGCAGTCGGGCAACCTGCACGTGGTCGGAGGACTCGTTCTCCTTCTCTGGTCGATCTGTTCCATACTGGATGTCCTCATGGCCTCGGACAGCCATCGGTTCGACTGGCATGCCCTGCGTCATGCGGGGGGTCTTTTCGGTTTCGTTCTGGGTTCCCCCCTCGCCTGGGGACTGTCCAAGGCCTTCGCGGTGGTCATCTTCGCCGTGGTCGCCCTCTTCGCAATCCTTCTTGTCGCACAGATCCACGTGGCGGACCTGGCCAAGTGGTTCTCCGGCAAAGCGCAGGAGGACCAGGCCGTCCGGGACGAGGGGAGGGGGAAGGAAGCGGATTTCCCCAACGAGGTTCGTGTGGCGGACGGGACCCTGGATATGGCACCGGGGGTCCCGTCGCATGATGGGGACCAAGAGGAGCATCCCCGGGGGAGGGGCCCGGTCCGTCGCTGGCTGGGCAGGCTTTTCCACCGCCGGCCCGGCGGGGGTGATGGCCGGCTGGAACACTATGAGGCTGATGACCCCTTCGACCACGCGGCCAACCTGCTTGAGGGAGGGGGGGCGGACGCCTCGTCCGACGGCCTGTATCCGCCGACCTCCGCCTACCCCTCTCAGACCGGCGAATCACATGAGGGGGAGGGCGGGACCAGCCCCATGGCCGCTCCACCCCTCCAGGCCGGTGCGGGTCAGCCCTCCCCGGGGCAGGACACCCAGGACACGCAGGAGACGGCGGTCGTCACCCGGGCGGCCCTGTCGGGCGTAGGGGCGTCTGACCCTTGGGCGGCTGCTGCTGCTGCGGCGGCCGACACCGCCCGTCTGAGCCTGGAAGAGGGTCACCAGGGCTCTGAGGGGGGTCTCGACCCAACATCAAGGAAGGCAGGGGGCGAGGTGGTCACCGGCCCGAACCTGGGTGAGGCCGCACGACCTGATGAGGACCGGCCCTATGTCCTGCCCAGCACGGACCTCCTGGTCAAGGGGAAGCCCCACGCGGTCAGGACGGAGGCCAACGACAACGTCATCCGGGCCCTTCAATCGACCTTCCGCCAGTTCGACGTGGATGCCAGGGTGGTCGGCTTCCTCCGCGGCCCCTCCGTCACCCAGTACGAGGTCGAGCTCGGCCCGGGCGTCAAGGTGGAGAAGGTAACCAATCTCCAGAAGAACATCGCTTATGCCGTGGCCAGCTCCGATGTCCGCATCCTTTCGCCCATACCGGGCAAGTCCGCCATAGGCATCGAGATTCCGAACGTGGACAGGGAGATCGTCCACCTGGGCGACGTCCTGCGCTCCGACCTGGCCAAGAACGACGACAACCCCATGCTCACCGCCGTGGGGAAGGATGTCGAGGGCCACTTCGTGACCGCCGACCTGACCAAGATGCCCCACCTCCTGGTGGCCGGTGCCACCGGGTCCGGCAAATCCAGCTTCATAAATTCCATGCTGGTCTCCATCCTCATGCGTGCCACCCCTGAACAGGTCCGCCTGATCATGGTGGATCCCAAGAGGGTGGAGCTGAGCGCCTACGCCGGGGTTCCCCACCTCCTGACGCCGATCATCACCGATCCCAAGAAGGCCGCCCAGGCCCTGGAGTGGGTGGTCAAGGAGATGGACGCCCGGTACGACGACCTCCAGTTCTTCGGGTTCCGCCATGTCAAGGACTTCAACAAGGCGGTCCGTGAGGGCAAGGTCCATGCTCCCGCCGGCTCCAACAGGAAAGTGGCCCCCTACCCCTACCTCCTGGTGGTGGTGGATGAGATGGCCGACCTGATGATGATAGCCAAGAACGACGTGGAGAGCTCCATCCAGCGGATCACCCAGCTGGCCCGTGCCGCCGGCGTCCACCTTGTCCTGGCCACCCAGCGTCCCTCGGTCGATGTGGTCACAGGCCTGATCAAGGCCAACATCCCCTCCCGCCTGGCTTTCGCCACCTCCTCTTCCACCGATTCCAGGGTCATCCTCGATTCCACAGGGGCCGAAACCCTGATAGGTCAGGGGGATGCCCTCTTCCTGCCCATGGGGCAGGCCAAACCCACCCGTGTGCAGGGGGCCTGGGTGTCGGAGTCGGAGATCCGCAAGGCCGTTGAATACGTCCGCACCCAGCGCAAGCCCCACTACCGGGAGGACATCGAGCAGATGGAGGCGACCTCTGAGGCCCGCAGCGAGGCCCAGGATGAGATCGGTGACGACATGGACGAGCTCCTCCAGGCGGCGGAACTGGTCATAACCACGCAGTTCGGTTCCACCTCCATGCTCCAGCGAAAGCTGCGTGTTGGCTTTGCCAAGGCCGGACGCCTGATGGACCTCCTTGAATCCAGGGGGATCGTCGGTCCATCCGAAGGATCCAAGGCCCGTGAGGTCCTGATCCAGCCGCCGCAGCTGGAGGAGGCCCTGTCCTTCATCAGGGGGGACAGGACCTCCATCGACCCCCCGCAGGCCGGGCCCGACGGGCAAGCGGTCGGCTGAACCCGCGTCCTGGCGGGCCTGGGTGAAGTACGGTTACAATGAAAACAAACGAGACTTCTAGGAGAAATGATGCAGAATCGGTCCGAGTCCAAGGCAGATCAGGCAGGGCGCTCCCTGCTCGAGGGTTGGAACAGTCCGCCCAATCTGGTCACCTATGCCCGGATAGCACTGGTCGTGGTCTTCATCGTCCTCGATGTCATGGCCGGCCCCTGGGGTCAGTCGGACATATCCCTGCGTTGGGCGGCGGCCATCCTCTTCATCGTGGCGGCTTCGACCGACAAATTGGACGGTTGGATGGCCCGTCGCTACAACCAGGTGACGGAGTTGGGAAAGCTGATGGATCCCATAGCCGACAAGCTCCTGATCTGCTCGGCGCTGATCATCGCCTCCATCCACGGGGAGTTCTGGTGGTGGGCGACGGCCCTCTTCCTCCTGCGTGAGATAGGGATAACCCTGATGCGCTTCCTGGTCATCGACGAGGGCGGCAGCGTCATAGCAGCCTCGCAGGCAGGCAAGTACAAGACCCTCTTCGAATGCGTGGGCCTGGCCATGCTCATGGTCCCACTCTTCGACCAATGGGCCCCCTACGCCTCCGTCTGCCAGGCGGTCATCCTCCTGGCCCTGGTCCTGTGCCTTTACTCAGGTGGGGAATACCTGGTCTCCTTCTTCAACGCGCGTAAGAGGTCCTCGGTCCCGGCCTCCGAATCAAAGCGCTGAAGGCACGGGGCGGGCCTTTCCCCCCGTCCGCGGCCGTGACGGGTACCCTGGAATTGTCTGTCGCTGTTGACGGGAGGATGGATCATGGTTGCGAGCGCTCGTGATGAAGTTGACAGGATGGCCGCGTCGGCCTTGGACCGCTGCCGCGATGCCGGCCTTTACCTGGCTGCCGCGGAGTCCTTGACCGGTGGCCTCCTGGCCGATGCCTTCGTGCGCATCCCCGGTGCCTCCGATGTGTTCCTCGGCTCGGCGGTCACCTATGACATCGCCGCCAAGGCCTCGATCCTGGGTGTGGATGCCGATCTCCTGTCATCTCAGGGGGCTGTCCATCCCAAGGTGGCTGAGCAGATGGCCATCGGCGCGGCCCGTCTTTACACGCAGAGGGGGCATGAGGGCAGGGTGATCGGCCTGTCGACGACGGGTGTGGCCGGTCCCGGGCCCGACGGCGCGGATCCGGCCGGACTGGTTTACATAGGCATCGCCCTTCCCGAAGGGATGGCCCTGGGCGACGATTCTGGGCCGACCCGTCTGGAAGGTTACCGGGCCCGCTCCCTTGAGCTTCACCTGCAGGGTGGCAGGGAGGACGTGCGGCGTGGGACCGTGGCCCAGGTCCTGGAAAGACTCGGGCTGGCACTGGCGTGACATAGTGACCTTGGTCACATTGTGCCGTTCCGCTTTCATCCAGGGGAATAATCGCGGCACCCGTGTGTTGGTCCCTGTGTAAGCAGATGGATGACTTCAGACGAAAGGGGTCGCGATGAACGGCACAGAGACCATGTTGACAAGGACTGGCGAGACCTATGACGCCGAGTCGGCTGCTCCCTCGGCTGAGTACAACGCCCGTGTGCGCGATCTGACTCCTGCGCAGCGTCGGGCCGTCATGTTCGCCCAGCAGCAGGTGCTGCGTGCGAAGGCGGCGAAGCGGGCCAAGGAAGAGCGGCAGGCCAACCTGAACAAGATGTGGATGGCGGAGGATGGCGTGGAGACCGGCAGGCAGAGGTTGAACGCTCAGGATTCCCCCTCGGCCACCCATACCGTTTCCCTGAGGGAGGCCCTGGGCCACGTCCTGCGCGAGTTGAGGACCAATGACCACAAGACCCTGCGTGAGGTGAGCGAGAAGGCCGGTGTCTCCCTGGGCTATCTCTCCGAGGTGGAGCGCGGTCAGAAGGAGGCCAGCTCCGAACTGCTGAGCTCCATAGCCGAAGCCCTGGGGATGGGGGTGCCCCAGACCCTGCGTATGGTGGCTGATTACCTGGAATCGACCCAGGAGTGAATCCGCGTGGGATATGATGTGGCATCCGCGCCCGGCCGGAGTGGTCGGGCGTTTTCCATGTCCGATCGTGTCAGACGGGGTACCCGGTCCCAGGTGGGTCGCCGGGTGAGGACAGAGGATGAGGAAGGCGGTTGAGGGCGGTGCGCGAGAGGGAGTTCTGGCAGTTGCTGGAGGAAGTCTTCGGCAGGGTCTACGGGCGCAGCCTGGCCCGCGACCAGCGCCTGAGGGACCTGGATTCCATGACGGTCGTCGAGGCCCTTGACAGGGGTGTGGAGCCAAGGGTGGTCTGGAACGTTCTGTGCGATCAGATGGATGTGCCGGACTCCCGCCGTTGGGGGAAGGACCACAACGCTCCCCCCATGCCCGCGGCCTGACGTGATTGCGCCCGTTGCACGAGGGACCGGGCGTTCGAACATTTGTTCGCATGAGCTAGTACAATGACGATATGGACACGGTCGGGGCCTTGGAACCGCATCGGATGTGGATGGCAGGGCCTGTTCGACCACCAGACGGATGATATGGACGCTGCGGGGTCACGGTCGATTACCGTGGTCAGTATCGCTTCACTTCAAAGAAGGAGAGCCAGATGGCACGACAGAGCAACGGCGGCAAGGCGAAGAAGGAGGATTCCGAGGGAATCGATCCGCGTCGTGAGGCCGCTTTGAACACCGCACTGGCGCAGGTGGAGAAGAGCTTCGGCAAGGGTTCGGCCATGCGTCTGGGAGACAAGCCCCCGCAGGATGTGGAGGTGATTCCCACGGGATCCCTGGCACTGGACATGGCCCTGGGCATCGGTGGCCTGCCGAGGGGGAGGATAGTCGAGATCTATGGGCCGGAGTCTTCAGGCAAGACCACACTGGCCCTCCATGCCGTGGCGAATGCCCAAGCCAACGGGGGTGTCGCTGCCTTCATCGACGCCGAACACGCCCTGGACCCTGATTACGCCCGAAAACTGGGCGTGGACACGGACTCCCTGATCGTCTCCCAGCCCGATAACGGAGAACAGGCCTTGGAGATAGCCGACATGTTGATCCGTTCCGGCGCCCTGGATGTCATCGTCATCGACTCGGTCGCCGCCCTGGTGCCCAAGGCGGAGATCGAAGGTGACATGGGCGACAGCCATGTGGGTCTGCAGGCCAGGTTGATGAGCCAGGCCCTGCGCAAGATGACGGGGGCCCTTTCCCAGGCCAACACGACGGCCATCTTCATCAACCAGCTCAGGGAGAAGATAGGCGTCTTCTTCGGCAGCCCCGAAACGACCACCGGCGGCAAGGCGCTCAAGTTCTATGCCTCCGTCCGCCTGGACATCCGCCGCATCCAGACCCTGAAAAACGGGGATGAGGCCGTGGGGAACCGGACCAAGGTCAAGGTGGTCAAGAACAAGATGGCCCCGCCCTTCAAGGTCGCCGAATTCGACATCCTGTACGGCGAAGGGATATCCAAGGAAGGGTCCGTTCTCGATATGGCCCTTCAGACCAACATCATCAAGAAGTCCGGCTCCTGGTTCACCTACGAGGGCGATCAGCTGGGCCAGGGCAGGGAGAACGTCCGCCAGTTCCTCAAGGACAACCCCGAACTGACGAGGGAGATCGAGAACAAGGTCAAGGCTGCCTTCGGCCTCAAGCCCGACGATCCTCAGGAGGACGATGAGGGGGAGACCGACAAGGGTTCCGATTCCCGGGCGGAGACGGCGGGGACAGCCGACAAGACCCCTGACAGGGAGCCTGTCGCCGCTGCACAGGCCGCATGATAGACGCAGAATCCTTCTTGGCTTCGAACCCGCCCCGGAGGCGGGTGGAGGAACAGGCGGATGGGGATGGGCTCCAGGAGGCCGATCCGGGCGACCCGGAACGGGCGGAGAAGGAAGGTCCGCACGGCCGCCGGCCAAGAAGGTCAGGCGGACGAAGGGGCAGGATTCCTCGACCTGGTGGATTCGGCCTGGCTTCTTCGTCCGGGGAAGGTCAGCACAGGGATGATGCGGATGACCCCGTCGCATGCAGGGAGGCCGCCCTCACCCTTCTGGATGCCGCCGCCCGATCGAGTGGTGCCCTGGCGGAGCGCCTGAGGAAGAAGGGTTTCCAGAGCCAGGTCGTTGATGATGTGATTGACCGTCTGCTCCAGGTGGGCCTCCTGGATGACCGCTCATATGCCGAGGACCTCCTCCGCTCCTGTCTCGGTCGGGATATGGGGGAGAGGGGGGCCTTGAACGAAATGACCAGGAAGGGTCTGCCACGGTCCCTGGCCCAGGAGGTCGTGGCCCAGGCCGCCGGGGAGGGCCTCTTCATAGACTCCGCCTACGAGCTGGGCCGTAAGGTGGCGGCCAAGACCAGGGGATTGGACATGCAGGTGAGGCGTCGCCGCCTTTGGGGTGCCGGGGGCCGCAAGGGCCACGATCCTGGTCTTCTTTCCCAGGTGGCTGCAGACGTGTTCGGCAGTGGGGATCCCCTCGATTGAATCCTCTTTCCCTTCGGGATTTCGAGGGGAAAGAGGGGGAAAATGAAAGTGAGACCCCCGTATACCCCGGGTTCTGTCGTCCGCCCGGCCGGGGCCGGACAGACGGGTGGCCATCCATCTCGACCTGGCGTTGCCGCCAGGCTCTAGCGGCCTACCCGAAGACGGGACGAGCAGCCCCTGAATGTCTTCTGCTTGGCCTTGCTCCCGATGAGGCTTGCCATGCGACCGCTGTCACCAGCGGCCCGGTGGTCTCTTACACCGCCGTTTCACCCTTACCCGTCGCATGGGCGGGCGGTCTGTTCTCTGTTGCGCTTTCTCTCAGGTCGCCCTGGGCGGACGTTATCCGCCATCGTGCTCTGTGGAGCCCGGAAGTTCCTCAACGGTCCGAAAGGGACCGTCGCGGCCACCAGGGGGTCTCAGCTCAGACAGTTTACCTCATGCGGTCAGCGGCGTGTCACAGGATCGTCCCTTCCCGGGCCTGACGGCGGAGGCACCGGGGGAGGACGACGATATGTCCGGCAGGTTCACCTTCTGGTCCGACCCTGCCGGCGGTGGCACCGGGGGAGGACACCCGTCGGGCCGGCCCTCGCGTGAGTCACCCCATCCATCAGTTACAATCGAAAGAGGAGGTCGAAGGTGACTGCGGTCGCCCGGCTTCCGGCGGGTATCCGCTCAAACTACACAAGGAGGTCCCCATGGAGATCGTCATTACCGGACGTCACACCGAGGTCAAGCAGAAGTTCCGTGATGTCGTCGAGAGCAAGATGAACCGGGTGACGGCCATTGCCCCGGATGCCCAACGCATCCAGGTGGTTCTGACCCATGAGGGCAATCCGCGCCAGGCAGACAGCGCCAAGCGGGTCGAGCTGACCATGTTGGCAGGGAAGACCGTCGTGCGGGCAGAGGCCTCCAGCGCGGATGAATTCAGCGCCCTCGACATGGCCCTGGACAAGTTGACCCAGCGTCTGCGCCGTGCCAGGGACCGTCGCAAGGATCACCGCCGTGGCCTGGACCATGCCCCCCAGCCCATGGACTTCCCCCCGGTGGAGAATGAGGTGGAGGTCAAGGGCGATTTCGAGAACCCCGACAACAGCGCACAGACTGCCGTGGCCTCCGATTTGGAGCCTGGCCAGTCGGTGGAGGTCCAGGTGGGTGACACCCCCATCGTCATCCGCCGCAAGCTGCACATCGCCGAGCCCATGAGCATCGATGAGGCCCTCTATGAGATGGAACTGATCGGACACGATTTCTTCCTCTTCGTCAACAAGGAGACGGGCCGTCCCTCGGTGGTCTACCGCCGGCACGGGTGGAGCTACGGGGTCTTTGAAATCGATACACCCGAAAACGTCAACAAGACGGTGAAGAACGGCAAGTGAGCCGATGATCCGGGTGCAGGACCCGGGGCCTGGCGGCGGATGGGGCCCCGGGCCCGACCCTGTCACCTGGTTGAAGGTCTGTCATGGCTGAGTTTCGCAGGTCCGGTCCTGCCGGGGAATCCGGCACGGAGGGCCTGGCTTGACATGATGGCAGTCCGGGGGTGGGCCGAAAATCCCCGGATACAGGTAATATGGTCACAGTCTGGGCCGACCCAGCTCAAGGGTGCAAAGGGCTGGAGTCATCGTGGAATACATAGGGAGCGCAACGTGGTAGCAGTCTTGGACAAAATCCTTCGTATGGGTGAGGGACGTCAGCTTCGCAAACTGCAGGGAGTCGCCCAGAAGGTGAACGCCCTGGAAGATGACATCTCGGGTATGAGCGACGAGGAGCTCAAGGGGCAGACGCCGAAGTTCAAGCAGCGGCTTGAAAACGGCGAGTCCCTGGACTCGCTTATGCCGGAGGCCTTCGCAACGGTCCGTGAGGTGTCCAAGAGGACCCTGGGCCAGCGGCACTTCGACGTGCAGCTGATGGGAGGGGCCGCCCTCCACTGGGGCAACATAGCCGAGATGAAGACGGGCGAGGGCAAGACCCTGGTCGCCACGCTCCCCAGCTACCTGAACGCCTTGGAGGGCAAGGGAGTGCATGTGGTCACGGTCAACGACTACCTGGCCTCCTACCAGAGCGAGCTCATGGGGCGCATCTACCGCTTCCTGGGCATGAGCGTGGGCTGCATCATAACCGACCAGAAGCCCGCCGAGCGCCGCAAGCAGTACCAGGCCGACATCACTTACGGCACCAACAATGAGTTCGGATTCGACTACCTGCGTGACAACATGGCCTGGGACAAGTCGGAACTGGTCCAGAGGGGCCACCACTACGCCATCGTCGACGAGGTGGACTCCATCCTGATCGACGAGGCCAGGACCCCGCTGATCATCTCGGGTCCGGCCGAGGGCGACGTGACCCGCTGGTACCGGCAGTTCGCGAAGTTGGTTCCCAAACTCAACAGGGATGAGGACTACGAGGTCGACGAGAAGAAGAAGGTCGTTGGCATCCTGGATCCAGGCATCACAAAGGTCGAGGACTACCTGGGCATCGATAACCTGTACGAGCCCGACAACACGGCCCTGATCGGCTACCTGAACAACGCCATCAAGGCCAAGGAGCTCTTCATCCGCGACAGGGACTATGTGGTCCAGGGCGGCGAGGTCCTCATCGTCGACGAGCACACCGGCCGTCTCCTGCCCGGCCGTCGGTACAACGAAGGCCTGCACCAGGCCATCGAGGCGAAGGAAGGGGTCGAGGTCAAGGCGGAAAACCAGACCTTCGCCACCATCACCCTGCAGAACTACTTCCGCATGTACGACAAGCTGGCGGGCATGACGGGCACGGCCGAGACCGAGGCCGCCGAGTTCATGAACACCTACAAGCTGGGCGTGCTTCCGATTCCGACCAACAAGCCCATGATCCGCAAGGACCAGACCGACCTGGTCTATCGCACGAAGAAGGAGAAGCTGACGGCAATCGTCAAGGATGTGGCCCGCCGCCACGCCAAGGGGCAGCCGATCCTCCTGGGCACGGCATCGGTCGAATCCTCCGAGGTCGTCTCCACCCTCCTGGACATCGCGGGAATCGACCACCAGGTGCTGAACGCCAAGCAGCATGAGCGCGAGGCTTCCGTGGTCGCCGTGGCAGGCCGCAAGGGGGCCGTGACGGTGGCAACCAACATGGCCGGCCGAGGCACCGACATCATGCTGGGCGGCAACGTGGAATTCCTGGCCGATCAGAAGCTCAAGCAGGAGGGGTATTCCCCCGATGACACCCCTGAGGAGTATGAGAAGCGCTGGCCTTCGATGCTCAACCAGGTCAAGGAGCAGGTCAAGGAGGAGCACGAGCAGGTGGTCGAGGCGGGCGGCCTGTATGTGCTGGGCACCGAACGCCATGAGTCCCGCCGCATCGACAATCAGCTGCGCGGACGTTCCGGCCGCCAGGGCGACCCGGGTGAATCCCGCTTCTACCTGAGTCTGGAGGATGACCTGATGAGGCTCTTCAGCACCCAGATGGTCGCCCGGATCATGTCCTCCAGTTACCCCGAAGGGGAGCCCATCGATTCCAAGGTCGTATCCAAGACCGTCAGGAACGCGCAGAAGACCGTGGAATCCCGCAATTACGAAATCCGCAAGAACGTCCTCAAGTACGACGACGTGATGAACAAGCAGCGTCAGGTCATCTACTCGGAGCGTCAGGCCGTCCTCCAGGGGGAGGACATCAGCAAGGACGTCAGGCGGTTCATCAGCGAGACCATCCGCTCCTACATCCAGGGTGCCTGCAAGGGGTCCGACAAGCCGGCCGAGTGGGACATGGACGGCCTCTGGAAGGCCCTGAAGAGCGTCTATCCGATTACCCTGGACCAGGACAAGGCCCTGGAATCGCTGGACAAGCTCAAGGGGGAGAAGGCCATCGACGCCCTCCTCGACCAGGTGGTAGATGACGCGGACGAAGCCTATGCAAAGCGGGAGGAGAAACTGGGCGAACCCGGCATGCGAAAGCTGGAGCGTCAGGTCGTCCTCTCGGTCCTGGACAGCAAGTGGCGCGAGCACCTCTATGAGATGGACTACCTCAAGGACGGGATCGGCCTGCGCGGCATGGGTCAGCGCGACCCCCTGGTGGAGTACCAACGCGAAGGCTATCAGATGTTCAACTCCATGATCGATGCCATCAAGGAGGAGAGCGTTCAGCTCCTCTTCAACGTCGACCTGGACCAGATCGCCGCCAGCCAGGAGGCGGAGGAGCGCAACCTGCGCGAAGAGGATGAGGGTTCGCAGGCGGAGGTGAACTACCAGGCTCCGAGCGATCCTGATGCCGAGGACGAGAACGCCGATGTGGACGCAGCGGCCGACGAGAAGGCGGAGGCCGACGCCACCGGGGAGGACATCACACAAATCGAGGACAGGGATGCGGAGTCGGGCATCGCCTCCTCCGAAGAGGAATCCGGCTCGGTGGACATCCAGGAGGAAGAAGTCAGCGAGGCGGCGGGAATCGTCGGCCCCGAACCCATGAGCCATGCGGAGGGCAAGGTGCCCGCCAGCAAGAGGCCCAAGGCCGAGGAGGAGCATTCCCCCTGGTCCGATGGCCGCACCTTCCCCGGCACCCCCAGGAACGCCCCCTGCCCCTGCGGGTCGGGCCGCAAGTACAAGATGTGCCACGGGCAGAACGAGCACTGAGCCAGGGCGGCATCCTGACCGTTGAACGATGATGGGGCGGGACCCTCTCCGGGTCCCGCCCCATCATCGTGTCGGTCCCTCCCGCCTGGGAAGATGCCGGTCCCTCAGCGGCGGAAGTGCTTGTCGTCATCGAAGAGACCGCTGGAAGGGTCCCTGAAGTTCTTCCTGCCGGTGATCAACCCTGTGACCCCGACGAGGAGGCAGAAGGCGCCGATCGAACCGAGCAGCATGCCCCAGGAAGGGATGAGCAGGCTGGCCAGGAGGCCTGCCGCCCCCAGGACCGTGAGCGCGATGAAAAGGAGCCTCGAGCGGCGCAGATTGCTCAGATCAGGATTCGGCGGTGTGAAATCAGATGACTGGTCCATGACCCTGTCCACATCCAGCCAGCTGGATTCGAAGTCCCTTGGACCATGGCCGCCCCCACCGACGAAGGAGTCGCCTTCAAGGTCTTTCACGTCGAATTGGGACTTTTTGGACTCACGGCGCTCCCTCCTCCGGGCCTTGCGCTCGAACCTTCTGGCCGTCCCCGAGGAGGCCACGGATCCCAGGTCATCCTGATGGGACTTCACGAAGTCCTCCCAGGATCCGTCCGAGGGGCCGTCGCCGGTCTCCTCCCTGTTTGTATACTGGTCACCGGCCTTGTCATCGTCATGCTGGGTCATGGGTACAATCGTAATCTGGCCGGATGCCATCCGCCACCAAGGAGTCGTCGTGCTGTATTGGTTCTTCGTCAAGTTGCTCGGCCCGCTGGCACGTCACTGGTTCAAACCCACCCCGGTGGGGCTGGAGAACATACCGAAGACCGGTGCGGCCATCATCGCTTCCAACCATCTGGCCGTCATCGATGATGCCCTCCTGCCCCTGGTCAGCCCCAGGATGATCCATTTCATGGGCAAGGCCGAGTACTTCAACGGTCATGGGATCAAGGGCTGGTTCAAAAAGTGGTGGTTCACCTCGGTGGGTGTCTTCCCTGTGGACCGCTCCGGGGGCTCCAAGTCCCTGGGAGCCTTGGAGACGGCCCGCCACCTGCTGGAGAAGGGGGACGTGTTCGGCATCCACCCGGAGGGGACCAGGAGCCCGGACGGCCGCCTCTACCGGGGGCACACCGGGGTTGCCCGTCTGGCCTTCGAGACAGGGACGACGATCGTTCCTGCTGCCATCATCGGTTCCCGCCAGCTTCAGGAGCCCGGCAGGGTCATACCGCACAAGGGGAGGACCACCGTCATCTTCGGCAAGCCCATACCCGTCCCCAAGCTCCCTGTGAACACGCTGACCCACGAGGAGGTCCGCAACCTGACGGACAGGGTCATGCAGGCCATACAGGAGATGAGCGGGCAGCAGTATGTGGATGTATACGCCCAGGTGGTCAAAAAGGGCGGAAAGACCGGTCAGGACCAGGTCTGACCAGGTCTGAGCAGGGTCTGTAGCGATTCTCCTGGCCGGGGGTTTGGATTGGTTTCAGACGACGGTGAGGGTGACAACGCTGGGGTCGCCGTTCCCGTTGAGCACCTGGACCTTCGTGCCGGCGGGCGGGTCCTGGAAGCGGACCGTGTGGGTGAAGTTGCCCAGGGGGGCGGAAATCTTGACTTCGAGCCCCAGGCCCTTCAGTATCCGTGTAGCCTCGTCCTGGCTCTTTCCTTCGACCTTGGGCATCACGACCGTCTGAGGACCCTTGGAGACCGTGACCTCCACCTGGTCGCCCCAGTGGAGGTCGGCATCGGCGGGCTGCGAACTGGATATGACCTTGCCGGCCTCCACCTTGTCCGACCAATCCTCCTTGTATTCGGCCTTGAGATGCACGGCCTTGAGGGCCGCATCGGCGTTCTCCCGGGTCTGCCCGACTATGTCGGGCATGGTCACGGGCATCTTCCCCTTGGACAGCCTGACCCTGACCTCGCTGTCGTGTCTGGCGGTCGTGCCCGGGGCGGGATCCACTGAAATCGCCGCCCCCTCGGGCACATCCATGGAGTATTCGTCCTCGGCGCCCTGATGGATCACCCTGTCGAACCCGGCTCGTTTCAGGGCGGCCAGGGGGTCCCTGCCGTTGTCCGTGTCCGCTTTGAGGATGTCGGAGGGAATCGTGGCCTGACGGGGGCCTTTGGAGACGGAGACGGACAGGCGCCCGCCCCTCTTGGTGATTTTCGCGCCCACCTGGTCGGGGTCAGAGGAGACGATCTTCCCCTTGGGCTGGTTGTCATCGAAGACGTAGGTCGTCTTCACCTCTATGCCGGCAACTTTCAACGTGCTCTGGTAGCGGCTGAAGTCGGCCCCGGCCAGACTGCAGGGTGAGCCGGTCTTGCAGGAGATGTCGTCCGGGCGGGGGAGGGTCAGATAGCTGCCCGGCCCGAGGAAGTACCACCAAGACCCCCCTCCTACTCCTGCCACCAGGAGGATGACGAGGACCAGGATGAGGGGGAGGAGGTGTCGTTTCTTCTTCGCCGTCGTCTGCCCGGCGGGGATGAGGGCAGCGGCAGGACGGTCTGCACTCCGCTCACGGTTCCAGGGGGCGGGGGGTTGTGAATCAGCCTGCGGGACGCTTCCCGGCAGGTCTCTGCCAGGTTGGATCACCTGGGTTTGGTCGGCTGAGGAGGGACCGCCATGGGTGGTGAGTGCGTAGCGTCTGGTGTCAGAACCGGAGCCGGCGCCGCCGGGCATGGTCCGGGTCATGGCAGAGGTCCCTGTCTTGTCGGGGTCCGAACCCTGCATCAGGGTGACCTTGTCTGGAGCGGCACCGTCTTCGGTCTGCCCGGCCGATGCGAGTGGCGGGTTGGCGGCCCCTGCCAGGGCCGGGGGGGTGGAAGGTCCGGTTGGGTATCGGTCTTCTGACCCCCCCTCCCGGTCCCCCCTCCGGGCCTGTCGCAAGGAGAGGTCGGACTGGCTCAGGTCAGCCCTCACATCCTCAAGCTCCTTGAGGGCGGCTGCGGCGTCTTCGGGGCGTTCTCCGGGGTCGCGGCTGACCAGCCGGTCGATGAAATGCGAAATCTCCGGATTGATACCCGGGCAGGTGGCGACCAGGGAGGGCACATCCTGATGGACGTGTTTGAAGACGATGGTGACCGGGTTCTCGCTGGTGAAGGGGACGTCTCCCGTCAGCATCTCATAGGCCAGGATGCCTACGGCGTAGAGGTCGCTGCGTGGGGTCGCCAGATTGTTCTCGATGGTCTCCGGGGCCAGGTATGCGGCCGTCCCCAAGAGCATCCCGGTCGTTGACAGGGTCGCCTGCGAGGCGGCACGGGCCAGTCCGAAGTCGGTGATTTCGACGTGTCCCCGGTCGTTGATCAGGATGTTCTCCGGCTTGATGTCGCGGTGGATCACACCCGCCCGGTGGGCAGAAGCCAGGCCGTCCAGTATCTCGGCCGTGATGCGCAGGGTCTCCTTGACGCTGAAGGTGCCCTGTTCGTTCATTTCGCGTCGGAGGTTCACCCCGTGCACGTACTCCATGACCAGGTAATCCAGCCCTTGGTACTGGCCGGTGTCGTAGACCTGGACGATGTGGGGGTTGGCTATGGCGGCGGCGGATCTGGCCTCGCGCCGGAAACGCTCCTCGAACTGCTCACGGTGGGGGCCCTGAGCAAGCTGGGTGTGCATGACCTTGACGGCTACATGGCGGGAGAGGCGTTGATCGATGGCCTCATAGACGCTGGCCATCCCGCCTTCCGCTATCTTGCCTACGACGAGGTACCGGCCGTCTATGACCTGCCCCCCGTTCGCGCCCGCCGCTTCACTCATGCTTGTATGTCATGGCCTTCCACGAGTCCTCGACCGGTTCGCGGCCGACCTGCACTGAAATCCACACACATCTTACCTGATGACAGGGTCCTTCACAGGGCCCTGGGGCCATTCGGCACGAAACGGCCGCAGGCCCGACGCCAGATGGCCTCCCCATCCGCCCCCAGGGCCAGACGCCCGCAGGCCTCTTCCAGCCGGGTCCGGGCCCTGTCCACCCTGTCTGCGGCCATGGCCCGGACCTTTTCCACGGCTCCGCAACCGATGAGTATGGAGGCCACCCGGTCAACCATCTCCCCATCCCGCAGGGGGGCCTGGTAGGCCTGGACGAGAAGCCGCCGATCAGCCCCGGTGGCGCTGGTCAGGGCCTGGGAGAGCAGGACCGTCCGCTTGCCCTCCCGGATGTCCCCATATCGCGGCTTTCCGGTCTGTGAACTGTCGGACTCCAGGTCGGCCAGATCGTCCATGAGCTGGTAGGCGACACCCAGGTCCTCTCCAACCCCTTCGGCAGTCCAGGTGGCCAGCCCCTCATCCGCCCCCGCCGCCAGGAGGCCCAGATGGATCGGGGCCACCGTCGTATAGCTGGCTGTCTTCCAGCGCATGGTCCGCAGTGCCGCCTTGCACAGCCCGGCTGGGTCGTCCAGGGGCATGTCCTCCATGCCCAGGTCGAGCACCTGACCCAGGGTGACGGCCCTCTGCATACCCAGGAAGGTGTCTGTCACCTCATCCAGACGACCCAGTCGTCCGCCCGCCTTCCGGGCGATGTCCGCACTCACGGTGGCGAGCAGGTCGCCCAGGAGTATCCCCAGGCCCCTGCCCCGGACACGGCGGCCGTCATGCAACCGGCGGTTTTGCGCGTCGGTGCCGGCGCCTGCCTCCTGCCCCGGCCCGGGAGGTGCCAACAGGGACATGGCCTCTCCCAGCTGCCTATGGGAGGAGGGCCGGCCCCGTCTCATGTCTGCGTCGTCGATGATGTCGTCGTGGACCAGGGCGCTGGTCTGGTAGATCTCCACGGCGCAGGCCAGGTCCAGGACCGACCGGTCACGGGCCTCGTCCTCCTGCGGTTCGACCGCCCGGTAGGTGTCCCAAAGAAGAAGGGCGCGCAGGCGCTTTCCTCCGCGCCCGGCCTCCACGGCCTCCTCCCAGACGGCATCCAGGGCCCTGTCATCCGCCTTCCTGCCTGGCAGGCCGGACCGGTCGGATGAACCTGGCAGGCCGGATGAACCACGTAGGTCCCCCAGCAGGTGTTCCATGCGTTCTCCGACTGCATCGGCCGTGACGATGATCATGTTTCCGAGGGTAACCGCACTCATGGCCAGGGGCAGGGTCAGGGGAGGCCATGTGGACATGTGCCACATCCGACCACATCGTCCAGTTCGGAACGGGCGGCCGGCTTTGAGGGTTCATTCTGGCACCAGGCCCGGCGGCTGCCGGAGTCAGAACGTACAGAGGAAAGGATCGGGTCCGATGACGAGGACGATGAAGGGGGAGGGGCAGGGACCCGGACGAACGGAGGCCCTCCAAGGAACGGTCATGGCGGGTGGCAAGACCCCCTGCGACCTGGGACCTGCCTGCGCGGATCCGGGCGTCGGCTCCGGGGCCCGCGACGGAGGTCGTCGGAGAACCGACCCTCCCGTGGAACAGGCGGATGGCAAGTCTGTGCAAAGCCAGTCTGCGGGTGAGAGAGGAAGGACGCACGACTGTCCGGGCGGGGAGGGAGGGGCCGGGACCCATCGAGGGGAAGATACGGCCCTGGGCCCGCGGTTGGCAGGGTTGGTGGCCAGCTACCGGCGGTTGCGCAAACAGGTCGGGGTCAGGAAGGCGGACAGGACCTGGATGGAGGTCCCTGTCGCGGCCTGGATGCACGCCCTGTCCCACCCGGAGCCGGGGGGGACAACCTGATGAGGGCATCCTCTGCGCCCTGGGTGTCGCTATGAACGAGACCCTGCCCATACGCGATGCCCTCCTGGTCTCCCTCCTGATCCCCTCCCTCTCGCCAGACCGCCTCCTGGAGCTCTGCGTCAACCCCCACAGCCCCGTCAACGTCCGCTTTCTCTGTGACGCATTGGAAGGTGTGTTCAAGGACCATTCAACCAGGGCCGACCCTGTCCGGTGCAGGGCCGGCAGGAAGGTCTTGGAGGGGGTGGCGGACCTTATGGAAGGATCGTACCGGGCGCAGCCGCAGGCGCTGATCGCCTATGTGCTCTGGTGGTCGGGAGAAGGGGACCCTGCAGGGCACGCCCTCAAGGCCCTGGCTGCGGATGGGTCGTGCACCCTGGCATCCATCATCCTGAGCATGGTCAGCCATGATCTGAACCCCGCATGGATGAGGGGACGGTGATGCGTGCGGCCGAATGAAAGAGGCAGCGGCCCGGACACCCACCGGGCATGGCCGCCTATGCCCCCCTTGCGCAAGCGGGCAGTGGCAGGTCGCTTTCCCCTCCCTTTACGCCCATGGAAGATCCCCTTTGACGACTCCGGGAATAATCGTCCCCTCAAGATGGTTCACTGTATTAGTTGACGATTTGACCTTGCCATAACTGCGCCCTGTGGGCGGTGATGCAGGTCGGGACGATCCGGGAGGAATAATTTGGCCACCAAGGACACCAAGGCGAAGAAGCAGACCGAACTGGATTCGAGGAAGGGCAAGACAGGGGCCGGACCCGATTCCAACGCAGGTGGCGGGACAGCCGACGCTTCCACGAAACCCAAGGTGACCGCGACCCGCAAGGCCAAGGGGGCATCAAAGGCCACCTCCAAGGAGGGGACCGGCCGGAAGAAGGCAGCCGCCGCCTCCAGTGGGACGGCAACCCGGCGCGGAACCGCCAAGAAGGAATCAGCCAAGGACCTATCGGCCAAGAAGGATTCGGTCAAGGGCCAATCGGCCAAGAAGGAATCCGCCAAGAAGGATTCGGTCAAGGGCCAGTCGGCCAAGAAGGGACCGGCCAAGACCGTGCATGGCGGCAAGACGGCAACGACCGGCAAGACGGCCGCCGCCAAGTCCAGGAAGTCCTCCAAGCCGACGGCAGCCCGCAAGTCCAAGCCGACCTCCGACACCGAGGAGAACATCTCACAGGACGAGGCCGATGAGCTGGAGGATGCCGAGTTCGATGAGACCGCCGTGGACGACGATCTGGACGAGGATGAGCTCGACAAGGTGGATGACCCCGATGAGGTCGGGGATGATGCCGAAGATGACGAGATGCAGTCGCAGGAGGTCGAGGACGGGGAGATTGACGCAGAGGACGCCGCCCCCAAGCCCAAGACCGAGGCCCCCAAGGTCAAGGGAGCCTTCGTCGTCAGCGACGCCGATGACGATGACAGCGTCACCCCCTCGGGCAATCCCAAGCGCAGGGTGGTCACCGCAGGCGCCACAGCCGACCCCGTCAAGGACTACCTCAAGCAGATAGGACGTGTCAGCCTCCTGAATGCAGAGCAGGAGGTGGACCTGTCCGAGCGGATCGAGGCGGGTCTCTATGCCCAGCACCTCCTCGACACCCAGGGCGAGGGGATGGACTTCAAACGCCGTCGTGAGCTCAAATGGGCCGCCAACGACGGCAAGAAGGCCAAGGACCACCTGCTGGAGGCCAACCTCCGCCTGGTCGTCTCACTGGCAAAGCGCTACACAGGCCGTGGGATGCTCTTCCTGGACCTGATTCAGGAGGGGAACCTGGGACTGATCCGCGCGGTCGAAAAGTTCGACTACACCAAGGGATACAAGTTCTCCACCTACGCCACCTGGTGGATCCGGCAGGCCATCACCAGGGCCATGGCCGACCAGGCCAGGACCATCCGGGTGCCCGTCCACATGGTCGAGGTGATCAACAAGCTCTCCAGGGTCCAGCGTCAGATGTTGCAGGACCTTGGACGTGAGCCCACGCCCGACGAATTGGCACGTGAACTCGACATGCCGGTCGAGAAGGTCCAGGAGGTCCAGAAGTACGGCCGTGAGCCCATCTCCCTCCATACCCCGCTTGGCGAGGACGGGGATTCGGAGTTCGGCGACCTGATCGAGGACACCGATGCCATAGCCCCCTCGGATGCCGTCGCCTTCTCCCTCCTTCAGGAACAGTTCAAGCAGGTCCTCGAGACCCTCAGCCCCAGGGAGGCCGGTGTGATCAAGATGCGTTACGGTCTGGAGGACGGCCAGCCCAAGACCCTGGACGACATCGGCCGCGTCTACGGGGTGACCCGTGAACGCATAAGGCAGATCGAGTCCAAGACCATGTCCAAGCTCAGGCACCCTTCGCGCTCCCAGACCCTCAGGGACTTCCTGGACCAGTGAGCCGCCCGGTGAGTGCCCTGTGAGCGGCACTCACCGCCCCCCGGCAGGAGGGCGGGGGGGGGGCAGGCCCCGGACAGCCTCCCGGCCGGCCCCCTGAAGGCACGACGCCCTTCCACACGACAGCGGAAGGGGTGTGCGTAGGGTGGCCAGAAGGCGGGCATCCCCTTCGGATGCCGCCGCAGACAGACAGCGTTGAGGTAATCACACATGGCGAAGAAGGATATGGCAGGCAGCAGGGCGAAGAAGGAAGAGGCCTATGATGCGGGCAGTCTGACCGTGCTGGAAGGCCTGGACGCGGTGCGCAAGCGTCCCGGCATGTACATAGGCACCACGGACAGCCAGGGACTCATGCACTGCCTCTGGGAGATCATCGACAACTCGGTGGATGAGGCCCTGGCCGGTGCCTGCGACGAAATCACGGTGATCCTCCATGACGACGGATCCATCGAAGTGGATGACAACGGCCGTGGCATACCGGTGGACGTGGAGCCCAAGACAGGCCTGAGCGGGGTCGAGGTCGTCATGACCAAGCTCCACGCCGGAGCCAAGTTCGGCAATGCCTCATACACGGCCGTGGGAGGTTTGCACGGGGTCGGATCCTCCGTGGTCAATGCACTGAGCTCCCGCCTGGATGTGGAAGTCGACCGTGACGGCAAGACCCACCGTATGCAGTTCCATCAGGGCCACCCGGGTGTCTATGAGGATGCCGACCCGACCCGCCCCTCTCCGGATGCCACATTCAGACGCACGCGGAAGAACCGCCCGACCGTCCTGCAGGTCGTCGGCTCCGTCCCCAAGCGCAGGACCGGTACAAGGGTGCGTTACTGGGCCGATCCCGAAATCTTCAACGACACGGCCCGCTTCGATTACAACCAGTTGATCGACCGGGTCAGACAGACCAGTTTCCTGGTGCCCGGCCTGAAAATAACCGTCATTGACGAGAACATACCCGAAACCGGAGATCCGGCCCACGATGAGTTCATGGAGGTCGACGGGGACCGGGCACACACCCCGGCAGGCCCACTGGACGGACAGGAGGCCGGTAGTCGGTCCGGGAACGAGGCAGCCGACCGGTCAGAGGGGCAGGATGGGGTCGAGGAGGAGGCCCCGGCTGAAGACGGGGCGCCTGCCTGGGGAACTCAGGAAGAAGCCACCCAGGAAGAAGCCACCCAGGAAGAATTCCAGGAAGAATCCCCTGACTGGACGGGGGACGGTGCGGACGGGGACCAGGCAGCTCAGGCCTTGGGAATCAGTCCGATCCGCCAGGAAAGGCACCGTCGTGTGGAGGAGTTCCTGCACACGGGAGGTGTCGTGGACTTCGTCGATTTCCTCTCCAAGGGGGAGCCGGTCAGCTCCATCTGGCACATCAGCGGGGAGGGCTCCTATGAGGAGGAGACCCAGCGGGTCGGTGCGGACGGTGAGCTCCACGCCGAAAAGGTCCGGCGGACCTGCGGGGTCGACATAGCCCTGCGCTGGATCAACGACTACGACACGACGGTCCGCAGCTTCGTCAACGTGGTCGAAACGCCCGGCGGGGGCATGCACGTGGACGGCTTCCTCAACGCCATCACCCGCCAGGTGCGCAAGAACGTGGAGGCCAATGCCCGTCGTCTGAAGGTGAACCTGAAGGACTCCCGCAGCAAGGTCGAGAGGGACGATGTCATGGCGGGCCTGGTGGCCGTGGTCACCGTCCGCATAGCCGAGCCGCAGTTCCAGGGGCAGACCAAGGACGTGTTGGGCACGGCCCAGGTCAAGCCCATCGTCACCCGTATGACCGACGGCCAGTTCGGCGAGATGATCTCGGGGTCAAAGCGCGGTTTCAAGGAGCAGTCGGAACGGGTCCTGGAAAAGATCGTGGGGGAGATGCACGCCCGCATCCAGGCCCGCAAGACCAAGGAGGTGACCAGGCGCAAGAACGCCTTGGAGTCCGCCTCCATGCCTGCCAAACTCTCCGACTCCATGCCCGGCAACGACGACATAGCCGAGCTTTTCATCGTCGAGGGGGACTCCGCCCTGGGTACTGCCAAGGCGGCCAGGAATTCAATGTTCCAGGCCCTCCTGCCCATCCGCGGCAAGATACTCAACGTGCAGAAGGCCTCCCTCACGCAGATGCTAACCAACAAGGAATGCGCCTCCATCATCCAGGTGGTCGGGGCCGGGTCGGGTTCCAGCTTCGACATAACCCAGGCGCGATACAACAAAGTCATCATGATGACTGACGCCGATGTGGACGGTGCCCACATCCGGATCCTCCTCCTCACCCTCTTCTACAGGTACATGCGGCCTTTGATCGAATACGGACATGTGTATGCCGCCGTGCCCCCCCTCCACCGCATCGCCCTGGCCGGCAAGCACAAGGGGGAGTTCATATACACCTACTCGGACGATGAGCTGGAAGGGAGGCTGGCCGACCTGCGGGAGCGGCACATCGACTACAATCCGGATGTGCAGCGGTACAAGGGCCTGGGCGAGATGGATGCGGACCAGCTGGCCGACACCACGATGGACCCACGCACGCGCATGCTGCGCAGGATCCGCATGGAGGATGCCGAGCAGGCGGCCGGGATCTTCCCCCTCCTCATGGGTGACGACGTGCCGCCGCGCAAGCAGTTCATAGTCGACAACGCGGAGGATTTCGACCGCAGCAAGATAGACACCTGATCGTGTGATCCACGGCGGCAGGGATTTGGACAGGCAGGGGGCGGACCGGATGGATGACGGTTTGCAGGGGTTTTCCGACCAGACCCGGACCTGGTTCCACGCGGCCTACGGCCCGCCGACACCCACGCAGACCCAGGCCTGGCCGGCCATCAGATCCGGTCAGGATGTCCTGGTCATATCACCCACGGGTTCCGGCAAGACCCTGGCCGCCTTCCTCTGGGCCATCGACACCCTCCTGACCGCCGACAGGAAGGGGGGCGGAGGGGTCCGGGTCCTGTACATCTCCCCGATGAAGGCCCTGGGCACCGATGTCGCCCGTAACCTGGAGGGGCCCCTGGAGGGTATCCGGCAGGCCTGCAGGTCGCAGGGGGTCGATCCGGCCCCGATCAGGGTGGGCATGCGCACAGGTGACACAGATGCCAGGGGACGGCGGGCGCTGGCCTCCCATCCGCCCGACATTCTGGTGACGACCCCCGAATCCCTCTACCTCATGCTGACATCCAAGGTAAGGCGGACCCTGAAGACGGTGGAGACCGTCATCGTTGATGAAATCCATGTTCTGGCCGGTGACAAGCGTGGGGCCCACCTGGCGATAAGCTTGGAACGTCTGGATGCCCTGGCAGGCCGTCACATCCAGAGGATCGGCCTGTCGGCCACGGTCCGTCCCAGGCAGGAGGTGGCCCGCTTCCTGGGAGGTGGCAGGCCGGTCACCATCATCGAACCCGGCACCGCCCCCGCCATGGAGCTGAAGGTCGTGGCCCCCCTGGCCGATATGACGGACCTGGCCGCCTCTTCCGGCGGGGGCGGGGAGGACGACCCGGACCGGCAGAGGGCGGCCGGATCGATATGGCCTGCGGTCGAGAGGGCCATATTGGATCAGGTTCTGGCCCACCGCACCACCCTGGTCTTCGTCAACTCCCGGGGGCTTGCCGAGAAGCTGACCGCCCGGTTGAACGACCTCTACGCCCATGACCTGGCGGGAAAGAGCGGGAAGGCCCGGAATCGGCCCCCCGCCGCCCTGCACTATGATTCGACAGCTGGGTCCACCTCCGAACGGGTGGGGGGAGGGCCCGAGGGGCGGGTCATCGCCATGGCCCACCATGGATCGGTCTCCAAGGAGAGACGGCGGCAGGTCGAGAGCGACCTCAAGGCCGGCCGTCTGCGCTGCGTAGTCGCCACCTCCAGCCTGGAACTGGGGATTGACATGGGTTCCGTCGACCTGGTCATCCAGGTGGCACCGCCTCTTTCTACGGCAAGCGGCCTGCAGAGGGTGGGCAGGGCCGACCACCAGGTGGGTTCCGTCTCCCACGCCAGGATCTACCCCCTGAACCGTCGGCAGATTCTTCAATCGACGGCCAGCGTGGAGGGGATGCTCGAGGGGGACCTCGAACCCACCGTCATGCCTGACAGCCCGCTGGACATCCTGGCACAGCAGACCGTGGCCGCGGCGGCCATGGACGACCTGAACGAGGACACCTGGTTCGACCTGGTCCGCAGGGCAGCCCCCTTCGCCAACCTGGACAGGGACATCTACCGCAGCGTCATCGGCATGCTGAGCGGCCTATATACCTCCCAGGACTTCTCGGCCTTTCGCCCCATCCTGGTATGGGACCGCGAGGGGGGGACCATCTCGGCCAGGCCGGGCGCGCAGAGGCTGGCCGTCACCTCCGGGGGGACCATACCCGACCGGGGCGCATACAGCGTGGTCCTCTCCCAGGAGGAGGCCGGATCCAAGGCCAGGCGGGTGGGTGAGTTGGATGAGGAGATGGTCTACGAATCACGGGTGGGCGATGTCATCACCCTGGGCACCACCTCCTGGCGGATACAGCAGATAACCAGGGACCGCGTCGTCGTCCTCCCCGCACCTGGACGGTCGGCCCGTCTCCCCTTCTGGCATGGTGACGGGGCCGGGAGGGATGCAGGGTTCGGCAGGCGTCTGGGGGCCCTGACCAGGGCCCTGTCGGGTTCCCTGACGGGCACCTTGCCGGCGGTGCAGGCAGGTCTGCCCAAGGCCGAGGAAGGGGTCCGGATGGGCCGCCGGGAGGGGGCCGCATCCTCCAGTCATGGACCTCACTTCCACGCGAAGGAGGCCGCCCGCCTCCAAGCGGACGGACTTGATGGGCCCGCCATCGACAATCTGGCCGCTTTCCTGGCTGAGCAGAAGGCCTCCACCGGTCTCGTGGCGGATGACAGGACCCTGGTGGTGGAGCGCTGCCGCAACGAGGAGGGCGACTGGAGACTCATCCTCCATTCCCCATACGGACGCAGGGTCCACGAACCCTGGGCCATGGCCATATCATCCCGCCTGCAGGCCCGACGTGGGTACGACGGGTCGGTTTACGCCACGGATGAGGGCATCGTCGTGCAGATTCCGGACACGGACGGCTACCTGAGCGACCGGGAGGTCTTCCTCTTTGAACCCGATGAGGCCAGGCGGGCGGTCATAGGCCATCTGACAGCCTCCCCCCTCTTCGCTGCCCGCTTCAGGCAATGCGCCGCGCGCTCCCTCTACATGCCCCGGACCCAGCCCGGCAGGCGGGTCCCCCTCTGGCAGCAGAGGTTGAGGGCCTCCCAGCTGCAGGATGCCGCCCTCAAGGAGCGCAACTTCCCCCTGGTCCTCGAGACCATGAGGGAGTGTCTTCAGGACGTCTACGACATGCCTGCCCTGGAGGGGCTGATGAGGGACCTGGGGGAGGGCGGGATCGCCCTGGTCTCCGTGACGACCGAATCCCCCTCCCCGATGGCGGGGGACCTCCTCTTCGGCTATGTGGGCACCTTCATGTACCAGTACGACATGCCCCGGGCTGAGCGTGATTCCGCCCTTCTCTCGATTGACCCCGCTGTCCTGGCCAAGATGATCGGACAGGTCGACATGGCCTCCCTCCTGGATGGGGGGATCATCGACCAGGTTGAGGCCAGGCTCCAGCACCTGACCGTGGACAGACGGGTCAAGGGGGCTGAGGGGGTGGCGGACCTCCTGCGGATACTGGGCCCCCTGAGCCCGCAGGAGATCGCGCCAAGGCTGCGTTCCGGAAGCGATCCTTCAGCCCCCGCCGGCATCGATGAGGTCAACGCCATCCTGGCCGGCCTGCAGGACGCAGGCAGGGTGCGGCCGGTGACGGTGGCAGGCCAGGTCCGATGGATATGGCGTGGGCAGGCGGACAGGTTGGCGGCCGTCCTTGGCCGACAGGCCCTTGGAAGGGGCGGGGATTCCGCCGGCCCGGCCGACAGGGGGCCTGCAAGGGCCGGCGCTGCTGGAGAAGGAAGGGAGCTGGCCGATCTGATAGGCCAGTATGCAGCCACCCACGGTCCCTTCACCACTGAAGATGTGGCAGGGCGTTTCGGTCTGGGCCCCGCAGCCCTCCTGGGCGAATTGGACCGCCTGCAGTCCGAGGGAAAGCTGTTCAGGGGGAACTTCCCCCTGCCCGCGCATGATGGCGATGGAACCCGCACGGTGGGCTCGGCCTGGCTGGATGCCGGGGTCTTCCGCCTGATCAGGTCGCGCTCGCTGGCGGCGGCCAGGAAGGCGGCCAAACCGGTGGGATCCGCCGCCTACACCCGGTTCCTCTGTGCCCGCCAGGGCCTGGGGGCCGCAGGAGGTCAGGGCCGTCAGGGGCAGGAGGGTCTCCTGGACGTCATCGGGCAGTTGGAGGGCCTTTCCCTGCCCGCCTCCATGTGGGAGTCATCCGTCTTCCCCGCCAGGGTGCCTGATTACGGCCCCCACCTCCTCGATGCCCTCCTGGCTTCGGGCCAGGTGATCTGGCTGGCCGGGGGAGGGGGCGAACCTCCCCTGGGCGGCATCGCCTTCTTCCTGTCCGACGATCTGGATGCCGTCACCCCCGATGCCGTCACCCCACATGCCGGCCCTCCGGCCATGGCGGGGGGCGCAAGCGGGGAATCCGATGGCCGGCAGGACTTGGAAACCCTTGTCGGAAGGGTCCTGTCAGGTGGAGGGGCCTACCGTTTCCGCCAACTGGCGGCCGCAGTCCGGGCCGGCTTGACCGACCAGGCCCCCCTGGACGAGACGGCCCTGGCCGCGGCCCTGTGGCGGATGGTTGCCTCACGGTTGGTGACGAGCGACTCCTTCGCTCCTGTGAGGAGCCTGGTGGCTTCCCAGGAAGGCCGCCACGACCGCAGACCCCACCTTCCCAGGCGGCTGCATGGACGCACAGGCCCCTCCCTCCGCCGTCCCCGTTTTCCCGTTTCCGGCCCCCTGGCCGCAGCCGAACAGGGGCTCTGGCTCCTGGTCGGACCTTTGGAGGGACCGGTTACGTCCAACCTTCCCCAGGGCCGGGAAGGTTCACTCGCCGTCCCCCCGGACCAGGGGGGTCAACCAGGGCATGGGGGAGCCTGGCAGGATGAAGCCGGCAGGGGGACCATCCTGCGGGTTCGCCAGGTCGAGGGGATGATGGACAGGTACGGCCTGGCTGCACCTGGCCTGGCCGGCCTGGAGGGGGTCGAAGGAGGGTTCTCCGCCCTGTATCCGGTCTGTCAGCAGATGGAGGATGCCGGCCGTGCCCTTCGTGGCGTCTTCGTGGACGGGATGGGCGGGGCCCAGTTCGCCCCCGGGGAGACCGTGGAGGACCTGCGCGCATACGCGGACAAGGGCAGGCGGGACCAGGGGGAAGTCGACGAGGGACTCCAGGCCGGGACCCTGGTCCTTGACGCCTGCGACCCGGCGAACCTCTACGGGGCCGTCTTCCCCTGGCCGGACCTGGCGGCGACGGAGGGGGCAGACAGGGGGCCGGTCACGGTCCGTCCCCAACGCAAGGTCGGCAACCTGGTGGTCCTGGTGGAGGGACGGCCGACCATCTATGCTGCCGTGAGGGGGCGGCACCTGCTGGTCTTCGAGGGCCTGGACGGTCGTGAGGTCGCCGCGGCCTTCACGGAGCTGTCCTCATGGCTCCACAGGCAGGGGCCGTCCCTGGCGCTTTTCCGCGATGTCAATGGCCTGCCCCTGGTCAGGTCCAACCCGTACCTGGCCGCCATGAGGGAGGCCGGGTTCACCCCCACCCCGCAGGGCATCCGCCTCTACTGACATCCGCACCGGCGGGTCCCCGGTCCCAGACCGTCCATGCAGTCGGGGATGGGGATTGCGGGTGCCGTCCCGGGTCCGGCCATGCAGGCATCCAGGGGCTCCTGGTCAGGTCCGTCGGTTGCGGCCATGCAGGTGTCCAGGGGCTCCTGGTCAGGTCCGTCGGTTGCGGCCATGGAGGATTTTCCCCGAGACCCGAGCCCATTGACCTGTCAGGCCACGTGCGCGATGGGGGCTCCCAGCTCCTGGCCCGAGGCGTCCCGCCTCATGTCCACCTGGGGCAGGTCCAGGGGGTGGCCGGATGCGGTCGAGGCTCGCAGGGGCCAGGAGCCCACGCAGGCTGTGATCAGGGTGTCCTGTCCCTTGAGGAAGCGTTGTGAACGGACCCCGCCGGTTCCACGACCCTTGACCGGATACATCTCCAAGGGGGTCAGCTTGGCTGACCCGTTCTCCGTGCCCGGGAGGGCCTCCGAGTCTCCGGCCACGGTGAGGACGACGGCACCGGCCTGGTTGCTCAGTCCGTTCTCGCCCTCCTCGTAGGTCCAGGAGACGCCGCCGGCGGGGACAACGGCGAAGGCGGCCACCCGGGCGCCCTCTGCCAGGCGGATGCCTGACATGCCGCCGGCGTTGCGGCCCTGAGGCCTCACCTTGCCCCCCTCATACGTCAGGAGGCTGGAATCGGTCGAGATGAAGACCAACCGGTCATCATCGGCGCAGGGGGCCGCGAAGACGACCCGGTCTGCCTCTTTCAGGTCGATGATCGGCCAGGAGTCCATGGTGGTCGGAGCCTCCCTGTTCCAGCGTTTGACAACCCCCTGAAGGGTCCCCAGTGCCAGCGGGGTCTGGTCCGCCAGGTCGATGACGGTCACGGCCTGTTCCTGCCCATCCCGTCCGCCTCCCATGATCGAGGCCAGAAGGTCATCGCCTCGGATGCCCCCGCTCACACTCATCCCCACGGTCACGGGGAGGAGGGGGAGGTCTGCCACATGGGCGGTGACCAGGCGGCCTGCCGATGTGACCAGGCCATAGTCCGAGAGGGTGCTGGTCCTGAAAATGGCTATGATCTGGTCATCGGCCGCCCTGGCATCCGCGGCCGACCGGGCCCTCCAGGCATCCAGGGCTCCCGGCCCGCTGCGCCCGATCAGACCGGTGGCGCTCATGACCACCGTACAGGGCTCGTCTTCCAGCTGCATGTCGGAGGGATCTTCTTTGCCGGCCTGACCCGGCTCCCCTGCAGCGGCCAGGGCCCGGGCCGCACTGGCCGCCTTCCGGGCCGCGTCCTCATCCTCCTGGGCGGTGACGGGGGACAGGTGACCTGAGGGGTCCTCGTCCAGGATGACCGTCCTCCTGGGGGTGTCCCACTCCTCCACGGCCCTGTCCATCTCCTGGACGACCACCCTGTCCAGTTCCTGGTCCGAACTGAGTATCCGTTCCAGCTCCGCCAGCTGCCGGTTGAGGTCGTCGCGTTCGGCCTCCAGTTCGATCCGGCTCATCCGGGTGAGCCGGCGCAGCCTCAGGTCCAGTATGTACTGGGCCTGCTCCCCATCCAGGTCGAAGACGGCCATCAGACGGGTCTTGGCCGCGTCGGCGTTCTCGGAGGTCCTGATGACCTGGATCACCTCGTCGATGTCGACCATGGCCAGGAGCATCCCCTCGACCAGGTGGAGGCGGTCCTTGGCCTTCTTCCGTCGGAACTCGCTGCGCCGTCCGATCACCGTCCGCCGGTGTTCGATCCAGACCTCCAGGAGCTCCTTGAGACCCATCGTATGGGGACGGCCGTGGACAAGGGCCACGTTGTTGATCGTGTAGGAATCCTCCAGGGGGGTGTACTTGAAGAGCTTGCCCAGGACCTTGCCCGGGTCGAATCCGGTCTTGATCTCGATGACCAGGCGGGTGCCGTTGTGGCGGTCGGTCAAGTCGATCGCGCCGGATATGCCCTCCAGGCGGTGGTTCTTGACCCCCTCGGAGATCCGTTCCAATACACGCTCCGGGCCCACCATGAAGGGCAGCTCGGTCACGACGATGGCCTTCTTGCGGGCGGTCACGTTCTCCACATGGGTCACCGCCCGGGTGACGAAGGCCCCCCTGCCATGCAGATAGGCCTGTCTGATCCCCTCCCGGCCGACGATGACGCCTCCTCCGGGCAGGTCCGGCCCGGGCACGTAGCGCATGAGCTCGTCCAGATCGGCCTCAGGGTGGGACATGAGGTGCTTTGCAGCTGCCACGACTTCGCCCAGGTTGTGGGTGATCATGTTGGTGGCCATGCCCACGGCGATGCCGGAGGCCCCGTTCACCAGGAGGTTCGGGATGGCCGAGGGGAGGACGGCCGGTTCCTTGAGCTTGTTGTCATAGTTGGGTGTGAAGTCGACCGTGTCCTCGTCGATGTCCGCGTTCATCCCCAGGGCGGCGGGGGCCAGGCGGGCTTCGGTGTAACGCGAGGCGGCGGGACCGTCGTCCAGGGAGCCGAAGTTGCCGTGGCCGTCGACCAGGGGCAGGCGCATGGCGAAGGGCTGGGCCAGACGGACCATGGCCTCGTAGATCGAGGAGTCGCCGTGCGGGTGGAGCTTGCCCATCACCTCGCCCACGGCCCGTGCGGACTTCATGTACGGGCGGTCAGGGGTCAGGTTCATCTGACCCATCTGATAGATGATCCTTCTCTGGACAGGCTTCAGACCGTCGCGGGCATCGGGCAGGGCCCTGGCATAGATGACCGAGTAGGCGTATTCCAGGAAGGACTTGCTCATCTCCTCATTCAGAGGGGTCTCGACGATGTGTTCCTTGACCGCCCTGGGATCGTAACCCGGCTTGCTCTTCTGATGACTTGCCATGTAGACCGCTCCTGCTCCTCATGTTCCGCACCATGATAACCGGACGGTGGCCCAAAGCATGCCTTGCCCAGGTCCTGAGGGGGCAGGTCGGGGTCCGGTTGAATCGCCGGGCCCCGTCCGGCGCCCATGTGCTTGAATGAGAGGTATGAGTTTGGATCTGCCCAGTATGGATGACTTGCTGAAACCCTCCGAACCGATTGCATACGGGGACCGGAAGTTGCAGGGGCAGGAGGGAGGCGCGCGCCATCTGTCCTCCCTCCTGCCGGCCCTGAGTTCTGCGCTGGGTTCCCCCGTGCGTACGGCGGTCCACCCCGATCCCAGGTCCTTGCAGGAGGCCCTCCACCTGCCGGATGCCGGCTCCGTCCTGGTCGTCCTGGCCGATGGCCTGGGGTTCTGGAACCTGGCGGGCCGGCTGGGGCATGCCCCCTACCTGCGCTCGCTGATGAACGAGGGGGTCAATGCAGTCCCGATATCCACCTGCCTGCCCTCCACCACCGCCGTGGCCATGGGGGTCTTCGGCACCGGTACCTGCCCCGGTCTGACAGGGCTGACCGGGTATACCCAACTCAACCCCGAGAAGGACGAAATCTGCCAGCAGATCCAGTTCCGCAACGCCATCGAGCCCACCCGTCTTCAGACCCAGCCGACCATATTCGAGACCCTGGTCTCCAGGGGGGTCCGCGTCACCTCTGTGGGCGAACCGAAATTCAAGGATTCGGCCCTCACCCGAGCCTGCCTGCGGGGGAGTGAATACAAGGCCGGCAGGGACCTGCGGCAGAGGGTCATGACCGCCGCGCAGTCCAGCCGGGAACCCGGTCTGACCTACCTGTACCTGCCCGAGGTGGACAAGGTGGGCCACCATCTGGGTTGGACGGGAGATGCCTGGGTGGCGGCCCTGGAGGAGGTCGACGCCGGGCTCTCCCTCCTGCGGAGGAACTTGCCCAAGGGGACCCTGGTGGTCATCACGGCCGACCATGGCATGGTCCAGGCCTTGCCGGAGGAGAGGATCGACATCCGGCAGCGTCCCGACCTGATGGACGGGGTCCGACTGGTCGGAGGGGAGCCCAGGGCCGTCATGCTTTATGCCCAGGATGGTGTGGACCCTGAGGACATGGCAGGACGCTGGCGTCAGGGTCTGGAAGACCGGGCCGTGATCATGACGAAGGGAGAAGCCGTGGCCGCCGGGGTCTTCGGCAGCGTCGACGAAAGGGTCCTGCCCATGATAGGCGATGTTCTGGTCGCTGCCTGCGGGCAGGTCACCCTCGTGGATTCCGGCACACAGAAAGACGCCGCGACCCGCCTGCCCGGCGTGCATGGCTCCAGGACCATCCTGGAGACGCGGATTCCCTGTCTCATCGACCTGGTCTGACAGCGAGCTTCTGTCCACAGGGGACGGCAGGCCAGGGGGTCAATCCCCGAAGAGGATTTCGTCCCAACTGGGCACGGCGGACCGACCCGGGTGCTTGCGGTTGCCCGGCTTGCCGCCGTCCTGTCCGCGGCCCTCCTGCCCGGTCCCGTCCCCCTCCTGAACACCGGATGTCCGGCCTGGGGCCGCCGGCCCCTCGGAGGTCTCGCCGTTCTGAACGTTGCCCTCTGGGCGGACGGCCGGAAGGACTGTGGTCCCCGCCATGTCCCTGTCGGCACCCTTCACGTCCCTCTCACCGGGCTCCATGCCGTCCGCATCGACCTTTGATGGCGGGTTGCCGTCCCCGGCCCCTTTGGGCCAGGGTCGTCCCTCGTCGGCCTTCTTGGAGGGCGAGGGACCATAGAGCCAGGCGGTCAGGGCCGACCTGCGCCCCTCCTGCGCTTCTCCGGCTCCGTCCGCCTCCCGGCCCGCAGGCAGGCCTGCATCGGCGGTCGTGGACTGTGCCGGGGTGAATCCGTTCTGCACGCCTTCCTCCCTGGCCGGTCTCCCGGCAGGGTCCTTGGAGCGGGCGGGGTCCGCCTGTGGAGCAGGGGCGGCCACCTGCCGGATTCCCCCGTTCCGGCTGGCGGAACCGTTCGCACCCGTCTGTCCGCCCCCTTCAGTGGAGGGGTGTGACCCCTCCTGGGCGGCAACCGGGCCTGCCGTCACCGGGGTTGGCCGGCCCCCTGCCTCCCCTGCGCGTGACCTGTCGCCGGCCCCCGCCGGCCCGGCGTGTCCCGATTCGCCCAGGAGGGCCCCCGCCAGGTTGTTAAGGGAGGTCACGGTGTTGTCACGCATGTTCCAGGTCCAATTGGCCGTCAAGACCCTGCCCTCGTAGGGTATGGAGGCGACGATCCTCCAGGGCTCGTACCCTCGGCGTGTCGCCTGCCAGTTGACCGCCCCCATCGCCAGCCCGGCCTCGTCCAGGACCGAGTCGATGACCTCCTCATTGGTCCGTCCACGGCTTCCATGGGGGGCCGGCAGGGTGAGGAACTGTTCAACGGCGTATTTCTTCTCCGTCTCGACCGGGGCCGCGAAACGCCGGACCAGTGCTTCGTTCACAGCGAACTGTCGGGCCACCTTGGAGGGCTCCATCCCGCTGCGGACGGCCGCCTGTATGGAGGAGACGGGCAGGGCGGAGGAGGTGTGCGGCAGGGGTGTGCCCTCCTCTTCCTCCCGTATCTGTTTTGCCTCCAGAATGGCGTGATCAAGCGCATCATCGACGGTCACAGCGAAGTGTCTGTGGTCACAGACGAACACCAGGTCACCTTGGTCGCTCACGTGATCAAAGTCGGCCCTCTTGATCCGTTCCTCAGACATGCACGCACCTATCTTCCGTTGAGCCTTGATTTCTTTCATTCTGCCCTATGACCTGTATTTTACGTGCATTTGAAATCGTGTATCCTATGCGCAGTACATGTCGTGTTTTTCAAAAGACCGGCAGCAGGTGCCGCGTCGACGACTCGAAAGGAATATCGATGGCACAGGATTATGATTCCCCACGCGACAAGGACGAGGATGAGGAATCCCTGCAGGAGTTGGGCAAGAACAGCCAGGAATCAGGGGCCGACCTGGACGATGATGAGAATGCGATAGCGGAGGATTACGAGCTGCCTGGTGCGGATCTGAGCAATGAGGACTCTTCCGTCACGGTCATCCCCATGCAGGGTGACGAATTCATCTGTTCCAACTGCTTCCTGGTCAAGCATCGCAGCCAACTGGCTTACACCACCCCCGACGGCCAGCCGGTATGCAAGGAGTGTGCAGCCTGATGGCCTATGACGAAACCTACGTGGAACCGGAGTCGGTGGAGGTCCTGGTGAAGGCCGCCCCTGCCGGCGAGGGCGACGACGGGGGCAGCTGTCAGGACGGGGGAGAGGGCTTTGTCCTTCCGGCCTATGCCATGGAGGGCGATGCCGGCGCCGACCTGCATACACGGGTGGACGTAAGCCTGGAACCCTTTGAAAGGGCCCTGGTCCCTACGGGCATTAGCCTGGCGCTCCCGGCGGGGTACGTGGGCCTGGTACACCCGCGTTCGGGGCTGGCGGCAAGGATGGGGGTCACCATCCTCAACGCACCGGGTACCATCGACGCGGGTTACCGGGGGGAGATCAAGGTCCCCCTGATCAACCTGGACCCCCGGGAGAGGGTGGTCCTCCACGCGGGCGATCGGATCGCCCAGCTGGTCATCCAACGGTACGTCCAGGCCCGTTTCATACCGGCCGACCGCCTGCCGGGGTCCGAACGCTCGGAGTCCGGCTTCGGGTCCACGGGCCTGTGACGGCCGGCTCCCGGCCCACCAGACATGGGGGCGTCCCACTTCCGGCGGACGTGTAGGATAGTTGGAATATCGGGGTAGAGGAGGAGCCATGGTGGAGATGGAGGGCAGGGTCTGCGACAACGACGTCAACAGGGACGGTTCGTTCGAGCTGTCTTCGCGCGCCCTGGGCTGTGAAGTCAGCGATGACCCCTTGAACCCCCTCCTGCCGATCAGACAGGTCTGTGAGGCCCACCACCCCGACGAGGACCTGTCCATGTTGGAGCAGGCATACAGGCGGGCCGTCAAACAGCATTCCGGTCAGCGCCGCAAATCAGGCGAGCCCTACATCATCCATCCCCTGGCGGTGGCCCAGATCCTGGCCGACCTGGGCATGGGGCCCACGGTGGTCTCCGCCGGACTCCTCCACGATACCGTGGAGGATACGGATTACACCCTTGATGAGTGCCGGAAGGAATTCGGCGACACGGTGGCCGGTCTGGTCGACGGGGTCACCAAGATCAGCAGGATGGACTATGGGGACTCCGCCCAGGCAGAGACCATACGGAAGATGATCGTGGCCATGAGCCGTGATGTCCGTGTGCTCGTGGTCAAGCTGGCCGACCGGGTCCACAACGCCCGGACCTGGCGGTATGTCAAGGCCTCCTCGGCCCAGCGCAAGGCGCGCGAAACCCTGGATGTCTATGCCCCCCTCGCCAACCGCCTGGGCATGAACGCCATCAAGACCGAACTGGAGGAGTTGAGTTTCAAGACCCTCTACCCGAAGATCTATGACGAGATAGTCGTGCTGGTGGCCAGGCGGGCCGGGCAGAGGGACGTCTATCTGAAGCAGATACTCGATGAAATCCACGAAGACCTGGACTCCCAGGGCATCGACGCCTATGTCACCGGCAGGCCCAAGGACTACTTCAGCATCTACCAGAAGATGATCGTGCGAGGGCACGATTTCGCCAACATCTACGACCTGGTAGGCGTGCGGATCATCGTCGACAGCATCAGGGACTGCTATGCGGCCCTGGGGGCGGTCCATGCCCGGTGGAGTCCGGTCCCGGGCCGTTTCAAGGACTACATCGCCATGCCCAAGATGAACATGTACCAGTCGCTTCACACGACGGTCGTGGGGCCGGGCGGCAAGCCCGTGGAGATTCAGATCCGCACCTGGCAGATGCACCGGAGGGCCGAGTTCGGCATCGCGGCCCACTGGAAGTACAAGGAGAACGGCAAGGCGGGCAGGGAGCTCTCCGAACCCGACAAGTCGGACGTCAAGCGGGAGAAGGTCGAAAAGCCCGAGCTGACCGAAGCCGACAATCTCAAATGGATTCAGCAACTGGCCGATTGGACCAGCGAAACCCCCGATTCCGATGAGTTCCTGGGCTCCCTCAAGGATGATCTGGGATCCTCTGAGGTCTATGTCTTCACCCCCAACGGGAAGATCATCTCCCTGCCGGCGGCTTCGACACCGGTCGATTTCGCCTATGCCGTCCACACGGAGGTCGGGCACAGGACCATGGGGGCCAGGGTCAACGGCCGCCTGGTCCCCCTGGACACGAAGCTGCAGAACGGAGACACGGTCGAGATACTGACCAGCAAGTCCGAGACGGCAGGGCCCTCCCGGGACTGGCTCAGCTTCGTCAAGAGCCCCAGGGCCCGCAACAAGATCCGTCAGTGGTTCAGCAAGGAGCGCCGGTCTGAGACCGTCGAAGAGGGCAAGGACGAGCTGACCCGGGCCATGCGCAAGCGGAACCTCCCCGTGGCCGCCCTCCTCACGACGGAGGCCATGGTCGGAATCGCCGACGAGTTGAACTACCCCAATGAGGATGCGGTGTTCGCGGCCATAGGGGACGGGCAGATTTCGACACAGAACGTGATTTCCCGCCTGGTCAAGGATGCGGGACGTTCGGATGTGGAGGAGGAGGTCGAGCAGGAGGCCATCCCCCTGAGCAAGGTGGCCCACTCCAACGAGTCCCAGTCCACCCAGGGGATTTCGGTCAAGGGGGTGGATGACGTCTGGGTCAAGCTGGCCCGCTGCTGCACCCCCGTCCCCGGCGATGAGATCGTCGGGTTCATAACCCGCAACCAGGGCGTATCCGTGCACAGGGCGGACTGCCAGAACCTGCTTGATCTGGAGAAGAAGCAGCCGGAACGGATCGTCGAAGTCTCCTGGACCAGCAAGCAGGGGACCTTCATGGTCCAGATCCAGGTGGAGGCCCTGGACCGTCCCCACCTCCTGTCGGACATCACCCAGGTGCTGGCCGACCACGGGGTCAACATCCTGTCCGGAAGCCAGTCCACCGGCCGTGACCGGGTGGCCGTCAGCCAGTTCGTCTTCGAGATGGCCGACCCCCAGCACCTGAACACCCTCCTGTCGGCCGTGCGCAAAATCGACGGGGTCTTCGACGCCTACCGGCTGACGGGGGCAAGGGGGTCCTCGGCCCCCCGCATGCGCAGGATGTGAAAAAGGGCCGGGCGGCAATCATCAGGACGATGTGCCGACCCGGCCCTCGCGAATCAGAACCCCGGCGGTAGGACGCATCACCGCCGGGGATTCATCTCACTTCACGGCGTTCAGCCACTGCTCCTTGGTGGCCTTCTCGGCCTGAAGGGCGCTTCGCTTGTCCGGATCCTGCTCGGAGGCGATCTGCCTGTCCAAATCGGCCAGCTGGGCCTTCAGCTGATCCTCGAAACTGGACTTCCGTGCATCGGCTTCCGGGTCGGACTGGGTCCATGCCGCGTCCTCGACCGCCTTGATCTGGCGGTCGACCGCATCCAGACGGCCTTCGATCCTGCGCACGTCGTTCCGGGGCACGTAGCCGATCTGGTCCCATTCCTCCTGGATGGCGGCCAGGGCCTGACGGGCCTGCTTGGCCGCCTTTGCGTCCTTGACGGGCACCAGGGCCTCGGCCTTGGTCAGGAGGGCCTCCTTCTTGACCAGGTTCTCCTTCTCGTCGCTTGACATCTGATCGCGGTCGGCCTGGCGGGCGTTGAAGAAGACATCGGCCGCCGCGCGGAAGCGCGCCCAGAGGGCGTCGTCCTCGTTTCGGCCTGCCCGGCCAGCCAGCTTCCAACGGTCCATGAGCTCGTTGAACTCATGGGAGGTTGCGCCCCAATCCGTCGAGTCCTTGATTTCATTGGCTCGGCTGATGATTTCTTCCTTGATCCTCTTGGCCGCCCCCTGTTCCTCGTCACGCTCCTGGGCCCACTTGCGACGGGCCTGATTGAATTCGGAGCGGGCCGTGGAAAAGCGCTTCCACAGGGCGTCCGCATCGGCCTTGTCGATCCTGATGGTCGTGCGCTGGTGGTGCTGCCACTGGTCGAAGAGGGAGCGGAACTTGTCGCCCGTGTTCCTCCAGTTGGTTGTTTCGTCCAGGGAGGCGACCAGGTCCTCGGCCTTTTCGACGATGGCGGTGCGTTCCTTCACCGCCTTGGCCATGGCCTCCCTGCGTTCCTTGGTGAGTTCTTCCTTCTTGGCCGCCCCCTCGGTCTTCAGCGCTTCCAGACGGGTGCGCAGGGAGTCGATGTCGCCCACCACATCTGGGGAGGCGACCTCCTTGGTCAGGGATTTCAGTGAGTCGTCTATTTCGCGGGCCTTGATGTTGGCCGATTTCAGCCTGGTGGCGAAGAGGGTGAGCTTCTCGTTCAGGTCCAGGTAGCGGCGGGCATAGAGGTCGAGGGCCTCCCCGGGCTTGGCATCAGGGAACTGACCTACCTGGCGCTCGGATCCCTGGTCCTTCACGAAGACGTTGCCCTGGTCGTCGACCCGGCCGAATGACTCGGCCTTGGCCAGGTCCTCCTTGGAGTAGGTCGGAGTGGCCGGGGCAGGGGTGACGTGTGGTGCCTTGCGGGCGAAGGCCGCCGGGGTGGGCGCGGGCTTGGGGGCTGCTGACCGGGGCCGGGCCTCGGGTGCCGCAGGTTGCGTCCGGGCACTCGGTCCTGCCTGGGCAGCCTGTCCGGTCCGGCCCTCCTGTGCATCCTGTCCGCTCTCAGCCGGGGCCTGGACCCCTTCCTCTGCCTGTGCCGGTGTCGGGGAGACCTGGTCGTCCGTCTGTGGTTCCTCTTGTGACCTGGCCTGGTCCGATTCCCCCTCTGCCGGGGCCGCGGCGGCGGCCTGCCCTTCTTCAGCGGGGTTTTGTGCATTTTCGGAGGCACCAGGCGTGGTGCCTGTGATGCCCTGTGTGGTCTGCTCATCCTTGGAAGTGTCGAACCCCTCGGATGTGGTGGCAGTCTCGTCGGCCATGGCCAGCTCCTTAAGCTTGTGTGATGGAGGGTGGCGGAAAATGGCAGGTGCCCTTTTCCGCAACCTCTTCTATTATAAGTTGATATGTCACAAGGCGCATCACTATCAGGATTTCCGGAATGGCTGCCCGAGCAGAGGGTGGTCGAGCAGGCCCTCATCGATACCCTGCGAAGGGTCTTTGAGCTCAACGGGTTCATAGGCATCGAAACCAGGGCGGTGGAGCCTGGTTCCAGCCTGTTGAAGAAGGGCGAGACCAGCAAGGAGATATACCTCCTGTCCCGCCTGCAGGACCGTGGTGAGGAGGACAAGGTCCCAGTCGAGGACCGTCTGGGCCTCCACTTCGATCTGACGGTCCCCCTGAGCCGGTATGTGGTCGAGAACTCCGGCCACCTGACCTTCCCCTTCAAGCGGTGGCAGATCCAGAAGGTGTGGAGGGGGGAGCGTCCCCAGGAGGGCCGCTTCCGCGAGTTCGTCCAGGCCGACGTCGATGTGGTCGGCAACGGTGAGCTTCCGGCCCATTATGAGGTGGAACTCCCGCTGGTCATGGTCAGCGCCCTGGAGGAGCTGCGCGCCTTCGGCCTGCCCAAGGCGACCGTCCACGCCAACAACCGTAAACTCTCGGAGGGCTTTTACCGTGGCCTGGGCCTGGATGACGTCGAAGGGGTCCTGCGCGAGATCGACAAGCTGGACAAGATCGGCACGAATGCGGTCTGCGACCTCCTGGTCTCGCAGTGCGGGGCCACTCCCGAGCAGGCCCGGGCCTGCCTTGACCTGGCCGGTCTGACGGCCTCGGACGGACGGCAGCTGCACGAGAGGTTCGACGGTCTGTGCCGCCAGGTCGGCATCGACATGGGTGGCCAGGCTTATTCCCTTGCGGAAGAGGGGTTGGACACCCTGGCCATGATCATCGACGAGGCCGACAGGATACGGCCGGGCTCGGTCATAGCCGACCTGAAGATCGCAAGGGGCCTGGATTACTACACCGGCTCCGTCTATGAGACCTTCCTGGAGGGCGCGGAATCCCTCGGGTCGATCTGTTCCGGGGGCCGTTACGACAACCTGGCCACCCAGGGCAAACGGACCTACCCTGGTGTGGGTCTGTCGATCGGCCTGTCCAGGCTCCTGTCCTTCCTCCTGTCCGCCAAGGGTGCACACGCCAACAGGGTCAGCCCGGCCAGCGTCCTTGTTGCCGTGTGGAACGAGGGGGACAGGTCGGTCAGCGACCACATAGCCCAGAAGCTGAGGTCCCGGGGCATCGCGGCGGACGTGGCCCCGACCGCGGCCAAGGTGGGAAAGCAGATCAGGTATGCCGACCACCTGGGGATCCCCTACGTCTGGTTCCCCGCCCAGGAGGGCGAGGAGGCCACGGGCGACGAGGTCAAGAACATCATCACCGGCGACCAGGTGCCGGCCGACGCCCTGTCTTGGACGCCGGATAGCGTATATGCCCAGCAGAGAGTGGAATTCGGCGCCTGAGGACGGGGTCGGGTCTGAGACAATGGAGGGACAGGCAAGAATGGGCCAGTCGGCTTACAGAACCAGTTGCGCCACAGGTGTGACCGAGGCGGAAATCGGTCAGAAGGTCACCGTCGCCGGGTGGGTGGACCGTCGTCGCGACCATGGTGGTGTGGCCTTCATCGATCTGAGGGACCGGACCGGGCTCATCCAGATCGTCATCTATGACGAGGAGGTGGCCCGCCCCCTGCGCAGCGAGTTCGTCATCCAGGTCACCGGACAGGTCCGTGCACGCCCCGAGGGCAATGACAACGCCCACCTGGCCACCGGCCACATCGAAATCGTGGCCGATGAGGTCAAGGTGCTCTCCAGGTCGGAGGCACTGCCCTTCCAGGTCTCAACCGCCCTTGAAAACGAGTCGGAGAACAAGCTGCCCGGCGAAGATGTCCGTCTGCGCTACCGGTACCTGGACCTCCGCCGCCCCTCCATGCAGCATTCCATCAGGATGCGGGCCAGGATGAACAAGGCCGCCCGTGCGGCCCTGGACGACATGGACTTCTGCGAGATCGAGACGCCCACCCTGATAAAGTCCACCCCGGAGGGGGCCCGTGACTTCCTGGTGCCGGCCCGTCTGGTGCCCGGTTCCTGGTACGCCCTTCCCCAATCCCCCCAGCTGCTCAAGCAGCTCCTCATGGTGGGCGGCTTCGAGCGGTACTATCAGATCGCTCGCTGCTACCGTGACGAGGACTTCCGCGCCGACCGCCAGCCGGAGTTCACCCAGCTGGACATCGAGATGAGCTTCGCCTCCCAGGAGGATGTCATGGCCATGGCCGAGCAGGTCATAGCCGCCGTCTGGAAGTCCGCAGGCTACCAGGTCCAGCTTCCCATCCAGCGGATCTCCTGGCATGATGCCATGGACAAGTACGGTTCCGACAAGCCGGACCTGCGCTTCGGCAACCAGATCGTGGAGCTGACCGACTACTTCAAGGACACCCCCTTCCGTGTCTTCCAGGCCCCCTATGTGGGCGCCGTGGTCTACAAGGGGGCCGCCGACCTTCCCCGCCGCCAGTTCGATGCCTGGCAGGAGTGGGCCAGGCAGCGCGGGGCCAAGGGCCTGGCATACGTCCAGTTCTCCTCGGATGGGGTGCTCAAGGGGCCTGTGGCCAAGAACCTCTCGGACCAGGAGCGCGAAGGCCTCAAGGAGGCCGTCCATGCCGAGGACGGGGACGCGGTCTTCTTCGCGGCCGGCCCCCGTGAGGCCTCCCAGACCCTTCTGGGCGCGGCACGCGTCGAGATAGCCCGTCGGCAGGGGTTGCTCAAGCCCGACCAGTTCGCTTTGACCTGGGTCGTGGACTTCCCCCTGTTCAAGCCCACGGACGACCCTGATGACGATGATGTGGCGGTGGGCCACTCCAAGTGGACCTCCATGCATCACCCCTTCACCATGCCCTCGGCCGACTGGCTGGACAGGTTCGACAAGGACCCTGAACATGCCATGAGCGACTCCTACGACATCGTGTGCAACGGAGAGGAAATCGGTGGAGGTTCGGTCCGTATCCACCGGGACGACATACAGGACAGGGTCTTCGACGTTCTGGGAATCGGCCAGGAGGAGGCCCAGGAGAAGTTCGGTTTCCTCCTGGAGGCCTTCAAGTACGGTGCCCCGCCCCACGCAGGCATCGCCTTCGGCTGGGACAGGACCGCGCAGATCCTGGTCGGGGCAAGTTCGATCAGGGATGTCATAGCCTTCCCCAAGTCCGGAGGCGGCCAGGATCCGATGACCGGCGCCCCTGCGCCGATTTCGGATGCCCAGCGGGCGGAGACCGGGGTGGATTACGATCCGGAGGCCGAGCAGGCCTGAGACGGTTCCGCTGCGGCGGCCCGGGGTCTTGGCCCCCTCGCGGTGACCAAGACCCCGGGCTTTTCCATGACGTTTACACGCTCGTAAGATGGAAGAACACCGGTCGAAACCCAAATGGGTAGACTGACCAGCATGAGCGAAACCACGAATATGAGCGGCCCCCGGACCCCGATCGGACCCGGAGAGGGCGGTACAAGGCAAACAGACGGGAACAGGCCCCTGGTGGAGCTTTCCCATGTGGAGAAGCACTACGGCAGCCTCCACGTCCTCAAGGACATCAACCTCCACGTGGACACGGGCGAGGTCCTGGTGGTGGTCGGTCCTTCCGGCTCTGGCAAGTCGACCATGTGCCGGACGATCAACCGCCTGGAGTCCATCGATTCCGGTGTCATCAGGATCGACGGTGAGCCCCTGCCACAGGAAGGCAAGGAGCTGGCCAGGCTGAGGGCCGAGGTCGGCATGGTCTTCCAGTCCTTCAACCTCTTCGCCAACAAGACCATCCTGGAGAACATGACCCTGGCACCCATGAAGGTCAGGCACATGTCCCGCAAGGATGCGGATGACATGGCCATGGACCTACTGGCGCGGGTGGGTGTGGAGTCCCAGGCCTCCAAGATGCCCTCCCAGCTCTCCGGCGGGCAGCAGCAGCGTGTGGCCATCGCCCGGGCACTGGCCATGCAGCCCAAGATCATGCTCTTCGACGAGCCCACCTCCGCATTGGACCCCGAGATGGTCAACGAGGTGCTCGACGTCATGATCGAACTGGCCAACGAGGGCATGACCATGATCTGCGTCACCCATGAGATGGGCTTCGCCCGCAAGGCCGCCGACCGGGTGGTCTTCATGGCGGACGGCCGCATCCTGGAAGAGGGCAGGCCGGATGACTTCTTCGAGCATCCCAAGACGAAGCGTGCCCAGGATTTCCTCTCCAAGATCCTGACCCGCTGAGCAGGCGGTGGAGGAGTTTGGTTGAGACGGTTCGGAGAGAGGACAAGGGCATGAGAATGAACAAGGAGGGCACCAGAGGGGGGACGGGGCGGTTCTTGCGCACCCTGACCGCCCTGGTCTGCGCCCTGGGTTGCCTCTTCTCCCTGTCGGCCTGCGGGACCGACAAGGAGGCGGGGAAGATACGGATAGGGATCAAGTTCGACCAGCCTGGTCTGGGCTTCAAGAAGGCCGGGACCTACGTGGGTTTTGATGTGGATGTGGCCCAGTACATAGCGGAGAAGATGGGCTACGGAGAGGATGACATCATCTGGAAGGAGGCACCCTCCAAACAGCGTGAGGCCATGCTGCAGAACGGCGATGTGGACATGATCCTGGCCACCTACTCCATCACCGACGAGCGCAAGAAGGCGGTCTCCTTCGCGGGCCCCTACCTGGTGGCCGGCCAGGACCTCCTGGTGAGGAAGGGGGACCATGCCATCTCGGGCCCCCAGGACCTGAACGGGAAGCGGCTGTGCTCGGTCACCGGTTCCACCTCGGCCATCACGGTGAAGAAGAAGTTCTCCAAGGAGGTCCAGCTGATGGAGCAGCCCGGTTACGCCGAATGCGCCACCGCCCTCTTCTCGGGGATCGTCGATGCCGTCACCACCGATGACATCATCCTGGCGGGACTGGCCTCGGCCTCACGGGGTCGGTTGGAGGTGGTCGGCCAACCCTTCACCCAGGAGTATTACGGGGTGGGGATCAAGAAGGGCGACAAGGCCCTGGCAGCCAAGATCAACGCCGCCCTCAAGGACATGATCGCCAACGGCTCCTGGCAGCGGGCGCTCGAGTCCAACACCCAGGGAGCCAACTTCAAGCCGAATCCCAAGTACAATCCGCCCGTACCGAATGAGGGGGAGTGACCATGGGTTCCATACTCGAACTTTTCAGTGAATACGACATACCCGGGGCCTTCCTGGTCAACATCGAACTGACCTTCTGGTCGGCCATATTCTCCATGATCCTGGGCTTGGTCCTGGTCGTCATGCGCATCTGCCCGGTCTCCTCACTGAGGGCCGTGGGCCGGGGGTATGTCGAGTTCTTCCAGAACATGCCCCTGACCATCATCATGGTCTTCATGGTCCTGGGGGCCTTCGCCCAGCTCAAACTGAGTTTCTCGGACACCTTCTCGGTCAACTTCTTCTGGCTGGCCGTCACCGGTCTGTCCCTGTACACGGCCGCCTTCGTATGCGAGTCCCTCCGGTCGGGAATCAACACCGTCCCACAGGGGCAGTCCGAGGCTGCGAGGGCCCTGGGGCTGGACTTCTACCAGTCGGCTTCGCAGATCATCCTTCCCCAGGCCTTCCGGGGATCGGTGGCCCCTCTGGGAAACACCTTCATAGCCCTGCTCAAGAATTCAACCGTGGCCGCTGCGGCTTCGGTGGCCACTGAAAGCTCGTCGCTGATGAGCGAGATGATCGAGTTCCACGCCAATTCGATCGTGGCGATCTTCCTCATCTTCGCCATGGGCTACGTGATCCTGGTCCTTCCGATCGGGGCCCTGACCACCTTCCTGTCCAACAAGCTCGCAGTGAGGAGGTGACCGGGATGGCACGAGAAAGCGAGAGTTCGCTCCTCTTCGATGAGCCGGGCCCCAAGGGTCGCCGTAAGATACGTATCATCAACTGGCTGGCCGTGGCGGTCTTCGCCGTCATCCTCTTCCTGGTCCTGGCCCGCCTTCACAACCCACCGGACGGCGAGAACCAGCTGAGCTGGGAGCTCTGGAAGCCGGCCTTGGACTATGAAGCCTGGTCCGACTTCTACCTGCCCGGCCTCTGGCTGACCGTCAAGGCGGCCGTCCTGGCGGTCATCGGAGCCGTGGTCTTCGGAATCGTCTTCGGCATCGGCAGGCTGCTGCCGGTGGCCCTGATCCGGGGGGTGGCCGGGGTGGTCGTCGAGTTCTGCAGGGCGGTTCCGGTCCTGCTGATGATGATCTTCTTCTGGCGGTGGTTCTCCTTTGCGGGTTTCAGTGAGGCCTCTTACTGGGCCGTGGTCCTGGGCCTGATCCTCTACAACGGATCCGTCGTAGCCGAGTTGGTCCGTTCGGGTGTGGGCAACCTGCCCAGCGGCCAGAGGGAGGCCTCCCTGGCTCTGGGCCTGACGCAGACCCAGTCCCTGATGCAGATCGAGGTGCCCCAGGCCATCTACGCCATGCTGCCTGCCGCCGTGACCCAGCTGGTCGTGGTCCTCAAGGACACGGCCCTGGGCTCGATCATCATGTACACGGACCTCCTCCAGGAGTCGCGCAGGCTGGGCTCCATGTACTTCAACATCCTGCAGACCCTGCTGGTCGCGGCCGTCATCTACTTCATCGTCTGCAACATCCTCTCCCGTTTCGCCCGCTGGCTGCCCAAGCACCTGCAGGAGCGGACGGCGGCGCCGGCGGAGGTCCTGGAGCCGGTGCCCCCCCTGGCCATCATGGATCCCTCCAACGTCAACCAGATAGCGGTGGCCAAGGAAGTGGACAAGGACCGGTACGGCGGGGCACCCCGCCAGTACCACGCCCACCACCGGGGCAGCAACGCCTCCATACGGCACTGGAAGCAGACCCGATACATCCAGGGGTACGACATGACCCAACCGGAGACCCTGGTGGATCACAAGTCGACCGAGATTCCCGACTTCCTGCGCCCTGTTCTCGAAGGGGGCAAGAAGAAGGGGAAGAGGTCCGAAGGAGGTGCCGCCGGCCGCGGTTCGACCCGTAGGGACCGGCCCGGAAGGACCGGCGGAGCCGTCCAGGACGGGTCTGCCGACGGGGCGGAGACGCCTCGGAATCGATCCGCCGACGGACAGGCGGGGGGCCGGGACGGAGATGACGGCCGGGATTAGTCCCGGAGCACCGGTTCGGCGGGGGAGGGAATCCCCCAGCCTTGTGGCGCCCCATCGGTAGACTGGAGGCATGTCAGTTTCTCTCCCACCTAAATCCCAAACCCCGGCCGATGGGGACGATCAGGCCAATCCGGAGGGCTTCGGCTCCCTGGGCAGGTTGGTGCCGGGGAGGGGGGAAGCCAGAAACCTGGATGAGGATGCCATCTACAAGCGCTTCTTCGGCTGGGTGGAAGGCAGGGGGATCACACCCTGGCCCCATCAGGAGGAGGCCGTCCTCTCCCTCCTGTCCGGCGATCACGTGATCCTCAACACGCCCACTGGCTCCGGCAAGTCCCTGGTGGCCCTGGCCATGCACTTCATAGCCCTGTGCACTGGGAGGCGGTCTTACTACACGGCCCCCATCAAGGCCCTGGTCTCCGAAAAGTTCTTCGACCTGGTCGAGGTTCTGGGTCGTGACATGGTCGGGATGATCACCGGGGACACCCACATCAACACCGAGGCCCCGGTCATCTGCTGCACTGCGGAGATTCTGGCCAACCAGGCCCTGCGTGAGGGCGACCAGGCGGATATCGGCTGCGTGGCCATGGATGAATTCCACTACTACGGTGACCCCGACCGTGGTTGGGCCTGGCAGGTCCCCCTGCTCACCCTGTCCCGCACCCAGTTCCTCCTCATGTCGGCCACCCTTGGAGATGTGACCGCCATAGCCGACGACCTGGAGGAGGACACCGGCATCCCCGTCGACGTGGTGGCCGATGCCCCGCGACCTGTCCCGCTGTCCTACAAGTATGTGGACACCCCCCTGCCCAACACGGTGGAGGAACTGATGGGGGCAGGACAGTCCCCGATCTACATCGTCCACTTCTCGCAGGATGCCGCTCTGGACACCGCCCAGGCCCTGTCCGGCAGCGGGGTGTCGAGCAGGGAGCAGAGGGACCGGATCAAGGAGGCCATGGCCGGAACCCGTTTCAGCACGGCCTTCGGCAGGATCCTCCAACGCCTCCTGCGCACCGGGGTCGGGGTCCACCATGCCGGCATGTTGCCCCGCTACCGCCGTCTTGTGGAGCAGCTGGCCCAGCAGGGCCTCCTCCCTGTCGTCTGCGGGACGGACACACTGGGAGTGGGCATCAACGTCCCCATCCATACGGTCCTCCTGACAGGGCTGACCAAGTTCGACGGGAACAGGATGCGCCGCCTGCGCGCCCGCGAGTTCCACCAGATAGCAGGTCGGGCCGGCCGCATGGGCTTCGACACCGAGGGCCTGGTGGTGGCCGAGGCCCCGGAGTACGAGATCGAAAACGCCAAGGCCGTGGCCAAGGCCGGCAACGATCCCAAGAAACTCAAAAAGATCAAACGGAAGAAGCCCCAGGAAGGCTTCGTGACCTGGGGTCAGGGGACTTTCGACAGGCTGGTCCAGGCCTCTCCCGAAACCCTGGTCCCACACTTGAAGATCACACACTCCATGGTCCTTAACGAGGTGGCCCAGGGCGGCGATGCCAGGCGGCGGGTGGACGACCTGATAGAGGACTCCCGCCAGACCCCCACGCAGAAGGAGGACCTGCAGGACAGGGCGGACGAGATCTTCGACACCCTGATCGATTCCGGGGTGATTGAAACGGAGCCCAGGAAGGACGGCGGTGAGGACTACTTCACCACGGTGGACCTGCCCGACAACTTCGCGCTGGACCAGCCCCTCTCTCCCTTCCTCCTGGCTGCGCTGGAACTTCTGGATCCAGATGACCCCTCCTATGACATGGACCTCATATCCATGGTCGAGGCCACCCTGGAGGACCCGAGGCAGATTCTGAAAGCCCAGCAGAGGCAGGCCCGGGATGCGGCCATGGCCGCCATGAAGGAGGAGGGCCTGGAGTACGACGACCGGGTGGAACGCCTCCAGGAGGTCACCTACCCCAAGCCTTTGGAGGAACTCCTGACCGAGGCCTTCGACCATTACTGCAAGGATGTGCCCTGGGCCAACGACTACGAGATCCACCCCAAGTCAGTCCTGCGCGACATGGTCGAAACGGCTTCGGACTTCAACGGTTACATAGCCCGCTATGGCATCTCCCGTTCCGAGGGGACCCTCCTGCGTTACCTGTCGGATGCCTACCGCGCACTGAGCCGAACGGTCCCCCAGGAGAACCTGGACGAGAGGCTGGGAGACATCGTGGCCTGGTTGGGTCTGATCGTCCGTTCGGTCGACTCCAGCCTGGTCGATGAGTGGGAGGCGGCAGGACAGGCCGAAGCCGGGGGAGGCCAGGCCTTGGATGCGGCCCCGCCCAAGGCCGCGGACCAGGTGGTGTCGGACCGGAGGGCCCTGAGGCTCCTGGTCCGCAACGCCATGTTCCGACGGGTCCAGCTTGTCGCCTTCGACCAGCCTGAGAAGCTGGCCCAGTTGGACGGGGACTGGGGGTATGGCCTGCGCGACTGGCAGGATGCCCTGGACGACCTCTACGAGGAGCATGAAGGAATCGGGACTGACGAAGAGGCCCGATCGGCAGATTTCTTCCACTTGGATGAGTCCGGGGAGCAGGGGGACCATACATGGAAGGTCCGTCAGATCTTCGACGACACGGAAGGCGACCATGACTGGGGCATCGCCGGCCTGGTCGACCTGGATGCCACCCAGGACCGGGGCGAGGTGGTTTTCAAGGAGTACCAGGTCGGTCCGATCGAGGACCTGCTGAAGGTCTGACCGGAGACCTCCGGGAGGCCTGTTCAGCGGATTTTCTCGATGTGGACCCTGCCAGAGCACCTCTGCGCGATTTCCTCGCCATGGGTGGAGACCAGGACCAGGGCCCCCTGGTCGGCCTGCTCCTGGAGGATATCCATGACCAGGTCGGCGTTACCTTCATCCAGGGCTGACGTGGGCTCGTCCGCCAGGATGACCGAGGGCTCCTTCAGCATGAGGCGGGCCAGGGCCACCCGCTGCTGTTCGCCGCCCGAGAGGGTGAAGATCTTCTTTCCCTGATAACCGGCCAGGCCCACCCTGTCCAGGACACCGGCCATCAGGCCATCCCATGCCTTCTTCCCCCCGTGCCCCTTCTTGATTTTCAGCGGGACCAGAAGGTTGCGCTCCACGCTCCAGGTCTCCACCAGGCCGTAGTTCTGGAAGAGGAAGCCGAGGACATCCCTCAGGCACTCCCTCTGGACCTTCTGGGGTTGTCCCTTCTTGCGGGCCTGGAAGGTCCAGGGGCCGTAGGTGATCTTGCCGGCGTTGAAATTCTCGAGCAGGCCGATGCAGTTGAGGAGGGTGGTCTTCCCCGACCCGGAGGCACCCGTGACTGCGGTCATCGCGCCCGACGGGGCCTGAAAGGTCAGACCGTTCCAGAGCGGCTTATCCCCGAACCTTTTCTCCAGCCCCTCCACTTTCAGCGTGAAGGATTCCTCTTTCAATGCGCTCATGGTTGTCATCTCCCTAAGGACGTTTGATGTCCGCCGCCTGGAAGCGGTGCTCGTAGATTCCGATCGACGACAGGGTCAGGGCGGCGGCCATGGCAAGGAGGCCGACGGCGATGCCCAGGTCGCTCCATGTGAACATGTGGCCCAGGACGGCCACTGCCAGGAGGGCCGCGACGCAGGCGGCGAATTCGCCGGCCAGGAAGGCCCGGTGCCGTCTGAAGAAGCCGTATCCATGGATCAGCTCCACAAAGGAGACCCTCCGTCGTTTCTCGCAGTAGACCGCAGCGCACACCAGGGTGGCCAGGACGACGGCGAAGGCCCCGAGAGCCAGTCCGATCAGGTCTCCCGTCTGCTCCCTCTGGGTTATGGCCAGGGTGGACATGATCGAGTCTTCGGCCCGGTCGATGGCCTGGAACTGGTCTCGTATTCCGGCCTGTGTCAGACGGCGGTCCAGTTCGTCTGCGTCGAAGAAGAGGAGGTGACCTTGGGAATTGGCGGCGACGAAGTCCAGACCGTCCTGGAGGCCTGACGAGGTGGACACAACCGCCACTATCGGGTCGTCCAGGTGGAAGATCTGCTGGTCCTCGGCCGGTTCGAAGTCAGTCCCTCTGAAGGCTGGGAGGCGCTGTCCGGACCGGGTTCTGACCACCGTCCCCTCGGGATGGCACCGGGTCGTCCGGCCCTTTTTCAGTTCCTCCTGGCACATCTCATCGAAGGATCTGACATATGAGGCCAGGAGCTCATCGACATCCCCACGGTAGGAGTCCGGAATCAAAAGGCTGAACCGTTGGCCCTGGCTGTCGGTCTCCCTCATGGTCTTGCCGTGGGAATCCCGGATGCCGATCAGTCGCAGATAGGTCGGGTTGACGATCATCGACTTGTACCCGTTATTCTCGTATGGCATCAGGGGATCCTTGGCGATTTCGTCCCACCCTTCCTGGCTGCTCGGCGGGTCGTTGCTGTAGGCTTCCAATACCTTGCCCTCATCATCCATGCGGCGGATGACGGACATGAACTCGCCGGCCTTGTCAATCTGTTCCTCTGTTCCGCTCTCCAAGGAGAACCTGGCAAGGTAGGCATCGGGGATGAGCGACCACTGGCTCAGCTCCTTTCTGGTCTGGCTGACTGCGTGCAACCTGTTCAAAGAGCCTGAGGCGGTGCCGAATATCAGGGCCAGGACGATCACCTGGACGACCCCGGCCATGATGCCGTCCCCGACCCTGGTCCCTTCACCGTCGATGGTCAGGGCTATCCGGCCCCTCAAGGTGGAAGCCCCTCCCAGGGCCACGATGAGGACGAGGGAAAAGACCAACAGGCCCAGGAGGATTCCCCCTGTGGTGAGCAGGAAGCGGGTCAGTTGGTTGAAATGGTTGTAGAACCAGAGGAAGGGGAGACCTACGATGGCCACCCCGAGTAGGCCTAGGGCGAAGACGCGGAGGAAATCGGCCAGTTCGGCGGCCAGAATCTGGCCGGCATTGTATCCGTGCAGGCTCTTTATGGCATGGATCTTCCGGTTGGATGAGATGGAATAGGAAAACGCCACGATCAAGGCCAAGGCTCCGATGGCCAGGGGGGCGCCCAGGCTTCCCACACCCAGGGAATAAAGAAGGGCCCCGATCCAGGTGCCGACGTCTATTCGCATGGTAATCCTGTGCGAGGCCAAATCCGACATGATCGCCCGCAGCTGGGAAGAGGAGGCGTTTGCGGCATAACTTCCCCGCAGATCTTCGGTGCTTATGTCGGCGGCCGCCCTCACCTCCGTTTTCATTGTCGAAGGGGAGAAGACCGGGTAATCAAATGCCCCCTGACGGTCGAACCCCTCCCTGTCGCCTATGAAGACGAAAAGCCTCCGGGACCGCAGGGAGTCGCCGTCGGCCGCACTGATCTTGTAGATGTTGATCTTGTATTTCTCAGCCGTCTTCTGCAGGAGTGACAGGGCCTGCTCCTTATCGCCGGTGTCGACCCGTGAGATTTCGAAAGCGGTGCTTGTCCCGGCCGGCAGCTCGTCGTCAAGCACCGTGAACATGAAAAAACTCAGCACGGAAGCGATGCATATGGTTATCCAGACGGTCATTTTCGCTATCCGGTTCACATCGTCCTCGATTCAGCTGCAGCTGGGGCGATACGATTCCTCCCGTCTTCCTTGCGGATGAGGACCTGGCATCCATTGGGGTCACACAGGAAAGCGGTGAAGTTCCCAGCATCGCCTTCCAGTTTCGTGCCTCAACCCGATTGCGTCAAATCATGTGGGGAAGCAGGGGACGGTCCAGGCAAAGGTCCCGCCCATGGCAGGACCTGTCTGCCCGCCTTTGATATGCCGGCGGGGAACCGGGATGGCCCGGGACCGTCCGTTGGGATCACAGGACCTTTGACAGGAAGGTCTTGAGCCTGGGACTGTGGGGGTCGCCGAAGATCTGCTCGGGCGTGCCCTCCTCCTCGATGACGCCTGCGTCCGTGAAGATGACCCTGGAGGAGACCTCCCTGGCGAAGGCCATCTCGTGGGTCACCAGGATCATGGTCATGCCGCCCTGGGCAAGGGATCGAATCACCTCCAGCACATCGCCCACCATCTCAGGGTCCAGTGCGGATGTTGCCTCGTCGAAGAGCATGATCTCAGGGTTCATGGCCAGGGCCCGGGCGATGGCGACACGTTGCTGCTGCCCGCCGGACAGGGACTGTGGGCCCGTGTCGGCCTTCTCCTTGAGGCCGACGATGTCCAGGAGGTCAAGGGCCTGCTGGTAGGCATCCTCTTTGGGGGTCTTGCGGAGCATGGTGGGGGCCAGCATGATGTTCTCGGCCACGCTCATGTTGGGGAAGAGGTTGAAGTGCTGGAAGACCATTCCCACGTGTTCCCTGACCCTGTCGATGTTGGTCTTCGGATCCGAAAGGTCCATGCCGAAGACGACCACCCTGCCGCTGGTCGGCGTCTCCAGTCCGTTGATGCAGCGCAGGAGGGTGGACTTGCCGGCACCGGAGGGGCCGATGATCGAGATGACCTCGCCCGAGGCCACCTCGATGTCTATCCCCTTGAGGACCTCGGTGTCGCCGTACTTCTTGTGCAGGTCGATTATCTGCACGGCAGCACCGGCTTCGCCCTTGGCCTCCTTGGCCTGGCGGGTCCTTATCCGCTGGGTCAGACGGTCGGTGTTCATGTCGGCGATTTCCAGGTCGTCCTGGTTGTTTGTCGTGAGTTTCATCGATTCATCCTTTTGTCAAGTTTGTTGGCCAGCCAGGTGAGCAGGCTGATGGCCACGAAGTAGATCACTCCGACCATGAAGAGGGTCTCGGTCACGCGGAAGTTGGCCGCGTATATCTGCTGGGCCTGGTAGAGCAGCTCTCCGAAGCCGATGGCCAGGAGGAGGGAGGAGTCCTTGAGCATGATGATCAGTTGGTTGATGATCGAGGGGGTGGCGATTTTGACGGCCTGGGGGAGGATGACCCGGCGCAGGGACATCCGGCGGGTCAGGCCCAGGGACCGGGCCCCTTCCATCTGGCCCACGTCCACGGACTGGATGGCCCCTCTCACGATCTCGACCAGGTAGGCCCCGGAGTTCAGGGCAAGGGTCAGGGCGCCCGCCACCCAGATGCTGACCTTGTGGCCGATGAGCTGGGGGACCCCAAGGTAGAAGAAGAAGGCCCAGACCAACACCGGGGTCCCCCTGAAGACGGCCACGTAGATCCTGGCTATCCAGCTGAGGATCCTGTTCGGGCTGATCCTCCACAGGCCCAGGACCAGACCGATGACCAGGGCGATGGCAAAGGCGATCGCGGTGATCAGCAGGGTGTTCTTCAGACCCAGCATGAGGGCGGGGAAGGACTGCCTGACCAGGCCGAAGAATCCGGGGCGCTCGGTCTTGACGGCCGTCTGCCCGGCCTTTTTGCCGACATATCTGTCGAGGATCTTTCCGTATTCGCCGTTGGTCTTGAGCTTGGCCAGGCCCTCGTTGAAGGCGGCCAGGAACTCCCTGTTGGCCCCCTTGTTCACGGCCAGGCCGTATGAACCGCCCGGGACCTTGTCGGTCACCGTTTTCAACCCGTTGCCCTGTTTGATCCCGTAAGCAAGGACAGGGTAGTCGTCGATCACGGCCTGGGCGTTGCCGGACTTGACCATCTCGTACATGGTCGATGACTGATCCACCGATTTGACCCGGAAACCGTATTGGTCGGCCTTGCGCCTGGCGAAGGCTTCGCCTTCGCTGCCGGTCTTGACCGCTACCGTGGCTCCTTTGAGATCCTCATACCCCTTGATCTGGTCGTTGCTCTCGGCTATGGCCATCTGCACGCCGGAGTCGAAGTAGGGGTCCGAGAAGTCATAGGCCTGCTTGCGTTGCTCGGTGATCGTCATGCCGGCCATGACGGCATCGGCCTGCTTGGAGGTGAGGGCCTGGAGGGCCGCATTGAAACCGAGTGACTGGATCGTGACTTCGAACCCCTCGGTCTTGGCTATCTCCCGGATCAGGTCCATGTCGATGCCGACCAGGTCACCGGTCGTGTCCCTGAATTCGAAGGGGGCGAAGGTCGTGTCGGTGGCTATGCGGAAGGTCTTGCCTCTGACGGCATCCGACACGCTCGAAGCCTGGGCGGGGGCGGCGGGTCCGGCCGCCAGTCCGATGAGTGCGGTCAAGGCCGTCAGGGAGGCGATCAGGACCGCAATCCACCCCCTGACCCGCTTGGGCCGGCTGCTTCCGACTGCTGTGACAGGCATCAATGCATCGCTCCTTACTCACTGCTCATTCAGAGTGCATTCGTATCAGTACACAAATCCAACTTGCCTGAATCTCGTTCCTTACAATGCCGACAGGCTACGGCACACAGGTTGCGCAAAGATTGCGTGGACCTTACGGAAATCGAACAAGACAGGGCAGCAGCCTATTCCGTCCGCCTTCCACTTCGCTTATAGCGATAGGTCCGGCCGCCTATGTCCGGTCGGCGGTCCGTGACCGCCCGGCCAGGAGGACCTGCCGGGGCCGGGCCCCGGGTTTGTCCTATGCTGGAAGCGAGGGGGCAGGCCCCAGGCCGTGCGTCCCCATTCCCGGAAGAGAGAGGTGGCCATGGCAGACGACTTGTTCCAGGCGGCGGACGCTCCCGAGGAGCACACCCTTCCCCTGGCGGTCCGCATGCGTCCCCGGACCCTGGATGAAGTGGTGGGTCAGGACAAGGCGATCGGTCCGGGCAGTCCCCTGCGCAGGCTGTCCGAGGCAGGGCCGGGCAACCGGCTGACAGCCCCCAGCTCCGTCATCCTCTTCGGCCCCCCCGGGGTGGGCAAGACCACCCTGGCATATATTGTGGCGCATCAATCAGGCAGGGCCTTCGAGGAGGTCTCGGCCGTGGACTCCGGTGTCAAGGAGGTCCGGGCCGTCCTGGCTCGGGCCCGTGAGCGTCTGGTCAGCGAGGGCCGGGAGACGGTCCTCTTCATCGACGAGGTCCACCGTTTCTCCAAATCACAACAGGACGCGCTCCTGCCCAGCGTGGAGAACCGTGACGTCACCTTCATGGCTGCCACGACCGAGAATCCCAGCTTTTCCGTCATATCCCCCCTCCTCTCGCGCTCGGTGGTGGTCAAGCTCGAATCCCTGGGTGACGACGATATCCGCGGCCTGGTCGAGAGGGCCGTCAAGGACCCTCGCGGGCTGGACGGCCGGGTCCGGGTGGACGAAGGTGCCTTGGACCAGATCGTCAGGCTGGCCGGGGGGGATGCCCGCAAGGCCCTGACAGTCCTGGAGGCGGCGGCGGGAGCCGTCACCCCGAAGGGCCCCCGTGTCAAGGGCTCCCGTCGACCCCTGGTGGGGGCCGACACGGTGTCATCGGTGATGGACATGGCCGCAGTCCGCTACGACAAGAAGGGCGACAACCACTACGATGTGGCCTCGGCCTTCATCAAGTCCATGAGGGGGTCGGATGTGGATGCCTCCCTCCACTACCTGGCCAGGATGATCAGGGCGGGGGAGGACCCCCGTTTCATCGCCCGTAGGATCATGATCGCCTCGGCCGAGGAGGTGGGGATGGCGGCCCCGCAGATTCTTCAGATCACCGTGGCTGCGGCCCAGGCCGTGGCCATGGTGGGAATGCCCGAGGCCAGGCTGATCCTGTCCGAGGCGGTCATCGCCGTGGCCACGGCGCCCAAGTCCAATGCCAGTTATCTTGCGATTGACCAGGCTCTGAAGGACGTGGACGAGGGCCATATAGGCCAGGTGCCCCTTCACCTGCGGAACGCGCCCACCCGTCTGATGAAGCAGTGGGGGAACCATGAGGGCTATCAGTATGCCCATGATGCCCCGGGGGCCGTTGCCCCCCAGCAGTACATGCCCGACGAACTGGTCGGGCGCGAGTATTACCACCCCAACGACCGCGGCTATGAGAGGGAGGTCGCCCCCCGCCTGGCGGCCATCAGGTCTATTCTGAAACAATCATCAGCCCGGACGGCCCCTGAGGGGAGGGACGGGCGGAATGAAGGGAAGACCGATGCCAAGGGAAAGGATGAATGATGGTTGCCACCGGGGAGAACCTTGCACAGGGCCGGGCCGGGTCCCGGGGGGATGTCGACTTCTATGGGGCCGCCTGGTGCGGTGACTGCCGCAGGTCCAAGGCCTGCCTGGACCGTCTGGGCGTGTCTTACCGCTACCATGACGTGGAGAGCGAGGAGGGGGCGGCCGAGGAGGCTGAAAGGATCAGTGGCCTCAAACACATCCCGGTCATCCGTCTGGGTGACGGAAGTGTCCTTGTGGAGCCCAGCGACACCCAGCTGGCTTCGGCCCTGGGCCTGGAGGTCTGAAAGGCCCTCCTGACTTTTGCCGAGGTCCGGGCGGTCTCGCTCCTGCTTATGTGCAAGGAGGTCCCTCCCTGAGGTGGGGAGGGACCTCCTTTATGACAAGCCCGCACGGGGGGGGGGCTGCCGATGGTGTCCTGCCGGTTTCAGACCTTCAGGGGGTGCAGGCACCACCTACCCGATTTCCGGTCACCGGTCACCGGCCAGGAGCTTGTTGTAGACCGCACGAAGTTCCTTGTGGAAGGCGTCGGGGTCTATGCCTGGGTTTTGGGCGAACAGGTCGGACCACCACTTGTTGATGGCGGCGATTCTCGTCTTGGCCAACTTGACCCCGGTTTCGCTCAGATTGATGACGTTGACCCTCCGGTCGGCCTCGTTCTGCTGCCTGGTGACATAGCCCGAGTCGGTCAGGATCTTGAGGTCCCTGGCCAGGAGGCTGGGGTCTATGCAAAGGTCCTTGGCTATCTGCCGTTGGCTCAGGCCGGGATGATCACTGAGGTACATGATCAGGTCGTTTTGTGTGCCACGGACAGATTCCTCCATGGTCTGCCTATTGAAGTCGATCTTCGAGTGCCTGTAGATACCGGATATGCTGGCACTCAATTGATGATATTGTTTTTTCTTCAGCATTTTCCCCCTATTACTAATGTAAATGTTTGAATTATCAACATTGACCTCTAACTCGTCGGCGATTTTTCCATCAACTGACCCCTGTTTTCCCCTGTTCTGCAGAGGTTGTCTTTATTATTTTAGAGCATAGGGGCGGATAATGCTGGTCTATCAGGTTTGTTTTCTCTGGTGTGTCTCACGGACTTTTCCGCGGTTTCCCCGCCTTTTGGCGGTAAACGAGAAGGGCTTGACCGTCTGCACCTGTAACGGTTTACGCTTGAAGATATAATTGTCCATGTTTTTAGCCGACATTTATGTGATGAAAGCGTAGTATGAGAGTTCTCGATTTTGACGGCACCGTGTACAAGGGGGCCAGTCTGCTCGACTTCTATCTCTTCACGATCCGGATGGACCCAAGGGTCCTGAGTTTTCTTCCCGTCGCCCTGCGCTACGCCCTTCTCTATCGAATGGGCAGGGTGACCCTGAATCAGATGGACCATGCCATGAGGACGATAGGGCACCGATACCTGCTTCTCCTCCACTCCAAGCCGGGCTTTGATTTGGAGGATGCCGTCAGCAGGTTCTGGGACGGCCATATGGACAGGATCATGGACTGGTATTCACCCAGGGAGGATGACGTGGTCCTGACAGGGAGTTTCGACGTCGTCGTCGGTGAGGCCTGCCGCAGACTGGGAATCGGGACCTGTGTGGGTTCCAGGCTGACCCCCGACCACCTTGGGGTGGAGTATCTCAACTTCGGGCCGGCCAAACCCGGCCACTTCAGCCAGGTGTGCGGCAAGGAGGCCCGTGTGGACGCCTTTTTCACGGACAGTGAATCAGACCGTCCCATGATAGACATGGCCGAACACGCCTACCTGGTCAGCAGGGGCAGGGTGACCAAAATCAAGTAGGAGGACCACCGGTGGGATGGCCACCCCGGTCGTGAACAAGCACAAAAAGGGAGGGGCGGTCCCTTTGCCGACCGCCCCTCCCTCATGGCAGGGGGGGCGAGTCCTCCTGGAAGGTGGGCCCCCTCCCTGCAACGGTCAGGACTCGAAGGGGTATCTCATCGACCACTTGCCCCTGATCGAGTCCATCAGCTCCATGATTCGTATCGTGTCCTCGTGCCTCATCTCCGGGCACTCGCACCGTCCGTCCAGGATGGCGTTGGCTGCGCTCGCCACCTCGTACTCATACCCGGTCAGCTGTTCGGGGATGGTCAGGGTCTCCACCAGTTCGTGGTTCTTGCCGTAGATGGACATGGTCTTGATGTTGTTGACACCGTCGCATACCAGATAGCCGTCGGATCCCCAGATGCTTGCCCTTGCATCGCAGTTGGAAACCATGGAGCAGGTGGACAGGCCCATTGTCCCGTCCTCGTAGAAAAGGGCCGTGGAACTCTGCTCGTCCAGCCCGTTCTCGTCGAAGGTCCCATCGGTGGTGATGCGGGAGGGGGATTTGGGCCCGAAGGCCATGTCCAGGAAGTTCAGGGTGTAGACGCCCATGTCCAGGAGGGCTCCGCCGGCCAGGTCCGGGTCGCTCATCCTGGCCATCCGGTGGTTGTCCCCGCACAGGGTGGCGCTCCCCGTGCGGATCCGGCCCAACCGTCCGGAGTCGATGACCTTTTCCAGCATGGTGCGGGAGGGCATGTAGCGGGGCCATATGGCCTCGGCGCACAGGAGGTTGGAGCGCCGGGCCACGGCGATGACCTGTCGCGCCTGGTCGGCATTGACTGTGAAGGACTTCTCCACCAGGACGTTCTTGCCGGCCCTCAGGCAGGAACAGGCCTGGCTGGCATGGAAGTTATGGGGGGTGGCGATGTAGACAAGGTCGACCTGGGGGTCCTCCATGAGTTCCTCATACGATCCGTAGGAGACCGGGAACCCGTAGGTGTCCGCGAAGGCCTGGGCCCGTTCCTTGCTGCGGGAGGCCACGGCGTAGGGGGTGACCAGGTCACGGTAGCGGTCGTCCTTGGTCATCATCGACAGGGTCCGGGCCATCTGATGGGCTATGCCGCCGGCCCCCAGTATGGCCACTTTGACCTTGAGACCCTCCTCTTGCGCTTCCCGTCTTTTACCGTTCAGTCTGCTCACCTTTAAGCTCCTTTGCGTGTGGGTTCTCGCCGGCGAGTCATCCGGGACCCCCTCCACCTTGATCGCAGGGTCCATCCCGCCGACTCACTAAACCATGTTACCGGCAGGCTGGGTCAGGATCGGACCGACACGATCTGCCGGTACAGTTCCTCCAGGGTCGTCTGGGCATGTTCCCGGTCCAACTGGCACTCCCAGACGGTGAAGACCCGCCACCCCATACCGGTGAGTTGTTCGATCTGAGCGGCATCGCGCCGCTTGTTCCGTGTGAGTTTTGCCGTCCAGAACTCCACATTCGACTTTGGTATGGAGACCTTGGAACAGCCCTGGTGCATGTGCCAGAAGCAGCCATTGACAAAGACGATGGCATTCCACTTGGGCAGGACCACGTCGGGATGACCGGGGTAGCGTCTGTCATTCTTGCGGAATCTGAGGCCGCGGGCGAACAGGTAGCTGCGCACCTGGCGTTCGATCCCGGTCTCCTTGCCCCGGATTCTCGACATGGTGTAACTGCGTGTGCCGCGCTCATATGTGCCGCGACTCATGGTCCTGCGACCCTCTTTCCCGGTCTTGAATCCCTTTTGGGTCCCTTTGTCCTTCCTGTGCCTGGTCCGAACCCGGGGGGTGGGAGCATCTGTCCGGAGATAGGGGGAGGGGGGCGGCCCCCGCCCGCCCCATTTGTGCGGGCTTATCCACGGCCCACCCCCGGGGGGGGGGCCGCCCGGGGCCCCCCCCCCTCCCTGGTTCAGGCCCTTTCGATCCCCTCGATCATGGCGGGCTCCAGGGGCCTGTCCGAGGCATCGGTCTCCAGGGCATCCAGGGCGTCCACCACCTTGCGGGAGTCATCGTCAGCCACCTGTCCGAAGATCGTGTGATGTCCGTTCAGCCAGGGGGTGGGGACCGTGGTGATGAAGAACTGGGAACCGTTTGTCCCGTGGGTCCTGCCCGTCCGGGGATCCCTGCGCAGGCCGGCGTTGGCCATGGCCAACTTGTAGGGCTCGTCAAAGGTGAGGGAGGGGTCGATTTCGTCATCGAACTCGTAGCCGGGCCCGCCGGTCCCGGTCCCCAGGGGGCAGCCGCCCTGGATCATGAAGTCCTTGATGATCCGGTGGAAGGTGAGCCCGTCGTAGAAGGGGTCCTGCCGTCGTTCACCGGTCGCCGGGTCCGTCCACTCTTTGTCTCCCTCCGCCAGGGAGAGGAAGTTGGCTACCGTCTCGGGGGCCTTGTCGTCGAAGAGGTCCAGACGGATGTCCCCTGCGGATGTGTGCATGATGATAGTTGTCATACCCTGATTGTGTCATGTCAGGCCGACCCCCCCCCGAGGCCTGGGCCGCCCGCCCCGCCGCCTCTTCGTGGTGGGGGCCCGGTGGGGCCCCGAGTGGGGCCGGTCGAGGACTGCCGGCATGGGCTGCCGGCATGGGGTCAGTATATGGATGAGCCGAAGGGCATGATGGCCAGGCGGGCCATCTTCAGACTCTGAAGGCCGAAGGGTATTCCGATTATGGTGACCATGTTGATCAGGCCCGCCAACAGATAGGCCAGGGCCAGCCACCAGCCGCCCAGGACGATCCAGACGATGTTGAGGAAGGTCGAACCCAGACCGCCCCCGTAAACGACCCTCCTCCCGAATGGGGCCAGGGTCAGGCCGGCCATCTTGAAGGCCTGGATGCCCAGGGGGATGCCCACGACACTCAGACAGAGCACGAGCCCGACCAGGACCCAGCCCAGCGCGATGACCAGACCCCCCAGAAGAATCCAGATGATGTTGCCTATCAGTCTCATGTCGCTTCCCGACTTTCCCTCGTGTCGCTCACGTGTTTCGAGCCTTTCCTTCGGAATCCGTCAGATTCCCCTCCGGCCGGTCGAAGGGCCTCACCCCGGTTTTCCCGGCCGGACCGGGCCCCGCCTCCCGACCTGCCGGGGTCCTGCAGGCAGTTCGGGGCTGTCGGCCGGTGCATCCTGAGCCGAGGCTGGCGTCCCCGTCATCACCGAGGGCGTCCACCACCGCCCTGGTCGCGGCCGTCACATCCTTCATGACTGCGTTTACCCTCCTGCGGCGTTCGCCTGAGGTCAGGGCTGCCTGCCCCCCACAGGGGGGTCGGTCAGTCAGTGCATCCATCAAGCGCATTCCGGACTGGAGTATTCCCCTGGTCACCTCCACACCGGTCCAGGCCCCCTCGGGGCGCAGGGCCCGCCAGGCATCGATCAGGGGTTGATTGACGGCACGGTGGAAGTCCACCATGGCCTGCTTGGGGGGTCGTTCGGCTAGGGGAGCGGTACCGGCCCGACCCCCGGCGGTCGTCGCGTAGCGGAAGGCCCGCCTGAAATCCTCGTCGTTGTCTCCGGCATACAGGTCCATCAGCCACCCGTGACCATGTTCCCCGGCCTGGCTGAGATTGGTCCTGGTCCATACGACGATGGTCTCGGCCGGGTCCTCCACCCCATCCAGGGCCTGTGTAAGCGCCCTTGACCAGCTGGGCAGGTGACGTTCGAGCACCAGATCGCACAGGGCGTCGGCATCTTTTGCATATCGGTAGATGGAGTTCCTGGCCAGGCCGGTCTTCCTGCCGACCGCCGCCATGGTCAGCGCCCGCCTGCCACCGGTGCGCAGGATGGATTCGGCCGCCTGGATGATGCAGGTCCGGGTGGCCGTCCTGTGTTCGCTCAGTGTGGCCTCCTTGATTCGGGGCAAGCCTGTCACCTCTCTTTCCTCCCGTCGGGCCCCTCTGAGCGGGGCGTGGCTGCGTTCCCGACGGCCGTCCGGCAGACGGGGCCCGACTGACCGTTCAGGGTCGTGCCTTCATGCGGCCGGACAGGCAGCCGGTTTTGGGTGCATGCGGATTGCAGTCGGCCGGGTCGCTCGATATGTGGGCCCCATCTTATGGCCCCAGGTCTGTGTCGGCCACGGGCGGGCCCGCATTTACACACTTCCTGTGTACTGGGTTGACGCAGGTCGCTCCGGGTGGGGAGCGGATGGATGGCGTGGCAGGCTTGCCTCGGGGTTTTTCGGGACGTATAGTCTCAAAAGCTGTGACAGGGTTCTCGGCGGTCGACGGTTTCACGGAGGGAAGAGCATGAAGGAAGTCAGCGGATCGGGCCTGAAACAGGCTCCTGCCATCCAGAAGGGGAAGGCGACTGGTCGGGCGGGGGAGGGAAGACCGTCCCCCGACGATGGGGGAGGCCTGACGGCGCCCCCCTGGAAGGCGCTCTGGGTGTTGGCATTGGGTCTGGCCATGATTGTCCTGGACTCCTCGATCGTCAACGTATCCATCCCGGCCATCATCAGCGCCATACACATCGACCTGTCAACAGCACAGTGGGTCACCGCCCTCTACAGCGTCATCCTGGCGGCCCTTCTGCTGCCCTCTGGACGTCTGGGCGACATGTACGGGCGCAAGCGGATCCTCCAGGTTGGGACGGTCATCTTCGTGGCCGGATCCATCTTCGCCGCCTGCGCAGGCAACGGGACCGTCCTCCTCCTGGCCAGGGTGGTCCAGGGGATTGGAGGCTCCCTGGTCATGCCCAGCACCCTGTCGACGGTTTCGGCCACCTTCCGTGGCCGGTACCGGGCCACCGCCTTTGGGGTCTGGGGGGCGGTCATGTCGGCGGCTGCCGCCGTCGGCCCCCTTCTGGGCGGCATCTTCACTTCCACGATCGGGTGGCGGTGGATCTTCCTCGTCAACCTCCCGCTGGGATTGATCGTCTTCCTCGCTTCCATCCCCTACGTCCCCGAGAGTCAGGCGGCAGGGGCCGGTGACGGCGACAGGCTCGGCCTGTTCGGTGATTGGGCGGGCATCGTCCTGTCCGCATTGGGGTCGGCGCTGGTGGTCTTCGCCCTGATAGAGGGTGGGACGTACGGATGGGTGCGTCCGTCGGCGACCATGGCCCTGGGGCCCGTCTCCTGGTCCAAGAAGGCCGCCATCTCCCCCATACTGCCCTGTCTCCTCCTGGGCCTGGTCCTTCTGGCCGTCTTCGTGCACGTGGAATTGGGCCGCAAGAGGACGGGAAAAATCGTCGTCCTGGATGTCACCATGTTCACGATCGGCACTTTCGGTTGGGGGAATCTGACCGCCGCCATCATCAACGCCGGCCAGTTCGCCGTCATCTTCATACTTCCCCTCTACCTGATAAACGCCAGGGGGCTCTCCTCCCTCCAGGCCGGGGTCGTCCTTGCCGTGATGGCCCTCGGCTCGGTGGTTTCCGGCGGCATGGCCCGGTTCGTCTCCGCCCGCCTGGGCGCCGGTGGAACCGTGCAGTTGGGACTGGGGTTGGAGATCCTGGGGGTGGCCGGGTCCGCCCTCCTCATGAACGATTCGGTCGGCGTGTGGACCATCATGGTGACCCTGGTGGTCTATGGCCTGGGGCTGGGCTTCGCCTCTGCACAGCTGACCAGCCTGGTCCTCTCCGGTGTCCCCATCGAACAATCCGGTCAGGGTTCGGCCACCCAGTCCACCATCCGTCAATGGGGCACCGCCTTGGGCGCGGCCGTCTCGGGCAGCATCCTCTCAGGTGCCGTCGGCCTGGTCCTGCCCGGCCGACTGGCCCAGGTCGGAGGACTGTCGGGAGGGGAGGCATACGGCCTGACCCAGGCCCTCAAATCGTCGGCCGGCAACGTCATCCCGGTCATGAGGGCCCAGGGTGTCCATGGGAGGTTCGGCAGCCTGGGGCCAGCCGTGACCGGGGCTTTGACGGACGGGTTCACTCGGTCAGGGCAGCTGGCTATGGGTTTCGCATGCCTCCTGCTCGTCATCGGTCTTCTGGCATCCGTGCAGGTGCGCAGGGCCGCCCAGAGGGCCGGTGCCGACAGGGCATGACGGGGTCCCCGGTTGTCGTGCCGGCCGTTCGACCGCTTCAGCCCTTTTCGTATGATTCGACCGCGGAATAGGGCAGTCCCGTCAGGTCCTCCACCACGGCCCTGGTCTCAGGGTCCACGTCGGCCTTGCTGCCGCCGGCCCTGAGACGGGAGGTCTCCGCCGCAAGGATGCCGTCCGTCCTGCGGTCTATGTCCAGCCGACGCGAGATGACCCAGCAGATTGACATGTTCAACGCGAACCAGCCCAGGAGGAGGGCCGCCAGGGTCAGCTGGGCGCCCCTGGGCTGGCTTGGACGGGAGGCGTCGAACCCGCTGGCGGCGAGGATCAGGCCGATCGAGGTGGTCACGACCCCCGAGCAGATCTGCCTCAGACAGGACTGGAGGCCACCGAAGGTGGCCGACCTGTTCTTCCCCGTGATTATCTGGTCCACATCGGCTATCAGGGGGAAGACGCTCCAGGGGATGAAACCGCACAGGGATTTGAATGCGAAGAAGAAGAGGCAGCCCAGCACCGTGAAGATGGTCCAGGCCGGGTCCTTCAGATGGCCTGCCAGGAGCCAGGAGGCGGTCAGCCAGGCGACACCGGTCAGACAGCCTGCGAAGTTGATCGCGTAAAGGCGCTTGGGTCCTATGGTGTTGACGGCCTTGCCGAAGAGGGGCATGAGGGGCAGCGAGATGAAGACGGAGCTCAGCATCAGGGAGCCGAAGGTCGCCGACCTGTCCCAGTCGAAGAGGACGAAGAACATGAAGGTGCCGCCGAAGGCGTCCATGGACATCTGTACCAGGAGGTAGATGGCCAGGTGCCGGCGGAAGGTGGCTATGCGCAGGGTGGACAGGTACTCCCGGCCCATCCTGGCCAGGTGCCGCCACCAGGTCAGGGCGGGCCGCCCATGGCCTTCCGGGTTTCCCCCCGCGGCCGTCTGCCCGTCCTGCCCGTAGCCCGCCTGACTGGGTGTCAGCTCCCAGGTGGTCCTCCATGTGTGGAAGACGGCCAGGCAGAAGAGGAGGGTGAAACCCATGCCGAAGACCTGGTAGGAGAGCGCCCTCCCCTCACCCAGGAGGGCCAGGACGCCGCTTGCCACCAAGGGGATGAGAGTGCAGGAGAGGGTGGAGATGAAGAGCCTGGTGGTCGTCAGTAGGGTCCTGTCCTGATAGTCCTCGGTCATCTCGTTTGGCAGGGCCCCGTAGGCGGTCTGGAAGAGTTGGGTGGTCACGATCCAGATCATGAAGACCGCCAGGTAGGCCCAGGCAGGCAGGCCGGGCACCCACAGGAGGATGCCGAAGAGTATCAGTGGACAGGAGACGGCCAGGATGAGGTGCCTCCTGCCGAACCGCCTGCCCAGGCGGTGACGGAAGAGCCCGTCGCCGAAGGCGCCGAAGCAGAGGGCGGCCAGGGCGCTGACGAAGGCCGCCGACCCCAATATCCCCTGGGCCGTCTGTATGTTCAGTCCGCAGAACCTGGTCCAGAAGAGGGCCACGTATGAGGCGTTGATCACCTGATTGCCGCCCCCGTAGAAGTCCCCGGCCCCGAATCCGACGGCGTCCCTGAACCGGATGGGACCTCCCTGTCCCGGCACCCGGTAGGGGAAGGAGGAGGGCCCCTCCCCGGTTCCCTTCGATCGCTCTATCGATGCAGATGGCACAGGTGCCATACTAAGCCCGCCGTCCGGGACCGCCAAGTCGGCCGGTCAGGCAGGGGGAGAGGCCTTGGCGGGGCGCAGCCCCGGTGCGGGGTCAGCCTGCCCTAGAATCTGACAGTATGGACAAGCATGAGAATTCAGAGGTCACCCCATCGCAGGGAGGGGAGGACCGGGCCATGTCCCCCCTGGTCTTCGCCCTGGCCCAGATCGACACCTGCGTGGGCGACCTGGCCGGCAATGCGGGCAAGGTCATGGAATATGCGGCCAGGGCCGCCCGGCACGGGGCGAGGGTCGTGGTCTTCCCGGAAATGACACTGACGGGTTACCCCATCGAGGATCTGGCCCTGCGTGCCACCTTCCGGAAGGCTGCGTGGAGTCAGGCCAACGACCTGGCCGAGCAGCTGGACAAGGCCGGACTGGGTCCCCTTTACGTCATCGTGGGCACGGTGGGCACCGACCATGACGGGGACCGGCCCCGCAACCGGATGGTGGTCCTCCACCGGGGTGTTGTCTGGGCTGGTTATGACAAGCACTTCCTGCCCAATTACGGGGTCTTCGACGAATACCGTATCTTCACGTCAGGGCAGCGTACCGTCATTCTCGACATCGACGGGCACCGGGTGGGTCTGGCCATCTGCGAGGACATCTGGCAGGAGGGCGGGCCGGTCCAGGAGATGGCCGAGCAAGGGATCGACCTCCTTCTGACCATCAACGGGTCCCCCTACGAGGAGGGCAAGGGGCATGTGCGCATGGACCTGGCTGCCCGCAGGGCCCGGCAGGTCGGAGCACCTGTCATGTATGTCAACCAGGTGGGCGGCCAGGACGACCTGGTCTTCGATGGCGGCAGTTTCGTCATCAGTCCCTCCGGTGACCTTCTGGAGCGCTCGCCCCAGTTCATCGAGCACCTGGGGTATTGGACCCTGCCGGCCGCTGGCGACGAGGCCGGCTGTCAGGTCGGGCCGCATGCCGTCATGGCCGCGGACCTGGCGGGAGATGAGGAGGTCTATCGGGCCTGTGTGCTCGGGCTGAAGGATTACATGGCCAAGAACCACTTCACGGGGGTCTGCCTGGGCCTGTCCGGAGGGATCGACTCGGCCCTGGTCGCCGCCATGGCCGCAGACGCATGCGGGGGAGGGAACATCTGGGGGATTTCCATGCCCAGCCGCTACTCATCCCTGGGGTCCAAGGACGATGCTGCCGACCTGGCCTCCCGCCTGGGCGCACGTTACGAGATCCAGCCCATCGCCACCGAGTTCGAGGCCTTCCAGCAGATGCTCCACCTCGAAGGGGTGGCAGAGGAGAACATCCAGGCCAGAATCCGCGGTGTCATAGTCATGGCCTATTCCAACTCGCATGGCCTCCTGGCCCTGGCCACGGGGAACAAGTCGGAACTGGCCTGCGGGTATTCGACCATTTACGGCGATGCCGTGGGCGGTTACGCCCCCATCAAGGACCTCCTGAAGACCAGGGTGTGGGATCTGGCACGCTGGCGCAACGAGCGGGCCCGGCAGGAGGGGAAGACCGAGCCCATCCCCGAGAACTCCATCGTCAAGCCTCCCAGCGCAGAACTGAGGGAGGGTCAGAAGGACTCAGACTCCCTGCCCGACTACCGGCTGCTGGACCAGGTCCTCTCCGCCTACATCGAAAAGGCCCATGGGCGGGCGGACCTCCTGGCCGACGGATTCGACGGCGACACGGTCGACACGGTCATGCGCCTGGTGGACAGGGCCGAGTGGAAGCGGCGGCAGTATCCTCTGGGTCCCAAGGTGACCGGCCTGGCCTTCGGCCGCGACCGCAGGCTCCCGGTCACCAACGCCTTCAGGGAGTGACGGTGGCCGTCCGGGAGCTGACCGCCGGGGGGGGGGGGGCCCCGGCGGGGGCCCCCCCCCCCGGCCTGCCGCTTTCAGCCCCAGGAGGAAACCGTGCCTTCAGTGTGAGGTGTCCATGCCGACAGGAGGTTTCCATGGACGGGAAAGAGTGGTACTTCAATACGGCCACAGGGCAGGCGGAACAGGGGCTCGTCTCTCCGGTCAACTGGCGGATGGGTCCCTACAAGACCAGGGCTGAGGCCCTCGATGCCTGGAAGATCGTGAAGAAGCGCAACAAGAAGTGGGACCAGGACGACAAGGAGTGGAAGGCCGCCTGGGATGGCGAGAATGGCGATGGCCTGCAGGGGGAGGGGGGAGGAAGGCCGGCCTCCGACAGAGGCGGTGGCCGCGGGGACGGCGACATCGATCAGGATCATGGCCAGGACCCTGGGCAGGACCACGAGGACGGTCTGGGCTGGTTATAAGGCCTGGGCGGGGATGAATGTGATTAAGGTCACTCTCGTTTAAGGCTTGTGACTATTGACAAACGATATAATGGAACAAACCGGCGGTGTGAAGAAGCGCCGTTGACACATAACAAGGAGTTGAGCATGACAGCAGTCGAGACTACGGCCGTCTCTCAAGAGGAGCTGGAAGCCAAGGCCTGGGATGGTTTCAAGGGCGATGACTGGAAGAAAGACATCGATGTCAGGGATTTCATTCAAGAGAACTACACCCCTTACACCGGTGATGAGTCCTTCCTGGCGCCTGCGACGGAGAAGACCAAGTTCCTGTGGCACTATCTGGACGATAATTACCTGGCTGTAGAGCGCAAGCAGCGCGTCTACGATGTGGATACCCACACCCCGGCCGGAATCGACGCCTTCCCTGCCGGCTACATCGACGGCAAGCCCGCCGATGAGACCCAGGACAACGTGATCGTCGGTCTGCAGACCGACGTCCCCTGCAAGCGCGCCATGATGCCGAACGGCGGCTGGCGCATGGTCGAGCAGGCCATCAAGGAGGCCGGCAAGGAGCCTGACCCCGAGGTCAAGAAGATCTTCACCCGCTACCGCAAGACCCACAACGACGGTGTCTTCGACGTATACACAAAGAGGATCAAGCTGGCACGCCACAACAAGATCCTCACCGGTCTGCCCGATGCTTACGGCCGCGGCCGTATCATTGGCGACTACCGTCGTGTGGCCCTCTACGGCATCAACGAGCTGATCGCCCGCAAACAGGCCGACAAGGACTCCATCCCCTACCGCAATGACTTCACCGAGGACGAGATCGAGCATTGGATCCGCTTCCGTGAGGAGCATGCGGAGCAGATCAAGGCCCTGAAGCAACTGCTGAACCTGGGCCACGAATACGGTCTGGACCTGAGCAGGCCGGCGCAGAGCGCCCGTGAGGCCGTTCAGTGGACCTACATGGCCTACCTGGCCTCCGTCAAGAGCCAGGACGGGGCGGCAATGTCCATCGGCCGTCTGTCGGCCTTCTTCGACATCTACTTCGAGCGCGATCTGGCCAAGGGCCTGATCAACGAGACCGATGCCCAGGAGATCATCGACAACATCGTCATGAAGCTGCGCATCGTCCGCTTCCTGCGCACCAAGGACTATGACAACATCTTCTCCGGAGACCCCTACTGGGCCACCTGGTCCGATGCCGGTTTCGGCGACGATGGCAGGCCGATGGTCACCAAGACCTCCTTCCGTCTCCTGGCCACCCTGACCCTGGAGCACCTGGGGCCCGGTCCCGAACCGAACATCACCATCTTCTGGGATCCCAAGCTGCCTGAGGGGTACAAGCGCTTCTGCGCCCGCATCTCCATCGACACCTCCGCCATCCAGTACGAGTCCGACAAGGACATCCGCGCCCATTGGGGTGACGATGCCGCCATCGCCTGCTGCGTGTCCCCGATGAGGGTCGGCAAGCAGATGCAGTTCTTCGGAGCGCGTGTGAACTCGGCCAAGGCCCTTCTCTACGCCATGAACGGCGGCCGTGACGAGATGACCGGCATGCAGGTCATCGACAAGGGACTCATCGAGCCGGTCCATGTGAAGGAAGACGGCACCCTGGACTTCCAGGAGGTCAAGGACAATTACGAGAAGGCCCTGGAGTGGCTGAGCGAGACCTATGTCGAGGCCCTCAACATCATCCACTACATGCACGATAAGTACGCCTACGAGTCCATCGAGATGGCCCTGCACGACAAGGAGGTCTACCGCACCCTCGGTTGCGGCATGTCCGGTCTGTCCATCGCGGCCGACTCCCTGTCCGCAATCAAGTACGCAAAGGTCTATCCGATTTACAACAAGGATGCCAAGGGCACCCCGGAGTATGTCGAAGGGGCCGATGACGACCTGATCGTCAACTACAAGACCGTCGGCGAATTCCCGATTTACGGCAACGACGACGACCGGGCCGACGACCTGGCCAAGTGGACCGTCTCGACGGTCATGGGCCAGATCAAGAAGCTCCCCGTCTATCGTGGGGCCGTCCCGACCCAGTCCATCCTGACGATCACCTCCAACGTGGAATACGGCAAGAACACCGGTTCCTTCCCCTCGGGCCACAAGAAGGGCACCCCGTATGCACCCGGCGCCAACCCCGAGAACGGAATGGATTCTCACGGCATGCTCCCCTCCATGTTCTCGGTCGGAAAGATCGACTACGACGACGCCCTTGACGGCATCTCGCTGACCAATACGATCACTCCTGACGGCCTGGGCCGCGATGAGGAGGAGCGCATCGGCAACCTGGTCGGCATCCTCGACGCCGGTAACGGCCATGGCCTCTACCACGCCAACATCAACGTCCTGCGCAAGGAGCAGCTGGAGGATGCAGTCGAGCATCCCGAGAAGTACCCGCACCTGACCGTGCGCGTCTCGGGCTACGCCGTCAACTTCGTCAAGCTGACCCGTGAGCAGCAGCTCGATGTCATCTCCCGCACCTTCCACCAGGGTGCAGTGACTGACTGAGCCCACCGGATGCCAAGGAATCATCCGGCCCTGAGGACCGGATGATGATAAGGGGCGGGGCCACGTGCCCCGCCCCTTATCATGTACGCAGGAGGATGTAATTCCATGACACAGGTCACGACCTTTCACAGCACTCGGCCGCACATGCTCAAGGAGTCAAAGGTCTATCGCAGCCAGACCCTGATGGGGGGGTTGTCCGGATTCGAATCGCCCATAGGGCTGGACAGGCACGACAGGATCGCAGCCCTGAAAACGGGCGACATCGGTTTCGTCCACTCATGGGACATCAACACATCGGTGGATGGACCGGGCACCCGTATGACCGTCTTCATGAGCGGCTGCCCCCTGCGCTGCCAATACTGCCAGAACCCCGACACCTGGAAGATGCGGGACGGCCAACCCGTCTACCTCCAGGCCATGATCGACAAGGTGGACCGCTACCAGGACCTCTTCAAGGCCACCGGTGGAGGCATCACCTTCAGCGGCGGCGAATCGATGATGCAGGCGGCCTTCGTCTCCCGTGTGTTCAGGGCCGCCAAGGAGATGGGGGTCCACACCTGCTTGGACACCTCGGGCTTCCTCAATCGCAATTACACCGACGAGATGATCGATGACATCGACCTCTGCCTGCTCGATGTGAAGTCCGGCGATGAGAAGACCTATCAGTTGGTGACGGGGGGGACCCTGGCGCCGACCATCGACTTCGGCAAGAGACTGGCGGCCAGGGGCTCCAAGATCTGGATTCGTTTCGTCCTGGTCCCCGGCCTCACCGATTCCGAAGAGAACGTGGAGAACGTGGCGAAGATCTGCGAGGAATTCGGCAGCGCCGTCGAGCACATAGATGTCCTCGGCTTCCACCAGCTGGGGCGGCCCAAATGGCACGAGTTGCGCATACCCTACCCCCTGGAGGATGCCAAGGGTCCCTCCGCCGCCTTGAAGGACAGGGTGAAAAAACAGTTTGAGTCCCACGGTTTCGTGGTCTACTGACCCTGCAGTGTTCAGCCCGCCTTCCACCCATGCCCTGTCCATTGACCTTCCGGTCCCTCACCGGGCCAGCCCCCGGACCGGTGAGGGAGAGGGACAGGTATGGGTGGCGCGGTATGCTGTGTCCGGCCTTGAAACGAATCTGAGGAGGGCGGGATTTGCCTGTACGTCATCAGCCGCACCTGTTGGATGAACCGCGTGGGGGAGTGCCGGACGTCATCGGCGATCCGGAGGGGTTCGCCCGTATATGCCGACATTTCTCGCAGGCCCCGGGTCCCCTCGGGGCGGATGCGGAGAGGGCATCGGGCTTCCGCTATGACCACAGGGACTATCTGGTCCAGTTCAAGAGGGGCCGCCTCATAGCCCTGATCGATCCCATCGCCGTGGCCGGATTCGACGAAGGGTGGGAGCCCTTCAACCAGGCTGTGGAAGGGGCGGAGTGGATTATCCATGATTCCCCCCAGGACCTGCCCGGCTTCCACCAGCTGGGTCTGAAACCAACCTCCCTCTTCGACACCGAGCTGGCCGCCAGGATGCTCAACCTTCAGCACTTCGGGCTTTCCGCCGTCACCGAACACTACCTGGGCCTCACCCTGGCGAAAGAGCACTCGGCGGCCGACTGGTCCTACCGCCCCCTGCCAAGGGATTGGCGCAATTACGCGGCATTGGATGTGGAGCTCCTGGAACCGCTCAGGTCGGCCCTGGCTGAAGACCTGAAGAGGCAGGGCAAGGAGGAATGGGCCCGCCAGGAGTTCGCCTGGCTCCTGGCACGCGGCCAACGCGACAAGCCCGAACCGGAGCAACCCTGGCGCCGCATATCCAGAATCAACATCCTGCGCAACGACCGTCGCGGCCTGGCCGTGGCCCGCTCCCTGTGGACCAGGCGGGATGCCCTGGCCAGACAATATGACATAGCCCCCAACCTCCTCCTGTCAGATGCCGCCATCATCGAGGCCGCCCAGGTCAAGCCCCGCAACAGCAGGCAATTCCGCGCCATCCGCTCACTCAACCAGAGGGTGCGCATCCACACCGGGGGCGAGCAGGACAGGATGTTCGAAAGGTATGCACCCATCCAACGTGAGGTGAAGCATTCCGTCTGGAAGGAGGCCATCCTCGAGGCCCTGTCCCTGCCGTCACAGGACCTGCCGGTCCAGCCCGGGATGAGCCGGACGGATGAGTGCCACGCCCCCAAGTCCATGCAGGTATGGAGGCACCGCCATCCTGAGCGTTTCGCGAGGCTTCAGGCGGTCCGCAAGGTGGTCAACCAGGTCTCCCAGGACACCAACACCCCGGCGGACATCCTGATCAAGCCCAAATACCTGCGTGACCTTTGTTGGACCGACGACCCCGCTGGGCGTGACGTGGCAGACTTCCTGACGGCGGAGGGGTCCCGCCCCTGGCAGGTCTCCCTCCTGTCAGAGTCCCTGTCCCGAGTTATTATGTAACGGTTGCCTTACTGGCAGATCAAATGGTTGTGATGAATTGGAGCGCAGCGTGAAAATCAGCGTCAGAAACCTCGAGCCCACCAAGGTCAGGCTCACCGTCACCGTCGACCCGGACGAGCTGGACCCCTATCTGGACCAGGCCCGCAAGGAGATCGGCAAGCAGGTCAACATTCCCGGGTTCCGCAAGGGGCATGTGCCCGGACCTATCGTCGACCAGCGCATAGGCTTCTCCACCGTGGCCGGGGAGGCCATCAACAACGGTGTGCCGGAGCTCTATTCCAAGGCCCTTGAGAACAAGAAGCTGCATGCCATGGCGCAGCCTCAGATCGACGTCAAGGAGGTCCCCCAGTCCGCGTCCGACTCCACCAAGCTCAAATTCACCGCAGAGGTGGAGATCCGCCCCAAGTTCGACCTGCCCGATGTCCAGGGCATGGAGATCGAAGTGGCCCGGCCCGAGGTGACAGATGAGGATGTGAACAAGCGTCTGGACAATCTCCGCCAGCGTTTCGGCACCCTGGTCAGCGTGGACCGTCCGGCCAAGAAGGGCGACTACGCCAACATCGACCTTGACGCCGAGATCGACGGCGAATCCGTCGACTCCCAGCAGGGCGTGAGCTACGAACTGGGTTCCAACACCATGCTGGACGGCCTTGACGAGGCTCTGGACGGACTGTCGGCAGGGGAGGAGACCACCTTCGAGGGAACCCTCGAAGCAGGCGACCACCAGGGCGAGAAGGCACAGATCAAGGTCAAGGTCAACTCGGTCAAGGCCGAGGAACTGCCCGACCTGGACGATGACTTCGCCAAGGAGGCCTCCGAGTTCGACACCCTGGACGAGCTCAAGGAGGATGTGCGCAAGCAGTGCCAGGCCGATGTGGAGGGACGCCAGGCCACCGATGCGCGTGACGCCTTCATCGCCAAGCTCCAGGAGGGCCTGGATATGCCCGTGCCCAAGGGCGTGGCCCAGTCCATGGTGGAAGACCAGCTGAGGAACACCGGCAAGGACCCCAAGGATGCCTCCGACGAGGAGAAGAAGACGGCCGAGGAGAGCGTGGAGAAGGAACTGCGCGACCAGATGACCCTCGATGCCCTGGCAGAGAAGATGGCGGTCACCGTCAGCCAGGTGGACGTGACCAACTTCCTGGCCTCCATCGCCCAACAGTACGGCATGGACCCCAGCCGCTTCATCAACTCCATCATCCAGAACGGCCAGTTGGGTTCAGCCGTCCAGGAGGTGGGCCGCTCCAAGGGCATGCTCGCCGGCATGAGGGCGGTAACCTTCAAGGATCCCGCCGGTGAGGTCATCGACCTGAGCCGCTTCCTGGGCGAGGAAGAGCCCCAGGAGGAGGAGTCCGAGAGCGTGCAGGCGGCCTCCGCGGCCGCGGCTGTGGCCGACCAGCTGTCCGATCAGGATGAGAGTGACGGGCAGGAGGAGTCCGACCAGGCCTGAAGCCTGGACGTGAAGGTGCACGGTCCGGCAATGCGTCACCCTGCACCCGAATTCGAACAGCCACGTCGGTACGTCCCCATCTGTATGGGTGGGCGGCCGGCGTGGCTTGTTCTTACGGGGTGGATGGCCGCTAGGCTGGGAACCATCCGGATGAGGGCCCCCTGCCAGGTTGCGCACTGAGCGGAAAGACATCGGCCCTCCGCCCAGGCGGCGGTAGGCTCAGACACATGACATGTTTATCGAAGGAGACACGGTGAGCGAAATGATGACCATCACGCCCGTCAGCGATGAGGACGAAGGTTCGGCGCCTGCGGTGACCGACCCAATCTTCAACCGGCTGCTCAAGGACCGGATCATCTGGCTGGGTGACGAAGTCAAGGATGCCAATGCCAACGTGATTTGCGCGCAGCTGCTCATGCTGGCGGCGGAAGACCCCCGCAAGGACATCTGGCTCTACATCAATTCGCCCGGGGGTTCCATCACCGCCGGTATGGCCATCTACGACACCATGCAGCTGATCGAACCCGACGTGGCGACCGTGGCGGTCGGCATGGCGGCGTCGATGGGCCAGTTCCTCCTCTCCAGCGGGACCAAGGGCAAGAGGTTCATCACCTCCCATGCACGTGTCCTCATGCACCAGCCTTCGGGCGGTGTGGGAGGCACGGCCACGGATGTGCGGATCAATGCCGAGCTGATCATGGACATGAAGAAGACCCTCTCCCAGCTGACCGCCGATCAGACCGGCCACACCCTGGAGGAGATTTACCGCGACAATGAATACGACCATTGGTTCACGGCCCAGGAGGCACTGGACTATGGCTTCGTCGACAAGATCGTGACCACCCCCGGCAGCATGCGGGCAGACAAGGGAAGTGAGCGTTGATGGCATCCGAAGAAGCGAAGTTCATGGCCCGTGCGCAACGGTTGGCGGGTCCGCGTGGGCCGGTTGCGGTGCCGTCGGACCGGTATGTCCTGCCCCAGTTCGAGGAGAGGACCCCTTACGGTTACAAGCGGCAGGATCCTTACACCCGGCTTTTCGACGACCGGATCATCTTCATGGGCGTCCAGGTCGACGACACCTCGGCCGATGACATCATGGCCCAGCTCCTGGTCCTCGAGAGCCAGGATCCCAATCGTGACGTGATCATCTACATCAACTCCCCCGGGGGTTCGATGACCGCCATGACAGCCATCTACGACACCATGCAGTACATCAAGCCGGACGTGCAGACGGTCTGCCTGGGTCAGGCGGCCTCCGCCGCGGCCATCCTCCTGGCGGCGGGGACCAAGGGCAAGCGTCTGATACTGCCCAATGCCCGTGTGCTCATCCACCAGCCCGCCATGCAGCAGGACTTCGGCAAGGCCACCGAGATCGAGATTCAGGCCCGTGAGATGCTCCGCATGAGGGAGTGGCTGGAGGAGACCCTGGCAAAGCACACGGGTCAACCCGTGGAGAAGATCCGCAAGGACATCGAGGTCGACACCATCTTGACGGCCACCGAGGCCAAGGAGTACGGCATGGTCGACGAGGTCCTGGAGCGGCGCAAGTAAGAACCGTCATCCTTCGATGAGGGTGGAGCAGACCCCGACCCGGTGCATGGCCGCCTGAAGCTAGCGGCAGGCACCGGGCCGGGGTCGTCTTGTAGGTATCCAGCAGCCGGATGCATGCATGCATCAGGGGTGAGCCCTAGAATGGGATTCGTGGGGCGGGTCCGCATCGGACCCTCCGGCTCCCCGACCGAATATGCACGAACACAGTCCATGAGGAAGGTGGTCCACTTCGATGGGACGAGTGGTGAGTTACAACGACGGACTGAGCCGCTGCGAATTCTGCGGCAAGACCGAAAATCAGGTTCGCCGCCTGGTCAAGGGCCCAACCTCGGCCATCTGCGACGAGTGCATCCAGCTCTGCGTGCAGATCATCGACGAGGACAAGGCGAAGGATGCCCGGTCGGACCGCTTGGACCTACCCGTGCCCAGCAAGATATTCGACTACCTCAACCGTTATGTCGTCGGCCAGCGGGCGGCCAAACGCACCCTCTCCGTCGCCGTGTACAACCACTACAAGCGGGTCAACATGGACCTGGAAGATGGCATCGGAGCCAACCGGACGCCCGAGGAGGGGATGGATACGGAATCGGATCGGGCCGGGGAGCGCGGGCGTGGAGGCCAGGAGGGTGCCCGGCCCATGGCTGCCGAAAGTGACCCGGCCCTTCACGTCGAGGTGGCCAAGTCCAACATCCTCCTCATGGGCCCCACTGGGGTCGGCAAGACCTACCTTGCCCAGTCCCTGGCCAGGATAATGAACGTCCCATTCGTCATCGCGGATGCCACCACCTTGACTGAAGCCGGGTATGTGGGCGACGACGTGGAGAGTGTCCTCCAGCGTCTCCTCCAGGCTGCGGACGGGGACATCGAATCAGCCCAGCACGGGATCGTCTACATCGACGAGATCGACAAGATAGCCCGCAAGTCCGGTGAGAACACCTCCATAACCAGGGACGTATCGGGGGAGGGGGTCCAGCAGGCCCTCCTCAAGATCATCGAGGGGACCGTGGCCGACGTCCCGGTGGAAAGCGGTCACCGGAGGGGAGAGGCCAAGACCGTTCGGATGGATACCCAGGGGATCCTCTTCATCTGCGGCGGGGCCTTCGTGGGCCTCTCCGACATCGTTGAGCGGAGGCTGGGCCTGCATGAGAGCGGGTTCGCCGCCTCCCGTGACCGCCAGGAGGATGCTTCCGTCTCCGGACCGGATGGTCTGCTCAGCCAGGTGAGCGCCGAAGACCTGGAGGATTTCGGCCTCCTGCCGGAGTTCATCGGCCGGCTGCCGGTGGTCACCACACTGGCTCCCCTGAGCCTGGAGGAGCTCAGGGAGGTCCTGACGGAGCCCGACAACGCACTGGTGAACCAGTACCGGAGGATGTTCCTGGATGACGGGGCCGATCTGGAGTTCACCGACGACGCCCTGGACCGGATCGCCCAGGTCGCCATGGAACGGGGGGTCGGGGCCCGAGGGCTCAGGGCCATCATCGAAAAGACCCTGGAGGGGGCCATGTTCGAGATTCCCGACAGGGAGGACGTCAGCAGGGTGGTCGTCGACTCCCAGGCCGTGGATGGGCTGAGGCCGCCCCGCTACATACTTGCCGGACAGTCCGGCAGGCGGGCCCGCAAGGCTGCATGAAGCAGGACCGGGTCGCTGGGCTCCGGGAATCCGCCTTTCTGCAGGATTCCTTCCGGGGCAGGGGGCAGCGGGTAAGATGTGGACACATGTGATCGGCGGTGCAGACCGGCCCGTCGGGGCGTGATCCGTATCGTGGTCTTCTGGAAGGAGTGGTCACATGGGCAGACGCAAGGCCGTGGTGGTCACCCACGCCCGGATACGGGCCGGTGGCAACCTGGTGACGGAGGCCGTCCATCAACTGGAGACGGACGGGTTCATGGTCTCCATCCTGGACAACATCGAGGCCCCCGCCTTCGGTCAGCCGGTCCGGACGGTGGATGAGGACACGGAGATCGTCATCGTCCTCGGAGGGGATGGCACGATACTGAGGGCCGCAGAACTGGTCAAGTGCACCGATGTCCCCATCCTGGGGGTCAACCTGGGCCATGTGGGCTTCCTGGCGGAGTTCGAGAGCTTCCAGATAGGGGAAGCCATCAGGAGGGTTGCCGACCATGACTACTCGATCGACGAGCGGATGGTGGCACACGTGGACCTCTGGCTGCCCGGCCACGACCGTCCCCTGACCGACTGGGCCCTGAACGACATGACCCTGGAACGCTATGACCGGGGGAAGATGATCGAGGTCAGCGTCCGGGTCGATGACGTGGAGATGAGCTCCTTCGGCTGCGACGGTATGATCGTGGCCACCCCGACCGGCTCGACGGCCTACGCCTTCTCGGTCGGCGGCCCCATCGTATGGCCCGATGCCGAGTCCCTGCAGATGGTACCCATCGCCGCCCACGCCCTCTTCGCCAGGTCCCTGATCATCGGGCCGGACTCCCGGTTCACCCTGGACCTGCTCGACGATTCCGCCTCGGAGGGGTGGATATGCTGCGACGGGCGCCGACAGAGGGCGGTCCCCAAGGGATCCCGGGTCACCGTCAGGAAGTCGCACGACATCCTGAGACTGGCCAGGCTCTCCGGGGTCCCCTTCACCCGCCGCCTTGTGACCAAGTTCGACCTTCCCGTCCGGGGTTGGCGGGAGCAGCACAGGCCCCTTGTCGATCTCGACGCAAAAGGCGGCGACAGGCCTGCCGCCGGCACCGACCAGGATGCCAAGGAGGAGGGGAACTGATGCTTGACGAGCTCGAGGTGAGGGACCTGGGCCCCATCCACCACGCCCTCCTGGATCCCTCCCCGGGGATGACGGCGATAACGGGTGAGACCGGTGCCGGCAAGTCCATGCTCCTCAACGCCATCCGCCTCATATCTGGTTCCCCGTCCCGCACGGAACTGGTCTCGCCCGGAGGTGATGAGGCCTGGGTCCAGGCTGTTTTCAGCCTGGATGAGGGGTCAGCGGCCTTGCGGACCATTGAAGAAGCCGGTCTGCCCCGGGAGGAGGATGGACAGGTCTTCATCTCACGCAACATCCCGCTCGAGGGCCGCTCCAGGGCGGCCGTGAACGGGAGGTCGGCCCCCCGCACCCTCTTGCAGGAAGTGGCTTCCGACCTGGTGACGGTCCACGGCCAGGCCGACCAGATGCGGATGGCCAACCCCTCCAGGCAACGGGACTTCCTGGACTCCTACGCCGGGGACCAGGACCTCCTGGAGGCCTACGCACAGGCCTGGTCGGCCTACGGGCAGACCAGGAAACGGCTGGACGCCCTGCGCAACCAACAGGCGGATGTCATGGTCCAGGCCGATTACCTGCGAGAATCCATAGCCCGCATCGACCAGGTCGATCCCCACCCCGGGGAGGACAGGGACCTGCGCGCCAGGCGGGACCGGATCGAGCACGCGGCCCAGATAAACCAGGGGGTGGCCCGGGCCCTGGGGGCCCTGGATCCCTCCCAGGTGGATCCCGATGCTGACGCCCCATCGGCGGCCGGCCTTGTGGAGGAGGCCATATCCTCCCTGGAGGGAATCGGTGTGGAAGGGACCTTTCAGGAGGTTGCGCAACGCCTGAGGTCATTGAACACGGAACTGTCGGACCTGGTCTTCACCCTGAGCGGGGAGGTGGATGAAGGGGGCCAGGAGGACGACCTTGACAAGATCAACGCCCGAATCCACGACCTGGACGAGCTGGTCAAGCGGTGGGGGCCAGGTATCGACGATGTCCTGGCCTGGCGGGAGAAGGCCGGTTACGATCTGGAAGACATGGATGCCTCGCCGGAGAAGGTGGGGGAGCTGCAGGACCGCTGCGAGCGGGAGCATGAAGCCGCTCTCCGTGCCGGCCGGGCCCTGTCCGATGCCAGGGCCGAGGCCGGGCGCGACCTGGGGCGCAAGGTGAGCGGGGAACTGGGTTCCCTGGCCATGTCCGGGGCCGGGTTGGAGGTCAAGGTCAGGCCGAGGCCGGATGAGGATCTGGATGCCCACGGTCTGGATGACGTTGACTTCCTCTTCACCCCCTACCCGGGTTCACCGCAACTGCCCATGGGCAAAAGCGCCTCGGGGGGTGAGCTCAGCCGCCTCATGCTCGCCTTGGAGCTGGTGGCCGCGGATGCCCGGGCGAACCAGCCGGAGGCGGGGAAGACGGACAACCCCACGATGACCTTCATCTTCGATGAGGTCGACGCTGGTGTGGGCGGACGGGCTGCCGTCGAGCTTGGCCGGCGACTGGCCCGTCTGGCCGTCACCTCCCAGGTGATTGTGGTCACCCACCTACCCCAGGTGGCTTCCTGGGCGGACGCCCAGTTCGTGGTCTCCAAGATTCCGGCAGGGGATGACAGGGTCGAGACCAGCGTCGGCCGTGTGACAGGGGGGGACCGGGAGCGCGAGATAGCCCGCATGCTGGCCGGCAGCGAGTCGGCCACCTCCCTGGACCATGCCCGGGAGCTCCTGGAATCCAGCCGCCTGTGACCGGGCCGGTCTGCGGAGGGCCAGGCGAGGCCACCCTGGACGGTCGCGATGGGGGCTCATACCTGGAGCGGGCAGGAGGTGGGGCAGTCAGTGACGGCTCCAGCCCCCTGCCCGCATTCGGGCGACGGCCGGCAGCGTCGGGAAGGATGGGCCGCAAGGAGGGTCCCAACAGGGGCAAGGGGGCCATATTCGACCTGGATGGGACCCTGCTGGATTCAATGGGGGTCTGGCAGGAGGTCGACAGGATCTTCTTCGACCGGCGGGGGATACCGATGCCGGCCGATTTCGCCCACGAGGTGGCGGCCATGCAATTCGGTGACATAGCCGATTACACCATCCGTCGCTTCCGCCTGCACGAGGACAAAAGGGATGTGATGGAGGAGTGGGACCGGACCGCCCGCAGGCTATATGCCACCCAGGTCAGGACCAAGCCCCATGCAGTTGAGTACATCCATTATTTGCGTGACAGCGGGGCCTCTCTGGCCGTGGCCACCAGCCTGTCGCCGGGTCTCAGGCAGGCCGCCTTGGAACACGCAGGCCTCCTGGACTGCTTCGACCTGACCTGTAGTGTCGACGATGCCGGCCAGGGCGGCAAGGAATCTCCCGCAATCTTCCTCCACGCGGCACAGGGACTGGGCCTGGACCCCGGCGACTGCACGGTCTTCGAGGATATCCTCATCGCCATCCGCAGTGCCCGGTCCCTGGGCATGCAGGTATGGGCCATGTACGACCCCTCCTCCGACAGGGATTGGGAACTGATCCAGAGGGAGGCTGACGGCTGCATGGACGACTTCGACCAGGCACCCCGCCGGCTCTGACATTGGTCATGGCCGGACTGAAGGCATGGGGGCCAAGGGTCCGGCAACTGTTATGCAATTGACTTGCACAGTTGTCATAACTGTTATATTGTTTTGTTTAACAGTGATACAGACCAACCAGGGATGTTCCTGTTCGAACGCAAAAGGAGGACTGGATGAAACTGATCATCTCATCCGTGTCCGGCGAACCGATTTACCAGCAGATAGAGGACCAGATACGTTCTGCCATCCTGACCGGTGACCTCACGGCCGGGGAGGGTCTTCCCTCCCTGCGCAGCCTGGCCCGCGACCTGCGCGTATCCGTCCTGACCGTCACCCGTGCCTACAACGAGCTGGCCAGGGAGGGTCTGGTCGAGAACATCCAGGGCAAGGGGACCTTTGTCATGGACAGGGGGGACGAGGTCATGCGCAGACAGCTGAAGGAACGGGTCCGTCTCCTCTTCCAAGAGGCCATCCAGATTTCCCGCCAGGCGGGAATGGAACCCGGCGAGGTCCGCGGGCTCCTGGAAGAGGCCATGGATGCCCGGGCCGGTGGAAAGCCGGAGAACCCATCTGCGGACGGTGGATCGGGAATCGGAAACCAGGAAGGATGAAGACAATGGGCACCATGAACCGGGATGGGGCGCAGTATGCCCTCCGCGTCAGTGACGTCAGCAAACGATACCGATCCGTCAGGGGGAAGGGGAAAGGTGGCGGGCCGGGCTGGTTCTTCGGCAGGAAGACGGCAGGGGAGGGCGGACCTGGTTTCCATCTGGACCAGGTGACGCTGGACCTTCCCATGGGATACATCATGGGGCTCATCGGTCCCAATGGGGCCGGCAAGTCCACCCTTATCAGGTTGATCCTGAACATGACCGCCCGCGACTCGGGGGACATCCAGGTGCTGGGCCTGGACAATTTGGGGCCGGAAGAGGCCATCAAGAGCCAGCTTGGCGTGGTCTTCGACAGCATATACCTCAACGAGCAGTGGTACGTCGAGGCGGCGGAGAGGGTCATGGCCCCCTTCTATCCGAAATGGGACCGGGCCCGGTACGCCGATTATCTGAAACGGTTCGGCCTGCAACCCAGGCAGAAGATCAAGAAGCTGTCACGTGGCATGCAGATGAAGCTCATGCTGGCCATCGCCCTCAGCCACGACGCCCGCCTGCTCATCCTGGATGAGCCCACCAGCGGTCTGGATGTCCTTTCCAGGGACGAACTCATGGACACCCTCATCGATTATGTGTCGGACGGGCGGCATTCGGTCCTCCTCTCCACGCACATCACCTCCGACTTGGAGGAGGTGGCGGATTTCATCACCTACATCAACGCAGGTTCGGTCTACTACACCGGTCCCAAGGATGAGTTCGAGGACGCCTTCCTCCTGGTCAAGGGGGGACCGGGTGACGTCAGCCCCGGACAGGGCTCCCTGATACAGGGAATGCGGTCCTATCCCACAGGTTTCGATGCCCTGATCAGGAGCGAGGACAGGTGCACCTTCCTGGAGGAGGCGACGGGAAGCGCCGGGCCGGCAGCCGGGGGGCGATACCTCTTCCAACGGGCCGATTTCGACACCGTCATGCGACTGACGGGGCGCAGGGCCGGATCCGGACAGGCGGGAGAGGCTGGACCGGACGGCGACAGCACCGCCCCGGACAGGGGTGGCAGGGCCAATGACAGGCAGGATGAGAAGGAGGAAGTGCTATGAAGCAGATCATCACGGCGGCCAGGGTGGAGTGGAGCCGTTTCTCGACCGTCGGCAGCAGCCTGACCTTTTTCGCCATCCTCCTGGGCTTCCCCCTCCTGGCCGTCCTCCTCGTCCTGCTGGCGGGCAACAGGGGCGAGTTCGGCAGCGGGCTGGCCGTCGGCGTGACCGGCAGCGAGTCCGGCCTCCTCCTCGCCATGCTCACGACCTGCTTCATGGCCAACGACGGGCCAGAGGGCCGTCTATACGGAATCATGCCGATACGGCGGACCAACCAGGTGCTGGGACGGTATCTGGCCAATCATGTCTTCCCCCTCCTCATGGCCCTGGGGCTGATCCTCATCCGCTTCGTCAACGATGGCTGGCAGGGTGGCAAGGTCGATGTCCGCGCCGCCTTGGGGCATATGGATGAACTCTTCCTGCTGGGTCTGGCCGTCCTGGCCATTGGAATCATCATCATCGATCTGTGCATTCCCCTCTTGTACAGGAACCCCCTCAGCCGTGCCATGGTCAAACTGTCCATATACGCCTTAGGCCTGGTATTCTTGTGTCTCCTGGCGGCCCGTCTCCCCCTGGATTGGAAGGACCTGTTCTCAAGGGTCATGGACTTTCTCACGGCCAGCACCCGGCGGACCTGCCTGATGGCCCTCCTGGTCGTCCTTGTCGTCGATGTGATCTCCAAGGCCGTCTCCATCAAGGCCTACCGGGACAGGGACCTGTGATTCCCTAGGGTTTCATACACAGAGCCGTCCGGTACACGTAGGCCGGCATGTCATCTACGTCGATGCAGTCATCAAAGCGGATCCCTGCCCCCTCCAGCCCCCTGAGGCCCGGAGGGGGCAGGGTCCCCGTGGCCGCAGAGAGGGCATCCATGCAGGAGAAGTCGCTGGTGGGGGTTTCCAGGCCCAGGGCCCGGCCGACCACCCGGGGGAACTTGTAGGGGCTGGCGGTCGACAGGAGGACCCGGGGGACGCCCCCCAGGCGTGGTGCCTGCCCCATCACCCGGTATCCGCAGGCCGTATGGGGGTCGATCAGGTAACGGTTCTCCTGCCAGCACTCACGGATGGCCGCCGACACCTGGTCCTCATCGGCCCAGCCGCAGGCGAAGAGGGAGCGTATCCGTTTCAGGAGGCCGGCGGGGACCTGGTAGCGGCCCTGGGTGAACAGGTCCTCCATCAGGGAGGAGATCAGCTGGGTGTCGCCCCCTGACATGTAATAGAGCATCCGTTCCAGATTGGAGGATATGAGGATGTCCATGCTGGGGGATGTGGTCGTGTAGAAGGGGCGGTTCCGGTCGTAGACCCCCGTGGACAGGAAGTCCGTCAGCACCTTGTTCCTGTCCGAGGCCACGGTCAGACGGGCCACGGGCAGACCCATCATGGAGGCGTAGTAGCCAGCCAGGACGTCCCCGAAGTTGCCGGTGGGCACGCAGAACTCGACCGGGTCTCCGGCCTTGATGGCGCCCAGGTCGATCAGGGAACCATAGGCCCGGAAGTAATAGACGACCTGGGGGACCAGGCGGCCCACATTGATCGAGTTGGCCGAGGAGAGGACCGTGCCCGCCTGGTCCCGCAGACGTCCGGCCAGGTCCCGGTCTGCGAAGACGGCCTTGACGGCGGCCTGGGCATCGTCGAAGTTCCCCCTGACCGCGCAGACGCGGACGTTGGACCCGGCCTGGGTCACCATCTGCAGCCGTTGGACCTGGCTGACCTTCCCCTCGGGGTAGAAGACCGTGATCGCCGTGCCGGGCGCCCCCGCGAATCCGGCCAGGGCTGCCTTGCCGGTGTCGCCGGAGGTGGCGGTCAGTATCATGATCCGCTCGGTCTCGTCGGCTTGGGGCAGGGTGCGGCTCATCAGGCGGGGGAGCAGCTGCAGGGCCACGTCCTTGAAGGCGGAGGTGGGGCCGTTGAAAAGCTCCAGGACATAGTCGTCGCCCACCCTGACCAGGGGGGTTATGTCGGTGTCGGACCACTGGGCGCCATAAGCGGCCCGGACGCACAGGTCCAGTTCTTCGGCGGAGTAGTCATCAAGGAGGAGGCCCAGGATCCTCACTGCGGTCTCCTGGTAGGTCTGCCCCGCCAGGGATGCCGGGTTCACCTGGAGGGCGGCCAGTGCGTCGGTCACGAAGAGGCCCCCGTCCGGTGCGATTCCCTGTCGTATGGCCTGCTTGGCGGTCACGGTCGAATCGGTGCTCCGCGTGCTGTGGAATGACATCATGGGGTCGCGTCCTCCGCCCTTTGCTTCCTCCTGGTCCGCCGCCGGATACCCGGTGGTGGGTGCGATTCTAATCCGGGGTCTTGTCCGCCGTCGCCTGTCGGCAATGTGAACCTGGTCGCGATTGGTGATTCGCTGGTCCCGGCGGAGTACAGTGTTCTCAACCGGCCGTCAGACGGCGGCCCGGCAGGCCGAACGAAGGAGAGAACCATGACCGGGGAACATCAGGCACAAGTATCCGACGACGCGTTCAACTCTCCGATCCGGGCGGTGGACCCCGAGATCGCCGGCCTGCTCGACCGGGAGTTGGAGCGCCAACGGGAAGGCCTGGAGATGATAGCCTCCGAGAACTTCGTCCCCAGGGCCGTCCTCCAGGCCCAGGGCTCGGTCCTGACCAACAAGTATGCGGAGGGTTACCCCGGCCGGCGTTACTACGGGGGATGCGAGTGGGTGGACCGGGTGGAGTCCATCGCCCGGACCCGTGCCTGTGACCTCTTCGGGGCGCAATACGCCAACGTCCAGCCCCATGCAGGTGCCCAGGCCAATGCGGCCGTCTATCAGGCCCTGATCGAGCCGGGTGATACGGTGCTCGGTCTGGCGCTGGACCATGGCGGCCACCTGACCCACGGGATGAAGATCAACTTCTCCGGGCGTTTCTACCGGGCCGAGTCATACGGGGTCAACCCGGAAACCTTCCGCATCGACCCCGAGATCATCCGACGCAGGGCGTTGGAAACCCACCCAGCCCTGATCATCGGCGGTTGGAGCGCCTACCCCCGCATCGAGGATTTCCAGGCCATGAAGGAGATCGCCGATGAGGTCGGAGCCCGTTTCTGGGTGGATATGGCCCACTTCGCCGGCCTGGTGGCGGCCGGCCTCCATCCGAGCCCCGTCCCCTGGGCCGATGTGGTCTCCTCCACGGCCCACAAGACACTGGGCGGCCCCCGTTCCGGCTTCATCCTGGCGAGGAAGGAGTATGGGAAGAAGATTGATTCGGCCGTTTTCCCAGGCAACCAAGGCGGTCCGCTCATGCACGTGGTAGCCGCCAAGGCCGTGGCCTTCAAACTGGCCGGCACCGCCGAGTTCAAGGACAGGATGGCCAGGACCCTGGAGGGGGCGAGGATCCTTGCCGAACGTCTGATGGCGCCGGACCTGGCCGCCAGGGGGATCACCGTCCTGACCGGGGGGACGGACGTCCACCTGGTCATGGTGGACCTGCGCGAGAGCGATATGGACGGAAGGCAGGGGGAGGACCTCCTGGCCAGGGTAGGCATCACGGTCAACAGGAACACCGTCCCCTTCGACCCCCGACCGGCCTCGGTGTCCTCCGGCCTGCGCATCGGCACCTCCGCCCTGGCGACCAGGGGTTTCGGCGCCGCAGAGTATGAAGAGGTGGCCGACATCATCGGGACGGCACTGGCAGCCGGCAGGGGGGCGGACGTGGATGCCCTGCGGGCCAGGGTGGACCGCCTGGTCGAAGACTTCCCCCTCTACCCCGGCCTGGTCCAGACCGACTGACCAAGGGCCCGTCTCCGTGCCCGTCCTTGTCCTTGTGCCAGGGCCGTTCCCGGGCTGCCTTTCACCGTCGGCCCCCCACCTTGCCCCGGCCATCGCGTCCACACGGCGCCTCCTTCGGGCCCGGGCGGGATACAATCGGGAAGGATGGGGGTGGGGATCGTGCGCCCCTCCGCTTATGACAACCGGCCGGCGCCGTTGAAGGACCGCGAAGAGGGTAGGTGGACGAGTGAATGAACAGCAGATTGAAGAGCTGTTTCGCCGGGAGGAGGACAACCCGCGCATATGGCTGCGGGTGGCCTCGGAACGGCTCAGCCTCTTGCGTTACGTCTTCCTGGTCCAGATAGAGGACGGAATCCCCGATGCCGACCAGAGGGCCTGTCTGGAGTACGCCGATGCTGTCCTGATCGGCTGGCCCGAGCAGGACTCCCAGGAGGTTGGGGATCTGGACCCTGACCAGTTGGAGACGGTACACCGGCACATCCTGACCATGGAGCAGCGGGTGCCCGAATTCCGCAAGGAGGAGAGGGAGGGGAAGATCGCCGAACTCTGCTCGTCCCTGGTTTTCATAACCCAGTGTGTGGCCGAGGTCAGGAGGGTTTACCAGCCCGGTTTCGCCCTGCCGACCTATGCGGAAATCCACAGGGTGGTGCAGGAGGAGTGGAACGCGGACATGGAGAGGATCGATCCTGAAAAGGCCGACCCCAGTGCGGCCGAAATCAAGCAGGAGGCCCGGACCGAAGCCCGTCAGGAGGCCGAAGAGGCCCAACGCGAGGAGGGGGAATGAGCCAGTTGGAAACAGGCCGTCGGATGGCCGAACTTCCTTCGCCCGCTTCCCTGGGGAGGTTGGAGGTCCGTCAGGCCCGGGACCGGGCATCCGGTCGGCAGGAGGGCAGGCGGAGCCGGGTCGGGATCATGGGCGGCACCTTCGACCCCATACACAACGGTCACTTGGTCGCCGCCTCGGAGGTGGCCTGGGTCTACGACCTGGATGAGGTCATCTTCGTCCCCACCGGCAGGCCGGTCTTCAAACTCGACAAGCAGGTGAGCGAGGCGGAGGACCGCTACCTGATGACCGTGATCGCCACCGCTTCCAACCCCAAGTTCACCGTCTCCCGGGTCGACATCGACCGGCCGGGGATCACCTACACCATCGACACCCTGCGCGACATGAAGGCCCTGAGGCCCAACAGCGACCTTTACTTCATCACCGGGGCCGATGCCGTGGCCGAGATCATGCGGTGGAAGGACGCAGACCAGATGTGGGACCTGGCCCACTTCGTCGCAGTCTCCAGACCCGGTTACTCATCGAACCTCAAGGACCTCCCCCTGCCGGACCACAAGGTCGACATGATCGAAATACCGGCACTGGCCATCTCATCGACCGATGTCCGCCGCAGGGCCGGCCGCGGGATGCCCGTATGGTACCTGGTGCCGGATGGAGTGGTCCAGTACATCAACAAGCACGGGCTCTACAAAGACAGGGGCGGGGCCGGGGACGGCAGCCGGGTCTGATTGAGGATTCCCCCTGCTGACACCGGACCGGAATCTGCCCTCAGGGCATGGGGGAGTAGGGGCCTGACGGGGCCCGCCGGTCAACACGGGGTCCACTGGACTGTCACAGTACGCGGTTATCATGAGGTACGTCCGCTTCAACGACACCAACGTTTGGAGATATGGTGAGCACAATCCTCAAAGGCAGACCAGGCAAGAATCTGATACTTGTGACAGGCAGGGCGCACCCCAGGCTCGCCGCAGACGTCGCCGACCAGCTCGGCATCGAACTCCTGGAAACCACGGCCTACGATTTCGCCAACGGGGAGATGTACGTCCGCTATACGGAATCCGTGCGCGGTGCCGACGTATTCGTTTTGCAGTCCCATGCGAACCCCGTCAACAAGTCCATCATGGAACAGCTGATCATGATAGACGCCCTCAAGAGGGCATCGGCCCGCAGCATCACCGCCGTCTGCCCCCTGCTGGGTTATTCCCGCCAGGACAAGAAGCACCTGGGGCGTGAACCCATCTCCTGCCGCCTCATGTTCGATCTCTTGAAGACGGCCGGTGCCGACAGGATCATGTCAGTCGACCTCCATGCCGCCCAGTCCCAGGGCTTCTTCGACGGACCGGTGGACCACCTGATCGCCATGCCGGTCCTGGTGGACTATGTGCGCGACAGGATGGACCTTTCCAATGTCGCCGTCGTCTCCCCGGATGCAGGCCGCATCAGGGTGGCGGAGCAGTGGGCCCAGCGCCTGGGCGGGGTCCCCCTGGCCTTCATCCACAAGACCCGCGATGTCACACGACCCAATCAGACCACCGCCAACAGGGTGGTCGGCGACGTATCCGGTCTGGACTGCGTCCTGGTGGACGACCTGATCGACACCGGCGGCACGATCGCCCAGGCCTGCGGGGTCCTGCGTGAGGCCGGGGCCAAGTCCATCACCGTGGTGGCCACCCATGGGGTTCTCTCCGGACCTGCCGTCGACAGGCTCAAGTCCTGCGGGGCCAAGGAGGTCGTCCTGACCGACACCGTGCCGATTCCGGCGGAGAAGCGGTGGGACGGGCTTACGGTCCTCTCCATCGCCCCCCTCCTGGCCAGTGCCATCAAGGCGGTCTTCGAGGACGGCTCCGTCGCCAAGCTCTTCGACACCTATCCCGCACATCACGGACAGGGCTTCCTGTTCGCGTGAGGACCTCCTCCCGGCAGGTCCGTCCCCTGCCGGTCAGGGCTTCCCCGGGAGGGCCGAGCGTGGCGTAATCGCTGGTTAGTGGCATAATGTTTGTGGCGTCGGCTTGAGGCCGTCGCCGATCCCCCATGGTGTAAGGGCAGCACACGGGTCTTTGGAACCCTTAGTCTTGGTTCGAATCCAGGTGGGGGAGCTTTCGCTCGCCGGTCCATGTCGGAGAGATGCCTTCAGGGGGTCGGTGACCAACTGAAAGGAAATGAGTCTTGACAGTCAAGAAAATCGAGACCTGGCTGACCGATATGGATGGGGTCCTCGTCCATGAGAACACCGCCCTGCCCGGGGCGGCCGAATTCATCGAGACGCTGAAGAAGAACGACAGGAACTTCCTGGTTCTGACCAACAACCCCATCTACACACCCCGTGACCTTTCCGCCCGTCTGGGCCGCAGCGGGATCGACGTGCCCGAGGACAAGATCTGGACCTCGGCCCTGGCCACGGCCGACTTCGTCTCCAGAACGATCCCCCAGGGGTCGGCCTACGTCATAGGTGAGGCCGGCCTTACCACCGCCCTGCACGAGGCGGGCTTCATACTTTCCGATTCCAAACCCGACTACGTCATCCTGGGCGAAACGAGGACATACTCCTTCGAATCGATCACCACCGCCATCCGTCTCATACTCGGCGGGGCCCGCTTCATCTGCACCAACCCGGATGCCACCGGCCCCAGCGAGAACGGAGTCCTGCCCGCGGCAGGGGCCGTGGCCGCCCTGGTGACCAAGGCCACCAACAGGGAGCCCTACTTCGTGGGCAAACCCAACCCCATCATGTTCCGCACAGCCCTGAACCGGGTCGGCGGCCATTCGGAAACCACGGCGATGATCGGGGACCGGATGGACACAGACGTGGTTGCCGGCGTCGAGGCAGGCCTGAACACCTTCCTGGTCCTGACAGGGATAACCCACCGCAAGGAGGTGGAGACCTTCCCCTACCGGCCGGACAGGGTGGTCGACTCCATTCAGGACCTGATCAGCATCGCCGAGAGTGGGGAAGTGGACTTTTGAAGTCTGACCTGAATCTCACGGCCGCCATCATCCTGGCGGCGGGGGAGGGAACCCGCATGCGGTCCGCCACCCCCAAGGTCCTCCATCTGCTGGCCGGCAAGACCTTCCTCCAAAGGGTCATGGCCTCCGTCGGAGCGCTGGAACCCCCTACCCTGGCCGTCGTGGTCCATAACCAGGCCGAGATGGTCTCGCAGGCGGCCCGGTCCTATTCCTCCGGGGTCTTCATCGTCAACCAGGACGACCGTCCTGGTACGGGAAGGGCCGTCCAGTGCGCCATGGACCAGCTGGCCGACAGGATCGACCCTGACGGCTGTGTCCTGGTCGTCGCCTCAGACATGCCTCTTCTGGATGAACGGACCCTTCGCGGGCTTCTGCAGCATCATGCCGCCCAGGGTGACGTGGCCACGGTCCTGACCACCCGCCTGGAGGACCCCAACGGATACGGCCGCATCATCAGGGACAGGGATGGACGTGTCCTGCGGATCGTGGAGCAGAAGGACGCCAACGGGAACGAGCTGGCCGTGCATGAGGTCAACACCTCGGTCTATGTCTTCAACGCCAGTGTGCTCAGACGGGCAGTGGCCGGTCTGAACAACAGCAACGCACAGGGAGAGTTCTACCTGACCGACGCCCTGGAGCCGGCACGGGGCATGGGGTCGGTCGGAGCCTTCACGGCCGCCGATCCACTCAGCGTGGAGGGGGTCAACGACAGAATCCAGCTGGCCTCCCTGGCCAAGGCCCACAACGCCCGCATCTGCCGGAGGTGGATGCGGGAGGGGGTCACCATACTGGACCCCGACACCACCTGGATTGAGGACGATGTCATTCTGGGCCAGGATGTCACCATCCTTCCAGGCTCCTTCCTCCAGGGGCAGACCGCGGTGGCCCCGGGTGCCGTGATCGGCCCGTACGCGACGCTGATCGACGCCCAGGTGGATGAGGGGGCCAGCGTGGAGCGCTCCCGCGTGCAGGAGACCCATATCGGCGCCAGGGCGACGATAGGCCCTTGGACCTACCTGCGGGCGGGCAACGAGTTGGGGCCCGACACGAAGGCCGGGGCCTTCGTCGAGATGAAGAAGGCCCACATAGACCGGGGGAGCAAGGTCCCCCACCTGAGCTATGTCGGGGATGCCCACATCGGTGAGCGGACCAATGTGGGGGGTGGGACCATCACGGCAAACTACGATGGTGTCCACAAGAACCGGACCGAAATCGGCTCCGACGTGCATGTGGGGGCCGGCAACCTCTTCGTCGCCCCCGTTCAGGTGGGCGATGGGGTGACCACGGGGGCCGGGTCGGTGATCCGGCACGCCGTGCCCGACGGGTCCATGGTTTACTCCGACAACGACCAGCAGGTTGTCGAGGGCTGGAAGCCCAAGTGGGAGCGCTGAGGGGTCAAGCCTTCCGGCGGTCGAGGCTTGCTGAATAATGGTAGGTGACGTTTCTTTTCCGACCTGAAAGGCGGACCAGTGCCAGCACTGCAGGATTCAATCGACGCCGTACGCGTGGCGGCCAAGGCCGCCAACGACATCAAGGCCATGGACATCGTGGCTTTCGACGTGTCACAGCCCATCGCCATCACCGACATCTTCATGGTGGCCACCGGTGGCAACGAACGTCAGGTCTTGGCCATCGCCGAGGAGGTGGAGAAACAGCTCCACATCCAATGCGGCCTTGATGCCAGGTCACGCGAGGGGTTGGAAGAGGCCCAGTGGGTCCTCCTGGATTACGGTGATTTCGTCATCCACGTCATGCACAAGCAGGCGCGCCGTTTCTACGATTTGGAGCGCCTGTGGAAGGACTGCCCCCGGGTCGACCTCCAGCTGGAGCACCAGTTCACACTGGCCGACGACGATCCTGGCGACCAGGAGGAGCAGATCGACCTTGGTCTGGATGAGACCGGTCTGCGCGGCCGTTTTGCCAACCCGGGCGGGGCGCAATCAGAAGAAGAATGACACCACGAGGAGGATTTGAGCAGTGGCCGAAGAGAAGCCGGCAGGCAGGCATGTCCATTCCATCATCCTGGTCCGGCACGGGCAGACCTCCTACAATGCCGAGCACAGGTGGCAGGGCCAGATAGACATACCCCTCAACGCGGTCGGTCTCTGGCAGGTCGAGCGTACCGGTGAGGAACTCCGCCGCAGGTATGTGGATGCCGCCCCAGGGGGACGCAGGCAGCTGGTCGTTGCCTCCAACCTTGGTCGGGCCTTTACGACGGCCCAGGTCTTCGCCGCCCCCCTCCATCTGGAGGTTCATCCGGATTCCCGCCTGCGTGAGCGCAGCTTCGGCCAGTGGGAGGGTGTCACCATCGAACAGGCCAGTGAGCGGTGGCCTGAAGACTTCCGTTCCTGGATGTCGTCTACCGGTGGGGAACTCAACCATGGTGCCGAAACCAAGGGCCACGTGGGCGCCAGGGGGGCCCAGGCCATCGAGGACTGGGCGGGACGTGCCGGAGATGACACGGACCTCTTCGTCTTCTCGCATGGCTCCCTCATCTCCCAGTCCCTGCAGACCCTCCTGGGGATGAGCCGGACCTACCCCGAATTCGCCAACATGGATTCCATGCGCAACGCCCACTGGGCCCGTCTCACCCCCCGGGACCTTCCTGACGGTCAGGTCAGGTGGTGCCTGGTCGAATACAACCTGGGGCCGGCCATCGCCATGCGGGGTGACTGGGACGAACCCCGCGACGTGGTCGCGGCGGACTGACCGTCCTGCCTTCCCTGTCGACTTGGGGACACTCTCCTCCTCTCCGGCTCCTTCACCCTTTCATCATTGTTCATCCAGGGCGGATGGCGGGCCGGTCTGCGCCGGGTCATGGGCGTTATCATGATGGTTGTATCGGCCAGCGGAGCGTATAGGAGGAGAGGAGTCGGTCTTGAGGAACTTCTTCCATGGGTTGTCCTGGGCCCAGGTTGCGGCTGGTGCCCTCGCAGCCGTCACCTCCTTCTTCCTGTCGGCCAAGATCGGCGTTGCGGGCTCCGCCATCGGCGTGGCAATAGGTTCCATAGTTTCGGCGGTCGCCTCGCAGATATACAAGAACGTCCTCGACGCCTCGGGCCAGAAGTTCCAGGAGACGGTGATCGGGGCTCCTGACGGTGATGGAGGCGACGGCGAGGGGGCGGACGTGCAGACGGCCGGGGCCAGGGTCGTCAGCAGTGCGGGGGAAACCACCCTGGTCCTGTCTCCAAGCAAAGGGGAGCCGACCGGGGAGGCGGCCGACACGGGCGGCCGGACCAAGACCGCAGAAGGGGACGGGGCCGATGAAGCCGGCGCCCCGACCATGAAGATTCCAGGGCCGGACCGGACCGCAGACAGGACCCCGCGCAGGTCGGCCTCCTCCGGCCAGACCGGGCGCAGGGCCTCCACCGGCATACTTTCGGCATCCCAGGCAAGGGAGAGGAAGCGCAAGATCGTCGTCGTCTCCGTCGTCAGCGCACTGGTCGCCGTCCTCCTGACGGCCCTGGTCATCAACCTGATCACCAAGGGGGAGGGGACCGACAAGGTGGTGCGCAACATCGTCAGTCCCTCCCAGAGCGTACAGACCCCCTCCCAGGAACCCGGCGGGAGGGAGTCGCCCCATGAGGACCATGACGGGTCTGAAGGGAACGGGTCCTCGTCCTCGCCCGCCCCCTCGCCTTCATCTTCGCCCAGCCAGAGCGGAAAGCCCGAGCAGAATCCGGCACCCTCCGGACACAACGGTCAGGATGCCTCCCCAGAGCCCTCCTCAAGTCCCTCGCAGACCACACCCCCGTCATCGACACCCTCTGATTCGCCGACGGATACCCCTTCCTCCACGGGCGGGGACCAGGGGTCCGACTGGGGAGGTCAGAAGGACAACGGGGGAGGCAAGGGCTCAAGGGACGCCAGCGGTGACCAGGGGCCCGGCGGGGGCCAGACCGCCGATGGCGGCAGGGCCGTTTCCGGTCACTGAGCCGGACGGGCGAGGTCCCCCCGCCCGTCCAGAGCCGAGACGGCTTGCGGGATGAGAACGCCCTTGCCGACGCCCATCCTGCCGCCGGCCAAAAGGTGGCGCTTGATGGCGCGTTGAAGGCTGGTCCTCTCCGGCAGGTCGGCATCGGCCAGGTCGGTACGACCGGCCGTCCACTCTCTGAAATCGTCGGCCCATTGCAGACCCTCCACGTGGAACAGGCCCCTGAAGACCCTTATGCGGGAGCGCTGGGGCAGAAGTTCGTCCAGGCCGGGGTCCAGGAGCCAGGATTCGCAGTGGACGGCCGCCTCGGTCCAGGCGGGGCAGTGATCTTTCAGGAAGGTCCTGAAGGCGGCGAAGGTTCTGGCCAAGTCGGCGGCCTCCAGGCTGGCATCGGAAGGAATGTGGAGGTCGACCCGGGGACTGTCGCCGCCGATGAACTCGAACTCCAACTCATCGATGCGCAGGAGGGTCAGGGAAACCTGTCTGACCGCCCAATTCGCCTCATCGAACCAGACCCTGCCGTGAGCACTCCGGTAGGCTTCAAGCATACGGGGGAAGAAGCCCATCGTGTCCCGGAAGGTCCGGTCCGGCAGGCCGAAGTCGGCGTAGCGCCTCCGGGTCACATTCAGGCAGCGCAGGTATATGGCCAGGATGGTCATGCCCGACTGGTCCCGCCGGGTGCGCAGGGTCAGCCTGTCCACCGATTCCTGCCACCGTTCGGGTATGAAGATCCCTTCCAACTGGGGCATGAGGGAGGACAGGTCCAGGTCCCGGCCAGCCTCATGGATCAGACCGACCAGATCCGGGGCCAGTCCTATGTCCGCCGCGAGGGCGTCGGTGGCCGCCCGGGTCCCGTCGCCACACAGGCGGGCGACCTCCGCTTCCGTCAGGGGCCGTGCAAACGGCGGGTTGAAGACTTTCATGGTTCCCCTCCTGGTGATTTCGTCAGGTCCTATCTCCTATGCACGTCCGGTCAGGGGCAGTGGCGGAAGCCAGTGGCACCTGGTGGGCGCGTCAGGCCTATGCAGGCCTGGTCAGGGGTCGTGGACCCTTCCCCTCGGTTTCTGTCCCATGCCCCCCATGTCCATCGGAATCCGGCTGGTCAAAGGACTGGCAGGACGGTCCACTTCGACTGTCGCCATTGGTGCATGCGGTTAAAAGAAAGCCCGCTGCCGCCGAATCATCGGCAGCAACGGGCGCTCCGTGGAGCTAGGGGGATTCGAACCCCCGACCTTCTCCATGCCATGGAGACGCGCTACCAGCTGCGCCATAGCCCCGTGCTCTTGAAGCCTTGTTTATAGTACACCAGCCCTCGGGAATCGGGCAAATCAGTGTGTCGCGCCCCTCCGCCACGACTCCGTGGGCCTCCCCCTCCGAGGGGAAATCAGGCGTTAGGATGGAGTCAGGCGGCCATCCCGCCGGTCATTCAGGTACGGGGTCCGCCTGCAGGAGTCCGGCCCGCAAAGGCAGGCGGGCGGATGGGGCAAGGTCAGTCATCGTGTTGGGAAGGAAGCAGGTGCATCATGGATACACAGGGTGGAAGCAGGGGTCGGGAGACCGACCAGGAGGAGCTGATCGTCAACTGCCTGCCCCTGAATGAGGGGGAGAGGGCCCGGTTCGTCCAGGCGGCCGGGGGCATCAGGCAGAGGTTCGTGACGGATGTCAGCGTCCGAGACCACATGCAGTGGCCCATGGGCATATCCCAGTCGGACATCAGCGATGCCACCATCATCTTCGGCAATCCCAGCGCCGAGCAGATTTCGCACTGCCACAGGCTCAGATGGCTTCAGACCTCCAGCGCCGGAGTGGATGCCTACACGGCCCCGGGCATCCTGCCAGGGAACGCCATTCTGACCAGCGCCAGCGGGGCATATGGACAAGCGGTCTCCGAGCATATGTTCGCCATGATGCTGGCCCTGATGAAGGACCTTCCCTTCTACAGGGACAGGCAGGCTGAAAGGGATTGGCACCCCGGGGGAGAGGTCTATTCCCCGCAGGAGTCGACCGTCCTGGTCCTGGGCACCGGCGACATCGGGGCCCACTTCGCCAGGCTATGCAAGGGCGCGGGGGCGGTCACCTACGGGGTTAGAAGGCATGCCGACCAGGCCGTGGAAGGCTTTGACGAGATTTTCCCCTTTGACTCCCTTGATGGGCTCCTGCCTAAGGTGGACGTCGTGGCCCTGGCCCTCCCCTCGACCCCGCAGACACGTCACATCATCGATGCCGACCGGCTGGCCCTTATGAAGAAAAGGGCCATCCTGCTCAACGTGGGACGGGGTGATGCCGTGGACTGCCGGTCCCTGGCCTCCACACTCGAAAAGGGGGGCATATTCGGCGCAGGATTGGACGTGACCGAACCCGAACCTCTTCCCCCGGACCACCCCTTGTGGTCCCAGCCACGCTGCCTGATCACCCCGCATGTCGCCGGGGGGTCCCACCTGGCCTCCAACGTGGGGAAGATCATCGCGATCTGCATCGACAACCTCCGCCGATACCGGGCCGGACAGGACCTGCGAAACAGGGTCCGGTGACCCATGCACCCGGGGTGCACGGGGAAGGCTGCGCCCCGCAGGGAGACCCTGGAGGGTCCTGACGACCTGCCTGGCAGGCAACAAGCGCAGGCCGATCGCCGGGCACTGCCGCTTTGGCGGCAATCGGGTCGCCCCCCGGTCCCGAGACCTTGGCGGAGTTGACGGGATTTTCCACCGACAGGGAAACGCGAAGACTCACGGGCCGTCCATCGGTTCGCATGGGCCATGCGACCACTTTGGGCACGCTGCGGCCCCCGGCGCGTCGAATACCGGGGCCGGGACTATCCTGCTTTCTTGGATAAGATGGCGGCGGGGATTCTGTTAGTATCTGTTCCCACCGGCCGCTGTGAAGTCCTGCGGGCCTTCCTATGAAAGGTGGTGATGGCGATGATGAGGGTATTCAGCACCATGAACGGTCAGATCGAGCAGATCAAACGGGCGGAGAAGGGTTCCTGGATATGCCTGTCCGCCCCCACCGACGTGGAACTGGCCAACGTGGCCCAGTCCACCGGCATCGATCTTGCCGACCTGCGCGCCCCCCTGGATGACGAGGAACGTTCCCGGGTGGATGTCGAGGACGACTACACCATGGTGATCGTCGACATCCCGCGTGCCGAGGAACGTGACGGGCGGGACTACTACGAAACCATCCCCCTGTCCATCATCGTCACCGAGGATCTGATCGTCACGGTCTGCATGCAGGACACGGTCCTCCTCCACCCCTTCATGGAGGGGACCATACGGGGGTTCAACACCTTCATGAAATCCCGGTTCATCCTGCAGATCCTCTACCGCAACGCCACCCTCTACCTGCGCTACCTGCGGATCATCGACCGCGAATCGGACAAGCTCGAGCTCAAACTGCGCCATTCCATGCAGAACCGCGAGATCCTCATGCTTCTCGAACTCAACAAGACCCTGGTCTACTTCGCGACCAGCCTGAAATCGAACGAGATCGTCCTGGAGAAGCTGACCAACCTGGAACGGATCAAGCGGTACCCGGACGACGAGGACCTCCTGGGCGACGTCATCACCGAGAACAAGCAGGCCATCGAGATGGCAAACATATACTCCAGCGTGCTTTCGGGCATGACCGATGCCTTCGCCTCGATCGTGTCCAACAACGTGAACAACGTGATGAGGATCTTCACAATCATCTCCATCAGCCTGTCGGTCCCCACCCTGATCTTCTCCATGTACGGGATGAACTTCAACAGCGGCATGTTCGGCATGCCGCTGACAGACAAGCCCTGGGGCTTCGCAGCGGTGGTCATAGCCTCCGTGGCCCTGACCGCCCTGGTCACCTGGTTCCTCACCAGATCCAGGATGTTCAAGTAGCCCGCCGGGGTCGTCCGATGCCGGAGGTCCGGGGACCAGGGGGTATGAGACAGTGAAGGTGGGACGACGGCCGGCCGGCCGCAGGAACTTGAGGAGGGACGCATGAGCATCAGGAAGGTCCTGGGGGTCCTGGCTGCGGCGGCCATGGCGGTCTCCCTGTGCGGCTGCGGCGAAGGGGCCTCCGAATACGATGCCAGCTCCATCGGCCCCAAGCTCAACATCGGCATCACCTTCGACAGGCCAGGCCTGGGGTTCTCCCACTCGAGCGAGTACAAGGGGCTGGAGGTGGACCTGGCCCGGCTGATCGCCCAGGATCTGGGCTATTCCCCCAATCAGATCGTCTGGAAGCAGGTCCGACCCGGAAGCAGGGAGGGGGCCCTGACCTCGGGCCAGGTCGACATGGTCCTGGCCTCCTACTCGATCACCCAGGCCCGCAAACAGGTGGTCGACTTCGCCGGCCCCTACTTCATGGCCGGGCAGGACCTCCTGGTCCGCAAGGACGAGGGGTCCATAAAGGGGGTTGACAGTCTGGAGGACCGCCGGGTCTGCACGGAGAAGGGGTCGACCTCCTCCCAGGTGATCAGGCGGCGTGCCCCCAAGGCCCTCCTGCAGGAGCGCGATGAACTGGGCCAGTGCATCACGGCCCTCCTGAGCGGGGATGCAGACGCGGCCAGCTCGGATGATTTCGTCCTGGCCGGTCTCGCCCACGTCAAGGGGGGCGGCCAGCTCCGCCTGGTCGGCGTCCCCTTCACCCGGGAACGGTACGGTGTCGGGGTGCGCAAGGACCAGGCCGAGCTGGTCTCGACCATCAACCACGCCTTGGAGAAGATGATGAAGGATGGGGGCTGGGCCGCCGCAGTGAAGGAGGCCGCCTCCTCCATCGGCTACCAGGTGGACCCGTCCTCCCGCCGTCCCGACAGGCTGGATGGATCCCTGTCCTCGGAAGTCCGTTGAAGTCCGAAGACCCCGGTCTTTCCAAGGGGTGGACCCCATCCCTCCTGTGTCCACATGATTGATGATAATTCACCTTATGACTGCGAATGAGAGCATGAAGGACGACCAGGGCGAGCGCGGGGACAGGGCGGAACAACCACCCTTCCGCTATGACGCCGCCATGGCTCAGAACATAGAAGAGCGTTGGCAGGACCGCTGGGAGAAGGACGGCACCTTCTGGGCGGCCAATGTCAAAGGCGGACTCAAGGACGGCAAGGGCCGCAACGCGGACGGCAGGACCCCGTATTACGTCATCGACATGTTCCCATACCCTTCGGGCAAGGGCCTGCACGTGGGCCACCCCCTGGGGTACATAGCCACCGACGTGGTCAGCCGCTACCACCGGATGAAGGGCGAGAACGTCCTGCATGCCATGGGCTATGATGCCTTCGGCCTGCCTGCCGAGCAGTACGCCGTGCAGACCGGCCAGCACCCGAGGACCACCACCGAGCAGAACATAGAGAACATGCGCTGGCAGTTGCACAGGCTCGGCCTGAGTTTCGACGACCGGCGTTCCTTCGCCACCATCGACGAGGGCTACGTGCGTTGGACCCAGTGGATCTTCTCCCGCATCTACGAGTCATGGTACGACCCCGACTACAAGCGGGCCGACGGGGGAATCGGGTCGGCCAGACCCATCAGTGAACTGGTCGATGCCTTCCGCCGGGGCCTCAAACCGATACCCGGCCACCAGGGTGAATCCTGGGACGACCTGGACGCCTCCGAGCGTTCCCGTATCCTGAACGACCATCGTCTGGCCTACATCTCCGAGTCCCCCGTCAACTGGTGCCCCGGCCTGGGTACGGTCCTGGCCAACGAGGAGGTCACGGCCGAGGGCAGGAGCGAGAGGGGGAACTACCCGGTCTTCCAGAGGGAACTCAAGCAGTGGTCCATGAGGATCACCGCATACGGGCATCGCCTGATCGAAGACCTGGACACCCTGGATTGGCCTGAAAAAGTAAAGCTCATGCAACGCAACTGGATCGGGGAATCCCACGGGGCCTCGGTTCATTTCACGGTGCCCACGTCGGACGGAGACCAGGATATGGAGGTCTACACCACCCGTCCCGACACCCTCTTCGGCGCCACCTTCGCCGTCGTCTCCCCGGAGCATGACCTCCTTTCGCATGTGCCGGACCGGTGGCCGCAGGGGGTCAGCCAAGAGTGGACGGGAGGCTATGAGGACCCCCGCCAGGCCGTCAGGGCCTACAGGCTGGCCGCCGAGTCCAAGACCGCCAAGGACAGGGTGGACGAGGGCGGGGAGAAGACCGGTCTGTTCACCGGACTTTACGCCATAAACCCCATAACCGGAGCAGAGCTGCCCGTCTTCACCGCGGATTATGTCCTGATGGATTACGGCACGGGTGCCATCATGGCCGTGCCCGGTGGGGACCAGAGGGATTATGACTTCGCCGACAAGTACGGTCTCCCGGTCATATACACCGTCCAGCCACTGCCCGATTCCGGCGAGGACCTCGAGGGCTACAGGGGCCATGCCCCCTTCGTCTCCCACGACGGGGTTGTCATCAACTCCTCGGTCGAGCGCACGCATGCCCTGGGCGACGCTTTGAGCCTGGACGGCCTGAGGGTGGACCAGGCCATAGAGAAGGTCACCGCCTGGCTGGAAAAGGCCGGCGTGGGCAAGGGGACCGTCTCCTACCGCCTGCGTGACTGGCTCTTCTCCCGCCAGCGTTATTGGGGGGAGCCCTTCCCCGTGGTCTATGACGACCAGGGTCTGCCACACCTGATACCGGACGACCAGCTTCCGGTCAGCCTGCCCGACGTGCCGGACTACAGCCCCAAGACCTTCGATCCGCAGGATGCGGAATCCAGCCCCGAGGCCCCGCTCAGCCGGAACCAGGACTGGGTGGACGTGACCCTGGACCTTGGCGACGGCCCGAAGACCTACCACAGGGACACCAACACCATGCCCAACTGGGCGGGTTCCTGCTGGTACTACATGCGCTACATCGACCCCGACGACGACAGGCACCTGGTGGAGCCTGAGGAATTCGACTACTGGCTGGGCCCTGACCACAACCCGACCGCCGGCGAATCCGGCGGGGTGGACCTGTACGTGGGCGGCGTCGAACATGCCGTCCTCCACCTCCTCTACGCACGCTTCTGGCACAAGGTCCTCTACGACCTGGGCTATGTCTCGTCCAAGGAGCCCTTCCACAAGCTCTTCAACCAGGGCATGATCCAGGCCTACGCCTACACCGACGAGCGCGGCCAGTACGTGCCGGCCGACGAGGTCGAGGAGGTCCAGGAGGAGGGCCGTGCGGCCTATACCTGGCATGGGGAGCCGGTCAACCGTGAATTCGGGAAGATGGGCAAGAGCCTGAAGAACATCATCACCCCTGATGACATGTATCGGACCTACGGGGCGGACACCTTCCGCCTCTATGAGATGAGCATGGGCCCCCTGGATGAGTCCCGTCCCTGGAACACCCGCAATGTCATAGGCGGAATGCGCTTCCTGCAGAGGCTCTGGCGAAACGTCATCGACGAAACAACCGGCCAGGTGCGCGTGAGCGATGATCCCCTGGACGAGAAGACGCTCAAGCTCCTGAACAGGACCATTCACGACGTGACCGTCGAGATGGAGGGGATGAGGCCCAATACGGCCATCTCCAAGCTGATCGTCCTCAACAACCATCTCACCTCCTGCGAGCGCACGCCGAGGGCCGCCGTAGAACCCCTGATCCTCATGCTCTCTCCCGTGGCCCCTCACATCTGCGAGGAACTCTGGAGCCGTCTGGGCCATCGGGGGAGTGTGGCCTGGGAGTCTTGGCCGACCTACGAGGCACGGTACCTGGGCGAGGACATGGTCACGGCCGTCGTCCAGATCAAGGGGAAGGTCAGGGGCAAACTCCAGGTCAGCCCCGACATCTCGGCGGGCGATCTTCGGGACCAGGCCCTCGCCCTGCCGGCCATCCAGGAGCGACTGGGCGGCAAGGAGCCCAGGAAGGTGATCGTCAAGGCACCCAAGATCGTCTCCATAGTCCCGGCCGAGTAGGGGGCCGGCCCGCCTCCCCTGAGGTGCGAGCGGTGTGAGGGCCCATGACCTGCCGCCTGCAGTGTGGAGAAGGTCCCCATTCGACCACAGGGTTCGGGTCGGCCATCGTCCTGCCTGCCTGCCCCACATACTGATGGCATGAGAACCCCATCAGAGAGAATACGCAGGCTGAGCGGGCGGTCGGCGGATGCAGCGGTCCCGGTGAGCCCAGGGGCCTCTTCAGTGGTGCATCGGTCGGAAGCCGACTCAGGTGACGGCGGGACAGGGGCAGGCCCCCCGCCCCCGCCCCTGTCGTCCGCAGGAGGGGCTGCAGGCGGTCCTGACGGACTCCTGGCGATCACGGCCCTGTCCAGGGCCTCCCGTGGCCAGGGCGAGGAGGCGGTCCGGAGACGAGACCGGCCCCGTCTGAGCGTCAGGCCGGTGCACGCCCTGGTCGCCGTCCTGATCCTTGCAACCGCCCTTGCGGCCAGCCTGACCCTGCTGGTCCAGCAGTACCTGTCAATCCGTTCGTTGGAACCTTATCCTGTTCAGGCCGGCGCAGGCCCCTCCCGCAAGGGTGCATCCGGGAAACCCGGCAGCATGCAGGCAGAAGGCGGACAGGCCGCCGGAAAGCCCACGGGGGGTGGCGGGCGATCGTCCGCCGGACCCTCCAGCCCGGGTGGGGTTTCCGGTCCAGCCGGTCAGAATGCCGGTCCACATGGTGGCGATGGGGGCTCCGCCCCTGTGGACATCAATACGGCGACGGCCGACCAGCTCATGTCCATCAAGGGGATAGGACCGGTCATGGCCGGGAAGATCGTCGACAGGCGGAAGAAGATCGGACGGTTCTCCAGCCTGGACCAATTGATGGAAATCCCAGGCTTGGGAGCCAGAACCTTGCAGAAGATCAGACCCTGGCTGGTGGTCGGCTGATGGCGGGTTGGAAGCGCCGTCCACCGACCGGCCGGATCCTCCATGGGGGAGGGGCGGCATCCGGCCTGTGCCGGGGCCATGACATGGGGTCTGGGTGCAAAGAACCTGCGGGTTCGGAGTCCGGCAGCCGGGACGCGAAGATGCTTCCGGCCGCCCTGGTCGCCTGGACCGCCGTCCTCCTGGTCCATACCCTTCTTGCCCCTCAGTTTGCGAAGGGGAAGGGAGGGACCCAGACCGAGCCGACCCTCCTTCCTGCGCTCGCGGTCTTCCTCCTGTTTCTCCTGATCCGTTCGGCCCGTCCAGGATTGCGCTGCCAGTGCATCCTTCTGGTTTGCGTCGCCCTGCTGGCTGCGCTTGGGGCGGCGGGGGAGGAGGTCTCGGTCATCGGTGACCCCGTTTACAGGCAGGCTGTGGCGGGTCCCGTCACCGTCCGAGTCCAGGCCAAGGCCACCTCCCCGATGACGGCCTCGGAACGGTTCGGGTGGGACTGCCGTTTCCGGGCCCGCCTGGAGGACATCCTGTCAGGTGCAGTCAGGTCCCCTTCGCGGTCGGCGATACGGGTATATGCCCGTGGGCCGGCCTGCTCGGTGGTCCAAGGCGGCCGATACCGCCTGTCGGGACGTCTCCTCAGATCCACCTTCGGGCGGGACCCGCTCTGGTTGGAGGTGGCGGCCGGTGGGAGGGGCGCCGGGACCGGCGGAGGGGGCGGACAGGGCGTCGAGGTCCTGGAAGGGCCGTCCGGCCCGGAGCGCGCCGTGGAGATCATGCGGCAGTGTTTTCTGATAGTCGCCAGGCGGCTGGACGATCAGGGGCAGGTCCTGGTGCCGGGGCTGACCATGGGGGTGCTGGGCCAGGAGGGGGTGGTGGCCGGCGGGAAGATTGACGGTTTCTTGCCCTGCCTTCACGGAGGGGCTGGCCCGGGTGGCAGCCGCGATGGCGGACAGGGTGGAATCCATGGCCTTTCGGAAGGGGTCGACCCGGCATACGCAGCCAGGTTGAAGGAGGATTTCAAACGCTCCGGCATCCTGCACCTGATGGCCGTCTCAGGAGGCCACTTCCTCCTTGTCGGCGCGATGGCCGACCGCCTCCTCAGGGCCCTCCAGGTCGGCAAGGTCTGGCGGGGTCTGGCACAGGCCTGCCTGTGCCTGGGGCTGGCATCACTCATGTATCCGTCCGATTCGGTGGTCAGGGCGGCCCTGATGGGTCTGGTGGGCGCCTTGGCCCTGGCCCGGGGCAGGCCCAACCAAAGTCTGAATGCACTCTCATGGACGGTTCTGCTGGTCCTCCTGTTGGCCCCTGGGATGGCGACCAGCTACGGTTTCGCCCTGTCCTCTTCGGCGGTCCTGGGCATCACCCTGTTGGCCGATGGGTGGGGGCGGAGGATGAGGGGTTTCCTGCCGACCTGCGTGATCGGCCCCCTATCCACCAGTCTGGCGGCCCAGGTGGCGACCCTGCCGGTGCAGGTACTCATGAACCCGCAGATCCCCCTCTTCTCCCTGGCCGCCAACCTCCTGGTCACCCCCTTCGTCGATCTGTCAACAATGATTGGTCTGGCCGGATTGCTGACGGCCTGGCTCTGGCCGGACTTGGGGTTTGTCTGTGCCTGGGGGGCTGGCAGGGGGACAAAGATCATGGAGGTCTGCGCCAGGTGGCTTGGAGGGGGGCCGGTCTCCGTCCTGGCATGGCCGTCCGGGCTGGCAGGTGCTGGCTGCGTCATCCTCTGTGAGGCGGCCATATGGATCGCCCTCATCGGGGCGACCCGCCTCCTCAGGCTGGAGGACCGTGCCGGAGGGGACCCATCCCCGACGATCGCAGGGGGCGGGGAGGTGGCCTCTGATGGCCGGACCGGCTCCTGGAGGGGGAGTGAGGAGTGCGGTCAGGGATACAGGATGCCTCTGTGGGTGGTCTTCAGCGGCCGCGTCAAAGAGGCTTGGCAGAGCTTGGGGGCTGCCGTTTTCGAACCGGCCTGTCACGCCCGTGGCGATGGAGGTGAGTTGGATGGGGGACCGTGAGAAAATGGGTCTTCGAGGCCTTGAATGTCCACCGATACAGGGAGATTGAAGACTATGGCACAAGCTCGATCAGAGGATTCACCGGTCCGTGTGGTGGTAGGCGGGGACGGCTTCCTCAACGGGCAGATCTTCGCCCGGCTGCGGGACAGGGCCTGCCAGGCCCGTCCTCAGGCGGAGTGCATGGAATTGGATGCGGCCGACTGTGACGCCTACACGTTCGAGGAGGCCGTCAGCCCCACCCTCCTGAGTGAAACCTCCATCGTCTGTCTGGACAACCTCCAACAGTCGGGCGACGGACTCGGCCAGGCCCTCGTCGACTTCTGCAAGCGGGCCGTCAAGGATCCGGCTGCCTTCAGCATCGTTGTGGCCCGCCATGAGGGGGGCAACAAGGGCAGACGTCTTCTTGACGCCCTTGTCCGGGCGGGTGCGGCCGAGGAGAAGGTACCCGATCTGAAGAAGTACGATGCGAAGATCAAATTCGTGAATCAGGAGTTCGCCTCGCGCAGGCGCAGGATCGAACCCGCCGCCGCCCAGCAGCTGGTCAATGTCCTGGGGGAGCGCACGGGTGAATTGGCCGCCATGTGCTCCCAGCTCTGCTTCGATTTCGACACGGACCCTGTCACCTTGGACCTTGTGGATGAGTACCTGACTGACAACCCGGCGGCCACCGGTTTCCTAGTGGCCGACAGGGCGGTGGAAGGCAATACAGCCCAGGCGATAGTGGCCATGCGGTCCGCCGTGGAGCAGGGGACCGACCCAATAGCCATCATCGGTGCCCTCGCCTTGAAACTGCGGATGATGGGCAAGGTGTCCGCCATCGAATCCGGCGCCATCAGCCAGGCCGAGGCCGGGGCTTCCCCCTGGCAGCTCCGGTCGGCCAAAAGACAGCTGCGCGGGTGGACCTCACGGGGGCTGGGCAGGTGCATAGAGGCTCTGGCCGATGCCGACGAGCGCTGCAAGGGGGCCGGGGGGGATCCGGAGTACGCTCTGGAACGGACCATCGGTCTGATAGGAGCAAAAGGAGAGACGAGGCAATGAGCGGTGAAAGCGGTGATCGCCCCTGCGCGTCACATCCGTCCGCCGGGTGCGCGGGCGGGGACAGCTTCCAGGTCGAAGTGCCCACGTCGCAGGACATGCTTCGTCTTGGTGGGTGCCTGGCCTCCTGCCTGAAGGGCGGAGATGTCGTCGTCCTCTCCGGTCCTCTGGGTGCAGGCAAGACCACCCTTGCCCAGGGACTTGGCCGGGGCCTGCACGTGGATGGGCCCGTGGTCTCGCCCACCTTCACAATCGCCAGGGAGTTGAGAGGTCGCCTGGCCACCGGCCAACCGGTCAGGCTGGTCCATGTGGACGCCTACCGCTTGGGGGGGATGGATTATGTGCCGGGCGAGAACCGGGTGGGCCTCCTCCTGGACGAGCTGGAGTCGATCGGCCTCGACGAGGAATTGGAGGAACCCGGGCAGAACACGGTCGTCCTCATGGAATGGGGGTCGCAGATGGCCTCGGCCCTGAGCGATCAGCGCCTGGACCTTTCCATCGACAGGCCGTTGGCGCATGTGGATCCTGATGCCCCTATGACCAGCCAGGGCAGACGGCTGGTCACGATGAATCTTGTAGGTCCGGCATGGACCTCACGTAAGGAGAACCTGCGGAAGGCGGTCGGCGCATGAGCTGTTCGAACGATGTGGATCATGAGGGCGTGCCAGGGGCGACTCTGATCATAGACACGTCATTCGGATCCACGGTCGGCCTTCTTGGCGGCCTTCCACTGGTCGAGAAGGATTCAAAGTCACACGTCGAGCATCTCCAGGTCAACATAGGCCGGGTCATGTCGGATGCCGGGCTTGGAGCATCGGACCTGGCCGAGATCGTCGTGGGGGTGGGTCCGGCCCCCTTCACAGGGCTGCGAACCGGTATCGTCACCGCCAAGGCCCTTGCCTATGCCACCGGTGCCCGCCTCCTGGGACAGGACATCCTCGAGCCCCAGGCGAGGTGGTCCTACGGGCGGAAGGCCGAGGTCGGGAAACAGGCGGGGTCCGGCGGCCCGCGCCGTCTGACCCTGTCCGTGAACGATGCCCGTCGGAGGCAGCTCTACTTCTCCCTCTACGATGACTTCGGCGACGGCCGGGAGGCCGCCCATGTCCTCATCCCCATGGACATCGACTATCCGGATGCCATCGTCGCCAGGGTGAGTCAGGCCGTTCAGGGGTTGAAGGGGGATGATGACAGGCCCATCCAGGTCGACCTGGTCGGACATGGTGCCGGGCGGTATGCGGCAGCCTGGCCGGCCCTGCCCTGCCTGGGCGGTGTGGATGGCGGGTCCTGCCTGGAGGCGGGGGCCGACGGTCTGGAGATGTTCGTCCGCTGCGCCCGCCGGCAGGCCCGGGATAGGGCTGCCGGTCCGGTTGAACCGCTCTACCTGCGTCGGCCTGATGTCTCCGTCCCCAACCCCTTGAAGCGTGTGATGCAGCCATGATGTTCCGAGGGGCCGAACAGGCCGACATCCCTGCTTTGGCCCGCCTGGAAGAGCGGGTATTCGGCAGGGGGGCATGGAGTGAGGGTATGATCAGGCAGGAGCTCGAAGCCCCGGCCCGCACCTACCTGGTCTACGAGGTGGATGGACGCATCCTGGCCTACGGAGGCTTTTGGTTCGACGGGGAGGATGCCGAGCTCATGACCATCGGCGTGGATCCCTGTCTCCGCCGCCGGTCCATCGGTCGCCGCCTCCTGGAGGAGCTTGTCTCCCAGGCCCGATCGGACGGGTCGGGAAGAATGCTCCTGGAGGTCCGCGTCGACAACGATCCCGCCCTCTGTCTTTACGGCCAGATGGGATTCAGACGGCTGGGCCTGAGACGGCATTACTACCAACCAGAGGATGTCGACGCTTACACGATGGCCCTCGACCTTTCCCCGCGATCTGCCCCGGTGGGTCCGGTGGGCGGGGACAGAAATGCGATGAATCATGGAGAAGATGGGAGCGGGCATGAGTGAGCCGGTGGTCCTGGGAATCGAATCCACCTGCGATGAGACGGCGGCAGCCGTCGTGCGTGGCGCCAGCCTTGTATCGAATGTCGTGGCCTCCTCGATGGAGGAGCACGCCCGGTATGGCGGAGTCATCCCCGAGATAGCATCCAGGGCCCATGCGGAATCTTTCGTGCCGGTCGTCTCCCGGGCCCTGGCGGATGCCGACCTGGACCTGGACCAGGTGGATGCCATCGCAGTCAGCGCGGGACCCGGACTGGCCGGTTGCCTGGCCGTCGGCGTCTCAGGGGCCAAGGCACTCGCATGGGCTGCGGGAAAGCCCCTCTATGGCATCAATCATGTCATCGGGCACATCGCCGTGACCCAGCTCCAATTCGGGCCCTTCCCCGATGAAACGCTGGCCCTCATCGTCTCCGGTGGACACACCTCCCTCTTGCACGTGAAAGACGTCGCCCGGCATGTCGACGTGGTGGGAACCACCCTGGATGACGCCGCAGGGGAGTGCTTCGATAAGATAGCCCGCCTTCTGGGCTTTCCCTATCCCGGAGGCCCGCACATAGACCGTCACGCCAGGCAGGGTGATCCCCATGCCATCCGGGTCCCACAGGGGCTGACCCAGGGGCGGGCCGGCCTGGAACACCCGTATGATTTCAGCTTTTCCGGTGTGAAAACGGCAGTCGCCAGGTGGATCGAGGAGCAGGAGGCGGCAGGCCGGCCCGTACCGGTCGATGACGTCTGCGCCTCCCTCGCGGAATCGGTGGCCACAGTGCTCTCCCGGAAGGCCATAGCGGCCTGCGAACGTTTTGGCTCCGACACCCTGATCGTGGGCGGAGGTTTTTCGGCCAACTCCCAGCTGAGGGCCAAACTGGCCCAGGTCGGAGGGCAGAAGGGGGTCCGGGTTCGCATACCGGAACTCAAGCTGTGCACGGACAACGGGGCCATGGTGGCCATGCTGGGGTCCAACCTGGTCCAAGCCGGGGTCAGACCCTCCCAGCCGGACTTCGCCATCGACTCGGCCATGCCCATGGACAAGATCGTGATGTGATAGCCCCTGCCGGCCCCCGCCCATGGCCTGTCAGGCCTGTTTGGCCTGTTTACCCCAGTTGACCCGTCTGACCAGGACACGCCAGTTTGCACGGCAAGGGGCGGAAGGCTAATATATGGTAATTGTGTTCAGCGAGAGTTGAGCGAGACACCATTCCCGCATAGCTCAGTTGGCAGAGCGTTCGACTGTTAATCGAAATGTCGCTGGTTCAAGCCCAGCTGCGGGAGCTGAAAGGCCGCCGGTCTCCGGCGGCTTTTTTTTTATTCCTTCATCCCCTGTTCCCCTCCAAGCGCCCGGGCTGGATCCGTCATGGTGCGGGCAGTTCTTTCGCGGTCTGCACGGATGTCGTCGGCCGTCCTGTGCCGGTCAGACTCAACCGCGTCGGGAAGAGGGGGTGCAGTCGGCAAATGTGGAAGAGACGGGATGAGCCGACATGCTCGACAGCGTCAGCAGGCTGTCCCAAAGTCAAGGGATGCGGATGATGCCGACCCGGGAAACTGAGCGATCGTCTCCGCTCAAGCCGGCTTGGGTCCGGTGACTGCCAACGCTTTACGGCTACACCTTCGGCTCAGGTATTCATGGAGGGCTGGACTGGGGAAAGGGTTGCCTGCCAGTCCGAGGAGATTCCCCTGGCATCGCGGACTTCTAATCAGAAGGGCTCCCCAAGGCGGTAGGAACAGGGCCCGGCAGCACTTTCTTCTCCAGTTGTCTCAGCGCTCCGGGTCTGAGAGTGCGAGGGGCCGGTTCATGTGATCTCCCTGCCTTGGGGTGGCTGAAACGATTACGACCCCGGTGACTGTCATGACTTCCTCCCGATTTTCCGGTGGGGCTTCTTACAGGGTTTCCGGGCAGGTGGGACAAAAGGTGAGGAGGTGGGTTTACAGTGGTCTCCGTCTTGTTGAAGGAGATGGAGGAGCCTGCCGTTGACCGTCCAACTCAGAGCAGTGGATCATGACAACTTCTACCAGGTGCTGGAACTGAAACGTCCCGAAGACGAGGCCTTCGTGGCCCCCAACGTCCTCAGTCTGGCAGAGGCCTGGCTTTACAGGGATACCGGCAGGGTGGACCCTCGCGCCATCTACGCCGACAGGGACCTAATCGGCTTCCTCATGACCTATGCCAAGGAGGGCAGCCGGGTACTGGACCTATGGCGTCTCTTGATTCCCGAAAAGTTCGTCAACAGGGGTTACGGGACCTCGGCCCTCCGTCTCCTCATCGAAGAGGCAGCCGGCAGCGGCTCCTATGACCGGATCCGTTTGAGTTACCTGCCGGGCAATGACCTGGCAGAGCACGTCTACCAGAAGGTCGGGTTCCGGGCCACTGGCGAGATCGAAGACGGCGAGGTGGTCATGGCCATGGAACTTGACGGTCGGAGCACGGATTGACGCACCCGTCCCCGGCGCGGGCCTGAGGGTTCCAAATCAGCGGGGGCCTGCACGTGTCATAGACCATCAGGTCGGGCATATGCATCTCTCCACTTCGGCATGTTCGACCACATGGCCGTTTCCGGCCTTCATGAAACCACGAAGCGGGCAGGATGGGATACATCCGGTTCCCTCTTTCCGGGAACCCCGGTTCAGGAGGCGGAGATGTGGACGAAGACGACGGTTGCAGGAGCGGTCCTGGCCCTGGCCATGCTCAAGCCCGGCCTGCCTGGGGTCCTGCCCCCTATACCCCCTGCCTGTGGCCATGTCGGGGCTGTCGGGAGCAAGTCCCTGTCATCGGCCCCATCCTGCAGGGGGCGTTGGATATGGCCCCTGCAGGGGGGTGGGGCCTGTCATGAGTCCTCACAGGGTGGAAGACCCGGAGGGGACACGGTCGTGGTGACCGCCCCTTTCGATCTTCCGGACCGGCCTTGGTTGCCCGGCCATAGGGGGGTGGACCTGGCGGCATCGCCGGGTGCCTGTCTCCTTTCGCCCGCTGAAGGCCACATCGCCTTTGCAGGCCTGGTCGCCGGCAAGGCCGTCGTCACGATACGTCACGGTTCTCTGACCTCAACTTATGAACCGGCAAGAACCGAACTGCCCGAAGGCACTCCGGTCCGGCAGGGAGCGCCCTTCGGCCGGGTGGAAGGGGAGTCCGACCACTGCGGGGACAGGTGCCTGCATTGGGGGCTCCTGTCGGGGAGGGGAGCCTATCTTGATCCGGCGTCGCGCCTCCGGGGCCGTCGCATTGTTCTCAAACCGGTTTGAATCATGTCCACCCGGGCACTTTCTGGGGGGAATGTGCAAACAAGGAGGCAACCTGGCCGTCGGTGTGGCCCGGCCAGGATAGAATCAACACATAACAGTGTCACAAGCTGGATGTGCAGAGTCTGGAGCCAGTCATGCTGAAGGAGTACACCCGTCCTCTTGAGGAACCTATCGAGGATGATGTCAACGTTTTTTCCTTGCTTGAGGACCGGGTGGAGAGGTTACCTGACGACAGTCTGATCGAATACAAGAACCATGACGGCTCATGGGGGTCCTTCGATGCAACCCACTTCAAATCGAAAGTGACAGAGCTGGCCAAGGGGCTGATCGCCAAGGGGATCATGCCCGGCGATGCCGTATCAATCCTCTCCCGCAACCGCTGGGAGTGGACCGCCCTCGACCTGGCCATCCTCTCGATAGGGGCGGTCTGCGTTCCCCTATACGAGACCAACTCCCCCTCCCAGGTCAAGAGGGTCCTCAACGATTCCCATGTGGTCATGATCTTCGTGGAGGATGACGACCAGAGGGAGAAGCTCGACCTGGTCCGTTCCCAGTGCGCCTACCTGAATGATGTCTATGTCATAACCAGGGGGGCCCTGGGCACGATAGCGGCGTATGGCAAGGGGGTTTCCGACGCTGAGTTCGCGGAGAGGGCCGAGGGGGTGAACGGGGGCGATCTGGCCACCATCGTCTACACCTCGGGCTCCATGAGCAGCCCCAAAGGAATCGAGCTCAGCCACTCCAACATAGTCTTCACCGTCAAGTCCGGCATCCAGGCCGTGCCGGAGATCTGCCTGGGGGATGGCCGGCGGCTGCTTCTCTTCCTCCCGCTGGGACATGCATTCGCACGCTGCCTGCAGTTCTTCGCCATCGGGACGGACCTGACCCTGGGGATATCCTCTTCGCTGAAGACCCTCCTGCAGGATATGCAGTCCTTCAAACCCACCTTCTTCCTCGCCGTCCCCAGGGTCTTCGAAAAGATCTACAACGCGGCATCCCAGAAGGCCGGATCGGGGACCAGGGGGCACGTCTTCCTCGATGCCGCCCGGGTGGCCCGCCAGGCCTCCGTCCTCCGTCAGAAGGGGGAGGAGGCCTCGCTGTCCTTCAAGGCCAGGTACGCCTTCTATAAGACCGCCGTCTATGAGGACATCCTGGACGTCATGGGCGGAAGGGTCCAATATGCCATCTCAGGCGGGGCCCCTCTGGATCTGGATGTGGCCCGCTTCTTCGACGGCATAGGCCTGCCGGTCCTGGAGGGTTACGGACTGACGGAGACCATGGGGCCGATCGCCGTCAACCCCGTCAAGGGATACAGAATCGGCAGCATCGGCCAACCCATGCCGGGCGTCAGCATGGGAGTGGACGAGGAGGGGGAGCTCTGCGTCAAGAGCCCCAGCGTTTGCCTGGGTTACCACAACCACCCGGAGCTGACCCATTCCCAGGTGGTCGACGGCTGGCTGCATACGGGCGATTTGGGCCGGATCGACGATGATGGCTTCGTCACCCTGACGGGGAGGAAGAAGGAGATCATCATCACGGCGGGAGGCAAGAACGTCTCGCCCAGCATCCTGGAATCCGCGGTTCTCTCATCGCCGGTGATCAGCCAGTGCCTGGTGATCGGCGACCGCCGTCCCTTCATATCAGCCCTGATCACACTCGACCTGGACGCCACGAACAACTGGCTCCACAATCAGGGGGCCGAGCCGGTGGCGGACCTGAAGGAGGCCAGGGCCAACCCCATCGTCGTGACGGAGGTGGAGCGAGCGGTGGATGCGGCCAACATGCTGGTCTCCCAGGCAGAGTCCATCCGCAGGTTCGAGATCCTGGACGAAGACTTCACCCAGGAGGAGGGGCTCCTAACGCCCAGCTTCAAGCCCAGGCGCGCGGAAATCGTCAAGCGCTACGCCGAACTCATCGACCGGTCCATCTATGCAGGGCGTAAGGGGGCCTGACCGGGGTCACAGGCCGGCGTCGGCCGGTTTGATGTAATTGGTGTCGATCATGGCGCTCTTCAGGTTGGAGGCGGAGACCGCCACCAATGGACGGTCCAGGGTCATCAGCTCCCTGCCCGACGTCTTCAGCCGTGTGATCGTCGCGATGTCGCCCGTCTTGCCCTTCTCGTTCAGGCCTATGCAGGCGCGGGCCAGGTCATTGGCCAGTCCCTTCCTGTCTTCCAGGGCGGTCATCCATTGTTCCCCGTCGACGATCTGGGGGATGTTGTCCGTATAAGCACCGTAACCGGTGACGATGGGCCATGAGGGTCGGTCATCGCCGGGTGTCCCGGCCGCCCGGTCCGTCCCGCCCGCATCCTCCTCCTGACCATTCTGGACGGTGGTCCCGTCCGGTCCCTTGCGTCCGTCGGCCGCAGGGGGGGTGTGCGGGGAGGCGGTCGGTTTGGGGGAGGGGACCGGTTTCTTGTTCAGATCCCGCCGCCCCGTGAAGTTCCCGACGATGCCGGATATGGATATTTCGGGGTTGATGTCTGCAGAGGACCCCGTATAACCCAAATCACCCAGTTCGGACACGACACCCGACGCTATGAAGTCATTCATCGCGATGACCCCGTCGATGGCCGTCCTGCCGCCTTCCGATCCATGTAGGCGTTTGGCCAGCTCGGCCTTGGTCGCGGAGATGTCCTTGCCGGGGTCGTAGGAAATGGAAGGCCAATCCTGAGGCCCGCTGCCCGTGCCGAGCAGAGCGGAGGGGCTCACGGCCCGTCCGTCTTTGAAGTACGGGCCCAACACCTCCCAGATTCCGGTGAAGGCCTCGGCCGGGAAGGTGCCGGGATTCCTGGCTGACCGGGTCTGGTCGCCGGCCCGCGCCGAAGCATCGGCATCCTCCGCCTGGATGGGGAGGAGGATTTCGACCCTGCGCGGATTCTGCCTGCTGGCCTTGTCCAACTCCAGCTTTCGGACCAACTCGGTGGCCTGTATCCTGCCTATCTTCCTGGCGTCCGCAAAGGAGACGAAGAGGTCGGGGTTTACGTCCGGGAGGTCGCTGGAGAGGAGGACGACATGCATCCCGCTCTGCCGGGCCTTCTTCAGGGCCGATACCATCTTCTTGTATGCTATGGCGTCTTCGTTCCACCTCTGCGGATCGGAGTCGTCCCCGTCATCCGATTCCTCCTCCTTGGAAGCGGAAGGGGCCGGGGTGGGTGAACCTTCCTTGCCGCCCGACTTCGTCCCGCCGGATGAAGGGCTGGCGGCTGGCGACCTGTCCTGGTCCCCGGTGGAGCCGTCACCGGCGGCTGGGTCCGAGATCCGGGCGGCCTGGGCTGCCAGGTTGGTCAGGTCCTGGCTGACGTAGTCCCCGTACTGCCTCGTGATGGAGTCGGCACCGGCCACGGGTGCAAGGATGATGGTGGTCGGGTCGCCGGCCTTTCGGTCCTTGATGCGGGAGGTCACATACTCCGCAAGGTACCTGCTCTGGTCGGTCAGGGAGGTGTCTGTGGATACGAAGATGTCTGACTTCTCGACATGGTTGGCGTTCAATGCCTGCCGCAGTTCGGGCAGGAAGGCGGCCCACTTGTTGTTGGGCGTGTGCTGGGAGAGCGTGATGCCGTCGGAGGGTAGGAAGATTGCGAAGTGGCCTGATTTCGTCCTGGCCGGGCCGCTCGTCGTGGGGGAGGGGGAACCGGTCTTGGCACCCTCGTGGAAGGAGCATGCCGCCGTTGTCAGGAGGAGGGTAAGACTCGCCGCAGCGGCCATCCATCGCATGATCGTCCTGTGCAACCGATTCACATCAGCTCCTCAAAATCGTGGACCCCCTGAAGGAACCCGTCATCGTCACCATTGTATGGGCAGCCCGCTCCCTTCATGCCCATCCGGTCCCAGCCTTCACAAAACGTGGGAGGAGGACCTGGTCTCACGGCCGGGCCCGGCCCGGCGGAGCGGTTGCGCAGTCGCTGCATGGGGATCCCTGCCGCAGCCAGCGTCTCAAGAGGGCGGTAGCCTGGAAGCCATGTCACAGGAAATTGAAATCGGTTTGGGCAAAAGGGCCTCAGTGGCCTATTCGTTGGATGACATATCCATCCTCCCTTCGCGCCGCACGAGGGATCCGAAGGACGTGTCGACCAGTTGGCAGGTGGATGCCTATGAGTTCGACATGCCTGTCCTGGGGGCCCCGATGGACTCGGTGATGAGTCCGAGGACAGCCATCGAACTGGGCAAGATGGGCGGCCTTGGTGTGCTGGATCTTGAGGGTCTGTGGACCAGGTACGAGGATCCGGACCCCGTCTTCCGGCAGATCGCGCAAGCCGGCCGGGAGGATGCCACCCCGGTCATGCAGAAGGTCTATCAGGAGCCGGTCAAGCCGGAGCTGATCACCGAAAGGCTGCATGAAATCCGGCAGGCCGGGGTCACAGTGGCCGCCGCCCTCTCCCCGCAGAGGACCCAGGAGTTCTACTCCACAGTGGTCGAGGCGGGGGTGGACCTCTTTGTTATCCGGGGGACGGCCGTTTCCGCCGAACACGTTTCCTCCACCCATGAGCCCCTCGATCTCAGGCGGTTCATATACGACCTGGATGTCCCCGTCATCGTCGGAGGAGCCGCCACCTACCAGGCGGCCCTTCACCTGATGAGGACAGGGGCAGCCGGCGTCCTGGTCGGCTTCGGGGGAGGGGCGGCCTCCTCCGACGGAAGCATCATCGGCATCCAGGCCCCGATGGCAACCGCCATCGCGGATGTGGCCGAGGCACGCAGGGATTACTTGGACGAGTCCGGCGGCCGCTACGTCCAGGTCATAGCCGACGGCGGCACGGGGACTTCGGGCAGTTTCGTCAAGGCCCTCGCCATGGGGGCGGATGCGGTCATGCTGGGGACGCCCCTGGCCAGGGCCGATGAGGCCCCAGGCCTCGGTTTCCACTGGGGGTCCGAAGCCCGCCACACCTCCCTGCCGCGCGGGCAGAGGGTCCCGGTGGGCTCCGTCGGCAGCCTGGAGCAGATCCTGCGGGGTCCTTCCAGCCGGGCCGACGGGAGTCTGAACTTCATGGGCGCCCTGCGACGGGCCATGGCCTCCACCGGCTATGTTGACGTCAAGGATTTCCAGAGATGCAAGGTGGCCATAACCCCCACCCGTTGAGACCGCGCCGGTCTTGCAGGCATCGCACTCTCACGGCAAGGCGCCTGCGGGACCGTGGTATGAGGCCCCCTGTCCGGAACCGTACACTTGTCCACAAGGTTCCCGGCAGGGGGTCTCTGCCTGCCCGCCCCGGGTCAGGATGGTCCCGGAGGTGATGCCGTCATGGAAGCCGGAAGAGGAGTCGGCTGGGGAGACGGCCAGCCGTCGGCAGGGGCTGGGGGTTGGCGGCCAGCCATACACTGGCGGATTCCTTTGGGTGGGATGAAGCGGGGCGTCGCGGTCAGCCTTGTCGACAACACCGGTTCGCTGAGCATGCAGGGGCGGGAAACGCTCTCGGAGTTGGCAGGACGGACCTGCATCCTGGCTGCCCGCGCCTTCGACGTGGTCAGGGGCCGTCTGACGGTCGACATCCTGCGTCGCCAGGTCAGTCAGGCCTGTATGGACCGGCTCTCCCTCTTCGCGACCCTGGCCGGGGGGTCGGACCTCTGGCGGTTGGACAGGCCGGGGGAGGCGGCCGGCATCTGCTTCCCGGTCATCCCCCTGGTCGTGGAACTCTACAGGACAGGTCCGGACCGTTTCGAATCCACGGTCACCCTCCTGGTCTCCGGGCGTGCCGTCCATGTCAACGAGACCCATGACCGCCTGGGTTCCCGCTGGCTGTGCACCCGGCTCGACATGGGTTGAAGAGGTCTTTTGGCCGGTAGAGCTCATATAGTGGAGACCATGTTGCGTGAATATACCGTCGAGATTCAACATCCGACGACCGATAAAGACACGATTTTCTCCCTGCTGGCCAACAGGACGGCCCGGGGTGCCGACGACCTTGTGGCGCAGTGGCAGGATCCGGTCACCAGGAATTGGCATGATGTGACGGCCGGTCAGATGATGTCGCGCGTGAGGGCCGTGGCCAAGGGGATGATGGCCCTTGGCGTGACGAAGGGGAGCACCGTGGTGATTTACGCGGCCACCAGCTATGACTGGGGGGTCACCGACTTCGCCTGCGCGGCCATCGGCGCCGTCTCGGTCCCCATCTACGAAACGGACTCCAGCCGGCAGGCGGAGAAGATCGTCAGGAACGTGGACTGCGTCCTGGCCTTCGCCGGTGACGAAGAGCATGCCCAGACCCTGGAGCAGCTGCGGGGATCATCCCCCAACCTCAGGTACGTGTTCAACTTTGAAGCCGAGGGTCTCAACGCGGTGAGCGACTTCGGCGAATCCATCGACGACAGTCAGTTGGACGAGGCCATAGCCCAGGTCAAGGCCGACGACCTGGCCACCATCGTCTACACGTCCGGATCGACCGGCGAGCCCAAGGGGGCCATGCTTTCCAGCAGGAACTTCGTCCACATCGTCTTCGTCGGCTGGGATGTCCTCTACCACATGCTGGCCGCCCCCTCCCGCCTCATGCTCTTCCTCCCACTGGCCCACTGCTTCGCCCGTTACATCCAGTACGTGGCCATCGGTGCACAGGGCGTGGTGGGCTACGTCTCCAATGCGAAACACCTGCTGAGCGACCTGCGCACCTTCCGGCCCACCTATCTTCTCGGAGTTCCCAGGGTCTTCGAAAAGGTGTATAACGCCGCCTCCCAGAAGGCCGGTGCGGGGTTCGCCGGCAGGGTCTTCGCCAACGCCACCAGGCACTTCATCCACTGGTCCAAGAGCGAGCAGGAGGGGAGGGGACACTCCCTGCCCATGAGGATCAAGCATTCCTTCTACATGAAGACCGTCGGCAACACCATCGAGAGCGCCCTGGGCTCCAATCTGAGCTACCTGGCCTGCGGCGGCGCCCCGATGAACGCAGACCTGGCGCACTTCTTCAACGGCATCGACGGAATCACCTTCATCCAGGGCTACGGGATGACCGAGACGGCCGCCCCCTGTTGCGTCAACTTCGAGGATGCCAACGAGGTGGGCTCTGTTGGGAGGCCCGGTTCCGGCATCACGGTGAGGCTGAGCGACGATGACGAGCTCCTGGTCAAGGGGCCGAGCGTCTTCATGGGGTACTACAAGAACCCGGAATTGGATTCCACGGTCCTTGACGCTGACGGCTGGCTTCACACGGGTGACCTGGCGGAAATCGACGACCAGGGCTTCGTGTTCATCACCGGCCGCAAGAAGGACGTCATCATCACCGCCGGGGGCAAGAACGTGAGCCCGGCACCCATGGAGGAAACGGTCGCCACCTGCCCCATCGTCTCCCATGCCGTGGTCGTCGGCGACGGCCGCCCCTTCATCGGGGCCTTGGTCACCCTGGACGAGGGGATGCTTTCCTCCTGGCTGCGGACCCAGAAGCTCGACCCGGACATGACCCCGGCGCAGGTGGCGCAGAACGACGCCGTCCGTGCCTTCGTGCAGCAGTACGTCGACGAGGCCAACAGCAATGTCTCCCGGGCGGAGTCCATCCGCAAGTTCATCATCCTGGACAAGGACTTCAGCGAGGAGGACCGCACCCTGACCCCCAGCCTCAAGGTGGTTCGGCCGGAAGTCCTCAAGCAGTACGCCGAGCTGATCGACAGGGTCCTTTATGCCCCCAAGGCGACCCCGAAGTCGGCCCCCGCCCAGATCAAGCGGGACAAGGTCAATGAATCCATGGCCCCGATCGTCAACCGGGCCAGGACCAGTGTGTCCGATTCCCTGGCCAGCGTCTCCGGTCTCCTTCGGGAGGGCCGCGAGGCCGGCCGTGAGGATCCGGCCGAAAGGACAGGTGAGGGGCAGGACCAGGGAGAGAAGGAGAACAAGCGGTGACGATCCGCCAGATACGTGTTGTGCCCGATCCTGTGCTCAGGACCGTCTGTGACCCCGTCACCGAGATGACCCCCGCCATCAGGAGCCTGGTCCGGGACCTCTTGGACACGGTGGACGACCCCGGGAGGGCGGGCCTGTCGGCCAACCAGATCGGCATCAACCTGAGGGTCTTCTCATACAACATTGGCGGCAAGGTGGGCTACATCATCAACCCCGTGATCGACAAGACGTCGGGGGAGCAGTATGGGGAGGAAGGCTGTCTTTCCCTTCCGGACCTCTGGTACCCCACCCGTCGCGCCGACTATGCCCGGGCCCATGGAATCGACCTGGAGGGGCGGCCGGTGACACTGGAGGGGCATGGGATCATGGCGAGGATGATCCAACACGAGTGCGACCATCTGGACGGTCATGTCTACATAGACCGGCTGGAGAAGGATGTCAGGAAGGCGGCAATGCGCAACCTCCGCCGGGTGCGCTGAGACTGTCTCCCTCCGGCTGCCACCGGGCCGGACGGCATGGGGTGGGGTCCTGCATGGAGGACCCCACCCCATGCTATTATTACTATTTGTATGCCCACATGGGAGAACCGCTGTCACGGGTGGTCCTCCCGCATGAACCGAACCAAGCCGGGCGTACGAGATCGCGCCATGTCCGCGACGCCCTGTGTCGGTCGGCTCCCCGGAGCTGCACGCAGGCGCACATGGCCAGGCAATAACCGACAATGAAAGGCAATGACATGGCACAGATCACCATGAGCGAAATGTTGAAGGCCGGAGTCCACTTCGGGCACCAGACCCGTCGTTGGAACCCCAAGATGAAGCAGTACATCCTGATGGAGCGCAACGGCATCCACATCATCAACCTCTTCAAGTCGCTCGACCTGATCGACAAGGCGTACGACTTCATCGAGCAGACCGTGGCCCACAACGGCACCATCCTCTTCGTGGGGACCAAGAAGCAGGCGCAGGAAGCCATCAAGAACCAGGCCACCCGCGTGAACATGCCCTACGTCTCCGAGCGTTGGCTGGGCGGCATGCTGACCAACTTCCAGACGGTCACCAAGCGGGTCTCCCGTCTCAAGGAACTCGAAGAGATGGACTTCACCGATGTGCACGGCTCCGGCCTGACCAAGAAGGAGCTTCTCCTCCTCAAGCGTGAGAAGGACAAGCTGGAGCGCCAGCTGGGCGGCATCCGCAACATGAGCCGCACACCCTCCGCCCTCTTCGTCGTGGACATCAACAAGGAGGCCCTGGCTGTCTCCGAGGCCCACAAGCTGGGCATCCCGGTCGTGGCCCTGGTGGACACCAACACCGACCCGGAGACCGTGGACTACCCGATTCCGGCCAATGACGACGCCATCCGTGGTGTGGAACTCCTGACCAACCTCATGGCCGACGCCGTGGCGGACGGTCTGATCGACCGTTCCGGCAAGGCCGCCCAGACCGAGGAGACGGCCGAGCAGCCCATGGCCGAGTGGGAGAAGGAGCTGCTGGAGAAGAAGGACGGCCAACCCCAGGACGGTGAAACCGCCCAGAGCGCCCCCGCCGCCCCTGCAGCGGCCGCCGAGCCTGCTGCGCCAGCCGAGCCCGCTGCGCCCGCCCAGGCTGAGTGAACATATCCTTCCAAGGTATCTGACCCCCTTCCGGCACGGCCGGAAGGGGCATAGACAGGAGAGTTACATATGGCAAAGATCACCGCTGCGCTGATCAAGGAGCTGCGTGACCAGACCGGCGCCGGAATGATGGATGTGAAGAAGGCCCTGACCGAGGCTGATGGAGACATCGCCCGGGCCAAGGAGATCATCCGCGCCACCGGCATCCAGGCTGCGGGAGCACGTGAGGGCCGCAAGGCCCAGGAAGGCCTCATTGCGTCCAAGGTCGTCGACGGGGGGGCCGGACAGATCGGCTACGCCGTCGAGCTGAACTCCGAGACCGATTTCGTGGCCAAGACCCCCCAGTTCGTCGAGTTCGGCGAGGAGGTCATCGAGGATGTGGCCAAGGCAGGCGCCTCGGACGCCGACGAGGCCGCCAAGGCCCCGTCCAAGTCCGGCACGGTCAACGAAACCGTGGAGGAGGCAGGAGCCCTCTTCCACGAGCATGTCAAGATCGGCCAGGTGGCCAGGATCGAAGGACCCAGGGTCGAGATCTACGCCCACCGCAAGTCCGCGGAGATGCCGCCCTCCATCGTGGCCATGATCGCCACCGACGAGCCGGGTGCCTCCGTGGCACACGAGGTGGCCCTGCAGATTTCCGCCATGAGCCCCCGTTGGCTCAGCCGTGAGGATGTGCCCGAAGAGGTCGTCGAATCCGAACGCCGTGTGGCCACCGAAAAGTCGCTGGCCGAGGGCAAGCCGGAGAAGATAGTCCCCAAGATCGTCGAGGGGAGGCTGAACGCCTTCTTCAAGGAGACCGTCCTTTTGGAGCAGCAGTATGTCAAGGACTCCTCCAAGACGATAGGCGACCTGTTCAAGCAGGCCGGCGGCAGGGCGCTTGCCTTCGCCCGGATCGAAGTCGGCAAGGGCGACGAGGAGCAGTGAGCCGGTCCGGGCGTGAGCCCGGGCGAATCGGTTTGAAGAGGTTGATGCCCTGTGGTTGTCTCGGCAGGGCAGGAGGGGCGGTCCCGACAGGGGCCGCCCCTTTGCCGTGCCCGCCGGACGGACCTGTCCTCCAGCGGTCGGCGGTCGGCGCTCGGCCATCAGGGGCGGAAGGGCACACAGGAGGCTTCCGCCCCGGGACCTGGACGGCACCTTGTCGTTGTTCATCGATAGGCTGGAATACGGCCATTATCGATATCGTCGCCATGATTAGGAAGGTTCACCATGACCTGTTCTCAGACGTCGGAGGGCGCATCGGCCCCGACTGGATCACCCGCCCCCAGCGATCGGAATCCGATATTGCCCGTAGGCGCGCAGTCTCCCCGCAGGGTCCTTCTCAAACTGTCAGGCGAGGCCTTCGGGGGCGGCGCCGTCGGCATCGACGTCAAAGTCGTCCAACGGATCGCCGGCGAGATCGTCCGGGCCGTCCGTTCCGGGGTCCAGGTGGCCATCGTCGTCGGCGGCGGCAACTTCTTCCGCGGGGCAGAACTCAGCCAGGCCGGGATTGAAAGGTCCCGTGGGGATTATATGGGCATGCTGGGCACGGTGATGAACTGTCTGGCCCTTCAGGACTTCCTGGAACAGGCGGGGCAGGCCACCAGGGTCCAGACGGCCATCACCATGGGCCAGGTGGCCGAGCCTTACATCCCCCTCAAGGCCATACGCCATTTGGAGAAGGGACGCGTGGTCATCTTCGGCGCGGGGGCCGGCCTGCCATACTTCTCCACTGATACGGTCTCCATCCAGCGGGCGCTTGAAATACACTGCGCGGAGGTGCTGATGGGCAAGAACGGGGTCGATGCCGTGTATACGGCAGACCCCCGCAAGGACCCCTCCGCCCGCAGGTTCACCAGCCTGAGCTACAACCGCGCCCTGGTTGACAACCTGGCGGTCATGGATGCCTCGGCCCTGTCGATGGCGCGCGACAATTCCATGCCCATCAGGGTGTTCGGCCTGGAAGGCCCTGGGAACGTGACGGCGGCCCTCCAAGGGACCACATTGGGAACCAGGGTCTGCGCCGAGGACGATATCCTGGAGTGAGTTGGTCCGCACAGGACAGACAGATTCGACCAAGAGCAACAAGGAGCACAATCATGGCAAGCGTCGTGGATCAGGCCAAGGCCCAGATGGACAAGACCATCGAGGCCACAAAAGAGAATTTCGCGGGCATCCGCACCGGAAGGGCCAACCCCGCCTTCCTCAATGACATCGTGGTGGACTATTACGGGTCTCCCACTCCCATCAAGAACCTGGCCTCCATCGGGGTTCCCGAGCCCCGGACCCTGGCGGTGACCCCCTTTGATCCCAGCCAGGCTTCGGCGGTGGAGAAGGCCATCCGCGATTCCGACCTGGGGGTCAACCCCAACAGGGACGGCAACGTGATCAGGGTGACCCTGCCAGAGCTGACCGAGGACCGCCGCCGCGACTATGTCAAGATAGCCAAGTCCAAGGCGGAGGAGGGCAAGGTCGCCATCCGCAACATCCGCCGCAAGGGCAAGGAGACGCTTGAGTCCGCCGTCAAGAACGGAGACCTGGGTGAGGATGAAGGCGCCCGCCTCCAGAAGGAGCTGGACAACATCACCAAGCAGCAGAGCGACCTGGTCGACAGCCTGCTGGACGTCAAGGAAAAGGAGATCCTCGAAGTCTGAGGAGTGGGGTTTTACCGCATCGTGAGTCATATGTCACAGGAAAAAAAGACGGCAGGTGAATCCGCCGCCTCGGTAAGTAAGAAAACAGGCCGCAACATGCCCCAGGCCGTGGCCACGGGGGCGGTCCTGGTCGTGATCATCCTGGCCTGCATCCTCATCAGGATCGATGCCTTCGCCTTCCTGATCGCCGTCTTCATGGTGCTGGGCTTGTGGGAGCTCAGGGTTGATTTCGCCACGGCCGACCTCCATATCCCGGTCGTGGAGCTCTGGATCTGCTCCTGCATCACCCTGATCGCCTCTTTCTATGCCAGCGATCATGTAGCCGTGATGTCCGCAGGCGTTCTGGCCACATCCCTGGTCGTGACGATCGCCTCCAGCTTCCCTCACAGGCTGGGTGGCCGTCTCTCCCGTGCGGTGACTGCCAAGCAGGTTGCCGCAGGTGGTCCGGTCCAAGGCATACAGACCCCGGAGGGGCTGCCGGGTGCCGGTGGGAGGGGGAACAGCTTCGCCAACGTCGGCGTATCCCTGCTCACAACCGTCTACATCGTCCTCCTGGCCTGCCTCATCGTCCTGCCGACCACATTCGGGGGGCATCCGGCGGCCCATGCCTTCATGGTGATCTTCCTGCCGGCCCTGGGCGACATCGGCGGTCTCTTCTTCGGCTCCTGGTTCGGCAGGCACAAGATCTCCCCGAAGATCTCCCCGGCCAAATCGCTGGAAGGTCTCTTCGGCTCCATGCTCTGCAGCCTGATCGGTTCCCTGGTGATCTTCGCCTGCACCTATCCCATGGCCTCCTGGGGGTCCATCTGGTGGGTCGCCGTCCTCATGGGGCTCATGGTCGGAATCACCGGCATCTTCGGTGACCTCTCGGCATCCATGATCAAGCGGGACCTGGGCATCAAAGACATGGGACACCTTCTCAAGGGCCACGGCGGGGTGCTGGACAGGGTGGATTCCATTCTCATGTCCGCACCATTTGTGACACTCTTGCTTCTGGCGACCGGTCTGTGAACAAGCGGACCCCTTCGGGTCAGCGGCACTGAAGACAATTGATTCATGGCGGGACCGGTCCGGCTGGGCCGGTCCCTTCTCGCGGCCCGGGAGGAAAGGCAGGATAAGCGGTGAAAGGGAGGTGCCGGGAATGACCGGAAGCATGGCAACCCTTGAGGAAAAAGAAGACAGCGGCATCACCCCGGGGGGAGACAGCGGGGCCTTCCGGGACGTCCTCTCGACCGAGCATGCACGAAGGGGCAAGCCCCCCGTCCACCTGGCCGATCTTGACGGGGAGGGGAGGAAGGAGGTCTGCTCCCGTCTGGGCGTGCCATCCTTCAGGGCCAAGCAACTGGCCAACCACTACTTCGCCCACCTGTCCACCGATCCGGCCGATTTCACCGACCTGCCGGCAGGTCAGAGGGAAACCTTGGCCCAGGCCTTCTTCCCGCCTCTGATCACTGAGGTCACCAGGCAGGAGGCCGACCGGGGGACCACCATCAAGACCCTCTGGGAACTGTTTGACGGTTCCCGCATAGAGTCGGTCCTCATGCGTTACCCCAACAGGGCCACCCTATGCATCTCCAGCCAGGTGGGCTGCGGGATGGGCTGCCCCTTTTGCGCTACCGGTCATCTGGGCCTGACCAGGAACATGTCGGCTGGCGAGATACTTGAACAGGTCCGTGTGGCGGCGGCCATGATGAGGGACGGTCAGGTGGCCGGCGGTCAGGGTCGGTTGAGCAACGTCGTCTTCATGGGAATGGGGGAGCCCATGGGCAACTACAGGGCGGTCATGTCAGCCGTCCGTCAGATCAGCGCCCTGCCGCCCCGGGGGTTCGGCATATCCGCCAGGAACATCACCGTCTCCACGGTGGGTGTGGTGCCCGGCATCCGCAAGCTGGCCAAGGAGGGCATCCCCGTCCGTCTGGCCGTCTCCCTCCACGCCCCCACCGATGGCCTGAGGGACGAACTCGTCCCCATGAACCGCCGTTTCAACACCACCCAGGTGCTGGACGCCGCCCACGACTACTACCTGGCCAGCGGCAGGCGTGTCAGCATCGAATACGCCCTGATGAGGGGGATCAACGACCAGGCCGAGCATGCCAGGACCCTGGCCAGGCGGCTCAACCACTATGGAGACGACTGGGTGCACGTCAACCCCATCCCCCTGAACCCGATAGAGGGGTCCCGGTGGACCGCCTCCAAGCCGGAGGACGAGGAGCGGTTCCTGCAGATACTCCATTCAAACGGCATCGCGGCGACCATGCGGGACACGCGCGGTTCCGATATCGACGGCGCCTGCGGACAGCTGGCAGCCAGGGTGGGGAACCGGTCCGGATCCCGGTAGGGACTTGCAGGTAGGATGAAGGCCTTATGGACCTTGCCTACATTCCCTCACCCGCCATATCGACCTTCACGCTCGGGCCGGTGACCATCCACATCTATGCCCTGACCATGCTGGCCGCCATCGTCATCGCCGCCTGGATCACGACGGTCCGCTGGAAGCGGCTGGGGGGCGATTTCGAGCAGATCCTGGACATAGCCATCTGTGCCGTGCCGGCAGGCATCATCGGGGCCCGCCTCTACCACGTGGTCACCACGCCGGAACGTTTCTTCGGCCCGACCGGCAATTTCGCCGACATCTTCCGCATCTGGAAGGGGGGGCTGGGCATCTGGGGGGCCGTACTGCTGGGTGGTCTGGCCGCCTGGGCCTGGTGCCGTCACCGCGGTTATCCGGCCGCCCTCCTGTGCGACGCGGTGGCGCCCGCCCTCCTGGTCGCACAGGCCGTCGGCAGGTTGGGCAACTGGTTCAACCAGGAGCTCTACGGGGCTCCCACCACCCTCCCCTGGGGGTTGAAGATCGATGCGACCGGTTCGGCCATCGGCAACGGCGAGGCCTGCTATGACGGTTCCACCTGTCCGACCGGGACCCTCTTCCATCCCACCTTCCTCTACGAGATGATCTGGAACCTGGTCGGGGCTGCCCTGCTTGTCTGGATAGGGAGAAAGACCGTGAGGACTTTGAAGGCCGGGGCCCTCTTCACCCTCTACGTCATGTGGTACACGGCCGGCCGCACCTGGATCGAGGCCCTCCGCATCGATTTCGCCCACGAATTCCTGGGAATCAGAGTCAATGTCTGGGTCTCCATGGTCGTCTTCATCCTCGGTGTCCTGGCTTTCGTCCTGGACATGCGGCTGGGCAAGTCCATCCAACTCCTGTCGGAGAAGCTGAGGACGGTCACGGAACTTGAAAAGCGCCAGGAGAAGGAGGCCGACCGGTCCGGCGGCCGGACCCCGGATCCACAGGCCGATCAGGTGGGGGCCGATCCGGGCCAGACCCAGGCCTCAGGCGAGGCGGAACAGGGTGGAAACCTCTGAAACCGGTCGTTCGTTGACCGTAGAATGACGGTTATGAGCATACAGATAGCACCGAGCATCCTGTCAGCAGACTTCGCCAACCTGGAGCGTGACCTCAAGGCCATAGCCAGCGCAGACATGGTTCATGTCGATGTGATGGACCACCACTTCGTACCCAACCTGACCCTGGGCGAGCCGGTGGTCGAACGAATCTGCCAGGTGACCGACCTTCCGGTCGATGTCCATCTTATGATCGAGGATCCCGACCGTTGGGCCCCTGAATTCGCCAAGCTCGGCGCGGCTTCCGTCACCTTCCACATGGGGGCCGCCCATGCCCCGGTCCGTCTGGCCAGGCAGCTGCACGACATGGGTGTCAAAGCCTGCTTTGCGGTCCGTCCCGCCGAGCCGGTCGAACCCATCTTCGACATATTGGACGAGTTCGACATGATACTGGTCATGACCGTGGAGCCCGGTTTCGGCGGGCAGAAGTTCCTGGCCAACCAGATGGCCAAGACCCGTCGCCTGCGTGATGAGATAAGCCGGAGGGGGCTGGACACCCACATACAGGTGGATGGTGGCGTCAGCCCGTCCACGGCGGCCACGGTAGCCCAGGCCGGGGCGGATGTGCTGGTGGCGGGTTCCGCGGTCTACGGGGCCGCTGACCGGGCCGCTGCCATCGAGGCCATCCGGGAGAAGGCCACAGCGGCCTACCGCCCCTGATTCCCTCCTCCCTCTAGGCCGCCCGTAGGGGTACGGTTGACACGGAGTCATTGCAGGGCGGCGAAGGAGAGCCGCAGGAAGCTGAAGGGGGAAGTGCCCATGAATGATGAGCAGGCACTGATTGAGGCCGTCTGCCGGCAGCCCTGGCAGACAGGTGTCCGGCCGTCCGCCCGGACGGTTCCGGTGTGGTCCCCTGCCTCCGGCATGCCAGGGCGGGTGGCTGGGGAGTGAAGTCTTTCATCGAGCGTCTCTCACGCAGCAAGTACAGCCCCGAGCCCCGAGACGTGGTCTTCACCCTGCCCAACGTGATCAGCTGCCTGCGCATCCTCTCGATCCCGGTCATCGCCTGGTTGGTCGCCGACCGCCATCTGATCATCGCCCTGGTGGTCCTGCTGATTTCCGCCCTCTCCGATGGCATAGACGGCATCATCGCCCGGCGGTTCAACCAGGTCAGCAAGCTGGGGCAGATACTCGATCCCGTGGCCGACCGCCTTCTCATACTGTGCAGCGTCCTCGCCCTCAGCATCGCCGGCATCCTGCCCTGGTGGGTCCTCGCCCTCGTGGGCTTGCGTGATGTGATCATGGGGGTTTTGGTCTTCCTCCTGGCCCAGCATGATTACGGACCCCTTCCCGTCCACTTCGTGGGCAAGACGGGTACGGCCATGCTGATGCTTGCCATTCCGGCGCTCATCTTCGGAGATGTGGGCACCTCGGCCTTCTTCAGGGTCTTCCACCTGATCGCCCTTTCCGCCGTGATATGGGGGGTGGCCCTCTACTGGCTGTCAGGCATCATCTACCTGCGGCAAGGGATACGGCTTCTCGCGGAGGACCGTCCGCATGAATGACAAGGTGCCCGGGCTCCCATCCTTCGCCGTCCCCCCAGACAGGACGCTTATACACCGGCGGGCTGTCTTCTCCGGCTCGGCGGCTGGTCTGAGCACCAGGTACGTCAACGGGGAAGGGTCCCAGCCCGGCGCTGAGGAGGCCAGACGCCGCAAGCTCGACGACGAGTCCCTCCGGCTCATCGACGACCTGACCAACCGTCCCATGGACCCCATGTTCGAGGATGCCCGCCTGCTGGCGGGCGAGCACCGTTCGCAGCTCAACATCTGGGCCACCAGGGTCATCGTGTTCATCATCTGCACGGTGGTGGGCCTGGCCGGAACCGGAATAGTCCAGGTCCTCAACAGGGACCCCAGGCAGAAGGTCAGGCAGAAGCTGATTGCCCAGGTCGAGGACGTCCGGGACCGGTCGGAGACCCTTTCGGGAGATATAACCTCCATGCGTTCGCAGATAGAGGCGCTCTCCTCACAGGCCGGTGCCAGCCATAGGGATCCGGTCCAGGAGGACGACGACATCACCAACGGGGCCTCCTCGGTGACCGGGGGCGGGGTCTCCGTCGTCCTGTCGAACCCCATTTCAAACACAGAGAACCAGGATCCCAACACCAAGGTCAAGCTGGTGCGCGACGACGACCTCCAATGGGTCGTCTCCCTCCTGTGGGGGGCCGGGGCCGAGGCCGTAGCCATCAACGGCAGCCGCATCGGGACCCAGACCTCAGTCAGGACGGCCGGTCAGACCATACTTGTAGGAACCTCCTCCGTCGAAAGCCCGTACACGGTCGAGGCCATAGGGGATCCGGGCGTGCTGGCCGCCGCCTTCGACAAGGCTGCTGCCCAGCCCAGGCTGGATTCCATGAGACAGGCGAACATCCGTGTCAGGATATCCAAGGAACGAAGCATTACACTGAAAGCGGTGGGGATGCCCAACCTGTCCTACGCGAGAAGGAGTCATTGAACATGGCGGCCATACTGGGATTGATCGTAGGGGTAGTCGCCGGCATCTTCCTCAAGCCGGATATCCCCATCGGTCTCCAGCCCTACCTGCCCATCATGGTCGTGGCGGCCCTGGATGCACTGGTGGGCGCTGCCAGGTCCTACTTCGAGCGCAGCTTCTCCGACAGGGTCTTCGTCGTCTCCTTCATTTCAAATGTGATAACGGCCACACTCCTCGTCTTCCTCGGAAACCAACTGGGGGTGGGCGCCCAGCTGTCGACTGCCGTCATCGTGGTGTTGGGCATCAGGATCTTCTCCAACGTATCTTCGATCCGTCGATTCATCTTCAGGGGATGAGCGCATGAAGTGGAAAAGAAACGCCCCCTCCGATGCCGAACCGGTGCGCATTCCCCCCAAGCCCAAGGGGAGGACCCACAGGTCCAGTGACGACACCCAGACCGGGTCCTTCCCGGTCATCAGAAGGAAGCCCCCGCGTTCTCTGAACTCGAATGCTTCACGGGCGAGGCTGGTTACCAGCGTCCTGGTCATCCTCATGTGCGCCCTCCTCGGCTTCGGATACGCCGTACAGGTCCGCAACAAGGAGTCGACCTACCAGAGTCTGAGCGAGGACGAACTGGTCCGGCTCCTGGACGAGACCAGCACCCAGGTGGACAAGCTGGAGGAGAGGAAGAGCGAGTTAAGCCAACAGCTGACCGCCATCAAATCAGCCGCCGACAAGCAGGAAGAGGCTGACAGGATAGCCAAACAGAACGAACAGAGCAGCGGGATACTCTCGGGCAGGCTGCCGGCCGTGGGGCGTGGCGTGGTGATCACCATAAGAGAGGGGCCCACAAAGCTGGATGCCTCCACCATGTTCACGGTCATCGAAGAGCTGCGCAACGCCGGGGCCGAGGTCATGTCCTTCAACGAGACCAGGGTGGTGACCAGCACCCACCTGACGGACACGAAGAAGGGACTGCGCTGCGATGGCACCGAGTATGCCAGCCCTTATGTCATAAAAGCGATCGGTGACCCCGATGCCCTTCAGAACGCCATCCAGATCGCCGGGGGAGTGGGTTCCCGGATCAAGGTTCAGTTCAATGCCACGGTCAGCGTCTCCCAGTCCGACGAGGTGAAGATAGACCAAGTTCGACGGCAGGGGTCCTATCAGTTCGCGAAGACTGTAGAATAGGCGATATGACAGAACCAATTCCCACAGCAGGCGAGACGACGGTCATCGGCATGCCCGCCATCAACATTCCCATAACGTCCACAGGTGAGAGGCCCCTGACGGCCGAGGACCTGGACACCATGGCCAGGCTGCCTGAGGGAAGCGCACTGCTCATCTCGACACGGGGGGCTTCCGGTTCCCGGTACCTTCTGGATGAGGACGAAGTGACGGTTGGCCGCGACCCCAAGGCGGACATCCTCCTGGACGACGCAACCGTCTCCAGGTCCCATGCGGTCTTCCGCCGCATCGACGGGGGCTTCAGGGTGGAGGACTCCGGAAGTCTGAACGGGACCTACGTCAACCGTCAGAGGGTGGATTCCGCGGACCTTCACAACGGCGACGAGCTGATGATCGGCAAGTTCCGCCTGGTCTACTTCACGAAGTCCGCCGTCATAACGCCGCCGGCCCGGTGAAGGCCGGTGGGCTGCCGGCTGAGAAGGGCAGGAAGGACCCGGAAGGTGGGGATATGGGCTCTGATACGGAAGCGGGCAGTGGGGGAGTGCCAGTCGGCACCGCCGGGATTCCGGGAACCGATCCGGTGGGCAGACCATCCGATTCCGCTGCATTGCCTGCTCCTCCCCGGGCAGGCAATGCACAGGGCCTGATACAGGGCGAGCTCTTCACCGCTGAGGATGCCGAGGGCGTCACACGCGGTTACAGGGGGACCGTGGCCGCCGACGTGGCCGGCATCACATACCGTCAATTGGACTATTGGGCCCGGAAGGGGATTCTCGAGCCCTCGATCAACCCCTCGCATGGTTCAGGATCACGCCGCTTGTACTCATTCAAGGATGTGGTCATTCTCTGCGTGCTCAAGCGCCTGCTGGATGCCGGTGTGAACCTGCAGAACGCCACCCGGGCCGTGCGGTACCTGGTCAGACAGACCAAGAGGCAGTTGGCCCGTGTCACCATCGTCTGTGATGGTGAACAGGTGGTCGAATGCTCTTCGGCAGATCAGGTGTTTTCCCTCATGAAAACCGGCCGGGCGGTTTTCGCCATTTCGGTCGGCGCCATCTACAAGCGCATGGATGACTCGCTGAGGACACAGGACCACGTGGACCTGGCCACCGGAGAAATGGAATCAGGACTGCCCAAGCGGCCCATAGATGAAATAACGGCCATGCGGATACGGCATCGGCTGGAAGAACAGCACGAGATGAGGGCCAGGGCAGGACGGTGACCCTGGGGGTGGAGTGGCATTTTGCCGCTACATCTAATCTGACATAACGTACATTATCGGCGTTTTCTGTATCTTGCTTCCAGGCGGTCCCATAAGTCCCTGGCTTCCAGGAGGTCTTATCAGCCCCTGCCTTCAAAGTACTCTTCGACGGCGCCGGAGAGAAGGTCGACCCGGTCTATGATCCTGTAGCAGCCATGGTCCAGGAGTTCGCCCTCATCGGCGTAGCCCCAACCACAGCCCAGACAGTCCAGGCCCATCTTGGCGGCACCCTCGGCATCCGTCCAGCGGTCACCGACCATGAGTGCACGGTCGCCGTCGTCACTGTTGAAGCCTATGTGGCTGAATGCCCATGCAATCACATCCTCCTTGTCCAGACGGGAGGAATCCTTGCTGGCCCCGTAGACGCCGTCCACCAGATCGGTCAATCCGAAGTGATCGCATACAGGAAGGGCCTGATATTCGGGCTTGCAGGTGGCAACGGCCAGAAAGCAGCCGTCAGCCCGCAGCATGCGCAGCTGGTCCGGAATGCCCGGAAAGACGGTGTTGACCAGTCGCCCGGGCACCTTGCCGCCAGGTTGGTTGGGGTCGTCGAAGGCGGGAACGTCCGAGTAATAGTGTCTGTATATACGTATTCCCTCTTCGATTTCATCTTCAGGCACGTGATTGCGGCGTAAGGACTCACCGATGGAAGGACCGATGAACCTGCGCAGCTCCGCCTCGTCTGGGACCGGATGGCCCAACTCTTCGAAGGTCTTGCGCACACAGGCTATGATTCCGGGGTGTGAGGCCGTCAGGGTCCCATCCAGGTCCAAGAGGACCACCCTTCGTCCCGGTCGTGAAGCAGTCATCCTTTGAATCATCTTCCTTGTCTCCGCTGGATCTGTGCCGGTTGAACATGACTCGTCAAGCCCTTTCGCCGGGCCCGGCGAAATCACTCGTAATCGGGGAACCAGCCCTCGCGACGCATCTTGAGGCGTTTGTCGAGCAGGGTTTGGAGCTCCTCTTCGGACCGCCTCTCCAGCAGCATGTCCCAGTGGGTTCTGGCCGGCTTCGCGTTCTTGTCGTCCGGGTTTTCGTCGCTCCCCTCACGCTTTGCTATCAGGCCGCAGCGGCATTCCCATTCATCAGGGATCTCGGCCCCCTCGGCGAGCGGGAGGATGGTCCTGTGCCCCTTGGGGCAGACGTAGGCCACGTCACTCCTGGCTGCGAAATCAACGTTCTGGTCCGATTCCAGTGACTTCGCACCTATGCTCATGCCGCGAAGACTGCGTTCTGCCATTCTTCCTCCATCCGGTCGTTCCCTCTAGCTTCCAAGCTACAGAACAGCTAAGACCTGTTCATTATTCCCACCCCGCCGGTCCGATTGCCGGCTGGGTCCTGTTTCATTCCACACCCGTGTAGGCCACGATCCCTCTGTTGACCTGATCGGCGGCGATGCGTGCCTTCCTGGCCAGGGCGGGGCCCTCCTCCCCCAGGTAGGCCTCGACCTGCACGATCTGCGTGAGTACGTCGGAGAGCCGTTTGGCGTTTCGGACGAAGTCCCCTGCAGTCAGCTCCGTATCGTTGAGCACGGCGGCCAGGGAGTCGCCGCAGGCCCAGTCATAGATGACGTTGGCAAGGCCGAAGTCCAACTCGTCCGGCACCATCAGGCCGGCCTCGTCGCACTCCTGGGCCACCCGTCCCCACTGGGCCTCCATGGCCGAGATGGACCTGGCCAAGGGGCCGGAGGGTCCGCCTGGCAGGTAACGGGGTTCGCCGCCCATCCCCCGCCTGGCCTCGTAGATCATGCCGGACATGGCCGCCGCCAGTTCCTCGGGTTCCAGGTCGTTCAAGATTCCCTTGACCAGTATCTGCGCCAGGGTCAGGTCCTGTTCGCTGTAGATCCCCCTGAGCAGCTGCCCCTGATCGGTCAGTCTGTAGTCCTTGCCGCCCACGCGCCGGATGTAACCCAGCCTGGTCAGTATGGTGCAGATCCTGTCGAACTGGCGGGAGACGGAACCGGTCCGGGAGTCATACCGGGCCTGGACACGTTCAAGTTCCCTTTCCTCCCTGACCCACCTGTGGCCCCACTTCATGTGCTTGGCCAGGTCAGGGCACTGACGGCAGGGATGATGGCGCTCCCTCTCCTTGAGTTCCTCAATGTGGGCGTCGAGCCGGGCATAGGCCTGGGCGCGTTCTTGCTCCCCGGAGTACCGTCGCCGCTCCAGTTCCCTGCGGCCGTTCTTCTGGGCCGTCGACAGGGCTGCCCTGATGCGGACGAACTCGATGAAGTCGCCCCTGCTGCACTTGGCCGCCTCTTCGTATCCCTCCAGGGCCTGGGTCAGCGTCCTTATCCTTTCCTCAAGCTCCGAGGCGGATTCGTTGGCCTCCCACTGGGCGAAGGAGTGGTCGAGGGTGGTGCGTGCCGTGTCGTAGTCGCTGGAGTTGAGCAGGTTGACCGCCATGTTGAAGGTGGGCCGGAAGCTGGAATGCAGGGGGTAGACCCTCTTGCTGGACAGGGCTGCCATGATCTGCGGGCTGAAGTCCCTGTGGTCGACGACCACGACATGGCCGATGTCGTCGATCCCCCTCCTGCCGGCCCGTCCCGTCAGCTGGGTGAACTCCCCCGGCGTCAGGGCCACATGGCCGGTACCGTCGAACTTGTCAAGCTTCTCTACGACCACGCAACGGGCCGGCATGTTGATGCCCAGGGCCAGGGTCTCCGTCGCGAAGACGACCTTGATCAGACCCAGTTCGAAGAGATGTTCGACTATCTGCCTGAAGAGGGTGATGACACCGGCGTGATGGGCCGCGAAACCCTCTTCCAGGGCGAAGCGGAACTGGGCGAATCCGAGGGCCTTGAGGTCCTCACGGCTGAGCTGCCCCTCCACCATGGAGTCCACGATCCGTCTGATCCGTCTCGCCTCTTCGTCCGTGGTCAGCTGGAGGCCGGCCCTCATGCACTGCTGGACGGCCTGGTCGCATCCGTTGCGGGAGAAGATGAAGTAGATCCCCGGCAGCATGTCCATGAAGTCGAGCTCATCCACCACCGCCTCGCGGGAGGGGCGGTACCGTTCACCCTGGCGCCTGCGGTCCCGGTCGGCCCCCTTCCTGCCATGGCGGTGGCCGCCCTTTCGACCCTCCTCCTGCGCGCGTTCGTGCTGCCTGGTCAACTGGTCCAGGCGGCTGGTCAGAGCGGGGTTGATTCTGCTGGTCTGTCTGCCCGAACCGTCGTGGCGGTAGAGATCGATGATCTCAGGCTCCGTTCTGCGGTCGGCCTGGACCAATACGTGCTGTTCCAGCGGGACGGGCCTGTCTTCCGAGACCACAAGGCGGGTCGCCCCCCTGACCGAGCTTATCCAGCTGGAGAAGTCCTCCACATTGGAGACCGTGGCGGAAAGGCCCACTATCCTGGCGGAGGCGGGCAGGTGGATGATGACCTCCTCCCAGACCGGCCCTCTGAACCGGTCGGCGAGGTAGTGGACTTCATCCAGTATTACGTACTTGAGGGCAGTCAGGGTGGTCGAATGCTCGTAGAGCATGTTCCGCAGGACCTCCGTGGTCATGACCACGATGTCGGCCTCGGAGTTGATTGAGGTGTCTCCGGTCAAGAGCCCCACCCTGTCCTCGCCGTAGCGGTCGACCAGGTCATGGTACTTCTGGTTGCTCAAGGCCTTGATCGGGGTGGTGTAGAAGGCCTTGACGTTCTGCTCCTGGGCCAGGAAGACGGCGAAATCCGCCACTATGGTCTTGCCTGCCCCTGTGGGCGCGGCCACCAGGACGTTCTCGCCGTCCTCCAGGGCTTCGATGGCCTCCTTTTGGAAGTCGTCAAGGGCAAAGGGTTGTTCGGCCTCGAACCGGCCGGAGGCTCCGACCAGGCGCCGCCGTCTCCTGCGGAAGTCCGCATACCGTTGGGCGGGGTCGGGCTCCCTGTCCTCATCGACCCTGTTTACACGCTGATGACTTGACATTATCCTCCATGCGAAACTGGCTCTTGCAGCCTCGAGGGCATACGGGAGAAGGGCATGTGGCCCTCCCCTGAACTTGTCCCTCGACCGATGACACACTTCACTGATTAGAGACTCTACCCCGTCGTCGCTCCTCCGGGTCTTCCAATCTCATTCCGGCCGGAAGGGAACCTCCGGCCGGAATGAGATTAGGGCGGGGGCTGTCCGGTCGCGCAGACCGGGAGACTCCATCGAAAACCGAAGCGGGTGCTTACTTATTGAACCTGGCCCACCTGACCCAGATCGACTCGTGCCTCAGGCGGGACCGGTCACGGCGTATCAGTTTCCCAGCATGGGCACGCGCATAACGATGTGAGGCGACGGAGATCGGTTGGGTGAAGAAGGGGGCCTGATCCTCATCCGAAGCCGTCCGCTTCCCGTCGTCCAGATCGGGCATATGCCTGGAGACCTCTTCGGACATGGCGGACACGACCTTCCCCGCTGCCACCGCATGCATGATGGCGTAGGCGCATCCGATGACCAGGATGGCCACCATGAAGACAACCAGTACGATCCATATCCAACCGGGCATCGTTCCTCCTCAGATCCTGTGGTCCTGGACATGCCTGTCGGCGGCCTCGTCGCTGATGGTGATCTCCCGCTGGGCACGGGCCAGGATCATGGTCCGTAGGGTCTGGGGGGCCACGGCGGTGATGTGCTTGGCATGGGCGATGCAGAAGGCCACGAACCAGGAATCGGAGGAAACCACCAGGTGGACCTTCTGCCCCGATCCGCAGGGCTCCACCGAAGCACCAGGGAGGGATTTGATGTAGGGCAGGCCGGGGACGTCCGTGATGAAGACGGCCGGCGTGCCGTTGTCAAAGCTCCATTTCCGCAACTCGCTGACGGGGACGTCGGGGAAGTCCACCTTGTGCTTGGGCTTGACGATGACGGCCCGTTCGATGCGGGCGATGCGCAGGACCTGCCACTGCCTGTTGCGTCCGGTCCCCTGCTTGAGGTGGCGGTGGGTCCCCTTCTTGGAGTTGGAGTCGGCCGGGGCATCCTCGGCCTCGGTCCCCTCCGCCGCGTCGCCTATGTCGGTCCAGACGGCCACATAGTAAACACCCTCGTCCACGAAGATCTTGGCCGGAGCCACCACCTTGCGGATGGTCCTGCCGGCACCGTCCGTGTACTCCATGTCGAGGAGGGAGTCGGTCTTGATGGCGCTTCTGACCACGGAGAAGGCCCTGGGTTCGGTCTCGTATCCGGTCAGACTCAACCAGGGGGTCTCCCCCGGGCCCACATGGGTGCGCAGGCGCTCATAGAGGGACTCGGCCTGTTCGCGTGAGTCTTCGGGCAGGAGGGGGGAATGTGCCAGATAGTTCAGCGAGGCCGTCAGCATGCTCAGATATTGGGGCGATATGCCGGCCAGACGCTCCAGCCCCAAGGAGTTGGTGGCGGAGACGATTCCGCTCTCATCCAGGAGGGACCAGTCGATGTCGAAGAACTGGCTGCCCGCCATCTCCCCGTCGTCGGAGACCGTGGTCAGGGTGTTGATGTCCTTGTGGATGGTGTTGACGAACTTGCGCTCCTCCTCATTGGTCCTCGGCGTGCCGATGAATCTTTCGGCAAGCTCGGCCAGGGAGAACTCCTCCCCCAGGTGTGCGGAGAGGAAGAGCATGAGGCGGAGACGACGGTCAACCTCCGAACCGGTCTGAAAGGCCGAGGCGCTGACCTTGCGGGCCTTGGGTCCCTCCTGATCCTCCTGGTCGCCGGAATGTGAGGGGGTTGCCTGCGATCCGGCCCTACGGGCGATCGAGGGAGAGACGACAGTGGCGGCCTCGGGACTGAGGGACTCATCCGCCAGGGTGAACCGGGTGGCGGCATCCAGGCGGCGGCGGAAGGCATCGACCGCCTCCTGGGGGCTGATGATGGAAGCGCCCGGGTGCTCCAGGACGAACATGGCAAGGTCGTCGGAATCCGCATAGGCCACGTTGAGATTCTCCCCATCCACGTCGACCGTGGCTGCGAAGCGGCGGGAGTCGATGACCTTGACCAGGTCATCGGGCAGGTGCTGGACCCCCAGGCCCGGGGCGATGGAGTCCAGGCCCAATCCCGGTATGGGAACCTGTGGAACGCGTGGAGTCGTGCGCGAGACAGGCCTGACTGGTTCCTCACATGCCTCCTGCGACATGGCGATGGACCGGGCCAGATAGTTGGCGGCGGCCAGGACCGGCATATCCTCCTGGTCGAAGTGCATCCTGATCCTTGGTTCGTCGCCCAACTGGAGGCGGTAGGAGGCGAAATCCTGTCCCTCCGACTTGGAGGAGTATTCGGGCTGACGCGACTCGATGGCGATCCCCATGGCGGCTAGTTTGGCGCGGTCCCTTTGGAACTGCTTGGCGAAGGCGGCCTTGGCGGCCTGGTCGGCCAGCTCCCCGTAAGAATCGGCGTAAGCCTTGACCCTTTGGGCTATCTGGCGGGACGTCAGCCATTGAGGGAACGCCGAGGATAAGACGGCCAGGACATCAAGCTCGTGCTTGCCCCATTTGTCAGAAAAACGCCGTCTTCCGTTTGTACCCTCTGCCATCAGTCCTCGCGTATCGTTAAGGTAAATGCTGTAGTGCGCCTATCGCACACTCTCTCATCATAGATTCTTTTCTTGCCCGGCGTGGTTCAAACCTGCAAATCCGATGTCATTTCTTGACAGGCTGAACCTCGGGAACCACCGCAATCATACCCACTCGTCGGGTTCCACTCCCTGGGGTCCTATGTACTGGCCGTTGGGCACGTATGAGGATACCCCCTTGTCGTCCAGGACGGCGTCGCCATACATGGTCACATCCCTGCCGAAGGTCCAGTCCCCCCTTATCGTGACCGAGTTCGCCGCCGCCAGCGAGGGAACCCCATAGGGGAAGCGCTCGTTGAAATCCGCGATGTTCTTGTAGTAGCGGTCATCCAGTTCCACGTTGGGGAAATTGTAGTTCCCGTCCTCCATCTCGTAGGCATCCGTCAGGTGGAAACGGTCGGACCGCATGATGAAGAGGTCGTCGGTCGTCTTGACGGGGAGGAAACGCATCCGGTCCACCTGCACGCAGGTGGCCCCGTCGAAGAGGGATACGGCCGACCCCATCGCTGTCTCCAGTTGGATGACCGGGCGGGTGGAGGGATCGGCAGGGTCCACGGTCTTCTTGTTCTCTATGATCGGAAGCGGCAGGACCCCCTCGTATTCGGCCAGTTTCTCCTTGAGTGCATCAACCCGCACCCATATGCTGTTGGTGTTGAAGTAGGGATGCCGTTTGATGCTCATGGCGGCGGACCTGTCGGCAGGGTCGACCTGGGTCATCTCGCGCAGGAGGAGATGGCCTGTCTTCTTGTCGATGACGATGTGCCCCCCCTTCCTGTCGGCATCGGTACGAAGGGCGACCTCGATCATGAAGGGTGCTCCCGACTGGGCGAAGTGCCCTGCCAGGGTGCGGGAGGGACGGGCGCCCAGATTGTCGGAATTGGAGATGAAGAGGTACTCCATCCCCTGCTCCTGGAGGGTGTCGAGCAGGCCGGACTCCCAGATGGTGGCGAAGATGTCACCATGGCCCGGAGGGCACCATTCCAGGTCGGAATCCGCGGGGAAGGATACCGGCTCCCCCGTCTGCGCATCTATCTTGGGCTCGACATGTTGGATGATTTCGACGGGGACCTCCTCCTGGATGAAGCGCCGGTCCTTCTTCAGGACCGTCATCGTGTCATGGGAGGTGCGGAAGGAATCCATGAAAGTTAGTGGGAGCGGAACGCCCAGGCGCTTGCGTGCGGTGAGGACCTGACCCAGTATGATGTCGATGAAACGCATCTGCCTGGCCTTGTGGCGGCGGACCGGCAGGAGGGACTTGGCCTTCTCCAGACCCATGGAGGTGCCCAGACCACCATTCAGCTTGAGGAAGGCGGTTTTCGAAAAGGCGTCCAGGGCCATGTCCATGTCGATGGATTCGTGGATGTCACGGATGGCCGGCACGTTCTTCAAGGGCGACACATCGGCCTCCCTGACCGATCCCCCGAAATCCCCGCTCCTCCAGCATTCGTACAGGTGCTTGAACTGTGCTATCGAAAATTCACTCATGCCCTCCGCGCGCATCTTTGATGCGGAGAGTTCGAAAGCATTGTCGTTCATGTATCCCCTTTCGGGCTTCCTACAGGTCCTGCCGGCCAACTGCATGCCGGACTCCATCAGATTATGATACCCGTTCCTGTCTTGACCGCCACCCCGCCGGCCTGGGCCCTGATGGCTGGATCAGCCGGTCTCCCGTACGGTCCATTCCCCGCGAGACTCGCCAGGTTGGACGATTCCGTGCCTTGTGGTAGCATTTCTTCTCGGTGCTTATGCGCCGTCGGGCCGTAGCGCAGTTTGGTAGCGCACTTGACTGGGGGTCAAGGGGTCGCGGGTTCAAATCCCGCCGGCCCGACGAAACGTCAGGAAATAAGTGGCTTCTATATCTGAATACTGTTCTGTTCTTTGCTTGGGGAAAACTGAGGGGCACTGTTTTCCTTCTTTCTCTCTCATTCGGGGATAGCCGTATTCTCGGCTCAGTACTTGTTTACTTCGTAGATGTTATATCGCGCATACTGATAAACTCTCATGTATAGTAATTTTCGATGTTCTTTTTCGCCAACGAGTCAACGCTGATATTCGTATAACCAACAGGCTTGCAACTTCACCAGGCATAAGTAATTTTGGGACATCAGAGTTTGGTAAGTTCAAACTCGCTGTTACTGCACAATACCCCTATGCATGCGTCGCCCGGCTTACGCAATATGACGCATAGAGGATATCTGGCTAAAACATGGGTATACGACCGTTTGCCGAAAGCTCCATTTCTATTCTTCCAGATGGAGCGAGGATCAGACTGGAACTGTATAGCAATATGAAAAGAACTCGTTCATACACAACTGTTATTATAGAGACTGTGAGTAACAGAGATGTTCTTAGGGAGCAGCATGAGCATTGATATAAATTGGAATAGTATCGGAGCTAACAAGCAAGAAGCAATCACAGATCCGCGAGATATATATTCTTCTCTGAACGGTCGGCAATTCCCTAGATTGCGACCTGAGCAAAACGAAGTGCTTGAATGTTGGTATCAACGACGAGAAGAAACAGATCTTGTAATTAAGCAGAATACTGGAAGCGGAAAAACTCTGACGGGTTTACTCATAGCACAATCGGGGTTAAATGAGAAGATTGGTCCATCGATTTATTTAGTACCCGATAAGTTTTTAGCTTGTCAAGTTGTCTCCGAAGCAAGACTTGCGAGCATTCCCGTTACCCAAGAGGAACGTAATCAAGATTTTCTAGCTTCGAAAGCAATACTAGTAACTAACTTTTATAAGCTATTAAACGGACGCAGCGTTCTTGCAAGAAAAGCGCTAGGTACAGTTATCATAGATGACGCTCATGCAGCATTAGCGAACTCGGATAACCTATTTAGTGTTTCGATACCTCGGGAATGCAAGGCTTTTACCCAGCTCCTTAAGCTGTTCGAAAATCAGTTGAAACAACAAAGTGCAAAAGCATATTCCGAGATTTGTGAGGGTGAATTCAGTAGCCCGATACGTGTTCCAACAAGAGCGGTAATACAGCATGCGGATGAAATACTGGATATAATGCAACCATTCGCAAAGGACGATCAACTCCCATCCATCTTTTTTACCTGGCCTTATGTAGCTGACCATTTAAAGCTGTCAGTTATTACAGTCTCTACACAATCAATTGAAATAAAAACTCCTTGCCCCGATATTAATCGCATCTTTTCTTTTGCACAGGCAAAAAGGAAAATATACTTGACCGCTACGCTTGAAGATGAAGGAGAACTCGTCACTGAATTAAATGCTAATCCTGAAACAGTAAAGAAAGTTATTGTTCCTAAGAGGGCATCAGACCTAGGTGACAGACTTATTATAGCGCCGCTGGCTATTGATACCCGAATGGATGCTTCTGCTATACACAAGCTGGCCAGGGCTTTTGCAAATGGCGACCGTGACCTAGATGGGAAGAAAGAATCCGAAACGATCAACGTTGTCGTGCTTGTACCTAGTGATAAAAAGGCCAAGGAATGGCAAGGACAAGCTGACTATATTCTTCATGTGCAAGATATGGGTCCTGTAATACAAGAAATGAAAACCAGAAACGATATAGGAGTCGTTGTATTAGTAAATAAGTATGATGGCGTTGACCTTCCTGATGAAGCATGTAGGCTTCTTATTATTGATGGAGTTCCCATAGCTAGAACACCCAGTGAGCAGCGCGAAGAATCTGCGTTGACTCGGTCGCCGTCACTCAAAGCCAAAATTGTGCAAAAAATTGAGCAGGGAATGGGAAGAGGCACCCGTACTGTGACAGACTATTGTGCAGTGCTCTTACTGGGTTCAACAGAAGCTTTAACAATTAAAGATGAACAACAATTACAGTTTTACTCACCAGCGACGAAAGCGCAGATACAATTGAGCAGTCAATTGGCAGAGCAAATGAAGGGTGGAGGGTTAGAAGCTATAACGCAGCTACTCTCGATTTTCCTTCAACGAGATAATCGTTGGGTCTCACGCAGTCTTGCGAACACTGCAACTGTTGAATACAACTCTGACGCGAGAATCAGCGACCTTGAAATAGCGAGACGCAGAGCATTCAACGCTGCTATAATCAATGATTTCCCGTCAGCTGTGTCTATCCTCGAAAAAGCCTTGAACGATGTGAAAGATGACGCGGAACGCGGCTGGTATAAAGAAGAGCTATCAGGATATCTTGAATTTGTGGATCATAATCAGGCGCGAAGCTGCTTAGAGGAAGCTAAACGGTGTAATCCTGAAGTCATGATGCCCGACCAAAAGCCCATGTACCATCGCTTATCAGCTCCAAAACTACAGGGCCAACAAGTTATTGACAATCTTCAATCACTGAAGGAACCAAAACTGTCAGAACTTGATGTCGAGGATTTGTTTACGAATATTGCTTGGGGCATCGAAGAGACAGCAAACAAAGCAGAAGAATCAGTGAAGATACTTGGCAACTTACTCGGCTTCGACGCAAGTCGGCCTGAAAAAGAACAAGGGGATGGAGGCCCTGATGTGCTGTGGGCGATGTCAACTGAGCAATATGCTGTCATCGAATTAAAAACAGAAATAACCCGGGATGATAAAACGATCAGCAAAAGTGAAGCGGAACAACTTACTCACTCAGCAGAGGCTTGGTTCCCAGAGAAATATCCAGGTTGTTCCGCTATTCCTGTCTTCTTGCATCCATACACAACGCTTGATCCACGGGCACATGTTCCAGCTGGAACGCGAGTTATCACGCAAGCTGATTTACAACATTTGGAAGAGGACGTGATGAACTTTATCAGGACATTAATTAGTAAATATCTACTTCCTAACTCCAGGAATATTGACATCGACATTGTTGGACAAGAGTTGTCGACTAATCACCTAACAGCTGATCGTATTATTAAATATCACAGTCAGGTCGCCGGTAAAGTCACGACGAATCCAGCGGCCAAGCGGTAAAATCCGATTTGCGGAAAGTCACGCCATTTGAAGGGAATAGGCATGGGCATTTTCATGCCAGAAGAGCAGAAATCGAGGATTCGGGGAGCAAGGCTAGGGGGCAGGACCAACCCGACGAGAGAAGCCAGCACAGTCCAGAACCAGCACCCGCACCATGGTAAACATCAATACCTGACGTGGCGTGCCACCCAGGAGAGACAACAACGCCAGACTCTGCCTCCGTTGCCGAATCGACGCCTGAAGGGCTTGCATGATGACCAGACAGTCGATGATGATGGCCGTGCCATACACCAGACTCAGGCCTGAGGCGAGATGTTTGGCCGGGTCCCTTGTCTTGTCCGAAAGCCCCATGTATTGGTTGTTGACTCCCATGCTCACACCCATGGTGCACAGAATCGTCTGCGTGACCACCAGCACCAGCAAGACACTTGCCCATATATCTTTGTTGGCCCTTAGATCATTCAACGCCCACTTCATTGCTCACCCGCTTTCGGAATCACGATGCCGGCCGGCGCCAGTCTGTCTGCAGGTACTGTGGCATCCGGACCGACAAATTATCCGTCCCGCATTGTGTATATGAAATCGCATTGTTCGGCGAGGTGTGGGTCGTGCGTGACCATGACCAGGCATTTGCGCGGATGATGGGCAAAAGCCTGGAGCTTTTCGAACACCATCCGTCCCCTTCTCTGGTCCAAGGCCCCCGTGGGTTCGTCGGCAAAAACGATATCAGGGTCTGAGAGCAGGGTGCGCAGCAAAGCGACCCTCTGCTGTTCCCCACCGGACAGGGAGCCAGCGGCATCCCTTTCATGCCCCTTCAGCAGGAACTCGTCAATCAGTTCCGACACGGCTCTGTGATCGACCCTGCGTCCGGCAAGAGTTATAGGAAGCATGATATTGTCCCATACGGTCATTGAGGGAACCAGATTGTATGCCTGGAAGACAAAACCAACATGCGACCTGCGGAAAAGGGCCAATTCGCGTTGATTCATTTCCTGCAGGTTTTCACCCAGCACCCGAACCTCCCCTCCTGTCGGCTCTTCCAAACCCGAGAGGCAATACAGCAGAGTGCACTTTCCGCATCCGGAGGGGCCGGTGATGGCTGTCATGCCCCGGCCTGCCATGAAGGATAGATTGTCTGAATACTGTTGTCAGGTTCCCACCGCCTGAGACGACAGTCTTGCTCAGCCCAACAGCGACTACAGCCTCATCACATTGTGAGGTTCGGGTCATGGTCTGTTTACCTCCTTCCTTATAAGGCCTCCACAGGGTGGGGGTATATGTTCCAACCATTCTTATAAGGAAACCCGTGAGGCAATATCCGGTGATACCCTGATTCATCCCTGAATTTCTGCCCGTCAACCCTGAGTGCAATTTGACAGACCGGTTTATATCCATTGATGCCGGATTGAGGAGGATGCCGGAAACATCAGAAGTGGCCACAGGAAGAGTGACTTATGCACCGACTGGATGATAGAGTGCTGCTTCATGAAGCAGCAAGGCCTACCGCAGCTACCGCCCGCGAGAGTAAAGTTGTCCGGTGGCGGCCAGACGGGTCATTCTCCGATCGTTCTCCCGGACCGCACCTTCGGTTCGTTTCACATCCACCTGCGGGAGGTGAATCCAATCGGGCGCATTCGGCGGTGCACCTCCGCTCATCCTGAGAGAGCAGTGCCGGGAGCAGGTTGCCATAGGCCTCATTCCTCAGCCAGTCGGCAGCGGCTGGAGATGGTTGCAGCCCGGTAGAGGTCGACCGGTCTTTCCAAGAGGGCATGAGCAGATCCTGCGTGCCGACAGACAAGAACAACGCTCCCAGACCATCAGGCCTTGGAGCGTGTATATGCAAAAGCCTATGGAAGGTGCTACTTTTTCAGAGACCTGGCGTACTTCCTGATCTTCTTCAGGGCCCATTCATAGTGGCTTGAAACGTTGGAAACGAAAGCGGAACCAAGGGTGTTCTTGCCGGTCCAGGGGAAGTAGCCGGGCGTGAAGAGCTCCTCGTTGCTGAAGGACTTCATCAGGTCCATCACCTTGCTGTGGCTGTCCTTGAGCAGGTCAAGGGCCTGAGCGTATGGGGTGGCCTGGTGCTTTTTCCAGAACTCCTGGTTCATTTCCCCGTAATTGCGCCAGTTGTACCCCTCAGGCAGGAAGTCCTTGCTCACGCCCTTCTGGTTGCTTTCGACCCAGTTCAGAAGCAGAACCTGCCACTCGTAGAGGTGGATCAGCACGTCCCTGATGTTCCTGTCGCGCTTCCAGTGGGCTTCCTTCTCCTTGTTCAGGTCGAAATGGAATTCGCCGTTGAGCTCCTCGGTGCTCATGGAATCAAGAAGGGTCATCAGCTTGTCGAATTGCTCGGCACTGGCTGTGATCAGTTCGTCTTTTGTCTTTGGTCTCGGCATGTTGTCTCCTTGTTCGTGATTTGACTTGACGCAGTGGACCCGAGAGCATGTGTCTGCCCACCATGCTCCATAAGGTGGCTCTGCCGGTGCCACCGTTTCAGGCTGGGCAGGAAGGCGCCCAGATACGAAACGGCCACTTCGATGCTGACCCCGGTCGCTTGTGCAAAGCAGGGGGCGGTCGCTTCGATGAGGTCGTCCATCCCCTGCTGGGTGAAGACCCCGGCGCTATAGCACCATCGGCAGTAATCGGCGTTCCCGCTCCCGTCGTCTTCCAGGCTTCGTTCCATGTCCGGCGAGGAGAACGGAGTGCCGCAGGACTGGCAGACGGGGCCCTGGGGTATCTCCAGAAGTTCCACCACCGGTACCTCGAGTACATAGGCAATCAGCTTGGCCATGTCGATACCGGGTGAGGTCTCCCCGGTCTCCCAACGCGAGACCGCCTGGCGGGTGACATAGAG
>NZ_JBANDZ010000001.1:1009971-1039967 GCF_037963085.1 Bifidobacterium favimelis | reverse complement strand
TCCGCACGTTTTAACGGCGGTGACGGGCCGATGAGGAAGACCTGGCAATGTGGAACCCGGCACCCTCTGACGATGGATGCACAGGTTACTCTCCCCCATCGCTGCCATCTGTTGGTCGCCTGAATGGTCCCCATCGTCGGCTCCCCTAGGGCTGCATGCGCCTTTGCCGGGCTTCTCAGTCGGCCAGTGAACGGAATCGGCGGAACCAAAGCAGGGGAAAGCCGCTCAGATCGGAGGGATTGCATCGTCTCCACCTCCCTTTGTCTCCCCTTCCCCTTGTCTTCCACCGGACCTGTATGATGTCAGTCCACCTAAACGACGGTCACAGCCAGGTGCCGAAGATGTGGCTTCACCAAAGCCAGGCGGTTTCAGGCCCTCCTGCCCTATTCGGAACCTGTCGGAAAAGTGCCCATTTCCCCGTATGAGCCGAATCGAAGGACTGTAGACCAGGTGGATTTTTCTTCTTAACGCGAAACCCCTCTGGGCATAAACCGCTTCAGCAGTAGCCCATAGCACTCCGATGGCAACATTCCATGTAAAGACACGCCGTCTTGGTGATGGTATGCTCAACCCATTGCCTTCTCGTAAGGGGATACGACCGGACTGCAACAGGGGGGGTTGATGCCGGTCGGCAATACATGAAACATGAAGGGTGAAACCAATGAGAACTGGTTCCATGACAAAGAAGATGAGTGCAATCATCTTCACGATACTGCTCTTTCTGGGGCTGCATGGCACCGCCCCCGCGGTTCCGGCCCACGCCGACGCCGCCGCTGCCGTGCGGTCCTGCACACCTGACACCAGTACCATAGCCGATTGCTTCCCGGACCCGAATCTGGCTTCCCGGATGGCTCAGGTTTTCGGCAAGACCACCACAGATGTCCTCAGTTCGGCAGACAGCCAGATCTCTGGTTCCCTTTCTTTGAGGAGGTCGGGGATCCACAATATTGAAGGCATCCAGGAACTGACCAGGGTAACCGATATCAGTCTCAACTTCAATTCACTTACGGACCTCTCCCCCCTGTCGTCCATGACCCAGCTGACCAGCCTCAATCTGGACGACAACAAGATATCCGACCTTGGCCCGCTCAGGAACCTGACCAATCTGACAAGCCTGGTGCTGGCCAACAATCGGATATCCGACCTGACCCCCCTGGAAAACATGGGGTCCAAGCTGGGCTATCTCGATCTGCGCGTGAATACGATAGAGGATGCCGGTCCACTGGGTTCCCTGGCGAGCATCAAGACACTGGATGTCAGTCTCAACTCGATAAGTGACGCCTCTCCATTCTCCCGGTTGACCAACATGAACAGGTTCGAAGCCTATGGCAACAGGATCACAGATCCGGCCCCATTTGCGAATCTCGACAAGCTGGAGATCTTGAACCTTAGGAACAACCAGATTGCAGACATGACCAATCTGGCCGGGTTCAGAGGTATGCCAAATCTTTCCATCCTTGATCTGACCGACCAGGTGGTGGTTCACGATAGTGTTCTGGCCGAACCAGGCAAGACGGTGGAAGTACCGACTGCCCTTGTCGACGCAAACGCGGGAGTCTATGCCCCTGTGACCGAGTTGTTGACGGACGGAGGGACCTTCCAAGAGTCGACGCATACCGTCATCTGGCCATCCAGAACCGCCGGCTACTACACTCTTTCCTTTGCCTATGACTCGACCCTGCCGACAGGTGATTCCTACACTTATTCAGGTTGGGTTCAGCGGCAGGTGGAGCCTTCGGTGACCGTCACTTTCGATTCCCAGGGCGGTTCGCCGGTCCCCAGTCAGCTGTTGGCCCAGGGCGGGATAATCGGTGATGCGAAACCAGCCGACCCGACTCGAGAAGGCTATGATTTCGTCGATTGGACGGAGGATCAGGCCGGTACGCAACCGTTCGACTTCAGTACGCCCATCAATGCAGATATGACCCTCTACGCCCAATGGCGCATCAAGGCCGTCGAACCGCCGACTCCTCCGGAACCTCCGACTCCTCCGGAACCTCCGACTCCTCCGGAACCTCCGACTCCTCCGGAACCTCCGACTCCTCCGGAACCGCCGACTCCTCCGGAACCGCCGACTCCTCCGGAACCTCCGACTCCTCCGGAACCTCCGACTCCTCCGGAACCGCCGACTCCTCCGGAACCTCCGACTCCTCCGACACCTACCCCAACCCCCACAACCCCGTCAAAGCCCGTTGTCCATCAGGAGGTTGCATCCGACCCTGCTGATAAGGGTGGCCTGGCGAGGACAGGTGCCGCGTGGCTTCCTGTGGCTGCAGGTGGTCTTGCCGCGGTCCTGACGGCAGGAATATGCCTGGCGGTTGGAATGGCCATGCGCCGCAAGGAGTCCGTCTGACCTTGCAGGTAGTGGATTGAAAAAGTCCCGCGAATCCGGTTTCTCCGGTTCCGCGGGACTTTTCATCTCCGGTGAAGGCCTATCGTGGATTTACTTCCGCTTCCTTTCGCGGATGTGGACCGATATCTGGATCGGGGAGCCTTCAAAGCCGAATTCCTCACGCAGACAGCGCTCCAGATAGCGGCGGTAGCCGTGTTCCAGGAAGCCGGTCGCGAAGATGACGAACCTGGGGGGTCTGGTGGCCGCCTGGGTGGCGAAGAGGATGCGTGGCTGCTTGCCCCCGCGCAGGGGGTGGGGGTGGGAGGCCTGGACCCTGCCCAGGAAGGAGTTCAGTTTGCCGGTGGGAATCCGTTTGTCCCAGGAGGCCAGGGCCGTGTCCATGGCCCGGGTCAGGCGGTTGGTGTGCCAACCTGTCTTGGCCGACAGGTTGACGCGTTCGGCCCAGGTGACCCTGTCGAACTCGGTGGTCCAGAGGCGTTCCAGACGTTGGCGGCCGAAGTCGTCCAGGAGGTCCCACTTGTTGAAGACCAGGACGACGGCCCGACCGGCGTCGACGGCCTGGCTCATGACCTTGAGGTCCTGGTCGGATATGGGCTGGGAGGCATCGAAGAGCACAAGGGCCAGCTCTGAACGTTCGATGGCGGCCTGGGTGCGCAGGCTGGAATAATACTCGGCACCCGAAATCTTGTGGGGGCGGCGTTTGATTCCGGCTGTGTCGATGAAGAGCCAGTCCTGGCCGTCCATGTTGATGACCTCATCGACCGGGTCCCTGGTGGTCCCGGCGATGTCCGTGACCACGGCCCTCTCCTCGTGGGCCAGCTGGTTGAGCAGGGAGGATTTGCCCACGTTGGGGCGGCCGATCAGGGCCACACGCCGCAGGGTTCCGGGCGTGAGGAAGCCCGAGGTCTTCTCGGCCCGCTTGAGCGTATCCACTGCGGCGTCCAGGAGGTCTCCCACACCCCTGCCATGCATGGCGGAGATGGCGTGAGGTTCCCCCAAGCCCAGTCTCCAGAACTCGCCGGCCGTATAGTCGGCCATCTGGTCATCCAGCTTGTTCACGGCCAGGACCACGGGCTTGCCCGCAGAGCGCAGCATTTTGACGATCCGTTCGTCGCTGGCGGTCATGCCCACCTGACCGTCCACCACGAGGATGACGGCATCGGACAAAGAGACGGCCACCTGGGCCTGGGAGGCGATGGCGGAGTCGATTCCCTCCACGTCGGTCTCCCATCCTCCGGTATCGACCAGCTTGAAATCCGTCCCGGCCCATTCGGCCTCATAGCTGACACGGTCCCGGGTCACCCCGGGCGTGTCCTCCACCACGGCCGCCCTGCGTCCCAGAATCCTGTTGACCAGGGTGGACTTACCTACGTTGGGCCTGCCGACCACGGCCAGGACGCCGACGGGGCGGGGGGCGTCCTCCGCCCTCGCCTCCCCTGCCTCCCCTGTCAGGAGGGCGCGGTCTCCCTCTTCAAGTTCATAGTCTTCCAGGACACGGGCGTAGTCCTCATATGAGTCCTGGTCCAGGGCCTCCTGGACCAGCCCCACGAGGACATCCAGGGTCTGTTCGAAGGTCAGGTCGGAGTTGTCGACCGTGGTCACCCCATCGGCGGCCTGCAGGAAGCTGGTCACCTTGGAGTCCTTGGCATCACGGGCTGCCAGGTTCTCGGCCCCTGTCGGGCTGGCACCCTTGGACTGGGCCGCCCTTCTGGCCTGGCGGACATCCTCCCTGGCTGTCAGCAGGACACGGACCTGGGCCTCGGGGGCCACCACGGTTGTGATATCCCTGCCCTCGGCCACGATGCCCCTCCCTTGGGAGAAGGAGTCCTCCTCGTTCTGGCCGGCGATGTAAGCCCGTTGGGCGGCGATCAGTATCCGTCTGACGGACGGTATGGACGAAACGGCGGAAACATGGTTGGATACCCGGGAGGATCGTATCTCCTGACTGACATCCCGACCGTCGAGACTGACGGAGGGGGCGGCAGGGTCCAGGCCCATGTCCAGGTGGTCCTCGGTGAAGAGGGAGCCCACGGACTCGACGATGGCCCGCTCATCGGGCATGTCCACGTCCAGATCCAGCCCCTGCTGCAGGCACCAGAGGGCGCAGGCCCGGTACATGGCGCCCGTGTCCAGATAGGCCAGGTCGAAGTGGCGGGCCAGGGCCCGCGAAGTGGAGGACTTGCCTACACCGGCAGGTCCATCGATGGCTACTGTTATCACAGTCCCACCTCCTTGTCGAGGGACTTGATCTCGGCATTGGACAGAACCCGGTAGGCGCCGGGCTTGACCTCCCCCAGCTTGATGGGACCGATCTGGGTGCGCACAAGACGGACCACCGGGTAACCGATGGCGCCGAAGATGCGGCGCACTATACGATTCTTGCCCGAGTGAATGACCACCTTGACCATGGTGTGCTCACGATTGTGATCCAGGATGGCGCAGCGGTCCAGGCGTATCAGGCCGTCATCCAGAACCACCCCCTGGGTGACCAGCCTGCGGCAGACGTTCCCCCCGATGTGGCCCTTTACGGTCGCTATGTAGGTTTTCTCCACCTCGTACTTGGGGTGCATGACATGCTGGGCCAGTTCTCCGTCATCGGTCATCAGGATGAGGCCTTCGGAATCGTAGTCCAGACGGCCCATGTGGAAGACCCTCTCGTAACGGTCCCCGATGATGTCCCGGAGGGTGAACCTCCCCTTGGGGTCCTCCATCGCGGACAGGACCTTGCGTGGCTTGTTGAGGGCCAATGTGATGTGATGGTCGTTGAAGTGGATCCTCGAACCGTCGACACGGATCTGCTGATGTTCCGGATCCACCCGGCTCCCCAGCTCGGTTACCAGCTGGCCATCCACCTCGACCCTGCCTTCGGTGATGATCTGTTCGCACTTGCGCCTGGAGCCGTATCCGGCCTGCGCCAGGACCTTCTGGAGGCGGATGCCCTCCTCGGTGTCCTCTTGGGCTTTCATGGCGTGTGAATATGGATGTGGCATCGTTCTCCCAACGTGGCCTTCCTGAAATCTATGACTCGTAATTGCCGATTCCGGCTCCGGAGGGTGTCCGGAACGGTCGGCGGATTCCTCTGCAGGCAGAGCCGGGCAGCGGAAAACAAAGCAAGTATACCAGGCGGCGTATGACTTCATCCCATGGTTCGGCGTAGGCTGATACGTGATATTCGGCCCCGCCGGTGCGGGGAGAGGAAAGGGACGGAAAAGATGGACTCAGATTCACCCATGAGGTCGGAAGCCGACGGGCAGGTTCCCGACATTCCGACCGAGACCACGATCGAGCCGCCGCAAGGCTTTACGGAAGATGGATCGGACGAGGCCGTCATGGCTGACGTGACCGTCATGCCTGACCGGTCCGCCGGTGCGGCCGCCGCCAGGCAGCCGGCCGCCATGTGGATAGGAGCCGCCGCCGAGTTGGCCGGGACATTCCTGATCTGCTCGATGATCTATCTGATTTACTCCTTGTGCGGGGCCGTCCTGGGACTCAATGTCATCCTGGTCGCCCTGACGACCGTCCTGGTCTATGCCGGGGTCACGGCCATGCTGGGGAGGGTTTCCGGAGGCCACTTCAACCCGGCCGTCACGGTCGCCGCCATGTTCACCTCACAAACAGGCTGGTTGGAAGGCCTGGTCTACATCGTGGCCCAGATGATCGGTGCGATCGCGGCCGGAGGCGTCTTGGCCATACTGCCCACCAGCGGCAGCGTGCCGGCGGAAACCTGGCTGGCATTCAGCGTCAACGGGTTCGGCAAGGCCTCACCCTCTTCACCCTATCTGGCAAAGTCCGGACTCACCTTCGGCGTCTCCATGGCCGTCGTGACCGAACTGATGGCCTGCCTGCTGGTGGTCGGCACCGCAGTGGCCACGATGAGGAGGAACGGCCGGCCCCGCCACGGTCACGCCCTCTACATGGGTCTGGCCTATGGTGCCGGCGTCTTCCTGACCTATCTGGTCACCGGGAGCGGTCTGAACCCGGCACGGTCTACCGGAGTGGCCGTCTTCGCCCACTTCAAGAAGTCCTCCGTCGACCCCCTCGGCCAGCTGTGGATCTTCTGGATCTGCCCCCTCCTGGCTGCAGCCATCGTAGGGCTTTTCTGCATCATCGCAGATATGTTGAAGGAATCGGCCAGATCGGCCGCCAGCGACCCTCTCCAGGGTTCCGTGGGCTTCTCGGAGGAGCCGGACGGCTCCGACCAGGTCTTCGACCAGGATGCCCAGGAAGGGGAAGGTGACCCCAGGGTGGATCCCGCCGAAGGTGCCGCGGGAGAATCGACGACCGTCGAGGGGTATCAGTCCCAGGGGATTCACGGGAGGCACGCGGCCTGAAACCCACCGAGTCCGATGAGCCCGCCCGCGGACATGTCCGCGGGCGGGCTCATCTGCTGTGATCCAGTGGAAGCCGAATTCCGCCGCATCCTGTGATGTGAGGACGGGACGGAAGGTGGTCAGAGCATGAGTTGGATGCTGAAGTAGGTGATCATCAGACCGATTCCCAGCCCGATGCCTATGGTGGCGTCGAAAGCGACCGATCTGACCTTCCAAGGACTGTGTTCCCTCATGACCAGACGGACCAGTCCGGTGGCCAGGGCCACTGTGGATACCAGGACCGTCGCCGCCAGGGTCCTCCCCGCCAGGGCCAGCAGGCCGGCGGCCACTACTAGGATGGCCACAACCCATTCGCATGCGGGATTGCCTTCACCGGCCTCGGAAACGTATAAGCGCCCGGTGGCTTCCTGGCTGGTCGGGAGCGGGAGGGAGCGGGAGACAGGGACTTTCTCTTGCAGGCCTGCCTCCTTCCCGGCAGGCGGCACCTGTCCGCGCCCGCCCTGCCGCCCCCTGTCGGGGCCGATGTCAGAGCGGTCTGCGGAATCAGGGAGGGGGGCTTCTCCCCCGCCCTTTCGACGTGCGTGACGCGCCACCGTTACCATCGACGCAGGCCTCCATCCGTGAGACTGCCAACTTTCCACATTCCAGTTGCCACCCTATCAGGGCTACCCGTCAGTGTCACCGGCGGCGTACACTGGTCCCCCTCAGTGCATGAAGTGCCTGGTCCCGGTCAGGTACATGGTGATGCCGGCTTTCCTGGCCGCCTCGATCACCTCCTCATCGCGGATGGAGCCGCCTGGTTGCACCACGGCGGAGATTCCCGCATCAATCAGGTATTCCAACCCGTCGGCAAAGGGGAAGAAGGCATCCGAGGCGGCCACGGAACCTCTGGCCCTGTTCTGCCCCGGAGACAGGGTATTGGCACGTTCCACGGCCAGGTGGCTGGAGTCCACCCGGTTGACCTGGCCCATCCCGATGCCCACCGTGGCTCCGTCCCGGGCCAGGAGGACGGCGTTGGACTTGACGGACCGTATGGCCCTCCAGGCGAATTCCAGGTCGGCCAGGGTCCCTTGGTCCGCCGCCTGACCCGAGACCAGCCTCCAATCGGATGGATCGTCGCCGTCGGCATCGAGCAGGTCAGCGGACTGGACCAGGAGTCCCCCGTCTATGGTCTTCATCTTCCACCCCTTGGAGGGAGGATTACCCACCTTGAGTATGCGGAGGTTCTTCTTGGTCTCCAGAAGTGCAAGGGCCTGGGGCTCGTAGTCGGGGGCGACGATTACCTCGGTGAAGATCCCCTTGATCTGTCGTGCCATGGCCAGGTCGACGGTGCGGTTGGCTGCGATGACCCCGCCGTATGCGCTCATGGGGTCGCATGCGTGGGCCTTCCTGTGCGCCTGGGCTATATCATCACCAAGGGCCAGACCGCAGGGGTTGGAGTGTTTGACGACGGCCACCGCCGGACGGTCGGGGAAGTCCCAGACCGCATGCCAGGCCGCATCCGCGTCGACATAGTTGTTGAAACTCATGGCCTTGGCCCCGCTCAGCTGGGCGGCAGAAGCGAGCCCCCGCCCATCGGGTTCCTTATAGAGGGCGGCGGTCTGGTGTGGATTCTCCCCGTACCTGAGCTTATGGGCCAGCTCCCATGTGGCAGTCAGCCGGGAGGGGGCGGTCCGGCCGGCCTCGTCCGACCAGGTGGAGGCGGCCCAGCGGGCCACTTCAGCGTCGTATGCGGCAGTCAGGGCGAAAGCCTTGGCGGCCAACCCCCTGCGTTCAGCCGCTGTGAACCCCCGGCCCGATACGATCCTGTCTGCCAGCCGGGGGTAGTCCGTCGGATCGGTGATGACTGCCACGCTGGCGTTGTTCTTGGCGGCGGCGCGGATCATGGCCGGCCCCCCGATGTCGATCTGTTCCCGGCAGGCGTCCTCACTTCCCCCGGCCTCCACGGTCCGTTGGAAGGGGTAGAGATTGACCACTACCAGGTCGAATGGAAGGATGCCCAGTTCCTTCAACTGCCTGACGTGGTCGGGGTTGTCCATGTCGGCGAGGATGCCGGCGTGGATATGGGGATCCAGGGTCTTCACCCGGCCGTCCAGGCTCTCCGGAAATCCCGTCACCTTCTCGGCCGGGGTCACATCCACTCCCATATCGGCCAGGATGGATGCCGTGCGACCGGTCGAAACGACCCGGGTGCCCGCCCGCGCGAAGGCGGATGCGAGGATATCCAGACCCCCCTTGTCGGAGACCGAGACCAGGGCCCTTGAGATTGGTCGGCTGGATGTTGTCATTGCGGCTCCTTCGGTTGGTGGATGTGCTTGAAGGCAACTTGGGGAACGACAGGTTCAGCCGGTTTTGGAGCCGGCGCTTCCTCGGACCGACCGGGGTCGGCCCTTCGACCCCTCATCCTCAGGCGTCCCGCTTTCATCCGGTGTTCGGCTTTCATCAGGTGTTCGGCTTTCATCAGGCGCCAGGCCTTCATCCGGTCCGCCAGATATTGGGGGAAGATCTGTCTTCCGGCCCCGGAACCAGGAAACAAGGCGTTGCACGGCGTAGATCAGTGCTGCGGCGACCAGGACCAGGACCCAGACCGCCATCATGCCGGCAGCCAGTCCTCTTGCCGCCGTGCGGGTGGCTGCGGCTGTCTCGACTCCGACCCTCTTCAGCCTCTCCTGCCCGAGGGAGCCTCCTGACAGTTGAAAGGCCAGGGCCAGGCCGGCCGTGGTCAGGGCCCAGGTCAATATGATGACAGCCGTTGACAGGATGAATGCCGACAGGGATTCACCGGACCAGACATCCCCGCGGTGCAGACGGCCCCAGAGGCTGTACCCCCGTGCGGACAGGAGGATGAGGGCACCTGTGACCAGGCCGATGGCCAGGGGGAGGGCCAGAAGGGCCGTCCTCAGGCCCTGATTTGTGACGGGGTCCGGGAAGAGCCCGAAGAAGGGGAGGGATGGGAGGTTGCGCGCCTGACCCGACCAGAGGGTGAAGGTGGCCAGATTGCCCAGACGGAATCCGCCGCCGGTCAGCCAGGAGAAGGCCCAGATGGCCAGATTCGGCAGCCAGGCCAGGAAGGCGATGCTGGTGACGACTGCCGAAAACGTCCCCATCCTGGTCATGGTGAAGAGTTTGATGACGGAATGCCGGTATTGGATCCCCCACCAGAGCGTCGTGACCAGGCCGATTGCCAGGCAGGTCCCGAGGACGGCCAGGGACATGAACGCCGACTTTCCGAGTACCGCCTGCACTGTGGGGTGGATGCGGGACCAGATGAGGTCATGCGCCTTCTCACGGAAACCTGCGGAGGCCAGGAGGGCCAGGAGGTAGCCGATCAGGAAGCAGGCCCCGGTCTTGGCGGCCACGGCGAGGTCCGTGTCCACGGGTGGGGCGGCCGTCCATCTGACGAGGACCAGATTGATGAGGATCCAGGTCGCCGTGCCCAGCAGGCACCCCCCCATGGTGGGGGTCCATCGGAGGGCCAGGGATCGTATGAGTGCCATGAGGCCGATGGTGAGCAGGAGGGGGGTGATGGTCAGGGTGATCGACCCGGCCGTGAAGCCGCTGCCCTGGGTCAGAAGGACGACGTTGGCGGTCAGGGGCAGGGAGGCCGACGACAGGGAGGGACCACCGGTTTCCATGGAGACGACCAGGAGGATGAAGGCCAGACAGGCCGACAAGGCTATGCCGAATATGAGCATGGCCATGCAGGCTACAAGGAGGCCCCTGAACCAAACCCCGGCACGTTTGATCATGTGATTGACAGCCCTTCAGACTTTCAATGAATCCCGCAAGGACACCATACCACCTGCATAAGGGTCAGGCCGGCATGGTCATCAGTGTCGTGACGGGATACCGGTCAAGTGAATGGCGACCTTCCAAGCCCTCGAGTTCCATGGCGAAGCTGAAGCCCGCGACCTGGCCGCCGGCCTGTTCGATCAACTTGGCGGCCGCCTGGGCGGAACCCCCGGTCGCGATGAGGTCGTCCACGATCAGGACCCGCTCCCCGTCATGCAGGCAGTCCTTTTCCATCTCGATCATGGCGCTGCCATATTCCAAGGAGTACTCCTGGCCGAAGGTCTGCGGGGGAAGCTTCCCCTTCTTCCGCAAGGCCAGGAAACCCTTTCCCAAGGATGTGGCCAACTGAGGACCTATGAGGAAGCCTCTAGCCTCCAGGCCGGCCACGGCGTCGAACTGGTCGGCAGGCACCGGAAGCGTTTCCATCATGGCCTTGAGAAGGATGGAGAGCCCTCTGGGGTCGGCCAGGGCCGGAATGAAGTCCCTGAAGAGAATCCCCTTCTTCGGGAAATCCGGGATGGTTCTGATCAGCGATATCAGGTAAGCGGCATCCTGCTCCCCGATCACCTCGGGGTAGCTGAAACTGATGTCTTCCGAGCTGTTCATTATCTTCTTTCTGTGCCTGTGCTGTGATGACCTGCATGATCGGTGCGCGCATAAACGGGCATCAACCGGCCCTTGCGGGCATGGGGAGGGGCCTTCCGACGTGGAGGGCCGCCTTCCCCATCACAGGTTCCTCTTCGACCTGCCGGCGGGAAATCAGTCCTGCGTTTCCTGGGACTTCTGCTCCGGATCGGCATCTCCCTGAGAAGGGCCCTCCACCGGGGTACCCGTCCTCTCGCGATCTGACGGGTCAGGGCTGCCGAGGGACTCTTCAGACGTCTCAGAAGACGTTTCCTGAGATGTCTTCTCCTCTCCCTGGGCTTCCCCTTCCTCGTCCTCCTTCACAGGGAGGGGGTTGCCCTCCTCGTCCACTTCGTCGTCATGGACGTAGGCAGGGACGATGGGGGGCTTGGTGATGGCCCGGAGCTGCCAGCGGGACTTGGAGCCGTCGGAGTCTATGACCACCTGCTCCTTCTCCAAATCCACGGAGACCACGGTGCCCAGCAGGCCGCTGTTGGTGGAGACCTCCGTGCCCGGTTCCAGGCTCTGCCGGAAGTCCTGAACCTCAGATTGCTGCTGCTTTACCTTCCTGTTGGAGAACCACATGAAGGCGAACATCACCGCGATGATGATGATCATGACAAGGAAAGAGCCCATAGGGGCGGAGCCTGCGGACTGCGAAGCTGAAAGTGGCATGATTCTTGTGGACTCCTAACATTTGGTCGGCTTATACCGACATTTCTGGGCCTTGCCCGAGGTTTTCATTTTAAAACAGCTTCATGACATCACTGGGAGGGGTCTTGCCCAGGTGTTCCCAGGCCTTGGCCGTGGCCACCCTTCCCTTGGGCGTCCTGACCAGGAAGCCCTCGCGGACCAAGTAGGGTTCGCAGACCGTCTCCACGGTCTCCGCCTCCTCCCCCACCATGGCGGAAAGGTTGTTCAAACCCACAGGTCCACCGCCGAAACTGGTCACGATGGCCGTGAGCACGGCCAGGTCGAGACGGTCGAGTCCCTCCGAGTCGATCTGATAGAGGGCAAGGGCGGCCTGGACATCATCGGGCCCTATGGAGGGCAGATCGTGGACGATGGCCCAGTCACGGACCCTGCGCAAAAGCCTGTTGGCGATTCGCGGTGTCCCCCGGGACCTCAGGGAGAGCTGATGTGCCGCGTCGCCCTCCAGACGGATGCCCAAGACCCCGGCCGAGCGCTCGATCAGCTTCTCCAGCTCCTCGTGCGGGTAGAAGTCCAGGTGGGCGGTGAAACCGAAGCGGGCCCGCAGCGGGGAGGGGAGCATCCCCTCCCTTGTCGTGGCTCCTATGACCGTGAACCGTGGCAGGGTAAGGGGGATGGAGGAGGCACCGGGTCCCTTGCCCACCATCACATCCACCCGGAAATCCTCCATGGCTATGTAGAGGAGCTCCTCGGCGGCCCTGGGCAGGCGGTGGATCTCGTCGATGAAGAGGACCTCCCCGGCTTCCAGGGAGCTCAGTATGGATGCCAGATCGCCGGCATGCTGGACCGCCGGGCCGGAGGTGATCCGAATCGGGACCTCCAGCTCGTGCGCCACGATCATGGCCAGCGTGGTCTTGCCCAGACCGGGCGGACCGGCGAGGAGGATGTGGTCCGGAGGGACGTCACGTTTGCGGGCGGCCTTGAGGAAGAGACCCATTTGTGCCTTGAGACGGGGTTGGCCTATGAAGGTGTCAAGGCTGTCCGGCCGCAGCTCCTCATCACTGACCGGCTCCCCCTCCATGGGACGCGCCGAGACCATCCTCAGGGATTCCTCGTTGGCATCGTGGTTTGCCATGACGCCTTCCGGGAGGTCTCCCCCTTGCGCAATCCCGTCCTTGTCGAAATCCTGTGCGCTCATATCCTTACCTCCCCCTGTCCAGGGAGGTCAGGGCCTTCTTCAGGACGGCCGGTATTTCCTTTTCGGCCAGTGGGGTCGGATAGCCCTCCTCCCTGCAGACCCCCTCCACGGCCCGCTGGGCATCGTGCTGCTGCCAGCCCAGGGAGACCAGGCCTTCAACCACCCTGCCCATGGCCGGGTCAAGTGGGGTCGAGGACACCCGCGAACCCATCTCTTCAAGATCCAACCTGCCGGAAAGTTCCAGGATGATCTTCTGGGCCCCTTTCTTCCCCAGGCCCGGGGCCCTGGAAAGGGTGGCCGCATCGCCCTCGCTGACGGCCTTGGCCAGCTGGTCCGCAGTCAGGGTGGAGAGGATGGAGAGGGCGACCCTGGGACCTATTCCGCTGACCTTCTGAAGCTGGGTGAAAAGGGTCTTCGACCCCCTGGAGAGGAAGCCGTAAAGGGTGACGGCATCCTGGGATATGTTCAGCGAGGTATGCACGGTCACAGGCATCCCGCCTCTCAGGGAGGCCAGGTCGGTCTGCGGCATGTGGACCTCGTAGCCCACGCCCGACACGTCTATCACCGCGATCCCGGTCTCGACGGCCGCCACCGAGCCCTTCAGCATGGCCAGCATCCTTCACCTCCGCATTCCCTGGATGCCCGTCGCCTCACGCCTGTCTTCCGTGGCATACAAGCAATCGAACACCTGTTCGAATCAGACTACATGTCCCTGTGGACCCTGCCCTGTCCGGAGGCCTTTGAGGCGGCCAGAGCCCACTGGCGTTGGGCTGCGGTCAGGTGTTGCTCCCGTTCTCCCCCCTGAAGGGCACCGGCGGGGCGTAGGGCATGGCAGATGGCCTGGGCCAAGGCGTCGGCTGCGTCGGCCGGTTTGGGCAGGGTGTTCAAGCCCAGCATGCGGGCCACCATCCGTTCCACTTGCACCTTGTCGGCCTGCCCGTTGCCAGTCACGGCCATCTTGGCCTCGGTGGGTGTATGCAGGGCAACCGGAATCCCCCTCTGGGCCGCCGCCAGCATGGCCAGGCCGGCAGCCTGTGCCGTCCCCAGAACCGTGTTCCTGTTCTCCTGGGCGAACACCCGTTCGATGGAGACCACGTCCGGGCTGAATTCCTCCACCTTCCCCACCAGACCGTTGTATATGGCCAGAAGACGGAGATCCTGGGACTGGGCGGGATCTGAACGGATGACATCCACATGGATAAAGGAAAGCCGGCGCGAGGCACCGGCTTCTATGACACCGACCCCGCACCGGGTGAGTCCCGGATCGACGCCGAGGACGATCATCATTTCACTCTTCGTCGTCCAGTTGGGCCATGACCTCGTCAGGTGCCGTCCAGTTGCTGTAGATTTCCTGGACGTCGTCCAGGTCGTCCAAATTGTCAATCAGCTTGTTGACCTTGAGGGCTGAATCCAGGTCCAGGGTCACTTCGGTCTTGGGGACAAGGACCAGGTCGGCCGAATCATAGTCGATTCCAGCATCCTGGAGGGCCTTGCGCACTGTCACCATGTCGCCCGGGGCCGTGGTCACCGTGAAGGTCTCCCCGTCGTCGGACACGTCTTCGGCGCCCGCCTCGGCAGCCTTCTCGAAGACGGTGTCGTAGTCGGTTCCCTCCGAGGGGACCACGATCTGGCCCTTGCGCTCGAAGTTGAAACTGACGGAACCGTTCTGTGCCAGGGAGCCGCCCCCCTTGGTCAGGGTGGAGCGGACCTCTGCGGCCGCACGGTTGCGGTTGTCGGTCAGGCACTCGATGATGATGCCCACCCCGGCAGGTGCATAGCCCTCATAGACGATGCTCTCGTAGTTGGCTGCGCCTGCTTCCTCGCCGGAACCCCTCTTGACCGCCCTGGTGATGTTGTCGGCCGGGACCGAGGACTTCTTGGCCTTGACGATGGCGTCGTAGAGGGTGGGGTTGCCGTCAGGGTCGCCGCCACCGGTGCGCGCGGCTATCTCGATGTTCTTGATGAGCTTGGCGAAGAGCTTGCCGCGCTTGGCGTCGATCGCGGCCTTCTTGTGCTTTGTGGTGGCCCACTTTGAATGCCCTGACATATTGCTCCTGACGATGCGGATACGTAAACGATATGATTCTAAATTGGCTGGTTGACAATGATAGTCCGGGCAAGAGGCGACCGGGGGCACTTCGTTGCGGGTGAAAGGTGGATGGCCGGCCCTCAGACCTGGCCGAGCGCCTTGGCATACACCGACAGGACCTGTTCGGTCACGTGGTCCCAATCGTAGATCCGGGCCCTCCGCCTCCCCCTGGCTGAGAGGAGGCGCCGTTCGGCCGGATCGTCCAGGACCCTGCAGATTTTACCGGCGCAGTCCCTCCCGTCACCCGTGGCGAAGAGGCAGGCGCTTTCTCCCTCCTGGGAGACCGCCGAGAAGGCGTCCAGGTCCGAAGCGACGACAGGGCAGCCGGCCGACATGGCCTCGGTCAGGACGATGCCGAAGCTCTCCCCGCCGATCTGGGGGGCCACATAGATGCTGAGGCTGCGGTAGAAGGAGGCCTTGTCCTCGTCGCTGATCCTTCCAAGGAACTCGAAGTGGTCTGCCAACGACGGGTCTGTTTTCTCCAGGACCTCCCTGGCCGACTCCTCCCCGTCACCGGCGCACAGGAAACGGGCGCCCGGGTGGGATGGCAGGACGTCGAGCGCCGCCTGGGCCAGCACCTTGAACCCCTTGCGGTCCTCGTTCATCCTTCCCAGGAAGCCTATGGTTGGGGCCTGGTCGGTACCCGTCCAGCGGGGGTTGACCGGGGCGTCGGCGAAGAAATCGGCCTTGATGCCGTTGGGGATGATCTGGGTCTCGATGCTTGGGCTCAGATAGCGGTGGGCCGTGCGCAGGGCGGCCTCGCTGACGCAGATGGCCTGGCGGATGTTGGCCAGGTAGGCCTTCAGGTAGGGCTGGGTAAGCCGCAGGGCCAAAGGGTAGCTGTCGAACGAGGCATGGAAGGTGGCCACGTAGGGGCAGGGTGAGAACCCCCTGATCAGGGGCTTGTGACTGAGACTGGGCACCTCCGGTTCGTGCAGGTGTACCAGGTCGAAACGGCCCTGGCGGACCCACTGGCGGGTCAGTCTGCCAGCCGATCCGAAATAGCTCAGATTGGCCACGGAGCCGTTGTATGGGATGGCGAAGGAGCTGCCGGTGGTCCGCACCCACAGGGGCATGTCCTTGGTCCTCCTGCCGGGAGCCAGGACCTCTACCTGGTGCCCCCGCTCCATGAGTTCTTCGGCGAAATCCCTGATGTGGAGCTGGACCCCACCTGGGGTTTCGAAGGAATACGGCGAGATGATGCCGATACGGAGACGACGCCCCGCCAGGGGGTCCCCCTGCTCACCTGCGGTGGCGGAGGCTGATTGGTTCCTGCTCACGACTGCTCCCCCTTTCCGGCCATGGCCTTCACCGAATCCGGCACCCCGTGCATCCTCGAGAGGTCCAGATCGTCAATGAAGATCGGCTGCAGCATATGCCAGTCCTCCGGGTGCTGGCGCACCCCCCTTGCCCAGGCGTCCACCCAGGCCTGCGTCAGCTCCTGGACGGCCTGGTCACGTGGAAGATCCTCGAAGGGCGACACATCGATGGGTCCGTCTATCCGGCAGACATAACCGTAAGGGGTGCCGGCCCTTCTGCGGCGGTCCCCGCTCAGCCGTTCACGGTACATGTTCACCGTGTACAGGGGCAGGCCCGAATCCAGGGCGATGACGGCCGGGCCTGCGGCCACACGAATGCAGGAATCGAAGGCCCTGACGAAGACCCCGTTGCGGCTCAGATCCCGGTCAGCCAGGAGCGGGACCACCTGGCCCGGGCCCTCCAGGAGGCGGGTCAGCCTTCCCGTGATGTCGGGCTCGCCCGTCAGGAGTATGTTGATGCCCAATCGCCGGCGGATGTCGGCGAAGGTCTCGAGGAGGGCCCTGTCCTTCAGCTTCTCCGCGACCGTGGTCACCGGGGAGACCCTCTTCCCCGCCCAGAAGCCGGCGTAGTCCCAATTCCCCTGGTGACCCATGCCGATGGGGACCGACCGGATGCCGATATCCCTCTTCGCCGGGGAGGGATACCCGCTACCCGCCCCCCTCACTCGGGCCAGGAGGGTATCCTCGTCCCGGGCACCGACTGTCAGGGCCTCGCTGAAATACGTGAAGTAGGAACGCATCCCCAGACGGGACAGATGACGCAACCGCCTGTGGTCCAAGGCAGGCCCCCCGCCCTCCTTCCGTGGTCCATCGGCCTCATCGCCGTCAGGCACGGCCAGGACGTGCGCCAGGTTTTTCTCAAGCTGCCCGACCCCGCCCAGGTGGAAGAACCAGGCCAGGTCCGCCGCCATGAGGAAGAGGCCCCTCAGGAAGGTCTCGGGTATCCAACGTGAATAACGGGCTGCAAGGATGAGCAGGCGGTTCATGCCCCTCCTTACTCGTGGCTGGGGTCGGCCGGCCTGGGATGCTTGCTCATGCTGCGGGAGACGGCACTGATGCGCTGCCAGACCGTCACCACCCCCAGAAGGTCGAGAAGGAGGAGGAAGCAGGAGAGGACGGCCAGGGGAAGCCCCGCCCCCGTCAGGGCCATGCCCACCAGGATGATGACCAGGCGATCGGACCTGGTGGCGATGCCGTTTTTCGCCTCGTAACCTTCGGCCTCCGCCCTGGCGCGGGCGTAAGAGGTGACGAAGGAGGTCATGATGGCGAAGAGGGAGGCGTAAATGCCTATCTGCGCCCAGACGTCGAACCCCTGGTGGTCGGGTGAGGTCACCCAGGCGATCTCGTGCCTGCGCATGTAGATGATCACACCTGCGAGGACGGCCCAGTCGGCGATCCTATCGAGGGTGGAGTCAAGGAAGGCGCCGAACTGGGTCCCGCCGTTGGTCAGGGCGGCCACGGAACCATCCAGGGAGTCGAAGGCCACGAGAATCGCCAGAACGATGGCACCGGGCAGGAGCCAGCCGGTCAGACCGGTGGCGATTGCCACCAGGACCGTGCCGACGGCTCCGATGACCGTGACCCCGTTGGCCGTGACCCCGATACGGACCAGGCCGCGGGCTATGGGGGCTATGATCCGTTTCCAGGGGCCGCGCAAGTGTTCGAACATTCATTCACCTCATTCAGTGGTGGTCCATATCAGAAGGTTACCCCTCCCGGCTCGGACCGGCGAGATTGCCGGCCCGAGCCGTATTCACCCGGGTTCGGGGGCGGACCCGCCTGCCCCCGAACCCGGCAAGGCCTTGTCAGGCGGTCTTGCCGGCGGGTGCCGTGGCCGAGGTGTTGGCGACGAAATCGTCCAGGCCGTTGATCTGGACCCTCTTGTCGATGGCCTCCTCGATCCACTCCACCGCCTGGTCCACGGGGATGCCGTTGAGTTGGCTGCCGTCGCGGAACCTGAAGCTGACCGCCTGCTTGGAGACATCCTCCTCGCCTGCGATCAGGATGAAGGGGGCCTTGGACTTGGCGGCGTTGCGAATCTTCTTGCCGAACCGGTCATCCGAAAGGTCGATTTCGCAACGGACGGTGTCCTCCTTGAGCCTGTCCAGGACGGACTGGAGGTGGGGGGCGAACTCGTCCGCCACGGGAACGGCCTGGACTTGGACAGGGGCCAGCCATGCGGGGAAGGCCCCGGCATAGTGCTCCAAAAGGATGGCGAAGAAGCGCTCGATCGACCCGAAGAGGGCACGGTGGATCATGACCGGCCGCTGGTGGGACCCGTCGGCCGCCACGTACTCCAGCTGGAAGCGTTCGGGCAGATTGAAGTCCAACTGTATGGTGGAGACCTGCCAGGTGCGGCCGATGGCATCCCGGGCCTGGACCGAGATCTTGGGGCCGTAGAAGGCCGCCCCGCCCGGGTCGTCCACCAGCTCCAGCCCGGAGTCCCTGGCCACTTCGGCCAGGGTGTCGGTGGCCACCTGCCAGACCTCGTCGCTGCCGACGAACTTGTGGGGGTCCTTGGTCGAAAGCTCAAGGTAGAAGTCGTTCAGGCCGAAGTCCTTCAAGACCTTGAGGACGAACTGGAGGAGGCTGGTCAGCTCCCCTTTCATCTGCTCCCGCGTGCAGTAGATGTGGGAGTCGTCCTGGGTCAGGCCGCGCACCCTGGTCAGCCCGTGGACCACGCCGGACTTTTCGTACCGGTAGACGGTGCCGAACTCGAAGAGCCTCAGGGGGAGTTCCCTGTACGAACGCTGGCGGGACTTGAAGATCAGGTTGTGCATCGGGCAGTTCATGGGCTTGAGGTAGTAGTCGAAGCCCTGTTTGGTCACATTGCCCTTTTCGTCCCTCTCCTCATCCAGGTGCATGGGGGGGAACATCCCGTCCTTGTACCACTGAAGATGGCCCGAGATCTCGTAGAGGTGCCCCTTTGTGATGTGAGGGGTCTGGACGAAGGAGTACCCGTTCTTGCGGTGCATCTCGCGCGAGTAATCCTCCATGGCGTTGATGACGGCCGCACCCTTGGGGTGGAAGACCGGCAGGCCCGGGCCTATTTCGTCCGGGAAGGAGAAGAGGTCCATCTCGGCGCCCAGCTTGCGGTGGTCGCGCTTGGCGGCTTCGTCCAGACGGGCGGTGTACGCCTTCAAGTCCTCCTTGCTGGCCCAGGCGGTGCCATAGATCCGCTGGAGCATGGGGTTGGACTCGTCCCCCCTCCAATAGGCCGCAGCCGTCCGCATCAGCTTGAAAGCCTTGATGTAGCGGGTGTTGGGCAGGTGGGGGCCCCGGCAGAGGTCCTTCCAGACGATGTTCCCCTCCATGTCGAGGTTGTCGTACATGGTCAGTTCGCCGTCTCCCGAGACCTCGGCGGATTCGTCGCCCTGGATGCCGCCCTTCTTGATTCCGATCAGCTCCTGCTTGTAGGGCTGTCCGGCCTCTTCGGCCCGGGCCTCCTCCTCGCTGACCACCCTCCTGCGGAAGGACTGGGAGGAGTTGATGATGGTCCTCATCCTGAGTTCGATCTCCTTGAGATCGTCGGGGGTGAAGGGCTTGTCCACGTCGAAGTCGTAATAGAAGCCGTCAGTGATGGCCGGGCCGATTCCCAACTTGGCATCCGGCCTGATCTGTTGGACGGCCTGGGCCATGACATGTGTGGCCGAGTGACGCATGATGGCCAGGCCGTCGGGCGAATCCAGGCTTATGGATTCGACCGTGTCGCCGTCATGAAGGGGGGTATACAGGTCGCGGGGAGAGCCGTTGATCCTGACCGCGATGATGTCCTTGTCCTGTGAGAAGAGCTGGACGCCGGTCTGATCCGATGCCACCTCCTCCGATTTTCCGTTCACACGTATGGAGATGCTCGACTCAGTCATGAATGCCGTCCTCGCTATCATAAGCCCGCGTTACAAGGTGCAGGCCAGGCATGGTTAACGAGGTCAGGTTAAAACGGCTGCCAGACAAGGGGGGCCAGGCTGTGTCAGGACCGGGCCCGGCAGGTTCACTGGTCGGCCCGGTCCTGGTCCCCTCCCATCGAGCGGAGGAACTCCTCGGCCTCCTTGACCAGCTCCAGCCCTGTGGGGGTGTCACCTGCGGGCCCGTCTGCACCCATGGCCTTGGCATCCGCGTCCAGCTCCAGGCGGTGCACGTAATTGGCCAGGTCGTCGTTGCAGTGCAGGAGGACCGAGGCCTGGGACTTCCACTCCTCGGCCTTGCGGGGCAGGTCTCCCTCGGCCAGGTCCACTCCGAGCGCGGCCGAGAGGCGGCGCAAAAGCTGGAGGGTCCCCTGGGCGCATTCGTCATTGCCAAGATACTGGGGTATCGAGACCCAGACGGAGTCCGTCCGGTAGCCGTCCTGGCTGGCCAGGGCATCCAGGACCGTGGGGATGCCGATGGGCCCCGAGTGGCCGTCGGTGTCGGACAGGTCCTGGTCCCCCTCAAGGTCGTCGATGGGCAGGGGCCTGGTGTGCGGGCAGTCGGCGAACATGGACCCCAGGGTGATGATGGTGTCCATCTCATAGTCCTCCGCCATGTGGATGCTCTGCCTGCAGAACTCGCTCCAGCGGTAATTGGGTTCTGGGCCCATCTCAAGGAGGAGGGTGGCCCCCTCCCCCACCGACACCTCGTAGAACTTGGCTTCAGGCCATATGATCCGTCGACGTCCCTGGACGTGGCAGAGCATGGGCCTTGACATCTGATAGTCATAGAAGCCGTCACCCTGGATGCTTCCGACATCCTTGGAGTCATAGGCATCCAAGAGGTGGCGGATCACGTTGGTGGAGGCGGAGCAAGCGTCGTTCCAGCCCTCGAAGGCGGCCACCATGATGCGATGTTGCCTGGCTTCTTCTCTCATACCCAACAGATTAGCTGGAGAGCAGGCCGAGCTCGGGAGGTATGCCATCAGCGAGAAGGACGGGTGCGGGGAGGCCGCCCTCAGACACCGTCGCGGACCGGGCGGGAGCGGGGTGCACGACACGCTGTCCTTGCGGATTCAGGCAGCTGAGGATATAGTGGTGCCTCGTGCTCAGGCAGTCACCCCGATGGCTGGCTCCTGAAGTGCGGGCATAGCTTAGTTGGTAAAGCGCGACCTTGCCAAGGTCGAGACCGCGGGTCCGAGTCCCGTTGCCCGCTCGAGGTTCCGAGCAGTTTAACCAATACGGTGGGTTAGCCAAGCGGTTAGGCAGCGGCCTGCAAAGCCGTATAGACGAGTTCGACTCTCGTACCCACCTCTCTCGAAAGAGATTGACCCGGGCGGTTGGCGCAGAGGTAGCGCACTTCCCTGACACGGAAGGGGTCACTGGTTCGAATCCAGTATCGCCCACGGAAGCCTCCATGCAGATGGCAGGCTTTTCGGCTCACCATCGGGCGATTGGCGCAGCGGCTAGCGCACTTCGTTCACACCGAAGGGGTCGCAGGTTCGATTCCTGCATCGCCCACAACCGGTTTTGAGCCATGACCACCCTCTCGATGACTGACTGGCGGTTGGTGTTTCCTCCCTGCATTCGCACAGCGGCTCAAGCGTCCGTCGGGATAACTGTTGCCTGGTCCCCTGCCGGCATCCCCGTCCTTCCTCGCCCCTGTGGGGCAGTCGGTGCCTCCTTGGCCCTGCTGGAGGCGGAGTGGCGAGGGGTCCGATCGAACCTGACACGGCTCTCCCGGCCCTTACCTTTTGCCCGTAGGAAAGTCGATAAACAATTATCGGCACTCAGGTTTTCCGCTCCCAGGGCAGGGGGGCAAACCGCTGGATTATCAGTGTCTGCCTGTCTTCCGTGCCTGCTGCCCCCTTCATGAAACACCGATTGCACATCCGGTTGATTTGTGATAATTTGCTATTACAGTTTCAAGCGATGCTTCCTGATGCTGCGAAGCAACAGAGGTCCACGAAGGAGAGGGGATGACGGTATTGTCTGCTTGCATTTGCCATTATCAACCCGCTCCAGTTTCCATATACGGGCATCGTATGACTGTGACCGGTTACACCCGGAAGTCGACGTGCGAATCTTACCGTAAACCTGTTTGCGTGTCACGGTCTGTTTCTGTCGGATTGGAAGACTGATGGGTGATATGTACGGAGTGCGCTTCATGCACATCGAGTGGGTTGGGCTTCCAACCGTATATGAGTGATTCTTCCGGCCTCACCAAGTGAGACCGATTCCGGCAACCGTCAGAATGGACTGACCATGCCGCTCATTGAATACTCCGCCGGTGGTGTGAAGAATTATTACCCCCCCTCTCCCTCTGCCGGCGGTCTTCTTTTATCTTCTGATATCATCTGAGTCTTTGGAGGTATCGATATAGGGTCGGTGCTGAGATATCCAGTTCCGATGCCACCACGCGGACGGCCCCTTTTATCATGAAGACGCCCTGTTCCTTCACCTTCTGAATCACGACCAGACGCTGCCCTATGTCCAGATCGTCAACCGGGGTTCCGACGGTCTTCACCGCCTGTCGGACCTTCCTCCTGATAAGGTCTTCGGAGTCCTCGGTCACCGGCTTCATGACCAGGTCCGGAGAGGGAAGATCCTCCACCCTGGTCTCGATGAAGGTCTGCAGCACCTTGGCGGCCATACCCAGGTCCGTTATGTTGACGTTTACGCAAAAGAGGCCGATGAGCTTCTCCTGGTGGTTTCGCAGGAAATAAGCCGAGACGCGGAACTGATGGTCATTGAGCTCGACGCCGGGGTAATCCGAGACGAAGTCCAGATCCGTATCCCTGGCCTGTGAAGCCAGCTTGAGGGTCTCGACGGTGACCCCGTCCCCCTTGGCCCGTCCGGACAGCTGTCCATTGCGTATGAAGACGATGGAGTGTTCTGGCCTGGTGATGTCATGGACCACGATCTCCGCAAGAGGACCGAATGCATCTGCAACGAACTCGGCAAAGGGGAAGACCTCATCAAGTCTGTCGACCCTGAAATGCATGTGTCCCCCCACCTTTGACCCTGTTAGGCCGACGAGGCAGGCCCTCCAGCTGCTGTAGGAAGCACGCTGACAGCCTCAGGAGACATTTCCGATTCATTATGCCTGCTTGACGGTGTAGAGCCATTTTACCAAGCTTGGGGGTGGAATATCCAACGTTGTGCAAGGGCATGTCGGGGTGGTGCGTCACTCCCCCACCACGACATGAATTCAGGCGACCGCGACACCTCCTGCGGCCGGAATCACGTTGGCGATCAGGAGGATCGCAACCACGACCGCCAGACCGATGCGGTAGATGACGAAGGCCCTGTATGAGAAACGGGACACTATCTTGAGGAAGGCTATGATCACCAGATAACCGACGACGAAGCTGACCAGGGTGGCGCATATGGTGGCCCCCCAGCCCGGAAATGCCGCATCGGCGTGGATGTCCTTCACAGACTTCACGGTTTCCAATATCCCCGCCCCGAAGACGGCGGGAATCGCCATGAGGAAGCTGACCCGGGCTGCCGCCTCACGGGTGTAGTTCAGCGCGCGGCCGAAGGTCATGGTCCCTCCGGAACGGGAGACACCGGGGATGAGGGCCAGCATCTGACCGACGCCGAAGAGGAGGGCGTCCTTGAGATTCATCTGTTCCATCGTTTTGGTCTGCCGTCCGGTCCTGTCGAAGTAGTCGAGCAGGAGGCCGAAGATGATCAGGACCGCCACCGTGATCCAGAGGTTGCGCAGCTTGGTCTCGATGATCTTCTGGAAGAGGAGGCCGGCTACGACTATGGGAATCGTCCCCGCTATGATGTACCAGCCCAGGGCGGCGTCGTGGTCCTTGGAACCCATGCGTTCACGCAGGCCGCCGCCGTCCTTGCCGGCCAGGCAGCGGAACCAGTGGCTGAGAATCCTTGCGATGTCGTGTCTGAAATACAGCAGGACGGCGAACTCCGTACCGAACTGGATGATGGCGGTGAAGGCTGCACCGGGGTCCTGCCCGAGCAGGCCTCCGAGTATGCGGATATGGGCGCTCGAAGAGACGGGGAAGTACTCGGTCAAGGCCTGCACAAGCCCGAACAGTATGGATTCAAAGAGATTCATGGGGCCCCTCGGATTCAGACGACGACGTGACTGAACCAGCATAGACACCGCCACGCCCAAGCAGGGACGAGCGCACGCATGTCGCGCTAAATGCCCACAATGGTTGTGTAGATTTCCGCTGACAGGGAGGGGACAATGGTGACACCGTACAGGAAGAGCAGGATGAGGGCCCCGAAGGGTTTCTTCGAATGCGAGGGCAAGGGGCTGCTCTGGTTGCGTCAGGCACAGGAGGAAGGCGGCCCCAGGGTCGTTGACGTCTATGGGTGGGGCGATGACCATCTGGACATCGAACGGATCGACTCCGCCTCCCCCACCGCCGGGGCAGCCTACCGGTTCGGGGCGCAGCTGGCCCGCATGCATGATGCGGGAGCCGACCACTTCGGATCGGCACCGGAGGGATATGAAGGCACCTGCTACTTCGGCCCCCTCCAGGACCCGGTCCCCATGGACACGGGTGATTGGGATGACCCGTCCGCCTACTACGCCGAGGGGAGGCTGATCCCCATGGTCAGGATGGGGATGGAGCGCGGGTCCTTCGACAAGTCGGACATGACCATGACCCAGGAGGTCGTCCAGGCCCTGCCGGAACTGCTGGGCGGGGCGGCGAAGGACAGGCCTGCCAGGGTCCACGGGGACCTGTGGAGCGGGAACGTCATGTGGACCAGGAACGATGGCGGGACCCAGGCCGTTCTGATCGATCCTGCCGCGCACGGCGGCCATAGGGAGGAGGACCTGGCCATGCTCCACCTGTTCGGGATGCCCTTCCTCGACCAGATAATGGATGGATACCAATCGGTGCATCCGCTGGCCGAGGGCTACGGGGAGAGGTACACCCTCTGGCAGCTCTACCCCATCGCCGGTCACAGCGTATTCTTCGGAGGGGGCTACATCAGCGAGTACAGGGCCATGTGCCGCTCACTGCTGGGCTGAGGGGTTCGGCTCAGCCATCCCCACTCAGCTGAACATGTTCTTCAGCTTGTCGAAGAGCCCCTTCTTGCCCGTCAGGGTCGACGGCCTGGAACTCTGGCTGACCTCGTGGGCAGCGGCATCGTGGCTGTCGGCGAAGTCCTTGATCAGACCCCGCTCGCCCTCGCTGAGCTTGGTGGGGATTTCCACCAGGAGGTGGACCAGTATGTCCCCACGCTCCTCCTGGCTGCCCAGTTTGCGCACTCCCAGTCCCTTCAGGCAGACCACGTCGTCAGGCTGGGAGCCGGCCGGCACCTCCACCTGTCGGGGGCCGTCGAAGGTGTCGAGATCGACCTGATGGCCGAGCACGGCCCAGGTCATCGGTATGCTGATCCAGCAGTGGAGGTCGTCCCCGTCGCGGGCGTACCGCCTGTCGGCCTTCACATGGATGTCGACGTAGAGGTTCCCGGCGGCGCCACCCCCCTCGCCGACCTCACCCTGGGAGGCCAGGCGGAGTCTTGACCCGTCGGAGACCCCGGCCGGGATGTTGACGCCGACGTCACGACGGACTCGGACACGTCCATGCCCCTGGCATTCGGGGCAGGGGTGCTCGATGATCGTCCCGTGCCCCTCGCACCTCTCGCAGGGGGCCTGTGTCATCATCTGTCCCAGTAAGGTGCGGACCACCTTCTGGGCATAGCCGCTGCCGTGGCAGATGGGGCAGGTGACCGGTGAGGTTCCTTCCTGGGCACCGGATCCCTTGCAGACCTGGCAGAGGCCGAAGGTGTGGATCTGGGTCTGCACGGTTCCGCCGAAGACGGCGGTCTTCAGATCGATGTCTACAGAGGCCAGGGCGTCACGGCCGGGCTGGGTCCTCGGGATGGGACCCTGGGAAGCCGTGTCGAATCCCCCGCCGAAGAACTGTCCGAAGAGGTCGCCCATGTCGAAGCCTGCGCTCTGCGAGGCCTGCGGGTCGTTGGGGTCGACGCCGCTGTCGTACATCCTGCGCTTCTGTGGGTCGGAGAGGACCTCGTAGGCGGTGTTCACCTCCTTGAACTTGTCTTCGAACTCCGGTCCCGCTATATCCGGATGGTATTTCCTGCTCATCCTGCGATAGGCCTTCTTGACGTCCTCATCGCTAGCGCTGTGGTCTATGCCCAAAACCTCGTAGTAATCTGCCACCGGTATTCCTTCTGTGTCGCTTCCTGGGCCATTCTTCCATAAGGCCGGGTCAGCCCGGCCTTTCTCCTGTCACACCTGCAACCTGTCAGGTCCTGGATTTTCATGCATATTCATGATGGAGGGAGCCCCATTCTTCATCCCTCTGCTTCCTCGCTGCCGGACAGGAAGCCCGTCAGGTAGGATGCCACGGCCCGTACGGCGCTCATGGTTGTCTCGTAGTCCATGTGGGTGGGTCCTATCGACCCGACGAAGGCGACGGGGGCATTGCCCTCCAGGGCGGCCGGGTCACGGACCCCCTCCTCTCCCCCGGTATCGGAGGGGCCGGTGGGGACGGGGGCGTAACCGTAACCGCTGGTGACCACGGAGGCATGGACCAGCCCAGGGGTACGGGTCTCGGTGCCGATGGCCACGCTGACCCCGTTGTGGTCCCTGGCCAGTTCACTCTGGGCCTGCATGAGTTTCATGAGGACCACCTGCTCCTCCAGAGCATCCAGGAGTGGTGCCAGATCATCCATGGAAACGGCCTGACCATGGGTCAGCTGGGAGGTGCCCGCCATGTAGAGGCCGCTGGTCTGTTCGTGCGTGGCCATGTCCTGGAAGACCGAGGCCAGGATGCGCAGCATGGCCTTCAGGCCTGGGCGGGAGGAAGAATCGGCCATGACCTGGCAGCTGTCGGCGGCCGTTCCCAAGGGGAGGTCGTGACACTGCCGGTTCACCATCTCGGACAGGTCGACCAGGGTGTCCGGCCCCGCCTGCTTGATCGAGTGCAGGGTCCTCTGAGCCACCCGGCCCGTGTCGGTGATGACGACCACCAGGACAGAGCTGTGTGAAAGTCCGATGAGCTCGACCCTGCGCAGGCGGGACCTGGCCAGTGACGGAGAGGCGACCACGGCGACCTGCCCGGTTATCTGCGCCAGGAGACGGGCAGCCTGACGCAAGGTGTCCTCCAGGTTGACGGAACCGGACAGAAAGGCCTCGATCCCCCTGCGCTGGGCCGAGGAGAGGGGGACCACGGTGGCCAGTTTGTCGACGAAATAGCGGTAGCCCTTCTGGGTCGGCACACGGCCGGCCGAGGTGTGGGGCTGGACCAGGTAGCCTTCGTCCTCCAGGGCGGCCATGTCGTTGCGGACGGTGGCCGAGCTGACTCCCAGATGATGGCGTCGGGTCAGGGATCCGGAGCCTACGGGCTCGTGCGACCGCACATAATCTTCGACGACGGCGCGAAGCACCAGCATCCGTCTGTTATTGGTCATGGTCGCTCCTTCCCGTCATGTTCACAGTATTAGCACTCGCGGGAGCGGAGTGCCAAAACTTTGTTCTGAGCTGACCTCGACAGGGTCAGGACCCTGAGGGTGTCGGTGGTCGTCCATGCCGCGGCGTGCACCACTCCCGGGCCGATGAACAAGGGGGTGACGTGTCTGACGACGCGGATACGATAGAGGTGCAATGTGAAGGTAAACGAACATTTTCGACACAAGTCGGAACATGTCGACCTCTCAATTGGAAGGAACAGTTGATTGCAAATGTCCAATTTCACATGGTCTGATCTTGACGAGCGCGCCGTCAAGATGGCTAAGGTCCTTTCGGCGGATGCCGTCGAAAAGGCCGGGAGCGGCCACCCCGGCTCCCCGATCTCCCTGGCGCCGATCGCCTATATGCTTTATCAGCGCTTCATGACCCACGACCCCAACGACCCCGACTGGGCCGGCAGGGACAGGTTCATCCTCTCGGGCGGCCACGCCTCCCTGACCCAGTACGTACAGCTCTACTTCTCCGGTTACGGTCTGACCCTGGATGACCTCAAGCGCTTCCGCACGGCCGGCACCCGGACCCCGGGCCATCCGGAGTACGGCCTGACCCCGGGCATAGAGATGACCACGGGACCCCTGGGTCAGGGCCTGGCCTCCGCGGTCGGCTTCGCTTACGGTCAGCGCTACGAGCGTGGCCTGCTCGACCCCGACGCCCCCGAGGGCCGGTCCCCCTTCGACCACAAGATCTGGGTCATCTGCGGTGAGGGCGACGTCGAGGAGGGCGTCTCCTCCGAGGCCAGCTCCCTGGCCGGAGACCAGCGCCTTGGCAATCTGACCGTCATCTTCGACGCCAACCACATACAGATCGAGGGCGATACCAAGATCTCCCTGGGCGAGGACATCCTCAAGCGTTACCAGGCTTACGGATGGTACACCGACGAATTCAGCTTCATCCAGCCCGACGGCTCCTACAAGGAGGACGTGGAGGGCCTGGCGGCCGTCCTCGAGAAGGCCGAACAGGTGAGTGACCGGCCAAAGTTCATCAAGGTGGACACCCTGATGGCCTGGCCCACCCCTGGCAAGACCAACGATCCATCCGCCCATGGTTCCGCACTCGGCGCCGAGGCGGTCGCCGCCCTGAAGAGGACTCTGGGATACGACCCTGAGCGGGACTTCCAGATCGACGAAGAGGCCCTGGCCCATGCACGTGAGGTCGCACAGCGTGGACTGGCCGCCCACAAGGACTGGGACCAGCGCTTCCAGGCCTGGCGTCAGGCTAACCCCGACAAGGCCGCCCTCTACGACCGCATTCATGCGGGGAAGCTGCCCGAGGGCTTCGACGAGGCCATCGACCGGGTGGAAGCCTCCTTCGAGCCCGGTTCGAAGGTGGCGACCAGGAAGGCCTCCGGCGCCCTGATCAACGCCATCGCCCCCATCATGCCCGAGCTCTGGGGCGGATCGGCCGACCTGGGTGGTTCCAACAACACCAACATCAAGGGTGCCGTCTCCTTTGCACCGTCGGACGACGAGACCGTCCAGTGGCCCACCGCCTCCGTTTACGGCCGCCAGCTCCACTTCGGCGTGCGTGAGTTCGCCATGGGCGCCATCACCAACGGCATCCTCCTTGGGTCGGACACCAGGCCCTTCAACGGGACCTTCTTCCAGTTCAGCGACTACGAGCGGCCCTCCGTGCGCCTGGCCGCCCTGATGGACATCCCCAACCTCTACATCTGGACGCATGATTCCGTGGCCCTGGGTGAGGATGGTCCGACCCACCAGCCGATCGAGCACCTGGCTGCCATGCGGGGGATCCCCCAGATGGAGGTCGTCCGCCCGGCCGACCAGTACGAGACCGCCGAGGCCTATCGTTACTTCTTCGAGAAGGGGAACACCCACCCGACGGCCCTGATCCTGACCCGCCAGGGCGTGCCGACCCTGGAGGAGACCAAGTCCAAGGCACGTGAAGGGGTCCGCAAGGGCGCATATGTCCTGGTCGACACCGAAGGCCAGCCGGACGTGCTCCTCATGGCCACCGGTTCCGAGGTCCAGCACGCCGTTGCTGCAGCCAAGACCCTGGCCGACGAGGGCATCAAGGCCCGTGTCATCTCCTTCCCCTCCATGGAGTGGTTCGAGGAGCAGGACGAGGAGTACAAGGAAGAGACCCTCCCCGCCTCCGTCAAGGCCCGCGTCTCGGTCGAGGCAGGCCTGGCCATGCCCTGGTACAAGTACCTTGGCTCCTATGGCAAGCCCGTTTCCATCGAGCGCTTCGGCCTGCAGGGCGGCGGCGATGAGAACATGCGCGACCTGGG
>NZ_JBANDZ010000001.1:1008236-1009707 GCF_037963085.1 Bifidobacterium favimelis | reverse complement strand
GCGGCCCGCGCGCACCGGGTATGGCCCCGGAGGTGCGGAATAGAAGTCGTGGTGATGATGTTGTCATCATAGATGTGTTCCCATATGGGAACCCCAAAGGAGCAAGAATGGCAGAAAACGCAAACACCCAACGCACCAGCGACTCCGGTGTCTCCATCTGGCTGGATGATCTGAGCCGTACGAGAATCGCCTCGGGCAACCTCCAGCAGCTGATCGCCGAGCGGAACGTGGTCGGCGTCACGACCAACCCCTCCATATTCCAGAAGGCCCTGAGCCAGGTAGGCCCCTACGATGAGCAGCTCAAGCAGCTGGGCAGGATCGACGTCGAGGATGCCGTCCGCGAGCTGACCACGACCGATGTGCGCGACGCGACCGACATCTTCCGCGAAGTGGCCGAGAAGACCGACTACGTGGATGGGCGTGTGTCCATCGAGGTGGACCCCCGCCTGGCCCACAACACCGAGGAGACCGAGAAGCAGGCGGAAGAGCTCTGGGCAAAGGTGGACCGTCCCAACGCCATGATCAAGATCCCTGCGACCATTGAGGGACTGCCGGCCATCACGGCGACCCTGGCCAAGGGGATTTCCGTGAACGTGACCCTGATCTTCTCCCTGGAAAGGTACAAGCAGGTCATCAACGCCTTCATCGAGGGTCTGGTCCAGGCCGACAAGAACGGCCATGACCTCAGGCACATCGGCTCCGTGGCCTCCTTCTTCGTCTCTCGTGTGGACACGGCCGTCGACAAGCTTCTCGAGGCCAACGGCTCCGACGAGGCCAAGGCGATGGAGGGCAAGGCCGCCGTGGCCAACGCCCGCCTGGCCTACGAACTCTTCGAGACCACCTTCGACACGGACCCCCGTTGGGCCGACCTTGAAGCCAAGGGCGCCAAGAGGCAGCGGCCGCTCTGGGCCTCCACGGGCACCAAGAACGCCAACTACTCCGATTGCAAGTACGTGGACGAGCTGGTGGCCCCGCACGTGGTGAACACGATGCCGGAGAAGACCCTGAACGCCGTCGCCGCCCACGGCGACGGAGCCCCCTCCATCAAGGGGACCTATGAGGAGAGCCATGCGATCATGCAGAAGCTGGCCGACCTGGGCATCAGCATCAAGGATGTGACCGACAAGCTGGAGGCCGACGGGGTCGCCGCCTTCATCGACTCCTGGGATTCGGTCCTTTCCGACGTGCAGAAGGGCATCGACCGCGTCAACGGCTGATTGCAGGACAGGCCTCCGCCTCGCATGAAAAGTGAGGTGGAAGGCGGATGTTCACATGGTGTGCCGGGAACCTGTCGGGTTCCCGGCACATTTTTTCATCATCTGCCGAACCCTCCTGTCCTGTTCTGTCTCGGCTGTTATGGTCTGCCGGCAGGCCCCTCCCACAGGCTTGTGGTGGCCTTGGTCCCGGCCTCCCCTCCCCCGCAAAAGGGTGAGCTGGTCGTTTCACTACCGGCCTGCACCTGGCACGGACG